>NZ_JBSHLM010000016.1:32411-268118 GCF_053644375.1 Streptomyces sp. NPDC055400 | reverse complement strand
CTGGCCCCCTCCGCAGGTGCGCCGCACGGGTTCCGGTGAGCGGCGGAACGCGCGGGGGCGGCCGGTGCTGAACACCGGCCGCCCACGCGCGTCGAACTACTTCGGAACGTACTCGGGACCTACTGCGGAGCCATCCGGTCCGCGATGCCCTTGTGCGTCTTCAGCCACGCGTCCACGGCCTCTTCCTCATGGCCCTGACCGCGCTTCTTGATCTCCGCCTCGAGGCTGCCCAGCTCGCTCTCGCTCATCTTGAAGTTCTTGAACCACTTCGTGAGCTGCGGGTACTTCGAGGGGAAGCTCTTGTTGGCGATGGTGCGGATCGTGTTGCCCTCACCGAAGAGCTTCTTGGAGTCGGTCAGCTTGTTGAGCTTGTACTCGCTGTACGCCCAGTGCGGCGACCAGAGCACGACGGCGATCGGCTGCTTCTTGGCGTACGCGCGCTTCAGCTCGGCGAGCATCGCGGGCGTGGAGCCGTCGACGACCTTGTACTCCTTGTCCAGGCCGTAGCCCGGCAGGACGTTCTTCTTCAGCAGGTTCATCTCGCCGGTGCCCGGCTCGATTCCGATGATCTTGCCGTCGAAGGTCGAGCCCTTGCCCTTGAGGTCCTCGAGGGACTTGACGCCCTTCACGTAGGACGGCACGGCGACCTCGAGCGACGTCGGGCTGTACCAGGAGCCCAGGTCGACCAGGTTGTCCTTGTGCTTGTCCCAGTAGTTCTTCTGGGCATAGGGCAGCCAGGCGTCGAAGTTGACGTCGAGGTCGCCGGAGCCGAGGCCCGTGTAGACCGGGCCGACGTCCATCTGCTTCAGGTTGAGCTTGTAGCCGCGGTCGCCGAGGACCCGCTTCCACAGGTAGGTGACCGCGACGTCCTCGTCCCAGGGGAACCAGGCGACGTTCACCGGACGGGCGGCCTCGCCCTTGCCGCCGGCCGTCGACGACTTCTTGACCGGGGCCAGCTTGTCGACGACGCCGGGGTTGGACTTCAGCCAGGTCCTGACGGCGTCCTGCTGCTTGCCCTTGCCGGCCTTGTTGATCTCGGCCTCAAGACTCGTGAGCTGCTTCTCGGTCATCTTGAAGTTCTTGAGCCACTTGCCGACCACGGGGTTGTCGTCGGCGAAGCCCTTGCGGGACAGCGTGTGCACGCCGTCGCCCTTGCCCCAGGCGCCCTTCGGGTCCTTGAGCTTCTTCAGCTTGTAGTCGCTGTACGCCCAGTGCGGGGACCAGAGCGTCGTGACGATCGGCTGCTTCTTGGCGTACGCGCGCTTCAGCTGCGCCAGCATCGCCGGCGTGGAGCTGTCGACGACCTTGTACTCCTTGTCGAGGCCGTACTCCTTGAGGACCTTGTCCTTGAGGAGCCCCATCATTCCGGCGCTGGACTCGATGCCGGTGATCTTGCCATCGAAGGTGGCGCTCTTGCCCTTGAGGTCCTCGAGCGAGTCGATGCCCTTCATGTAGGCGGGCACCGAGAGCTCCAGGGACGTCTGGCCGTACCAGGCGCCGAGGTCGTCGAGCTGCTTGCCGTACTTCTTCCAGTACTGCGCGTGCGTGGTCGGCAGCCAGGAGTCCGTCTCGAAGTCGATCTGGCCGGAGGCCAGCGACGTGTAGAGCGGACCCGCGTCGAGCTGCTTGGCCTGCACGTCGAAGCCGCGCTGCTCCAGGATCTCCTTCCACAGGAAGGTGGAGGCGACGCCCTCGTCCCACGGGATGTAGCCGATGGAGATCTTCTTGCCCTGGCCGACGTCGGACGCGTCCGCCACGGGGTTCTCGCTCTTCGAGCCGCCGAAGATGCCCATGCCGCCCGCGACGAGCGCGAGGATGACGACACCGACGACCGCGACCTCGGGGCGCGGGCGGTAGTTCCAGACCGTGAGGCCGTGCGCGGCGCGCACCTTGGCGAGCGCGCGGCGGCCCATCGGGGACGCCTGGGTGCCGAGCGCGCTGGTCATGCGGTCGAGGTAGATCGCGAGGATCACGATGGCGACGCCGGACTCGGAGCCGAGGCCGACGTTCAGCTGGCCGATCGCCTCGTTCACGTCGGCGCCGAGGCCCTCGGAGCCGACCATGCCCGCGATGGCGGCCATGGACAGGCCCAGCATGATGACCTGGTTGACACCGGCCATGATCGACGGGAGCGCGAGCGGCAGCTGGACGCGGAACAGCGTGTTGCGCGGGGTGTCACCGAAGGCGTCGGCGGCCTCGACGAGTTCCTTGTCGACCTGCCGGATGCCCAGCTCCGTCATACGGACGCCGGGGGCCAGCGCGAAGATCAGGGTCGCGACGATGCCCGCGGGGGCGCCCGAGCCGAAGAACAGGATGGCCGGGATGAGGTAGATCATCGCGGGCAGCGTCTGCATGAAGTCCAGGACCGGGCGCACGACCGCGCTGACCCGGTTGGAGCGTGCCGCCCAGATGCCGACCGGCACCGAGATGACCAGCGCGATGATCGTCGCCACGAGGACGAGCGACAGCGTCATCATCGCGTGGTCCCACAGTTCGAGGGAGTCGATGAAGGCGAATCCCACGAAGGTCAGGACACCGGCCACCGTGCCGCGCAGCCAGAAGGCGATCACCGCGAAGATGCCCGCGAGGATCAGCGGCTGCGGGGCCTGGAGGACCCAGTTGATGCCGTCGTAGGCACCGTTGAAGACGTTCTTGAAGAAGTCGAAGAGCCAGGCCGCGTTGCTCAGCAGCCACTCGACGACGTCGTTGACCCAGTCACCGAAGGGAATCCTAGGCACCGGTGCTCACCTTCTTCACCGGCTCGTCGCCCTCGCCACGCGGCGTCGGGACGGCGTCCTTCTTCGTCATGGAGGTCTGCGCGCCGGGCTTCATCGGCTCACCGAGCACGGCGAGGAGCCGTTCCCGCGTCACGACGCCTGTGAGCTTGCCGCTCTTGTCGGTCACGGCGACGGCGACGCCGCCCGTGGAGCACGGCGTGAACAGCTCGATGACCGGGGTGTCCTCGGTGACCGTCGCCGGGGCGTCGGACGCGTCGTACCCCTGGTCGGGGGAGGTCATGATCGCGCCCGCGGTCAGCACGCGGGAGCGGTCCACGTCCTGGATGAACGAGGCGACGTAGTCGTTGGCCGGCGTGACGAGGATGTCCTCGGCGCTGCCGATCTGGACGATGCGGCCGTCGCGCATGACGGCGATGCGGTCGCCCAGGCGCATGGCCTCGTTCAGGTCGTGGGTGATGAAGACGATGGTCTTCTTCAGGGTCTTCTGGAGCTCCAGGAGCTGGTCCTGCATGTCGCGGCGGATCAGCGGGTCGAGCGCGCTGAACGACTCGTCCATGAGGAGCAGGTCCGCGTCGGTGGCGAGCGCGCGGGCCAGGCCCACGCGCTGCTGCATGCCGCCGGAGAGCTCGTCGGGCCAGGACTTCTCCCAGCCGGCGAGACCGGCCAGGCGCAGCGCCTCGACGGCGCGCTCCTCGCGCTCCTTGCGCGCGATGCCCTGGACCTCGAGACCGTACGCGGCGTTCTCGAGCACACTGCGGTGCGGGAAGAGCGCGAAGTGCTGGAAGACCATGCTGATCTTCTTGGAGCGCACGGCGCGCAGCTCGCGGGGGCTGAGCGCGGTCAGATCCTGGCCGTCGAAGCGGACATGCCCTGCTGTGGGCTCGAGCAGTCCGTTCAGCATGCGCAGAAGCGTGGACTTGCCGGAGCCCGACAGACCCATCACGACGAAGATCTGGCCCGGCTCGACGGTGAAGGAAGCGTCGATCACGGCAGCGGTGGTGCCGCCTGCGCGCAGTTCCTCACGGTCTGCTCCGTGGCGGAGTTTCTCCACCGCTTCATCGGGTCGTCTGCCGAACACCTTGTACAGGTCTTCGGCTTGCAGCGTGGACACATACACCTCTCGGGTAGAACGATCACGGCCCGCCTCCCCCGCCGGCGGGCCGTGGAGCGATGCGAGGTCCGCTCGCGGACCGGAAACGCATTCATTAGTTGAATGAGGGACCGGGTTCGCTCCGGGGGCGCGCCTGCCCTGGCTTATGCAGATCAAACGCAAGAGTGTTCCAGTTCACATCGCGTTCACTTCCGGAACTGGGTCCGCCCCATCTGTCCGTGCCGGTCCGCCACAGCCGCGAGCGGCCGTGACTGTCGGTGCCGTGCGGCAGGATGTGCGACGTGACCCAGCGAACCGATCGCCTGATGCTGCTCGACACCGCGTCCCTGTACTTCCGGGCCTACTTCGGGGTCCCCGACTCCGTGAAGGCCCCGGACGGGACGCCGGTCAACGCGGTGCGCGGCCTGCTCGAATTCATCACCCGGCTCGTGCACGACCACCACCCCGACTCCCTCGTGGCCTGCATGGACGCGGACTGGCGCCCCCAGTGGCGGGTCGACCTGATCCCCTCGTACAAGGCGCATCGTGTCGCGCAGGGGACGGAGACCGCGCGGGACGGTTCCTACACGGAGGAGATCCCCGACACCCTCGCCCCCCAGGTCCCGATCATCGAGGACGTGCTCGACGCGGTGGGCATCGCGCGCGTCGGCGTCGAGGGATACGAGGCGGACGACGTCATCGGCACGTTCACCGGGCGGGCCACCGGTCCGGTCGACATCGTCACCGGTGACCGCGACCTCTACCAGCTCGTCGACGACGCGCGCGAGCGCCGCGTCCTGTACCCCCTCAAGGGCGTCGGCACCCTCCAGATCACCGACGAGGAGCTGCTGCGCGAGAAGTACGGTGTCGACGGCTCCGGTTACGTGGATCTGGCCCTCCTGCGCGGCGACCCGAGCGACGGCCTGCCGGGCGTGCCCGGCATCGGCGAGAAGACGGCCGCGAAGCTGCTCGCGCAGTTCGGGGACCTGGCCGGGATCATGGCCGCCGTCGACGACCCGAAGTCGAAGCTGACGCCCGCGCAGCGCAAGCGCCTGGACGAGTCGCGGCCGTACATCGCGGTGGCGCCGACGGTCGTGCGGGTCGCGGCGGACGTGCCCCTGCCGGACGTGGACACGGCGCTGCCGCGCCAGGCGCGCGATCCCGAGGCCCTCGACAAGCTCGCGGAGCGCTGGGGCTTGGGCGGATCTTTGCAGCGGCTGCTCACCACCCTGGAGCGCTGAGTGCTAACTTAGGTAAACCTAAGTAGCCAGTGATCTTCAGGGGAGGCCGCCATGGCGGAACGTCCGGAACGCAGGAAGCCGACGGCACACCGGGGCGAGGTCCTGCGCACCGAGCGGCTCACCCCGCACATGCAGCGCGTGGTCCTCGGCGGGGACGGCCTCGCCGCCTTCGCCGCGGGCGGCTGCACCGACCACTACGTGAAGCTGCAGTTCCCGCTCGACGGGGTCACCTATCCCGAGCCGTTCGACCTCGGCCGGATCCGCGAGGAGCTGCCGCGCGACCAGTGGCCCGTGACGCGTACGTACACCGTGCGCGCCTGGGACCCGGTGGCGCGCGAGCTGACGCTCGACTTCGTGGTGCACGGCGACGAGGGCATCGCCGGTCCCTGGGCACGCGACGTACAGCCCGGCGCGAGCGTGCACCTGGCCGGTCCCGGCGGCGCCTACACACCGGACACCACGGCCGACTGGCACCTGCTCGCCGGTGACGAGAGCGCCCTGCCCGCGATCGCCGCCGCCCTGGAGGCGCTGCCCGGGGACGCCGTGGCCCACGCCTTCGTGGAGGTCTCCGACGCCACCGAGGAGCAGAAGATCGACTCCGCCGCGCAGGTCGTCTGGCTGCACCGCGGCGAACGGCCGGTGGGCGAGGCCCTGGTGGAGGCCGTACGCGGGCTCGCGTTCCCGGCCGGCCGGGTGCACGCCTTCGTGCACGGCGAGGCGGGCTTCGTGAAGGAGCTGCGCCGCCATCTGCGCACCGAGCGCGCGATCCCGCGCGAGGACCTCTCGATCTCCGGCTACTGGCGCCTCGGTCACAACGAGGACGGCTGGCAGGCCTCGAAGCGGGAGTGGAACGCGCAGGTGGAGGCGGAGCAGGAGACGGCGTAGCGCCATCTCCCGCTCCACTGCGGCGTGGCGCTCAGACCGATCGCTGGTACGAGCGGAAAGTGCGGGTCGACAGCCACACCGCGGCGACGGCCAGCACGAGGAGCGCCCCGCCGCGGGTCAGCACGTCACCCCAGTCAGGGTCGTCGGACATCGCCGAACGGCCCGCGACCATGGCCCAGTTGAGCGGGTTGAAGTCGGCGATGTGCCGCATCCACGACGGCATCTGGGACGGGGCCATGAACGCCGAGGACAGGAAGGTCAGCGGGAGCAGCAGGAACGTGTTGATCCCGATGATCGACTCCCGCTCCCTGACCAGCATGCCCAGCGCGTTCGACAGCGCCCCGAACACCGTGCCGAGGAGCACCGCGGCAACGACGAGGATCAGCACTCCGCCCGCCCCGCCCGGCAGTTCGGCCCCGCCGAGGAGGCCGAGCAGCACGATGACGACGGACTGGAGCGCGGTGACCAGACCGTTGCTCACCACATTGCCGTTCATCAGCGCCCCGCGGCTCACCGGTGTGGTGAGGAACCGGTTGAGCGTGCCCCGCTGGATCTCGTCGAGCGTCGCCATGCCCGCCCACATGTTGGAGCTGAGCGCGCTCATCACGACGACGCCGGGGATGAGGTAGTCGAGATAGGTCGTGGTGCCGAATCCGCCGAGCTCGACGACCTTCTTGAACAGGTTGCCGAACAGGAACAGCCACACCACCGGCTGGATCAGGGTGATCAGGAGATACGCGGGCTGGCGCAGGAACACCATGAGCTGACGCTGCGTCATGTACCAGGTCTGCGGGATCGCGGTACTCATCGGGCACCTCCGGCGGGAGCGAGGGCGTCGGACGCGTCTCCGGTGGCGGCCTGCGCCTCGGAGTAGCGGCGGCCGGCGTAGCGGAGATAGACGTCGTCGAGCGAGGGACGGGCGACGGTGGCGGCGGCGACCGCTACGCCCGCCCGCTCCAGCGCGGCGAGCAGGGCGGGTACGGCGGCGGCCCCGTCATCGGCGCGGACACTGACGCGCCGGCCGTCGAACTGGGTCTCGCGCACCCCGGGCAGTGCGGCGAGCGCGCCCTCCAGGAGCGTGCGTCCGGCGTCCTGGACGGCGGCGCGCAGCTCCAAGTGGACAGCGTCCCCGCGCAGTTCACCCTTGAGGCCGTCGGGGGTGCCCTCGACGACGACATGTCCGCGGTCGACGACGGCGACGCGTTCGGCGAGCCGGTCGGCCTCCTCGAGGTAGTGCGTGGTGAGCAGGATGGACAGCCCCTCGTCGCCGGCGAGGCGCGCGATCTCGTCCCACATCGCGGTGCGGGCCTCCGGGTCGAGGCCCGTGGTCGGCTCGTCGAGGAAGAGCACCTCGGGCCGGTGGACGAGGCCCAGCGCCACGTCGAGGCGGCGCTGCATGCCACCCGAGTAGCCCTTGACCTGGCGTCCGGCGGCGTCGGTGAGGAGGAAGCGGTCGAGGAGTTCGGTGACACGCCGGTTCAGGTCCGCTCCGCGCAGGCCGTAGAGCCGGCCCTGGAGCTGGAGGTTCTCGCGGCCGGTGGCGACGGGGTCGGCGCCGGACTTCTGGGCGACGACGCCGATGGCGCGGCGCACGCGGTCGGGGTGGCGCAGCACGTCGTGGCCCGCGACCGTGGCGGTCCCGGAGTCGGGGCGGGCGAGGGTGGTGAGGATCTTGACGGTGGTGGACTTGCCTGCGCCGTTCGGGCCGAGCAGGCCGAAGACGGTGCCGGGTTCCACGGTGATGTCCATGCCACTGAGGGCGGTGACATCTCCGGGATAGGTCTTGACGAGTTGACGCGCCTGCACTGCGGGCGCACGGGTGCTCATGACGACGGCTCTCCTGTGTGAGCGGACGACGGTGGATCCGCTCGCGGGTGTGAGCGGATGACGGCCGGTCCACGTGAAGAGCGCCGGGCTATCCTGGGGGTGCCGCACCTCGATCGCCTGGCTCGCCGCACGGTGGGCCGGTCCGGGGTTCGAGACCCTGGCGGGACTGGTGCAACAGTCCTGCCGGGGTCTGTTTATTTCTCTCGGTCCGATTCCCTCTTGGTTCTCTTCTCGTCGGGGCGGGAGTCCTCCAACTCCGCGAATTCCGGCGGGACTTCACCGGTCTCGTGGAACGTCCGCCACTGTTCGACGCCGTCGAGCGTGCCCTCCTCGACCTCCCGCAGGAAGCCCCGGATCCACTCGGCCTGCGCCTCGGCCATGTGCAGCTGGTACTCGGTCTCCACGAGGAAGATCCGTGGCAGCGTCTCGTACAGCTTCATGAGTCCGCCACGCGTGCTCGCCGCCTGGACCTCCAGCGAGGCGAGCCGCTCCTCCAGCAGCCGCGTCACCTCGTCGGGGTGTATGACCCCCATGAGGGACAGCGCCGTCTCGAAGATCGGGTACTCGCGCGCGGGCACGGCGAGCAGGTCGGAGAGCCACTCGAGCGCTTCCTCCCTGCCGTCGTCGGTGATCCCGTAGAGCGTGCGCTCCGGCCGGTTCCCCTGCCGCTGCACGTCCGCGACCTCGACGAAGCCGTGCTTCTCCAGGTTCTGGACGACCGTGTAGAGCGAGCCGTAGTTGATCTTCGTCGTGGTGTCCTTGCCACGCCGGCGCAGTGTCTGCGCGATCTCGTACGGGTGCATGGGCTTCTCCATGAGCAGCACCATCACCGCGAGGGCCAGCGGATTGCCCAGCTTGCGCCGCTTGGTGGCCACCGACCTCACCTCTCCCCTCGCGCCCCTCACGTGGAAGCTGCACCTCGTACCCGAATATCCGTAGCCGAACATATCGCGATAGAAGACAAGGCGTCAACACACGATGTATCGCGAATGATGTCGACGCGCAAGAGAGGGGACTTCGGCGGGCCCGGTACGGTCGCGTCACGCCCCCGGAAGGCGGTCACCCTGCACGCGCGCGTGGAGGTGGGAGTCGTGCCAGCCGTCGGCGTGCAGGAGCGCGCTGCGCTTCGTGCCCTCCAGGGCGAAACCCGACTTGAGGGCCACCCGGCACGACGCCATGTTGCCGACGGCGTGCTGGAGTTCGAGGCGGTGGAAGCCGACCTCGTCCAGCGCCCAGCGGGACAGCGCGGCGACGGCTCGCGGGGCGATACCGGCACCCCGCGCCGAGGGCAGGACCCAGTACGCGACCTCGGCCACCCCCTCGTGCAGCGAGACGGAGCGCAGCCCCATGCGGCCCACCACCTCGTCGGTGTCCGTGGCGACCGCCCAGCCGACCCTTTCCTCGCCGTCCCAGCCGTCCCGCCACTCCTTTATCCAGCCGCGCGCCTCGTCCTCGGACTCCGCGACCCGCACGTGCCAGTGCTGGATCGCCGGGTCACGGAACGCCGCGTACACGGCCGGCACGTCCTCGTCCCGCCAGGGCCGCAGGAGGAGGCCGCCCTCGGCCCCGATGGTGGGCTGGGGGCCGCCGGCGAGCGTGCCTGCGGCCAGGACCTGCGAAATCGTCATCGGCATGCGCCCCATCCTGCCCCCGGCGGCCGGCCTCCGTCCGTGGTTCAAGGGGACCGGCGGCCGCCCGTAGGCTGGGCGGCGATGAGACGTAAGCGGCGCATTCCGCCCTCCCCGCTGCCGCAGCGCGACGGCATCGACGCCTTCCGGGTCATGCTGCCGCTCGACGGCGCCTGGAACACGGTGCGCGACCATCTCGTGGAACGGCTCGCGGCCGGGCCCGGGGTGATCGACGCGATGCTGCGCGAGGGGCGGATCGTGGGCGCGGACGGGGCCGCGGTGACGCCGGACGCGCCCTATGTCCCGGGCGCCTGGGTGTGGTTCCACCGCGACCTCGCGCCCGAGGTGCCCGTGCCGTTCCCGATCGGGATCGTGTACCGGGACGAGCACATCGTGGTCGCCGACAAGCCGCACTTCCTGGCCACGACGCCGCGCGGCAGCCATGTCACGCAGACCGCGCTGGCGTGCCTGCGGCGGGAGCTGGACCTTCCCGCGCTCGGGCCGGCGCACCGGCTCGACCGGCTCACCGCCGGCCTCGTCCTGTTCGTCGTCCGGCCCGAGGAACGCGGCGCGTACCAGACGCTGTTCGGCGCCAAGCTGGTGCGCAAGGAGTACGAGGCGGTGGCCGCCCACGACCCCGAAGTCGCTCTGCCGAGGACCGTGCGCAGCCGGATCGAGAAGGAGCGCGGGGTGCTCGCCGCGCGCGAGGTGCCGGGCGGCGAGCCGAACGCGCAGAGCCGGATCGAGCTCGTCGAGGAGCGCGGCGGGCTCGGCCGCTACCGGCTGCTCCCCCACACCGGCCGCACCCACCAGCTGCGGGTCCATATGAACGCGCTCGGCCTGCCGATCCTCGGTGACCCGGTCTACCCCGTGGTCGCCGACGCGGTGGCTCCCGACGACTTCCGCCGCCCGCTCCAGCTCCTCGCGCGGACCCTGGAGTTCAGGGACCCGGTGACGGGCCGGGAGCACCGCTTCGACAGCGGGCGGGTACTGGAGGCCTGGTCGGCGTACGAGGAGTGGGCGGGCGGCAGTGCGACGGCGCCCGCGCACCCCTCGTAACGCCTGGATCGGGCACGGTCAGTAGCCGCGCCACCAGCGCAGGAAGCGACGCCAGGCGCCCTGCGGCGGTGCGGCGGGCTCCGGGAACGCGGCGGGCGGCTGCTCCGGCGCCGGGGCGGCGGCCGGAACGGGGGCGGGCTGCGGGGCCGGCGGGGCGTGCGTCGACACCTGCCATTCGTCGCGCTGCTCCGGGACCGGGCGGTGGCCGGGCTTGGCGACGACGTCCTGCGGCGGGCGCGGCTCGAACTTCACCGGCAGCTCCACCAAGTGCCGCGAGAGGATCGAGGAGCGCCAGCGCAACTCGTGCTCGTGCACCGATAGTTCGACGTCGGGCAGGCGCATCAGGAGCGCGTCGACGCCGATGTCGGCAATGGCGCGGCCGATGTCCTGTCCGGGGCACTCGTGCGGTCCGCCGCCGAAGGCGAGGTGCGAACGGTTGCCCTGCATGTTGGCGGACAGGTCGGGGCGTACGACGGGGTCGACGTTGCCCGGCGCGATGCCGAAGATCAGGCCGTCGCCGCGCCGGATGTGCCGGCCGCCGAGCTCGGTGTCCTCCTTGGCGAAGTAGCCGACCATGGCGCTGAACGGCGGCTCGTCCCACAGGGACTGCTCGACCGCCTCGGGCACGGTCATCTGGCCGCCGTTGAGCTGGGCGCGGAAGCGGGGGTCGGTGAGGACCACGCGCAGCACGTTCGCGATGAGGTTGGCCGTGGCCTCGTACGCGGCGATCAGGACGAGGCGCAGGTGCTGGGCGACCTCGTCGTCGTCGAGTGCGGCGGGCTGGGCGATGAGGTGACTGGTGAAGTCGGCCTCGGGGTTGGCACGGCGACGGGCGGTGAGCCTGGTGAGGACGCCCATGATGTATTCGTTGCTGGCGATGGCGGTCTCGGTGCCCTTGATCATGTCGCGGGCGGCCTGCACCATCCGCTCGTTGTACTCCTCGGGCATGCCGAAGATCCGGCACATCACCATCATCGGCAGATGCTCGGCGAACTGGCTGACGACGTCGGCCTCGCCGATCTCGCAGATCTTGTTGACCAGCTCGTTCGAGGCCCGGTTGATGAAGCGCCGCAGACCACGGGACTCGATGGTGCCGATCGCCCCGGTGACCGCCCCGCGCAGCCGCTGGTGGTCGGCGCCCTCGGCGAAGCTGCAGATGGGCTGCCAGCTGAAGACGGGCGCGAGGGGGTTGGTGGGCGTGACGCTGCCGTCGAGGACCGCGTTCCAGTGGCGCGCGTCGCGGTTGAACTGCGAGGTCGAGCGGACCATGTGCAGGTTCTCGCCGTGCCCGAGAACTGCCCACATCGGCACGTCTTCGTGGATCAGAACGGGGGCGACGGGGCCGTGTTCGGCGCGCAGCTTCTCGTACACGGCCGCGATGTCGTCGTCCGCCTCGGGGCCGTAGAGCCGGCGCAGGCCGCCGGGGCCCAGGGCGTGGGCCGGGCAGCCGGGCGGCGGACTGAGCGCGGCCTCGTCCGTTCCGGCGTGTGAGTGGGAGGGAGTCGTCACGGTGATCGCTCCGGTGGTGTGGAAAGGCTGTGTGGAAAGACTGTGTTGAAGCAGAGAGGCCGGCGCCGGCCGGGTCAGACGCGGGCGAGCGCCAGTTCGTGCAGATAGCGCATCAGCGTCATCAGGACGTCCCGGCTGGAGGCACGGCGCCGGGCGTCGCACTCGAGGATCGGGACGTCCGGGTCGAGGTCGAGGGCCTGGCGCAGTTCGTCGGCGGGGTAGCGCGGGCCGTCGGGGAAGGCGTTGTTGGCGATGACGAACGGCACACCGCGCTCCTCCAGGCGCCCGATCACGTCGAAGCTGACTTCGAGGCGGCGGGTGTCGATGAGCACGACGGCGCCGAGCGCGCCCTCGAACAGGCCGTTCCACAGGAACCAGAAGCGCTCCTGGCCCGGGGTGCCGAAGAGGTAGAGCACCAGCTCGTCCGTGATGCTGATGCGTCCGAAGTCCATGGCGACCGTGGTGGCGGTCTTCGTCTCGGAGCCGTAGTTGTCGTCGACTCCGATGCCCGCCTGGGTCATGGTCTCTTCGGTGGTGAGCGGCCTGATCTCGCTGACGGATCCCACCATCGTGGTCTTGCCCACGCCGAATCCGCCGACGATGACGACCTTCACGGCGGCCGAGACCGTGTCGGGCAGGTGGTCCTCGCTCCGGGGCCCCGGAATGCGGGGTCCGTCCCGGAGCGTGTCAGAGCTTTTGAAGTCCATGCATCACCGCTTCGAGGAGGGAACGGTCGGCGACGGCGCCGCGGATGACGGGGGCGCGCGCCTGAACCAGTTCAGCCGCGAGGAGTTCGCCGAGCAGCACGGTGACCACGCTGAACGGCAGACTGAGGTACGCCGAGATCTCGGCCGTGGACAGGGGTGACTTGCACAGCCGTAACAGGGCTGCCTGCTCCGGCGGCGCGGCGGGCGGGGGGTCGGCGCGCGCGATGATCAGGGTGACCAGGTCGAGCGGCGCGCGCTCGGCCCCCTCGCTGCCGCCCGTGATGGTGTACAGGCGTTCGGGGTTGGCGCCCTTGCCGTCCGGCCCGCGGCGCTCGCGCTGCGGCGGCTCCGCCCGGGAGGGTTGCGGGGGATGCGTCATACGGTCTGCCCGTTGCGCCGGGGCGGACTGGTGAGGTGCGCACCGATGCGTACGACGAGGTCGCGCATGCGGTTGCTGATGAGTCCGGCGTCCACGTGGGCGTCGGCGAGGACCGCGAGGTACGCGCCCTTGCCCGCGGCCATGAGGTAGAAGAACCCTCCGCTGACCTCGATGATGACCATGCTCATCCGGCCGTCGCTGTCCGGGATCTCGCTGGCCACGGCGGTGGCGAGGCTCTGGAGTCCGGCGCAGGCGGCGGCGATGCGGTCGGCGGCGTCGGGGTCTCCGCCGTAGCGGGCGATGCGCAGGCCGTCCGCGGAGAGCACCACGACCTGCCGGGTCTGGGGCACGCCGTCGGCGAGCTCCTTGAGCATCCAGTCGAAGTTTGCCCTTTGCTGGATCACTGGCGGTCTCCCTCGTCGACCTGCTGATTGGTCCCGCCGGTCTCGCCCGACGCGTCACCCTGCCCGTCACCCTTGAGTCCGTTCATGAACGCCTCGACCCACAGGCCCGGTTCGGGCTGGTCCGGCTTCTCGGGTTCGGCCTCGGAGGCCGGCACCGGGATGGGCGTCCACTGCGGGGGCTGGTCCGCGCGGGGAGCCGCCCCGCTGCCGTTCTCGGGCGCCCTGGGCGTCACGATGATCTGCTGGTCGATGACCTTCGTGTCGACCTTCCTGCGGCGCTGCGGCAGTCCGTTGGCGCGCCACTCGGTGACGACGGGGACGTCGTCCTCCATGGCGGCCACCAGCGGCGCGGAGGGGCGGGGGCCCGTGGTGGGGCGGCGCAGCTTCTTCTTACGGGGCTCCTCCACGATGGGCTCGCCGTCGTTGTTGACGCGCGGCACACCGGAGGCGCCGATGCCGTGGGCGAGACCGGGCGCGGGGTCGCTCGTCACCATGATCCGCGGCACGATGAGAACGGCGCGGACACCGCCGTACGCGGACTGGCGCAGCGCGATCTGCATGTCGTACATCTGCGAGAGCCGGCCGACGACGGCCATGCCGAGGCGGGGGTTCTCTCCGAGGTCGTTGAGGTCGATACCGGCCTTGGCGCGGGCGAGCATCTCCTCCGCTCGGCCGCGGGCCTCCTCGCTGAGGCTGACGCCGCCGTCCTCGATCTCGATGGCGATGCCGGTCTGCACCTCGACCGCGGTGACGTGCACCTTGGTCTGCGGCGGCGAGTAACGCGTCGCGTTGTCCATGAGTTCGGCCAGCGCGTGGATGAGCGGCTCGACGGAGATGCCGCGGATGGCGATCTTGGCGATCGAGTGCAGCTCGATGCGGGGGTACTCGAGGATGCGCGACATGGCGCCGCGCAGCACGCTGTAGAGCGGCACGGGCCGCGGCCACTGGCGGCCGGGGCGGGCGCCGCCGAGGACGGTGATGGAGTCGGCGAGGCGGCCGATCAGCGCGGTGCCGTGGTCGATACGCAGGAGGTCGTCGAAGACCTCGGGGTTGCGGCCGTGGTCCTCCTCCATCTCGCGCAGTTCGGCGTTCTGCTTGTGCACGATGGACTGGACGCGGCGCGCGATGGAGACGAAGGCGCGCTGCGCGGCGTCGCGCATGTTCTCCTCGCGGTCGATGACGTTGAGCACCTCGGCCATCAACCTGCGCTGTGCGTCGGGAAGTTGGGAGTGCGCGGGGTCGGCCTCGACCACGACCTTGACGGCTTCGGAGGCCGTGTCGCCGGAGCGCAGCCGGTACAGGGACTCGGGCAGCAGATACGTGGCCATCCACTGCGCCTCGCCGTCACGGGCGGCGAGGCTGCGTTCCAGGTGCTCGATGTGCCGGGCGGACTGGGCGCGCTCCCACTTGATCGTGCGGCCGCGGCGTACCGCCTCGGCGGCCACCAGGATCAGCAGAAGCGTGGCGAGGCCGCCGCACAGGGCGACGGCGAGCCGCGCGGGCTGCGTCACCACCGCGACGGCGGCTCCGGTCGCCGCGGCCATGGCTACGGCGGGCAGCAACAGCACGCGTGTGTAGGGGATTTCTCGGCCACCGGGAGGCGATTGAACACTCACCATGTATGCCCTCTGAACGGTCGGATCGGGGGAAATATGCGGTACGGGGTGACGTGCTGACGTACGCGTGGGAATGAACTGGAACCATCTGCAAGATTGGGAACAAACGCACGAATATGTGCCAACTCGGTGCGCTGCGGGCGAGCTTAGTCCTGTGGAATCACCGCTGTGTCATATTCCGCAAGCACCTGAAATGGCCGGACGGGAGGAATACACTCGACTCCATTTACACGCTCAGCGGCGGTTCGCACACATGGAGTGATCATGTCCGCCCGTGCGAAATCCCCGTCCCGGCGGGGCTGTTGGGCCCTCGACGCGTGACGGGTGTGAGGTCAGAGGCCCGCGGTGCGCGGGGCCGCGTCCGCGGTCGCCGCAGCGAGGACCTGGGCGGCGACCGGTACGGAGCGTTCGGGATCGCAGCGGTGCACGAGAATGACGCCTTCGGTCACGCCGAAGAGCAGAGCGGCACGAGGGGAGAGTTCACCCTCGGCGAGCGCAGGACCTGGTCGATCGCGGCCGCAACTGGCCGTGGAGTTCCTTGAGTTCGGCGGAACGCAGTACGGCGGCCTGCGTCCCGCATCCGTCAGGGGCGCGGGGACACAGGCCCACCGGTCACAAGCGGCCGCAACCTACCCGACGGACGAGTACGCCACCACGCCGCGCCGCAACGCGTCCACCGCCTTGCGGGCGTTCTTGGCGACCGTGTCCCCGCCCCCCGCGCCGGAGACGGCCGGCGCCGCGGCCGAGATCTGGCCGAGCACGTCGATGACCTGCTTGCACCAGCGCACGAAGTCACCGGCAGGCATGTCCGCCTCGCGCAGGACCTCGTCGAGCCCCTTGCCGGACGCCCACTGGTGCGCGGCCCAGGCGAAGCCCAGATCGGGTTCGCGCTGGCCGACTCCCTCGGTCTGGCTGATCTTGAACTCTTCCTCCAGGGCGTCGAGCCGGCCCCAGATGCGGACCATCTCGCCGAGCGCCGCCTTGGCCTTGCCGGACGGCAGCTTGGGTGCGAGCGCGTCGTCGGCGGCGCGGGCCTCGAACACCAACGCCGAGACGCACGCGGCCAGTTCGGCCGGGCTGAGCCCTTCCCAGACTCCGTCGCGCAGGCACTCGCTGGCGAGCAGATCGAGTTCGCCGTAGAGGCGCGCGAGGCGCTTGCCGTTCTGCGTGACCTCGTCGCCGCGCAGATAGTCCATCTCGGTCAGCAGGGCCACGATGCGGTCGAAGGTGCGGGCGATGGTGTTCGTCCGGCCCTCGATGCGTCGCTCCAGCTGCTGCGTGTCGCGCCGCAGGCGGTAGTAGCGCTCGGCCCAGCGGGCGTGGTCCTCGCGCTCGTCGCAGCCGTGACAGGGGTGGGCGCGCAGCTCGGCACGCAGCCGCGTGATCTCCCGGTCGTCGGCCGCCGCCGCGCGGTTCCTGCGGTGCCGGTCGGGCACGATGTGGCCGGCCTTGGTGCGCAGCGCGGACGCGAGGTCCCGCCGCGACTGGGGCGAGCGCGCGTTGAACGACTTGGGGATCCGCATCCGCTCCAGCGCCTCGACCGGCACCGGGAAGTCGATCGACGCGAGCCGCTTGACCTGGCGTTCGGCGGTAAGGACCAGCGGGCGCGGGCCGTCGTGCTGCTCGAAGCCACGGTGTCCGTTCGACCGGCCGGCCGGGATGCCGGGGTCGAGTACGAGCGCGAGGCCGGCGAACTTGCCGGAGGGGACGTGGATGACGTCACCCGGCTTGAGCTTCTCCAGGGCGGCGGCCGCCGCGGCGCGCCGCTGGGCCGCCCCCTGCTTGGCGAGGTCCGTCTCGCGGTCCTTGAGCTCGCGGCGCAGCCGCGCGTACTCCTCGAAGTCCCCCAAGTGGCAGGTCATGGAGGCCTTGTAGCCGTCCAGTCCCTCCTCGTTGCGCTGGACCTGGCGGGAGATCCCGACGACCGACTTGTCGGCCTGGAACTGCGCGAAGGACGTCTCGAGCAGCTCGCGCGAGCGGTGCCGGCCGAACTGCTCGACCAGATTCACCGCCATGTTGTACGACGGCTTGAAGCTGGAGCGCAGCGGGTACGTGCGCGTGCCCGCGAGTCCCGCCAGGTGCTCGGGGCTGAAGCCGCGCTGCCACAGGACGACCGCGTGGCCCTCGACATCGATGCCGCGCCGGCCGGCCCGGCCGGTGAGCTGGGTGTACTCGCCGGGCGTGATGTCGGCGTGCTGCTCGCCGTTCCACTTGACGAGCTTCTCCAGGATGACGGACCTGGCCGGCATGTTGATGCCGAGGGCGAGGGTCTCCGTCGCGAAGACCGCCTTCACGAGGCCCCGAACGAAGAGCTCCTCGACGACCTCCTTGAACGTGGGCAGCATGCCCGCGTGGTGGGCGGCGATGCCGCGCTCCAGGCCTTCGAGCCACTCGAAGTAGCCGAGGACGTGCAGGTCCTCGTCCGGGATCGCGGCCGTGCGCTCCTCCACGATCTCGCGGACGCGGGCGCGGGCCTCTTCGTCGTTGAGCCGCAGGCCCGCGTACAGGCACTGCTGTACGGCGGCCTCGCAGGCGGCGCGGCTGAAGATGAACGTGATCGCGGGCAGCAGCCCCTCGCTGTCGAGGCGCTCGATGACCTCGGGGCGGCCGGGCGTCCAGATCCGGGAGCGCTGTCTGCGCTCGCGCTCGCGGTCCGCCTCGCGCACCATCTTGCCCTTGCGGCGGTCGCGCGGGTTGTACGAACGGCTGGCCTCCATGCGGGCCATGCGCGTCAGATCCGGGTTGACGGCCTTCTTGCGGCCCTCGCCCTCTTCGAAGAGGTCGTACATCCGGCGCCCGGCGAGCACGTGCTGGAACAGGGGCACGGGCCGGTGCTCGGAGACGATCACTTCGGTGTCGCCGCGCACGGTGTCGAGCCAGTCGCCGAACTCCTCCGCGTTCGACACCGTCGCCGAGAGGGAGACCAGGGTGACGGACTCCGGGAGGTGGATGATCACCTCTTCCCAGACGGCGCCGCGGAAGCGGTCGGAGAGGTAGTGCACCTCGTCCATGACCACGTAGCCGAGGCCGAGGAGGGTCTGCGAGCCCGCGTACAGCATGTTCCTCAGGACCTCGGTGGTCATGACGACCACCGGAGCGTCCGCGTTCACGCTGTTGTCGCCGGTCAGCAGGCCGACCTTGTCGACGCCGTACCGCTTGACGAGGTCGGCGTACTTCTGGTTCGACAGCGCCTTGATGGGTGTCGTGTAGAAGCACTTCTTGCCCTGCTGGAGGGCGAGGTGGACGGCGAATTCGCCGACGATCGTCTTGCCGGAGCCGGTGGGCGCGGCCACCAGGACGCCCTTGCCCGTCTCGAGAGCCTGACACGCCTCGATCTGGAAGGGGTCGAGGCCGAAGTCGTACATCTCGCGGAAGTCGGCGAGCGCGGTGGCCTGCTCGGCAGCGCGCTTACGTGCTGCCGCGTACCGCTCGGCCGGTGAGAGGTCCTCTGTCATCGTGCTTTCGAGACTACCGGCCACCACTGACAACGGACGATCTTTATTGTGATCGGCCCCTGCCAGGGCCGGGGGCCCATGATTTCCGGGTCCGGGGCGCCCTGATTTCCGGGTCCGGGGCGTCACGTTCTCAGAGGTCCGGACCCAAGATCTCAGGGGGTCAGGGCCCAATGACCCGGACGGCCCGCGGCACGCACTCGGCGGTCAGGGGCAGGCCTCCGAGCGGCTCCCCGTCGGCGTATCCGGTGATCCCCTCGGCAGCCAGCTCGACCTTCTTCGCGCGGTGGACGGTGACCACGGGGTGGTCGAGGTGGGTCCCCTTGTAGACGCGCGGGAAGACCTTGAGCAGCGTGGCCCGCGAGCAGTCCCCGACGACCGTGATGTCGAAGAGCCCGTCGGTCATGTCGGCGCCGGCACAGATCTTCATGCCACCCCCGTACGACGTCCCGTTCCCCACGGCGACGAGCGTGGCCTCGACCTCCAGCGCGGGGCCGTCGTCCAGGGTGATCCGGTACGGGATGGGCTTGAACGCGGCGAGCTCGGCGACGATCGCGAGGTCGTACTTGAAGCGGCCGACGGGCCAGCGCATCCGGTTGCCCCGGTCATTGACGCGGGAGTCGAAGCCCGAGGCCAGGACGGTGCCGAACCAGTGTCCTGCGGCCCGCCCCAGGTCGAGCTCACGTACCCGCGCGCCGTCGAGGGCGTCGGCGACGAGGGCGCCTGCCGCCGCCGGGTCCCGTACGGGCAGTCCGAGGGAGCGGGCGAAGTCGTTGCCGGTGCCGACGGCGATGACGCCGAGCGGGGTGCGGGTGCCCGCGACTGCCTGGAGCGCGAGGTTGGCCATGCCGTCGCCGCCGACGGCTATGAGCGCTCCGGTGCCGTCGTGGACCGCGGCACGCGCGCGCGTGAGGGCGTCATCGGCGTCCTCCCCCACGACCGTACGTACGGAGAAACCGGCCGCCCGCAACGCGGAAGCGGCCGGCTGCGCCGCCTGGGCGCCCCGGCCGCGTCCGGCGGTGGGATTGACGAAGAGGGTGATCTCGCTGGTCACGGGCGGACCTTACAAGATCGTGCCGCCCTGTCAGGTCACGTCGTCATAACCGTTGACCCGGTCAACGTCCGAGCTCGCCTGCTCGGGCAGCGCGCGGCTGGCCGAGACGGGCTCGGGCGTGAGGTCCAGGTCCGAGGCCTCGTCGTCGTCCAGGTCCTCGCGGTCCCTGGCCTTGCGGCGGTCGTTGAGCAGGGAGAAACCGGCGGCCGCGAAGTACAGGACCCAGATGGGTCCGGCGAGCGCCAGCATGCTCAGCGGGTCGGTGCTGGGCGTGGCCACGGCCGCGAAGACCGTGATGCCCATGATCATGCCGCGCCACCACCCGATCATCCGCTTGCCCGTGATCACCCCGGTGAGGTTGAGCATCACGAGGAGCAGCGGCAGCTCGAAGGAGAGCCCGAACACGACCACCATGCGTGTGATCAGGTCCAGGAGATCGTCCAGCGGCAGCTGGTTGTCGACACCGCCGGGCGAGAAGTCGAGCAGCACCCTCGCCATCGTGGGGAGGGTCTTGTACGCGAAGAAGGCGCCGCACAGGAACAGCGGGAAGCCGGTGGCGACGAAAGCGGTCGCGTACTTCTTCTCGTGCTTGTGCAGGCCGGGCGCGACGAAGCCCCACAGCTGGTAGAGCCAGACCGGCGACGCGAGCACGACGCCCGCCATCAGCGAGATCTTCAGGGCGAGCGTGAACGGCGTCAGCAGACCGTTGAGCACGATCCGCGCGCACGTCTCGTCGTGCTGTCCCTTGTTCGCCTGCTCGGCGAGCTCGGCGAAGCTCGACTTGCAGCCCACCGAGTCGAGCACCGGATTGGTGAAGAACTCGATGATGTCCTTGTAGAAGAAGGCGGCCACGATCGTGACGACGACGATGGCCAGCAGGGCCTTCGTGAGCCGGTTGCGTAGCTCACGCAGGTGTTCCGCGAGCGGCATCCGCCCCTCGGGATCCTTCTCCGTCTTGCGGGCAGACTTGAGCAACCCACGTCCTCATCTCGTGCGACAGGCCGCCTTCGCGGGGCGGCCCGGGATCAGCGCTGCGAAGTCTGGTCGGTCGGCTCGGTGACCGGGCGGGCGTTCGTCACGTCGCCGGGTGCGGCCTTGATGGTGCGCTGAGCCGGGGTCTGCTCGTCGTTCTTCGGCGGGTCCGTGGGCGCGGTCTGCTGACCGTCGGACTTCATCGCCTTGGCCTCGCTCTTGAGGATGCGGGCCGACTTGCCCAGCGAGCGCGCCATGTCGGGAAGCTTCTTCGCGCCGAACAGCAGGACGATGACGACGAGGATCAGAATGATCTCAGGGGCGCCGATCTTTCCGAACATAAGCGTTTACCTTCTCACCGAGGCGGCAGGGGCGGGGCTGCCGGTACAGGTCGGACTGGTGTCCGACCACCGTGCTGGCAGCGATCGTATCCCGTGGGGGTGAACAGGGGGCAATCCCTCTGCGTACTCCCAGTTGCGGGCCGCGCCTCGCTCTTCGGGCCGCGTCTGGCAGCGTACCCGCCCGTCCCGGCAACCGGACAGGGCACAGAGGTAAAGCGCTTACCGGCCTGTCTCCCGCGTCACATTCGGCGGGTCGTGCGATCAGAGGAGTTCGCGGCGCGTGCGGGCCGTGGCGGTCGCCGCTCGCTCCAGGTCCTCCGCCGCGCGGTTGATCCGCTGTGTGGTGTCCGCGACTTGACGCCCGAGGCGCTGGGCCTCGACAAAGACCTTGACCGCGAGTACGCCGAGCACGGCGAGTCCCACGAACCCCACAGCAATCGCCAGCATCGCCCAGAACATACGCCGAGCCTAGACGGTCTGATGGAGGCGGAGCGTGCTCACCCCTCCGCCGGTGAGGAGTTCGATGATGCGCTCCCCGGCCGGCTTGCGTACGGCGGCGCCGCACCCGGGGCAGGTGAACGAGTAGAACGTGGTGCGGCGGGTGGCGCCGATCGCCAGGCGCAGGGCCCCTGCGGAGAGTTCGAAGCGCTCACGGCAGTCGGGGCAGGCGGCCTTGAACAGCACCGGACCCACCATCGCAGACAATCCACCCATTTCGACCATCCCAGACTTTTCAGAACTTCCCGAACTTCTGGCACCCCCCGGGCCGCACCGCGGTCAACGGCACGCCCACCCTTCTCAATCGGACCGCGGCCATGAGCGTCGTCACAGACCCGCCCACGGCCAACGGCCCTACCCCTGCCCGTCGTACGCGGCCAGCGCCTCCCCGGCGGCCTGCCGCGCACTCTCGGCGAGCCCGGCCGGCGAGACGATGCGCCCGTCGCGGCCGAGCCGGAGCGCCAGCCGCTTCAGCGAGGAGGGGTCCGGCGTGCGCAGCGTGATCCGCAGGCCGCCGTCCGCCAACTCCTCGGCGCTGTCGTGCGGGTAGTACTCCGCGACCCAGCGTCCGCCGGGACCGACCTCGACCACGACCTCGGGGTCCTCGGCCGCGGGCTGCACGAGCCCCTCGGACAGGTCCCGCAGTTCGATCTGCGGCGGCGCGGACGGCTCGTCCAGGATCCGGATCTCGGCGACCCGGTCGAGCCGGAAGGTCCGCCGCGCCTCGGAGCGCCGGCACCAGGCCTCTACGTAGGTGTGGCCGACGCTCACCAGGCGGATCGGGTCGATCTCCCGCTCGGTGAGCTCGTCGCGGGCCGGGGAGTAGTAGCGGATCCACAGCCGACGCCGCTCCGAGATGGCCCGGTCGACGTCGGCGAAGACGCCGCCCTCGGACTCGAAGGTCACGGAGAGCCGGGCGCTCGCCCCGGCCGCCTCGCCGGCCGCGGCCTCCAGCTTCGCGGTGGCCCGGAGCAGCGCGAGCCGGTCGCTCTCCCTGAGGCCGGGCAGCGTGGACACGGCGCGCGCGGCGACGAGCAGCGCCGTCGCCTCGTCGGCTGCGAGCCGCAGCGGCGCGGCGACATCGTCCGGGTTGTGCCACCAGATGCGGTCGCCGTCCGTGTCGATGTCGAGGAGGTCGCCCCCGCGGAAGCTCGTCCCGCACAGCGGCAGGATGTCGAGGTCGGAGATCAGCTCGTCCTCGGTGATCCCGAAGGCGCGGGCGACATCCTCGACGCGCGCTCCGGGGCGCTCCCGCAGATACGTCACGAGGGACAGCATCCGCCGGGTCTGGTCGATGGCGTTCGTGGCCATTGGTCCTCGTTCCCCTCAGCCCTTGGCCACGGCGCGCAGCCGGTCGACGACCTCGGCCCGCAGCTCAGCGGGTTCGAGGACGACCACGTCGGGCCCGAACTCGACCAGCCAGGCGTCGAGCCCGTGCCCGTAAGGAATCTCCAGCTCGTCCCAGCCGTCGCCGAGATCGCGTACGGCCGAGGCCTTGGCGCGCAGCGGATAGCCGGAGCCGGCGCGCAGCCTGATGAGGGCCGTGCGGTCGGCGGTCTCGCCGGCCCAGCTCGCGACGGTCTCGCGGACGGTCACGACGTCGGGCACGTCGGCGGTGAATCGGCCGGCGCGGGAGCGGACCTTGCCGGTGATGCGGGAGAGCCGGAAGACGCGTTCGGCACCGCGGTCGCGGTCCCAGCCGGCGAGATACCAGTGACCGCGCCAGCATTCCAGCGCCCACGGCTCGACATGCCGCTGCTCGGGCCGCGCGGCCGTGGCCTTGCGGTAGTCGAAGACGACGGGCCTGCGGTCGCGGCAGGCCAGCATCAGCGGCTCGAACGACGCCTCGTGCGCCGGGATGCGGGGCTCGAGGGCGGAGTGCGCCTCGTAAGGGTCGACGTCCTCGGGCAGGCCCGCGGCCCGCAGCTTCTGCAGGGCTCCGCTGGCGGCGCCGGCGAGGCGGGCCTGCTGCCAGACCTTCGCGGCGAGGCCGAGCGCTGCGGCTTCCTCGGCGTCGAGGGTGACGGGCGGCAGCCGGTTGCTGTCACGGCGGGCGAGGTAGCCGATCTCGCCGTCGAGGCTCTCCACGGTCGCGATGACCAGGCCGAGCTCGCGCAGGTCGTCCTTGTCCCGCTCGAACATCCGGTTGAAGCTGTCGTCGGAGTTGGCTTCCAGGTAGGCCTCGATGGAACCGCGCAGCTCACGCTTACTGAGCGGGCGTCCCGTCCCGAGCAGACACAGCGCCAGATTCATCAGCCGCTCGGCCTTCGCAATGGCCATCGACGCCCTACGTCCTCTCTTCGAGAGCCCCCTGGCTCTCCCCCATCCGAACGTCGACCGTACCGCTCCGGGGTGTCGTGGCAAAAGCCGAAGGCCCATGCCAGGAGGCATGGGCCTTCAGATGACCGCTTGTGGTGACAGCCTGATCAGACCGCGACCAAGTCGCAGACGAAGATCAGCGTCTCGCCGGGGGCGATCACGCCGCCGCCGGCGCCACGCTCGCCGTAGGCGAGGTGGGCGGGGATGGTCAGCCGGCGGCGGCCGCCGACCTTCATGCCCTGGATGCCCTTGTCCCAGCCGGTGATGACCTGGCCGGCGCCGAGCTGGAACTCCAGCGGGTTGCCGCGGTTCCAGGAGGCGTCGAACTCCTCGCCGGTGGAGAAGGCCACGCCCACGTAGTGGACCTTGACGTAGTCGCCGGGCTTGGCGACGGCGCCGTCGCCCTCCCAGATCTCCTTGATCTCCAGGTCAGCCGGCGGCTGGCCCTCGGGGAAGTCGATCTCGGGCTTCTCGATGCTCACGTCTCTTGCTCCTGCTGCTAAACGGTTGGGCAACCCGGACAGTCTTGCATCCCGCAGGGTCAGGACGTGGCCAGGATGTCGACGACGAACACGAGCGTCGAGTTGGCCGGGAGCGTGTCGCCCTTGGCCTCCTTGCCGTACGCCTGGGCGGCGGGGATCACCAGGAGGACGCGGTCGCCCACGTGCTTGCCGACGAGACCCTTGTCCCAGCCCGGGATGACCTGGCCCTGGCCGATCACCGTGGTGAAGGGCTGGCCGGTGTTCCACGAGGAGTCGAAGAGCGTCGCCTTCGGCTTGCCCTCATTGATCTTCCAGGCGGCACCGCTGTACTGCATGGTGACCGTCTTGCCGCTCTTGACCTCGTCGCCCTTGCCCTGGATCAGGACCTGGTCGACCAGCTTCTTCGGCGGGTCGTTCTTCGGCACGGAGATCGTCGCGGGCTCCGGCTTGTCGGCCTTGATCTGCGGCAGGTTCGACGGGATGGACGCCTGCGTGCCCGTCACCATCTTCGGGGTGACCTTGCCGACGTCGATCGCGAAGACCAGCGTGTCGGTGCCGGTGACACCCGCCTGCTGGTTGCCCTGGCTGCCGAAGCCGGCGGCGGGCGGCGCGACGACGAGGACGCGGCTGCCCTCCTTCTGGCCGACCAGGGCGTCCGCGAACGCCGGGATGACGGTCTTCGAACCCGCGGTGATCAGCTGCGGGCTGCCGCCCGACTGGTACGAGCTGCCGAGGTCCTTGCCGCTCTTCCAGACCTTGCCGGTGAAGTTCATCGACACCAGGTCGTCCTTCTTGACCACGGCGCCGTCACCCTGCGACAGCGTGTGCACGACGAACTTGCCGCTCGGCTGGGCCTTCGGCACGGTGATCTTGGCCTGCTTGCCGAAGTCGCCGCTGATCTGCGGCATGGGCGACGCCGAGTCGACGGGCTTGGGCGCGGCCGCCTCGGCCTTGGGCGAGGAGGACGCCGAGTCCGCCTTGTCCGTGTCGCTCTTCTTGTTGTCATCACCCCCGCACGCCGTCGCGGTCAGCGCCAGAGCCGGGACGATGAGCAGAGCAGCAAGTCGGCGTCGCACAGTGATCCTCAGGTTGCGGGTTACGTGAGTACGGTCCAGCCACTGTAGGCCCTCACGTCACTTACCTGCGGTACCGCACGCACACCAAAGGCCCCGTACACGGATCATGTACGGGGCCCGGGCCGACGGTGAGCCGGTCGTCCTACATTCCGGCGATCAGCTTCTCCACCCGGTCGTCCACCGACCGGAAGGGGTCCTTGCACAGCACCGTCCGCTGCGCCTGGTCGTTCAGCTTCAGGTGCACCCAGTCGACCGTGAAGTCACGGCGCTGTTCCTGGGCCCTGCGGATGAAGTCGCCCCGCAGCCTCGCGCGCGTGGTCTGCGGCGGCACCGACTTGCCCTCGAAGATCTTGAGGTCGTTGCAGATGCGGGCCGCCTGCCCCTTCTTCTCCAGTAGGTAGTAGAGGCCCCTGCGGCGGTGGATGTCGTGATACGCGAGGTCTATCTGCGCGACCCGCGGATGCGACATGGTCATGTTGTGCTTGGCCCGGTACCGCTCGATGAGCTTGTACTTCATCACCCAGTCGATCTCGGTGCCGATCCGGTCGAGGTCCTCGGCCTCGATCGAGTCGAGAACGCGGCCCCACAGTTCGAGGACCTGCTCGACGGTGCCGGTGCGGATCCCGCGGCGCTCGCAGAAGTCCACGGCCTTCTCGTAGTACTCGCGCTGCACCTCGAGGGCGGATGCCTCGCGGCCACTGGCCAGACGCACCTTGCGCCGGCCGGTGATGTCGTGGCTGACCTCGCGGATGGCCCGGATCGGGTTCTCCAGTGTGAGGTCACGCATGACCGTGCCCGCCTCGATCATGCGGAGCACGAGGTCGGTCGCGCCCACCTTGAGGAGCATCGTCGTCTCGGACATGTTCGAGTCGCCGACGATGACGTGCAGGCGCCGGTACCGCTCGGCGTCCGCGTGCGGTTCGTCGCGGGTGTTGATGATGGGGCGGGAACGCGTGGTCGCGGAGGACACGCCCTCCCAGATGTGCTCGGCACGCTGGCTCACGCAGTACACGGCACCGCGCGGAGTCTGCAGCACCTTGCCCGCGCCACACAGCAGTTGCCGTGTGACCAGGAACGGAATGAGGATGTCCGCGAGTCGCGAGAACTCCCCGTGACGGGCCACCAGATAGTTCTCGTGGCAGCCGTAGGAGTTTCCCGCCGAGTCGGTGTTGTTCTTGAAGAGATAGACGTCGCCCGCGATTCCCTCCTCGTGCAGGCGGCGTTCGGCGTCGACGAGCAGGCCTTCCAGAATGCGCTCGCCCGCTTTGTCGTGCGTGACCAACTCGGTCACGTTGTCACATTCAGGAGTTGCGTATTCCGGATGTGACCCGACATCGAGATAGAGGCGGGCGCCGTTCCGCAGAAAGACATTGCTGCTGCGGCCCCATGACACGACACGGCGGAAGAGGTACCGCGCCACCTCGTCAGGAGACAGGCGGCGCTGTCCCCTAAACGTACATGTGACGCCGTACTCGTTCTCCAGCCCGAAAATGCGGCGGTCCATGAGTGAACATTACGCCTGATGCCCTGTACTGAAACCGGGTTCGACAGCACCGTTTCGATCATTTTCCGATGAGCCCGCGACACGCCCGGCGCCACGAGGAGCTGCGAGGACCCGTCCGGTGGTGAGGAGCACGAGCAGCGCGGCCACCCCGGCCGCCCCGGGAACGGCGAAGCCCCACACCGTCCCGCCCCACTCGACGACCGGTCCGGCCACGGCGGTTCCGCCCGACGTACCCACCGTGAACGTCGTCACGAGCCACGAGAACGCCTCCGTCACCGTGCCCCGCGGCGCGTGCCGGTCCACGATGATGAACGCGCACGCGATCGACGGGGCGAGGAACACGCCCGCGAGCGCCGTCAGCGCTGTCATCGCCACGACGCCCGGCATCAGCACCAGCGGCACGTAGAAGAGGGCCAGCAGGGCCACCAGCCACCGCAGCCGCCGCTCGGGGACACCGGCCCACTGCCGCGCCCCGTACACGGATCCACCGGCCAGCGCGCCCAGCCCGAGCGCCGCCATCAGCCACCCGTACGTCACGTCACCGCCGTGCCCGTCCGCGTACGAGACACCCGCCACCGTGATCGAGCCCAGCGCCGTCCCGATGAACAGGAACGCACCGAGCAGCGCGAGCAGTCCCGGCGAGCGCAGGGCGCCCAGCCAGTGCGCCTCGCGTGGCGCCGAGCGCCACGCGCGCGACGGCTGCGACACCACCACCGAGAGCGCGCCGAGCACACCGACGACATTCAGGACGACGAGCGCGGCCTGCGCCGACCACAGGGACACGCACACAGTGACGAGCAACGGCCCGACGGTGAACATGACTTCCTGCGCCACGGCGTCCATCGCGTACGCGGTGTGGACCTGATCCTCACGCGGCAGCACACTCGGCCACAGCGCACGCAGTCCGCCCTCGAGCGGCGGCGTGAACAGTCCGGCCGCGGCCACCGCGACGTACGCGAGCGCCGGTGATCCCGTCCCGGCGAAGGCGAAGACGGTCATGGCGAGCGCCGACGCCAGCGCCGCAGGGAGCTGCACTCTCGGCTGCCCCCGCAGGTCCACGAGCCGGCCGAGCAGCGGCTGCCCCACCGCGTTGGCGACGCCGTACACCGCGGCGAGAGCCCCGGCCAGGCTGTACGTGCCGCCCTCCGCGCGGACGAACAGCACGATCGCGATGGCGGCCGTCGCGTTCGGCAGCCGCCCCACCAGGGTGCCCACCAGCAGCCGCGTCGCATGCCGCGCCTGGAGGATCTCCGCATATCCCGCGGCCATCGCCCGCCCTCTCACCGCCCCGAGGCGCTCTAAGTTTTACGTATAACTTCGAGGGTTATACGTACCATGTCCACAGCCACAGGTCCACCCGAAGGCCCGCCACACACCCCACGGAGGCACAAGTGACGACCGGGTCAGACGAAACGACCCCCGCGCGCCCCACCAGTCGCGACGTCGCCCGCGCCGCCGGAGTCTCCCAGGCCGCCGTCTCCCTCGTACTCGGCGACAAATGGCGCGGCCGCGTAGCCGAAGCCACCGCCGAACGCGTCCGCACCGCCGCCCGCGACCTCGGCTACCGCCCCAACCTCGCCGCCCGCAACCTGCGCCTCGGCCGCACCCGCACCGCCCTCCTCGTCGTCCCCGCCCTCACCAACGAATTCTTCGCCGGCGTCTACACCGGCGCCGCCCGCGTCGCAGCCGAACACGGCTTCGGCGTCGTGCTCTACCCCTCCCCCGAAGGCATCGGCCCCGCCCGCGACCCCTTCGACTCCGCACGCGCGGCCCTCGACGGCGTACTCGCCTCCTCCATGGCCTCCGACGCCGTCACCGCCATCCGCGGCGACGGACTCCCCCTCGTCATGCTCGACAGCGACCCCGACGACACAGCCACCACCGGAGCCGCCACCGTCAACCTCGACATCGCCGACGGAATGCGCCAGGTGACAGACCATCTGCTCACCCTCGGCCACCGCCGGTTCCTGCACCTCGCCTCCGCCGTACCCTCCTGGACCTTCGACATACGCGCCCACGAACTCGCCGACCGCACCGCCCGCGTCCCCGAAACCCACATCCGCACCGTGCACGCACACCTGACAGTCGAAGCAGCCCGCACCGCCGCACACACCGCACTCACCGCACCAGGCCCCCGCCCCACCGCCATCGTCTGCGACGACGACAAACTCGCCACCGGCGCCTACAAAGCCGCCCGCAGACTGGGCCTGCGCATCCCCGACGACCTCTCCGTCACCGGCTTCGACGACCTCTCCCTCGCCACCGCCGTCGAACCCGAACTCACCACCGTCCGGCTCCCCGCGGAACTCTTCGGCGAACGAGGCATGGCCGCACTCCTCGCCGTCCTCGACGGCCGCACCCCGGAAACCACCGCACTCCCCGTCGAGTTGGTCGTCCGCGGCTCCACGGCCGCACCCGCCGGCTGAAACAACGAACGGCGCCCCGACCGCTCGCACGGTCGGGGCGCCGGACACCTCGGCAGGAAACCCTGCTCACTCCTCGTCTTCGGACTCCACGTCACTACTCTCCACCGGCTCGGCAGACGTCGCCGCACCAGCCTCGAGCAACCGCGACAACTGCGGCCCCACAATGCGCTTGAACTTCCGCTGCTGCGGACGCGTGCGGTCAAGAACCGCCACCTCGAGCCGCTCCGCGGGGATCTCCCGCTCACTGCCACTGGTGTCCCGCGACAGCGCCTGCACCGCCAGCTTCAACGCCTCCGCGAGAGTCATCCCGTCCCGGTGACGCTGATCCAGATACGTGCTGATCTGCTCCGCGTTACCCCCGACCGCGACCGAGCCGTGCTCGTCGACGATCGAACCGTCGTGCGGAAGGCGGTAGATCTGATCCCCGTCAGGGGTCTCGCCGACCTCCGCGACCACCAGCTCCACCTCATACGGCTTCTCAGCCGCACTCGAGAAGATCGTGCCCAGCGTCTGCGCATACACATTCGCCAGACCACGCGCCGTCACATCGTCACGGTCGTAGGTGTAACCCCGCAGGTCGGCGTAACGCACACCGCCGATCCGCAAGTTCTCGTACTCGTTGTATTTACCGGCCGCAGCGAAACCGATCCGGTCATAGATCTCGCTGAACTTGTGCAGCGCGCGGGACGGGTTCTCGCCGACAAACACGATGCCATCGGCGTACTGCAGCACAACCAGGCTGCGACCACGGGCGATGCCCTTACGGGCATACTCCGCCCGGTCGGCCATGGCCTGCTGGGGTGAGACATAGAACGGCGTCGACACCGGCTGTCCGTCCCTTTCTGTCAGTGACTCAGTGACTCAAGTCTCGGGCGAATGGCGCTTCGGGCAAGACGGATACACACCGGTCAGAGAAGCGCGGCCCGCGGGCCGTCGGGCTGCTCCAGCCGGCGCTCGAGGATGGAACGGGCGATCTGCGCACCCTCCTCGTCAGTAAGCCTGCGGAACCCGTCATCGGTGATCACAGTGACGATCGGATAGATCCGGCGCGCCACATCGGGGCCACCGGTCGCCGAGTCGTCGTCCGCCGCGTCGTAGAGCGCCTGCACGACGAGCGTCGTGGCGTCCGCCTCCGTCAGATCGTCGCGGTAGAGCTTCTTCATCGCCCCACGCGCGAAGATCGACCCGGAACCCGTCGCCGCGTACCCGAGCTCCTCGCTGCGCCCGCCCGTGACGTCGTACGAGAAGATGCGGCCCTTGCCGCGGTCCACGTCGTACCCCGCGAACAGCGGCACCACGGCGAGGCCCTGCATGGCCATGCCGAGGTTCGACCGGATCATGGTCGAGAGCCGGTTCGCCTTGCCCTCCAGCGACAGCTGAGCGCCTTCCACCTTCTCGAAGTGCTCCAGCTCCAGCTGGAAGAGCTTCACCATTTCCACGGCGAGCCCTGCCGTACCGGCGATGCCCACCGCCGAGTACTCGTCCGCCGGAAAGACCTTCTCGATGTCGCGCTGAGCGATCATGTTGCCCATGGTGGCCCGGCGGTCACCGGCGAGGACCACACCGCCGGGGAACGTGACGGACACGATCGTCGTGCCGTGCGGCGCCTCGATCGCACCCTTCACCGGCAATGCGCGGTTCCCGGGCAGGATGTCAGGCTGGTGCACGGCCAGAAAGTCCACGAAGGACGACGACCCGGGCGTCAGGAAGGCAGCTGGTAGACGCCCGGTGCTACGAGTGTTGGCTTCCACGCGATTCCTTCCACGTAGGCGGCGGCCCGCCTTATGGCATCGGGCCGATCCTTGAACTGCCCCAGGGCTGCGTTGCAGCTGAAGCACAGTACGCCACGGACCCTACCCGTCTCGTGGCAGTGATCCACATGTGCCGCCGGTGCGGCCCGGCAGATGCAACAGATGCCCATCTGGGAGGCGATCAACTCATCGCGCTCAACTTCAGTGATGCCGTGCTTACGCTTGAGATGATCCCCCCGCCCCTGGATGGCCCGGCACACCTTGCAGCGCGTCGAAAGGCCGTCAGAGGCAGTGGCGTTGCGATGCCAATCGCTGTGCGGTTTGATCTCCCCGCACGTCCGGCACAGCTTGTGCCCGGACGAGACATCCACCTTTTCCCGAACCGCCTTGCCAACGGCCTCCCGGCGGCGCCGGTAATGCGCAGCACTGTATTCGGCTACGCATTCCCGGCAGCGCGGCTGGAGTCCGTCCCGTCGGTTCCTGTCTGCGGCGAACGACTTAAGCGGCAGCGTTCGCCCACACCCGCTGCACCACTTGTCGAGCGGCTCAGACATGTCCGCTATTGACCACCTTTTTGCACAAATGAGCGCACGAAATCCTCGGCATTTTCCTCGAGTACATCGTCAATCTCGTCAAGAACCGAGTCGACGTCGTCGCTCAGCTTCTCCTGGCGTTCCTTGAGGTCCTCGGAAGCCTGCGCGTCCTGCGCCTGCTCCTCGACCTCCTCGGTGGAACGCGTCGCCTTCTGCTGTCCGCCGCCGGTGTCCTTGGTCGCCATCTACCTCACCCCGCTCGGTTCGACGTTCTTGATCAGACCCTACAAGCCGGGTCCGACATCGGCCCCGCACTTCGTCCAACGTGCGAGGCCTACCCATGTGATTCCCCTGCCGCCGGCTTTTCAGCCTCCGGACAGCACCCGGACCAGATCTTCGGCCGTGCGGCACCGGTCGAGCAGCTCCTTCACGTGATTACGCGTTCCGCGAAGGGGTTCGAGGGTTGGGACGCGCTGCAGGGAGTCACGGCCGGGGAGGTCGAAGATCACCGAGTCCCAGGAGGCCGCGGCGACGTCGTCCGCGTACTGCTCCAGGCAGCGCCCGCGGAAGTACGCCCTGGTGTCCTCCGGCGGCTTCGTGCGGGCCCTCTCGACCTCCGAGTCGTCCAGGAGCCGCTTCATCCGGCCGCGGGCCGCGAGACGGTTGTACAGGCCCTTCTCGGCCCTCACGTCGGCGTACTGGAGGTCGACGAGGTGGAGCCGGGCGGCGTCCCAGTCGAGGTTGTCGCGGCGGCGGTAGCCCTCCATGAGCTGCCGCTTGGCGACCCAGTCGAGCTCTCCGGCCAGGCTCATCGGGTCGGTCTCCAGGCGGCCGAGTACGTCCTCCCAGCGGGTCAGGACGTCCTTGGTCTGTTCGTCGGCGTCCGCCCCGTAGCGCTCCTCGACGTATTTCCTGGCCAGCTCGAAGTACTCCATCTGGAGCTGCACCGCGGTGAGGGTGCGGCCGCTGCGGAGGGTGACGAGGTGTTGCAGGCCGGGGTCGTGGGAGACCTGGTGGAGGGTGCGTACGGGCTGGTCCACGGCCAGGTCGACGGCGATGAAGCCGTCCTCGATCATGGACAGGACCAGGGCCGTCGTGCCGAGCTTGAGGTAGGTCGAGATCTCGGAGAGGTTCGCGTCGCCGATGATCACGTGCAGGCGGCGGTACTTCTCCGCGTCGGCGTGCGGCTCGTCCCTGGTGTTGATGATGGGGCGCTTGAGGGTCGTCTCCAGGCCGACCTCGACCTCGAAGTAGTCGGCGCGCTGGCTGAGCTGGAAGCCGTGTTCGTGGCCGTCCTGGCCGATGCCGACGCGGCCGGCGCCGGTGACGACCTGGCGGGAGACGAAGAAGGGCGTCAGGTGGCGCACGATGTCCGAGAAGGGGGTCTCCCGCTTCATCAGGTAGTTCTCGTGGGTGCCGTAGGAGGCGCCTTTGTTGTCGGTGTTGTTCTTGTAGAGGTGGATCGGCTGGGCGCCGGGGAGCTGGGCGGCGCGGTCGGCGGCCTCGGCCATGATGCGTTCGCCGGCCTTGTCCCACAGGACGGCGTCGCGTGGGTTGGTGACTTCGGGGGCGCTGTATTCGGGGTGTGCGTGGTCGACGTAGAGGCGGGCACCGTTGGTGAGGATGACATTGGCCAGGCCGATGTCCTCGTCGGTGAGCTGGCTGGAGTCGGCGACCTCGCGGGCGAGGTCGAAGCCTCGCGCGTCGCGCAGCGGGTTCTCCTCCTCGAAGTCCCAGCGGGCGCGGCGCGCCCGGTGCATCGCCGCCGCGTAGGCGTTGACGATCTGGGATGAGGTGAGCATGGCATTGGCGTTGGGGTGGCCGGGGACGGAGATCCCGTACTCCGTCTCGATGCCCATTACTCGCCGTACGGTCATGCGGCCCTCCTTGCCCGGCGGCGTCCCCGTTCGGGGGCGGCGCTCAAGTACCGCTGGTTCTCCGGTGCGCGTGCGGTGCCCGTCCCCGCGCTGCGCGACTCGGCGGTACCGAAGAGCCTAGAACGCCTATGCGCTGGTGGGGAGATCATTGCCGTCATTGCTGTCGCTGTGCCTGCGAGTGGGCCGCTGCCGGGAAATCCGGGGAGTCGGCCGGGATTGTTGCCTGGAAAACAGTCGGCTGCGGGTACCTGGTAGAGGCACCCGCAGCCGCCCTGCCTTTTACAGGTACTGACCGGTGTTTGCCACCGTGTCGATGGAGCGGCCGGTGTCCGCGCCCTGCTTTCCGGTGACGAGCGTGCGGATGTAGACGATCCGTTCGCCCTTCTTGCCGGAGATGCGAGCCCAGTCGTCGGGGTTGGTGGTGTTCGGCAGGTCCTCGTTCTCCTTGAACTCGTCCACGCAGGCCTGGAGGAGGTGGGAGACCCTGAGGCCCTTCTGGTTGTGTTCGAGGAAGGCCTTGATGGCTGCCTTCTTGGCGCGTCCGACGATGTTCTCGATCATGGCGCCGGAGTTGAAGTCCTTGAAGTACAGGACTTCCTTGTCGCCGTTGGCGTACGTGACCTCGAGGAAGCGGTTCTCCTCGCTTTCCGCGTACATCTGCTCCACGGCGGTCTGGATCATTCCGTGGACGGTGCTGGCGCGGTCGCCGCCGTGCTCTCCGAGGTCGTCGGAGTGCAGGGGGAGGCGGGCTGTCAGGTACTTGGCGAAGATGTCCTTGGCCGCTTCGGCGTCCGGGCGCTCGATCTTGATCTTCACGTCGAGTCGTCCGGGCCGCAGGATCGCGGGGTCGATCATGTCCTCACGGTTGGAGGCGCCGATCACGACCACGTTCTCCAGGCCCTCCACGCCGTCGATCTCGGCGAGCAGCTGGGGGACGATGGTGTTCTCCACGTCTGAGCTGACGCCGGATCCGCGGGTGCGGAAGAGGGACTCCATCTCGTCGAAGAAGACGATGACGGGTGTGCCCTCGCTGGCCTTCTCACGCGCACGCTGGAAGACGAGGCGGATCTGCCGCTCGGTCTCGCCGACGTACTTGTTGAGCAGTTCGGGTCCCTTGATGTTGAGGAAGAAGCTCTTGCCCGTGGCCTGTCCGGTCACTTCCGCGACCTTCTTGGCAAGGGAGTTGGCCACTGCCTTGGCGATCAGGGTCTTGCCGCAGCCGGGAGGTCCGTAGAGCAGGACACCCTTGGGCGGCCGCAGCTCGTGCTCCTTGAACAGGTCCGGGTAGAGGTAGGGGAGCTCGACCGCGTCGCGGATCAGTTCGATCTGGTTACCCAGACCGCCGATCTGCTCGTAGCCGATGTCCGGGACCTCTTCGAGGACGAGCTCTTCGACTTCGCTCTTGGGTACGACTTCGTAGACATAGCCGGATCGGGGTTCGAGCAGGAGGGCGTCGCCGGGGCGGATGTTGATGTCGAGGAGTGGTTCGGCGAGCCGGACCACGCGTTCTTCATCGGTGTGCCCCACCACCAGGGCGCGCTCGCCGTCCTCGAGGATCTCCTTGAGGGTGACGATGTCGCCGACGCTCTCGTACTCCATGGCCTCGACCACGTTGAGCGCTTCGTTGAGCATCACTTCCTGGCCGCGCCTGAGCTCTTCGAGCTCCACGCTGGGGCTCACGTTCACCCGGAGTTTGCGGCCGCCGGTGAAGATGTCGGCGGTACCGTCCTCGTTCGCGACGAGGAAGACTCCGAAGCCGGCCGGCGGCTGTGCGAGCCGGTCGACTTCCTCCTTGAGGGCCACGATCTGGTCGCGGGCCTCCCTGAGCGTGTTGGCGAGCCGCTCGTTCTGTGCGGACACGCCGGCCAGGTTGGTCTGCAGCTCGACGATCCGCTCTTCGAGAATCCTCGTATGCCGCGGAGAGTCGGCGAGCTTGCGTCGCAGGACGGCGATCTCCTGCTCAAGATAGGCAATCTGACCGGCGGGGTCGTCGGACCCTCTTCCCGGGCGGATGCCGCGGTTCATGTCGTCGTCGTGGGCTGCCACGGTCCTCACCTCCTCCAAGGGGAGCTGGACGCTTCCAGACCCTACCTGGGTGGGTGTCGATTGAAACCCCTAGATCACAAAGACGAAGGGGGTGTGTCCGATCTTCACCCTTGCGCTCTCCCTCACGCCAGGGGAATACCCACCCAACAACATCGGAAAGCGGGCGGTTGTAGGGTCGAAGCGTTCAACACCCGTCGGAGCTGGCCCGACTTGCTGGTACGCGGGGCGGTTCGAGGCAGGAAACGGCAGGAGATATGAGCGTGCAGCAGGAGGCCGGATCCGGCATCGACGGCGGTGTCGCCCTTGAGGTGTGGATCGACCAGGACCTCTGCACCGGCGACGGGATCTGCGCGCAGTACGCGCCGGAGGTCTTCGAGCTGGACATCGACGGACTGGCCTATGTGAAGGGCGCGGAGGACGAGCTGTTGCAGGCGCAGGGGGCCACCACTCCGGTGCCGCTGCCGCTGTTGAACGACGTCGTGGATTCCGCGAAGGAGTGCCCGGGCGACTGCATTCATGTACGTCGCGTTTCGGACAGGGTGGAGGTCTACGGTCCTGACGCGGAGTGACCGTGGGGTTCCTGGGTGTCACTCGACGTAGGGAAGGGCCAACGAAAGGGGCCCGTGCCGCCGTTCCCGGCGGGCACGGGCCCCTTTCGTGTGGTGCGCGTCAGATGCTGCGGGCCTGGGCGGGAGTGGTGCGCATGAAAGCGTCGCCCTTCCACTGCCACTTGGCTTTGTCCTGGGTGTCGGGGCAGCAACTGGGGACGGCGGCGCTGGAGTAGCCGAGGAGCGTGGCGGTGACGGCCTTGTCGCGTACCGCTACGTCGTCGGCGGTGAGCCGGTCCTTCGGGTCGACGAGGGTGGCGACGATGCGCGGCTCGGCGTGGGCCTCGTGGGGCTGGGTGAGGACGTAGACGCCGTTGGGCGGGGTGCCGGAGCCGGCGTCGCAGCGGACCACGGCGACGGTTTCCGGCCTGCCGTCACCGTCGAGGTCCCCGGTGGCCTTCTTCACCACGAGGATCTTGGCGGGGCCGCAGTCGAGCGGGAAGTGGACGGCGGCCGGGTCGGGCGGTGCGGCGGTGGTTCTGGTGCCGACGGGCTGCGTTGCCGGCTGGGCCGCGGTGGCCGCGCCGGGCTGCAGGAACGAGGAGACCGCGACGACGGCCGATACGGCCGCGGCGGTCGCGAGCCAGTGGATGGGGCGGGTGGTGGTGTGCGCCAGTTCCGGGACGGCGGGGTGCTGCACTAGGAGTGTCTCCTGTGAGGGCTGTGCCGGTGGGGGTGGCCAGCATCGTGCCATACCTCACAGTGTGGGGGAACGTCAGGGTCCGCTGATTCTCAGCATCCTCACGTGTCCTTGCCGTATTGTGCGCGCCGCTCCTCAACGAACGGGCGCCGCCGCCGAGTTCCGCGGGGGTGCGGGGAACTCGGCGGCGGCGTCTTTGCGTTGTGTCGGATGCTCGGGTCAGCGTCCGGCGTTGCCGCCGTCCGCGTTCGGGCCCGAGTAGTCCTCACCGTACGCGCCCTTGGCGGGGCGGCGGCGGCGCATGGGCGGCTCGACGCCGTCCGCGAGGCGGCGGGCGGTGAGGAGGAAGCCGGTGTGGCCGATCATGCGGTGGTCCGGGCGGACGGCCAGGCCCTCGACGTGCCAGTTACGGATCATCGACTCCCAGGACGTCGGCTCGTTGAAGCAGCCGATCTCGCGGATGGACTCGACGGTCCGCGCGAGCTGGGTGGTGGTGGCGACGTAGCAGCAGAGGATGCCGCCGGGGACGAGGGCCTTGGAGACGACCTCGAGGCACTCCCAGGGGGCGAGCATGTCGAGGATGACGCGGTCCACGTCGGAGTCACTCAGGTTGTCCTGGAGGTCCCCGACGGTGAGCTGCCACGCGGGGTGGGAGCCGCCGAAGTAGCGCTCCACGTTCTGCGTGGCGATCTCGGCGAAGTCCTCGCGGCGCTCGTAGGAGTGCAGCATGCCCTCGTCGCCGATGGCGCGCAGCAGGAAGCTGCTCAGCGAGCCGGAGCCGACGCCTGCCTCGACGACGCGTGCGCCGGGGAAGATGTCGGCGAAGGCGAGGATCTGCCCCGCGTCCTTGGGGTAGACCACGGCGGCGCCGCGGGGCATGGACAGGACGTAGTCGGGGAGCAGGGGGCGCAGCGCGAGGTAGGCGACGTTTCCGGTGGTGCGGACAACGCTGCCCTCGGGAGCGCCGATCAGCTCGTCGTGCGGGAAGGAACCCTTGTGGGTGTGGAAGTTCTTCCCGGCCTCGAGCGTGAACGTGTAGTGGCGGCCCTTGGGGTCGGTCAGCTGTACCTGGTCCCCGACCTTGAAGGGCCCGCGTCGGCGGGCGGCACCGGTCGGTTCGGACATGTGACCAGCCTACCGGTCCGCGGGGAGCCCGCGGACCAGGGGCGCGGGGGTGCGGGCCCGGTCAGGAGGGGCGGGCCATGGCCTTGACGAAGGCGCGCTCCACGTCGGCGGCGGACAGGACGCCGTAGATGGCGCCGCTCTCCTCGACGACGAGGTACTCGGTGGCGGGGGTGGCGCGGAGGGTGTCGAGGAGTTCCTCGCCGGCGAGTTCCGCGGAGATGCGCATGCCGTCGGTGAGGTCCTGGGCGAGGCCGCTCACCGCGACCCAGGGGCGGCGGTGTTCGGGGACGCCGACGATGGCGGCCTCGCGGACGAGGGACCGGGGTTCTCCGTCGACGTCGACGATGACGAGGGCGCGGGCGCCCGCCTCGTTGGCGCGGCGCAGGGCCTCGGAGAGAGGGGTGGCGCTTTCCACGGGGACGGCGCGGCGGGTGAGGGTGCGGGCGCGCAGTTCCGGGAGGTGTTCGCGCAGGCGGGCCATGCGGAGGCTGTTGCCGGCGCCGGTCCAGATGATCGCGGCGAGGATGGCGGCGAGCAGGGCGTCGGTGACGGTGTCCATGCCGCTGACGTCCGCGGCGCCTTCGCCGAGGGCGCCGGACTGGGTGAGCAGGGGCAGTCCGATGAGGACGGTGACGGCGAGGGCGCGGCCGACCCAGGCGGCGGCGACGGTGCCGCTCATGGGCTTGCCGGTGATCTTCCAGACGATCGCGCGGAGCATGCGGCCGCCGTCGAGGGGCAGGCCGGGCAGCAGGTTGAACGCGGCGACGATGAGGTTGGAGATCATCAGTCCCGCGAGCAGGACGCCGGGCACGGTGCCGGGTTCCACGGCGAGCATGCCGAGGTAGAAGACGCCGGCCAGGACGAGGGAGAGCAGGGGTCCGACGAAGGCGAGCACGAACTCGCGTCCCGGTGTCTCGGACTCCTTCTCGATCTCGGACACGCCGCCGAAGAACTGCAGCTGGATGCGGCGCACCGGCAGCTTGAAGCGGAGCGCGGCGACGGTGTGCGCGAGTTCGTGGACGAGTACGGAGGCGTAGAACGCGACCGCGAAGAAGAGGGAGACGAGGTAGCGGGCGGCGCCGAGTTCGGGCAGGACGTGGTCGAGCTGGCCGCCGAAGACCCAGGTGATGAGGGCGGCGACGAGGAACCAGCTGGGCGCGACGTAGACGGGGACGCCGAAGGGGCGGCCCATGAGCAGTCCGCCTCGGGGCTCGGGTGCCTTGGTGGGGCGGCGGCCGCTGGTCGCGGGGGTGCGGGCCGGGGGCTCGGGGTCGGTCTGGCGTGTGTCGTCGCTGTCGGGGGAGGCGGGCTTGGTGAACGGGTCGGAGCCGGGGGCGGTGTCCGGTGCGCTGTCGGAGGTCTCGCTCCGGTCGGCCGGGGTGGTGTCCTCGCCGTCGGCCGGGGCGGCGGGGTCGGGGTGTTCCGTGTGCGGGGGCTCTTCCGGATCCTGGGGCGCGTGCGGCACGGAGTTCGCTCGGGCCGCGCCGTTCACGGGTGTTGGGGCCACGGGGGGTGTGGGGCCGGGGCGGGCGGCCTCGTGGTCGTCCGTCGTGCCGCTGCCGGGCTGCGGCCGGCCGCTGTCGTCCACGGTGATCCCTCGGTCCCCTCGTCAGAAATCCCTCGCTCCTGCCGTTGCACGATCATGCAGGGCGAGGGGGTCTGCCGTCGATGGTATGCGTCCGGTGTGGCGCGGCCCTCGTCGACTCCCCTGCGGCGTCGCGGGGCCCCGCTTCCCAGGACGCCCGTGACGCGTTCGTACCTGACTGTCAGTGGCTGCCCGTAAGGTCTGTCGTCATGGAAACCAGCACCGAAGGGGCCGCCGCGGCCGCTCGCCCTGCGTCGCTCTCGCCGTCGCGCGCGAGCGACTTCATGCAGTGCCCGTTGCTCTACCGGTTCCGGGTGATCGACAAGCTGCCCGAGAAGCCGAGCGAGGCGGCGACGCGCGGCACGCTGGTGCACGCCGTGCTGGAGAGACTGTTCGACGCGCCCGCGGGCGAGCGGACGGCCCCGCGGGCCAAGGCGCTCATTCCCGGCCAGTGGGACCGGCTGCGTGAGGTGAAGCCGGAGCTGGCCGAGCTGTTCGCGGACGACGGCGAGGGCGAGCGGATGGCGCGCTGGCTCGGCGAGGCCGAGCAGCTCGTCGAGCGCTGGTTCACGCTGGAGGACCCGACGCGTCTGGAGCCCGCCGAGCGGGAGCTGTTCGTCGAGGCCCAGCTGGACTCGGGCCTGAAGCTGCGCGGCATCATCGACCGGGTCGACGTGGCGCCGACGGGCGAGGTCCGGATCGTCGACTACAAGACGGGCAAGGCCCCGCGCCCCGAGTACGCGGAGGGCGCGCTCTTCCAGATGAAGTTCTACGCGCTGGTGGTGTGGCGCCTGAAGGGGGTCGTGCCGCGGCGTCTCCAGCTGGTCTATCTGGGCAGCGGCGATGTGCTGACGTACGACCCGGTGGTGGCGGACCTGGAGCGGGTGGAGCGCAAGCTGCACGCGCTGTGGGAGGCGATCCAGCTGGCCACGGAGACGGGCGAGTGGCGGCCGCGCCCGACGAAGCTGTGCGGTTGGTGCGACCATCAGGCGGTTTGCCCGGAGTTCGGCGGGACTCCCCCGCCGTATCCGCTTCAGATCGGGGGGCCCGGGTCGGAGAGCAGCTAGCAGGGCAGAATGGGCCCGGACTACCTAAGGAGAGTTACGTGGCGATCCGCGTCCTACTGGTCGACGACCAGCCGCTGCTCCGTACCGGGTTCCGGATGATTCTGGAGGCCGAGCAGGACATCGCGGTCGTCGGCGAGGCCGGAGACGGCCTGCAGGCGCTCGACCAGGTACGTGCCCTGCAGCCCGATGTGGTGTTGATGGACATCCGTATGCCGCGGATGGACGGTGTCGAGGCGACCCGGCAGATCACCGGCCCCGGCCGGGACGGTCCGGCGAAGGTGCTCGTCCTGACGACGTTCGACCTCGACGAGTACGTGGTGGAGGCACTGCGTGCCGGCGCCAGTGGCTTTCTGCTGAAGGACGCTCCGGCCAATGAGCTGGTGCAGGCGATCCGGGTGGTCGCGGCGGGCGAGGCGATGCTCGCGCCGAGCATCACGCGGCGGCTGCTCGACAAGTACGCGGACCATCTGCCGTCCGGCGACGAGCCGGTGCCCGACACACTCCACACGCTGACCGAGCGTGAGGTCGAGGTCCTCAAGCTCGTGGCCCGCGGCCTGTCGAACGCGGAGATCGCGGCGGATCTGTTCGTCAGTGAGACGACGGTGAAGACCCATGTCGGCCATGTGCTGACGAAGTTGGGGCTGCGCGACCGCGTGCAGGCGGCGGTGTACGCGTACGAGAGCGGTCTGGTGCGTCCCGGCGCTCAGTAGACAGAGGCAGTACCAGCCGAGAGAACAGACCGGTGGCCGCCTCCCCTCGCGGGAGGCGGCCACCGGCTTGTCACGCGGTGCCCTTGCTGATCTCCCAGAAGCGGAACACGGTCGACGCGTCGAGGCACGACTCCAGGCCGTAGACGCTGTCGCGGACGACGGCGTACTGCTTGGCCTGCCAGACGGGCAGGACCGGCAGCTCGTCGGCGACGATGTTCTGGAGCTGCTCGAAGTCCCGGTCTGTGGAGGCGCGGTCGCTCTGGGCCCCGGTCTCCGGGATGATCTTCCCGGTGATGGTGCTGTTGGTGTAGTTGTTCCCGAGCACGTTGCCGGCGCCGAAGAAGGGCTGGGTGAAGTTGTCGGGGTCCGGGTAGTCCGGGACCCAGCCCTTCACGTACACGCCGTACTTGCCGGTCTTGATGTCCTTCTCGTACTGGCTGAGCTCGATGGACTTCATGTCGGCGTCGAACAGGCCGCTCGCGTTGAGCTGCTTGGCGACGGCCGCGAGTTCCTGGTCGGTGGCGGGGCCGTAGCGCGAGGGCGTCGACCAGAGGGTGATCTTCACCTTGCCGGTGATGCCGTCGGCACGCAGCGCGGCGCGGGCCTTGGCGGGCGAGGGGTGGGCGCCGTAGGTGTCGAAGAAGGCCGTGTTGTGGCCGCTGATGCCCGCCGGGATGATCGAGTACAGCGGCGTGGCGGTGTCCTGGTAGACCTCGTCGACCAGGGCGTCCCGGTCGATCAGGTAGGCCATGGCCTTGCGCACGGACAGGCGTCCGGCGACGGGGTCCTTCATGTTGAAGACCAGGTGCTGGACCTCGGCACTGGTGCCCTCGACGACGTCCATGGTGTTGCGCGTCGAGGTGGAGTTCTCGATGCCGGCGATGTCCTTGGCGGCGAGTCCGCGGTAGGCGAGGTCGATGTCGCCGCCGAGGAGGGCCTTCTTCAGGCCCGCCTGGTCGCCGTGGAAGAACTTGATGGTCATGCCGGAGTTCTGGACCTTCGCGGTGCCCTTGTAGCCCGGGTTGACCGAGAAGACGGCCTTCTTCTTGTCGAAGGAGTCCAGCTTGTAGGGGCCGGAGCCGACGGCCTTGCCGTCCGTGCGCAGGCCGTCCATGGAGTAGGCGGCGTGGTCGACGATGGATCCGGCGCCGGACGCGATCTTGCTGGGGAAGGTGGCGTCCGCGTGCTTCAGCTTGAAGACGACCGTCTTGGCGTCCGGCGTCTCGACCTTGTCGAGCATGGGGAACATGATCGCCGGGCCGGCGTCGTCACCGATGTGCATCATGCGGTCGAAGGAGAACTTGACGTCCTTCGAGGTGAGCTTGTGGCCGTTGCTGAACGTGAGGCCGTCGCGCAGGGTGCAGGAGTAGACGCGGGTGCCGGAGTCCGTGAAGGAGCACTCCTTGGCGGCTTCGGGTTCCGGCTCCGTGCTGCCCTTGGGGAAGCTCAGGAGCGACTGGAACACGTTGTTGAACAGCAGCCACGACCCCGGGTCGTAGCCGGACGCCGGATCGGTGGCCTGGATGTCGTCGGACATTCCCATGACCACGGCCCCGCCTGGCCCGGCGGCGTCGCCCTGGTCGGTGCCGCAGCCGGCCAGCAGGGCCGCGATGAGTCCCGTCCCGAGGGGAAGGACCAGCCACTGGTTGCGCATTCTCACGTACGTGCCTTGTCGTCAGTGGTGCGGAAGTCGGGCGAGCCGGCCGCCCTGGACGGGAAGGCCGGCTCGCGCTGGGATCAGCCGCTCACGCCGCGGCCGAGCTCCCAGAGCTGAAGGATCGAGGAGGAGCTCAGCGCCCACTCGACTCCGGTGATGTCGTCGCGTGCTGCGACGTACTGCTTGCCCTGCCAGAGCGGCAGGACCGGCACGTCGTCGGCGACGATGTCCTGGATGCTCGTGAGGCTCTTGGAGGCGGTCAGCCGGTCGGCCTCACGACGGGACTCGGGGATGAGCTGGTCCCGGATCGTGCTGTTCGCGTACGGGGACGCGAGGAAGTTGTCCTTGTCGAGGAACGGCGCGATGAAGTTGTCGGCGTCGGGGAAGTCGGGGAACCAGCCGAGGCCGTAGACGTCGTACTTGCCCTTGAGTTCGGCGGCGCGGTAGGTGTCCCACGCGTCGCCCTTGATGTCGACCTTGAACAGGCCGCTGGAGTTGAGCTGCTGCTTGAGCACCTCGAACTCCCGCTTGGTGGCGGGGCCGTAGTGGTCGGTCGTGTAGTGCAGGGTCAGCTTCACCGGCGTGGTGATGTCGGCCCGGGACAGGATCGAGCGGGCCTTGGAGACGCTCGGCTCGCTGTACTTGTTGAAGAACGAGTTCGTGTGGCCGGTGATGCCGGCGGGCACGAGCGAGAAGAGCGGCTCGGCGGAGGTGCCGTAGACGTCGGCCGTGAGCTGGCCGCGGTCGACGACCTGGGCCATGGCCTGGCGGACGGCCTTGCTCTTGACCACGGGGGCGCTGGTGTTGAATCCGAGGTAGCGGATCTCCATGCCCGGCATCTCGACCAGGTTGATGTTCTTGCCCGGGTTGTCCGAGAGCTGCTTGATCTGCTCCGGCGACATGGTGCGCGTCATCATGTCGACGTCGCCCTTTTCGAGGGCCTTGCCCATGGCGTCGGCATCCGCGAAGGAGACCAGCTCCACCTTGTCGTTCTTCGGCTTCAACTGCCCCTTGTAGTGGGGGTTCTTGGTGAAGACGGCCTTGACGAGGGTGTTGTTCTTGACCTGGGCGTCGAGGGTGTACGGGCCGGAGCTGTCGACCGAGAAGCCGTTGCGCAGCTTCCCCTTCGTGTAGTCCTCGGGGTTGACGATGCCGGCGGTGGGTGTGGCCAGCTTGTACGGGAAGGTGGCGTCGGGGCTCTTCAGGTGGAAGATGACCTCGTTGCGGCCCTTGGTCTCGATCGTGTCGATGCTGGAGAGCAGCGCGGAGGAGCCGCTGTCGCTCTTGATGCCGAGCACTCGGTCGATGGAGAACTTCACGTCCGAGGCGGTGACGGGGGTGCCGTCGGCGAATGCGAGGCCCTTGCGCAGGGTGCAGGAGAAGCGCTCGTTGCCGGTGTCGGTGAAGCCGCAGGTCTGGGCGGCCTCGGGCACCGGCTCGCCGCCGCCGCGCGGCATGGCCATCAAGGTCTGGACGGTCTGGCGCAGCACGTTCCAGGAGCCCGCGTCGTAGGCGTACGCGGGGTCGAACGGGGCGGGGACCGCCTTCGAGGCAACGAACCGGTCGGTGGTACCGACGGCGATCGGGTTGCCGTCCTTGCCCCCGCTGTCGGACCCGCCGCAGGCGGCGAGTACAGGCGCGAGCAGGCCGATGACGGCCGGCAACACCAAAGTCTTGCGGTTCATGCTCGAAGTTCTCCAGAGCTGTCGATCCCGTGGGCCCGGCAACGGGGGTGGTGTCGACGGGACACGAGGGGTTACGGCGATGTTCTCGCCACGAGATTAGTGCGCACGGCGAAGCGTCCCGAAGGGGCCGGAGCCACGGCTTCATCACGCTGCGAAACCGGGCGTGGACACACCGATAACCCCACACGGGTCTCTTCGGCTCAGGGTCCGACCAATCGGGACACAAGGTCACTCGGGAAGGAGTGCAGGGTGGGGCCGCAGCACAGGTCCTCATACCTGTCGACCCCACATCGAGTGGGAAACGTCACACGGTCAACTGGGTTGATGGGCGCCGCATTTCGGCCTTGTGCGAGCGGTGTTACCGAAGGTTCAGTGGCCCATCAGGCCATGGAGGAAAGGCAGGTTGACGTGTTCGAGCGAGGGGACGACGGTACGCCGGTAGGCGGGTGCGATCGGGGCGACAGAGGGTACGGCGACCACATGGCAGCCGGCCGCCTCGGCGGCGGCGACACCGGTCGCGGTGTCCTCGATGACGGCGCATCTGGCCGGATCCGCACCAAGGCCCGCGGCCGCGAGCAGATACGGGTCGGGGTACGGCTTCGTCCGCTCGACCTCGTCACCTGCGACGGTGAGCGCGAAGTGCTCGGGACCGAGCGAGGTCAGGACCCGGTCGATGATGCGCCGGTGTGAGGCGGACACGAGGGCCATGGGCACCTCGTGGGCGGCGAGTTCGGCGAGCAGCCGCGCGGCGCCCGGCATGAGCGGCAGGACGCTGTTGATGCGCTCCTCGAAGCCGTCGTTGAGCAGCACGGTCAGCTCGGGGAGCGTGATGTCCGCGCCGGTCGCCTCGATGAGGAAACCGGCACTGCGGGTCATGGGGCCGCCGACGACGACTTCGCGCCACGCCTCGTCGAGCGCGTGCCCCAGCGAGCCGAAGACGGCGACCTCGGCGTCCCACCAGAAGCCTTCGGTGTCCACCAGGGTGCCGTCCATGTCGAGGAGCACAGCCTGCAGGGCGGAGCCTTCGGCCGTTCGGGTACCGAGAGCGGGGACCGTACTGGTCATCCGGGCACACCTCCGTGAGGGACGAGAAGGCCGGCTGCCTCCTTTTGACGGGAAGGCAACCGGCCTGCACTGGACCGACCAGTGTACGTCGCGTACGGATCAATGCGCGCGACGGCGGCTCCGGGGACCGACGCGCCGCGCGACCGCGCTACCGCGCGTTGAAGTACTTCGCCTCCGGGTGGTGGATGACGATCGCGTCCGTGGACTGCTCCGGGTGGAGCTGGAACTCCTCGGAGAGCTGGACACCGATGCGCTCGGGCTCCAGGAGCGATGCGATCTTGGCGCGGTCCTCGAGGTCCGGGCACGCTCCGTAGCCGAGCGAGAAGCGGGCGCCGCGGTACTTCAGCGCGAACATGTCCTCCATCTCGGAGGGGTCCTCGCCGGAGAAGCCCAGCTCGGAGCGGACGCGTGCGTGCCAGTACTCGGCGAGTGCCTCGGCCAACTGGACGGACAGGCCGTGCAGTTCGAGGTAGTCGCGGTACGCGTTCGCCTCGAAGAGCTTGGCGGTCTCCTCGCCGATCCGGGAACCGACCGTGACCACCTGAAGGCCCACCACATCGGTCTCGCCCGACTCCTCCGGGCGGAAGAAGTCCGCGAGACACAGGCGGCGGCCACGGCGCTGGCGCGGGAACGTGAAGCGGGTGCGCTCATTGCCCTGGTCGTCGAGGAGGATGAGGTCCTCGCCCTTGGACACGCACGGGAAGTAGCCATAGACCACGGCCGCTTCCAGCAGGTTGTCCCTCTGCAGCCGGTCCAGCCAGCCGCGCAGACGCGGACGGCCCTCCGTCTCCACCAGCTCCTCATACGTCGGCCCGTCACCGGTGCGCGCCTGCTTGAGCCCCCACTGCCCCTTGAACAGCGCGCCCTCGTCCAGCCAGGACGCGTACTCCTTGAGCTGGATGCCCTTGATGACCCGGGTACCCCAGAAGGGCGGCTCGGGGACCGGATTGTCCACGGCCGTGTCGGAGCGTGCGGGCCCCTCCTCGGGCCGCTCCTCGATCTGCACGCCGCCCGCCTTCACCCGCCGTTGCTTCAGCTCCGGCAGGCTCGCGCCCGGCACACCCCGCTTGACCGCGATCAGAGCATCCATCAGGCGCAGCCCCTCGAACGCGTCACGCGCGTAACGGACTTCACCCTCATAGATCTCGTGCAGGTCCTGCTCCACATACGCCCTGGTCAACGCCGCACCACCCAGGATCACGGGGAAGTCGGCCGCCAGCTTGCGCTGGTTGAGCTCCTCCAGGTTCTCCTTCATGATCACCGTCGACTTGACCAGCAGCCCGGACATACCGATCACATCGGCCCGGTGCTCCTCCGCGGCTTCCAGGATCGCGGAGACGGGCTGCTTGATGCCCAGATTCACCACGTTGTAGCCGTTGTTCGACAAAATGATGTCGACCAGGTTCTTACCGATGTCATGAACGTCACCACGCACCGTGGCCAGGACGATGGTGCCCTTGCCCTCCGCGTCGGACTTCTCCATGTGCGGCTCCAGATAAGCCACCGCGTTCTTCATCACCTCGGCGGACTGCAGCACGAACGGCAACTGCATCTGACCCGACCCGAACAGCTCACCGACAACCTTCATACCGTCCAGAAGAGTGTCGTTGACGATGTCCAGGGCCGGGCGGGACCCCAGGGCCTCATCGAGATCGGCCTCCAGACCGTTCTTCTCGCCGTCGATGATGCGCCGCTTGAGCCGCTCGTCCAGCGGCAGCGCGGCCAGTTCCTCGGCCTTGCCCGCCTTGAGGGACTTCGCGGTGGCCCCCTCGAACAGCGCCATCAGCTTCTGCAGCGGGTCATAACCCTCCGCGCGACGGTCATGGATCAGATCCAGAGCCGTCCGCACCTCCTCCTCGCTGAACCGCGCGATCGGCAGGATCTTCGACGCGTGCACGATCGCCGAATCCAGGCCCGCCTTCACACACTCGTCCAAGAACACCGAGTTCAGCAGAATGCGGGCGGCCGGATTGAGACCGAAGGAGATGTTCGACAGGCCGAGCGTCGTCTGCACATCCGGGTGACGGCGCTTCAGCTCACGGATCGCGCCGATCGTCGCGATGCCGTCCTTGCGGGACTCCTCCTGACCCGTACAGATCGTGAAGGTCAGACAGTCGATGAGGATGTCCGACTCATGGATGCCCCAGTTCCCGGTCAGATCCTCGATCAGGCGCTCCGCGATGGCGACCTTGTGCTCGACCGTGCGGGCCTGGCCCTCCTCGTCGATGGTCAGCGCGATCAGCGCCGCGCCGTGCTCCCGCGCGAGCCGCGTGACCTTCGCGAAGCGGGACTCGGGGCCATCCCCGTCCTCGTAGTTCACGGAGTTGATGACCGCACGGCCGCCGAGCTTCTCCAGGCCCGCCCGCAGGACCTCGACCTCGGTGGAGTCCAGGACGATCGGCAGCGTGGACGCGGTCGCGAAACGGCCCGCCAGCTCCTCCATGTCCGCCACGCCGTCACGGCCCACGTAGTCGACACACAGGTCAAGCATGTGCGCGCCCTCGCGGATCTGGTCCCGGGCCATCTCCACACAGTCGTCCCAGCGGCCCTCCAGCATGGCCTCACGGAACTTCCTGGACCCGTTCGCGTTCGTCCGCTCCCCGATCGCCATGTACGAGATGTCCTGACGGAACGGAACCGTCTGGTACAGCGACGCGGCGCCCGGCTCGGGACGCGGCTCACGCACGGCGGGCGACAGGCCACGGACGCGCTCGACGACCTGGCGCAGGTGCTCGGGCGTGGTGCCGCAGCAGCCGCCGACGAGCGAGAGCCCGTACTCGCGGACGAACGTCTCCTGCGCGTCCGCCAGCTCGGGCGCGGTCAGCGGGTAGTGCGCGCCGTTCTTGCCGAGGACGGGCAGGCCGGCGTTGGGCATGCAGGACAGTGGGATGCGGGAGTGGCGGGCGAGGTAGCGCAGGTGCTCGCTCATCTCGGCCGGGCCGGTGGCGCAGTTCAGGCCGATCATGTCGATGCCGAGGGGCTCCAGGGCGGTCAGGGCCGCGCCGATCTCGGAGCCGAGGAGCATCGTGCCGGTGGTCTCGACCGTGACCGAGCAGATCAGCGGGAGGTTCGCGCCGGTGGCGTCGAGGGCGCGGCGGGCGCCGATGATCGAGGCCTTGGTCTGGAGCAGGTCCTGCGTGGTCTCGACGAGGAGCGCGTCGGCGCCGCCGGCGATCATGCCCTCGGCGTTCTGCTGGTAGGCGTCGCGCAGCGCGGTGTACGCGGCGTGGCCGAGGGTGGGCAGCTTGGTGCCGGGGCCCATCGAGCCGAGCACCCAGCGCTGCTGCCCGGTGCTCGTGGTGAACTCGTCGGCGACCTCGCGGGCGATGCGCGCACCGGCCTCGGAGAGCTCGAATACACGTTCGGGGATGTCATACTCCCCCAGGGCCGCGAGGTTCGCGCCGAACGTGTTCGTCTCGACGCAGTCGACGCCGACCGCGAAATACTCCTCGTGGACCGAGCGGACGATGTCGGGGCGGGTGACGTTCAGGATCTCGTTGCAGCCCTCGAGGTTCTCGAAGTCCTCGAGGGTCGGGTCCTGCGCCTGGAGCATGGTGCCCATCGCGCCGTCGGCCACGACCACACGGGTGGCCAGGGCTTCACGGAGGGCGTCGGCTCGGGTCCGGCCGGTGGGGTCGGTGGACGGGACGGGCGTTGGCAACGAGGCCATGAAAGTGCTCCCTGAGGTGCGACGGCTGTCGGCTTTGCGGCTCCCATGGAGGAGGCGCACTCGGTCAGGGTAGCCGGGCCGGTGGTTTCCGCGCGGAGGCGTCCACTGGACGGAACGCCATGTGGCGCGGGGTGCGGGTGCGCACAGGTGTGGCCCGAACCGGGGCGTCGAGCCAAACGGGGCGAAATATAGGCTCCTCGCGTATTCGCACGAGGTCGGCAACGACCGATAGTGTTCAGCATTGCCGAACGTTGCTCGGCGAGAGGATCGAGGAGGAAGGGCTGGGATGGCACGGAACATCCAGTCACTCGAGCGGGCAGCCGCCATGCTGCGGCTCCTTGCGGGCGGTGAGCGCCGGCTCGGCCTCTCGGACATCGCCTCCGCACTGGGGCTGGCCAAGGGTACGGCGCACGGCATACTGCGGACGCTGCAGCACGAGGGCTTCGTCGAGCAGGACGCCCCGTCGGGCCGCTATCAGCTGGGCGCGGAGCTGCTGCGCCTCGGCAACAGCTATCTGGACGTGCACGAGCTGCGGGCGCGCGCGCTGGTATGGACGGACGACCTGGCGCGCTCCAGCGGCGAGAGCGTATATCTCGGCGTCCTGCACCAGCAGGGCGTACTGATCGTGCACCACGTGTTCCGGCCCGACGACAGCCGTCAGGTCCTGGAGGTCGGGGCGATGCAGCCGCTGCACTCCACGGCACTCGGCAAGGTCCTTTCGGCATACGACCCGGTGGCGCACAGCGAGGTGGTCGAGGTGGAGCGAAAGACGTTCACCGGGCGGACCGTGAGCGACATCGTGGAGTTCGAGACGCTCCTCGACCTGACCCGCGCGCGCGGCTACGCGGACGACGTCGAGGAGACCTGGGAGGGCGTCGCCTCCGTCGCGGCCCCGATCCACGACCGGCGGCGCATGCCGGTCGGCGCGGTCGGCATCACCGGTGCCGTGGAGCGCGTGTGTGTCGACGGGGACCTGCGTCCTGAGCTCGTCGCCGCCGTGCGGGACTGCGCCCGCGCCGTCTCCCGGGACCTGGGCGCCAGCCGCTTCTGAGCGCCCGCGCCGCCTCGACGCCGCTCTCCGCACGAACGCAAGGCCCCGCTTCCCGGCGGGGCCTTCGCCGTTTCGACGTGCAGGCCGCAGTGTTACGGGCCACCATCGACGGACGTGCGGTCCAGACACGCAACCGATAACCCGACCCGATCAATAACGATCGAGTTTTCGACGACAGAAACCATTGACTAGTGAGTAACCCCGGGGTGAGACTCGCGTCCATCGGTCGGCATTGTCGAACACCTACCGGCAACAGGCGTTAGAGTGTGGCAAGCCAGGGCCGAAAACGCCCTCACCTGAGGGCGCGAACCACCGGAGAGGGACCCGGGGTTCGGCTTCCCTGGACGAAGGACAAAGGAGTCGCGGGTGTCCAGCTCCGACATCTTCATCGGCGAGACCATCGGTACCGCCGTACTCATCCTGCTGGGCGGTGGCGTGTGCGCCGCCGTCACGCTGAAGAACTCAAAGGCGCGCAACGCCGGCTGGCTCGCGATCACCTTCGGGTGGGGCTTCGCCGTACTGACCGGCGCCTACCTGGCGGGGGGCGTGTCAGGCGCCCACCTGAACCCGGCGGTCACCATCGGTCTCGCCATCGAGGGCGGCACCAAGTGGAGCGATGTTCCGCTCTACCTGGGCTCGCAGCTCCTGGGCGCGATGATCGGCGCCCTGCTGGTCTGGGCGACGTACTACGGCCAGTTCCGCGCACATCTGACCGACCCGGAGATCCTCGCCGCCCCGCCGGCCGAGGAAGGCATGATCCAGGAGAAGGTCTCGCCCAAGGCGGGCCCGGTGCTCGGCATCTTCTCGACCGGTCCCGAGATCCGGAACGTGGCGCAGAACCTCGTCACGGAGATCATCGCCACGGTCGTGCTCGTCCTGGCCATCCTCACGCAGGGCCTCAACGACGGAGGCAACGGCCTGGGCGTCCTCGGCGCCATGGTCACCGCGTTCGTCGTGGTCGGCATCGGCCTCTCCCTCGGCGGGCCCACGGGCTACGCGATCAACCCGGTCCGCGACCTCGGACCCCGCATCGTGCACTCCCTGCTGCCCCTGCCGAACAAGGGCGGCTCCGACTGGACGTACGCCTGGATCCCGGTCGCCGGCCCGCTCATCGGCGGCGCCATAGCGGGCGGTCTCTACAACATCGCCTTCAAGTAGGCGACCGACCCCCTACGCACCCTCCGCCAGAGCCGCACCGAGAACTTCCAGGAGCAGACCGTGACCGACGCACACACCGCGGGCCCGTTCATCGCAGCGATCGACCAGGGCACCACCTCCAGCCGTTGCATCGTGTTCGACAAGGACGGCCGGATCGTCTCCGTCGACCAGAAGGAGCACGAGCAGATCTTCCCGAAGCCGGGCTGGGTCGAGCACAACGCGACCGAGATCTGGACCAACGTCCAGGAGGTCGTCGCCGGGGCCGTCACGAAGGCCGGCATCACCCGGGACGACATCAAGGCCATCGGCATCACCAACCAGCGCGAGACGACGCTGCTGTGGGACAAGAACACGGGTGAGCCCGTCCACAACGCCATCGTCTGGCAGGACACCCGCACCGACGCCCTGTGCAAGGAACTCGGGCGCAATGTGGGCCAGGACCGCTTCCGCCGCGAGACGGGCCTCCCGCTGGCCTCCTACTTCGCCGGCCCCAAGGCCCGCTGGCTGCTCGACAACGTCGAGGGCCTGCGCGAGCGCGCCGAGGCGGGCGACATCCTCTTCGGCACCATGGACACCTGGGTCATCTGGAACCTGACGGGCGGTGTCAACGGCGGCCACCACGTCACCGACGTCACCAACGCCTCCCGCACCATGCTGATGAACCTCCACACCATGGAGTGGGACGCGAAGATCGCCGAGTCCATCGGCGTCCCGCTGGCCATGCTGCCGGAGATCCGCTCCTCCGCCGAGGTGTACGGCGAGGTCAGCGGCGGCCCTCTCGGCGACCTCCTCGGCGGCATTCCCGTCGCGTCCGCGCTCGGCGACCAGCAGGCGGCCCTGTTCGGCCAGACCTGTTTCTCCGAGGGCGAGGCCAAGTCGACGTACGGCACCGGCACCTTCCTGCTGATGAACACCGGCGACAAGCCCGTCAACTCGTACAACGGCCTGCTGACCACCGTCGGCTACCGCATCGGCGACCAGAAGGCGGTCTACGCCCTGGAGGGCTCGATCGCCGTCACCGGTTCGCTGGTGCAGTGGATGCGCGACCAGATGGGCCTGATCTCCACCGCCGCCGAGATCGAGACGCTGGCGTCGTCGGTCGAGGACAACGGCGGCGCGTACTTCGTGCCGGCCTTCTCCGGTCTGTTCGCCCCGTACTGGCGCTCCGACGCCCGCGGTGTGATCGCCGGCCTGACCCGGTACGTCACCAAGGCGCACCTCGCGCGCGCCGTGCTCGAGGCCACCGCCTGGCAGACCCGTGAGATCACCGACGCCATGACGAAGGACTCCGGCGTCGAGCTCGCGGCGATCAAGGTCGACGGCGGCATGACCTCCAACAACCTGCTGATGCAGACGCTCTCGGACTTCGTGGACGCCCCTGTGGTGCGCCCGATGGTCGCCGAGACCACCTGCCTCGGTGCCGCCTACGCCGCCGGTCTCGCCGTCGGCTTCTGGTCCTCGACCGACGAGCTGCGCGCCAACTGGCGCAGGGCCGCCGAATGGACCCCCAACATGGCCGCGGAGAAGCGCGACCGTGAGTACAAGAGCTGGCTCAAGGCCGTTGAACGCTCCATGGGCTGGCTCGACGAAAGTGGCGAGGAGTAAGACATGACCACCCTGCAGAGCGTCCCTGCCCTCGGGACGCATCCGGCCGCCGGCTCGACTGCGTCGTTCAAAGCAGCGAGCCGCGCCGAGACCCGGGAGCAGCTCTCCAAGGCGCAGTACGACCTCCTGGTGATCGGCGGCGGAATCCTGGGCATCTCCACCGCCTGGCATGCCGCGCAGTCGGGACTGCGGGTGGCCCTGGTGGACGCCGGCGACTTCGCCGGCGCCACCTCCTCCGCCTCCTCCAAGCTCCTCCACGGCGGTCTGCGCTACCTGCAGACCGGCGCGGTGAAGCTCGTGGCGGAGAACCACTTCGAGCGGCGTGCGGTGTCGCGTCAGGTGGCACCGCACCTCGCCAACCCGCTCACCTTCTACCTGCCCGTCTACAAGGGCGGCCCGCACGGCGCCGCGAAGCTGGGCGCGGGCGTGTTCGCGTACAGCGCCCTGTCGGCGTTCGGTGACGGTGTCGGGCACCTGCTCTCCCCCGCGAAGGCACAGCAGGACGTGCCCGAGCTGCGGACGGAGAACCTCAAGGCCGTGGCCGTGTACGGCGACGACCAGATGAACGACGCGCGCATGGCCCTGATGACGGTCCGCGCGGCCGTCGACTCCGGCGCCGTGGTCCTCAACCACGCCGAGGTCACGGGCCTGCGCTTCACCCGGGGCCGGGTCACGGGCGCGGACCTCAAGGACCGCGTCGACGGCGAGGAGTTCGGCGTGAACGCACGGCTCGTGCTGAACGCGACCGGGCCCTGGGTCGACCACCTGCGCGCCATGGAGGACCCGAAGGCGGCCCCCTCCATCCGCCTCTCCAAGGGCGCGCACCTCGTCCTCAAGCGCACCTCCCCGTGGAAGGCCGCGCTCGCGACGCCGATCGACAAGTACCGCATCACGTTCGCTCTGCCGTGGGAGGACATGCTGCTCCTCGGCACGACCGACGAGGAGTACGAGGGTGACCCGCGCGACGTGTCGGTCACCGAGAAGGACACCGACCAGATACTCGACGAGGCGGCCTTCTCGGTACGGGACCAGCAGCTGAAGCGGGATCTGATCACGTACTCGTTCGCCGGTCTGCGGGTGCTGCCCGGCGGGCCCGGCGACACGTCCAAGGCCAAGCGCGAGACGGTCGTCACCGAGGGCCGCGGCGGCATGCTGTCCGTCGCCGGCGGCAAGTGGACGACGTTCCGCCACATCGGCCGCACGGTGATGAAGAAGCTGGAGTCACTGCCGGGCCACCCGCTGGGCGAGGACTTCGAGCCGGTCAAGGAGCTGCCGAAGCGGATGCCGCTGCCGGGTGTCGCCAACCCGCGCGCCGTCGCGCACCGCCTCCTGGTCGACAACCCGGCCCCGGGTCCGCGCATGGCGGCCGACACGGCCAGGCACCTGGCCACGCACTACGGTTCGCTGGCCTTCGACATCGCGCGGATGGCCAACGAGAACCCGGAGCTCGGCGAGCGGGTCCACCCGGACGCCCCGGAGATCTGGGCGCAGGTCGCCTACGCCCGCGACCACGAGTGGGCCGAGACGGCGGACGACGTGCTGCGTCGCCGCACCACGCTGACGATCCGCGGCCTGGCCACGGACGACGTGCGCGCCAAGGTCCAGGACGTGCTCGACAAGAAGTAGGCACCCCTGGATTCACGTGACTTGAGGGGCGGCGCCCACGGGGGGTGCCGCCCCTCTCGCCTGTCCCGGTGCGCTGCCATGCCGCGTACATACGCCCGCAATGCCCGGGCGCGAGAGTGGGGGCATGAAGTTCCAGGTCCTGTCGATCATCGGCCATGCGCCGCACCCCCTCACCGGTGAACTCCCCTCCGCCGCCGACCGGTTGACGCAGGTCGTCGACGTCGGTGTCGCGGCGGAGGAGTTCGGCTTCGACGCGTACGCGGTCGGCGAGCGGCACGCGGGGGCATTCCTGTCGTCGAGCCCGACGGTGGTCCTCGGCGCGCTGGCCGCCCGTACCTCCCGCATCAAGCTGCTGACCGGCGTGACGGTCGTCGCGATCCTCGATCCGGTACGGGTCGCCGAGGACTACGCCACGTTGGACCAGCTCTCTCGCGGTCGCGTCGAGTTGGTGATCGGCAAGGGCGCCGAGGCCGGCCACTTCGACCTCTTCGGGCTCGACGAGGAGCGGCAGTGGGACCTCCAGAGGGAGAAGTACGAGCTCCTTCGGCGGCTGTGGAGCGAGGAAGGCGTCGACTGGGAGGGCGAGTTCAGGCCCGCCCTGAAGAACGTGACGACGGTGCCGCGCCCGTACGACGGACTGCCGCGCGTGTGGCACGGCTCGGCGACCTCGCTCAACTCCCCCGAGCTGGCGGCCCGGCACGGCGATCCGCTGTTCACGGCCAACGCCATCCAGCCGCGGGCGGCCTACGCGAAGCTCATCGACCACTACCGGGAGCGGTTCGAGGCGTACGGGCACGACCCGGCGCGGGCGCACGTCGCGGCGGGCTCGGGCGGCCTGCTCATCGCGGACTCGCACGAGCGGGCGGTGGCGCGCTTCAAGGAGCTGTACGAGGCGAAGGTCGCGCAGTCCTTCAAGCCGCACCTGGAGGGCAGGGCGGGGTACAACACGCCGTTCCGCACGATCGAGGACGCCATCGCGGACGGGCCCCAGCTGATCGGTTCGCCGCAGCAGATCATCGACAAGATCCTCGGCTACCACGAGGTGTACCGGCACGACCTCCAGTCGGTCACCGTCGACACCTTCGGGCAGGGGACGGGCGAGCAGGTCGAGACGCTCCAGCGGTTCGCCGAGGAGATCGCGCCGGTGGTCAGGAGAGAGGCGCCCAGCTCCCTGTGGGAGTGAGCGCTGCCCCCGTTCCGGGAAGCCGCATCGTCGCCAGGAAACCGCTTCGTCGCCCGGAAACCGCTTCGTCGCTATGAAGCCGCTTCGTCCGGGGTGTCGGACGCGAGGATGGAGTTCTCCAGCTTGCGCAGGAGCCGCGCGAGCTGGCGGCGCTCCGCAGGGGAGAGCTCGCCGAGCATCCGGCGTTCGTTGTCGAGGTGCTCGGTGAAGACCTCGTCGACCTTGGCGAGCCCCTCGTCCGTGAGCCGCGAGTAGACGACCCTGCGGTCGCCGGCGTCGCGCTCCCGGACGATCAGGCCGTCCTTCTCCAGGCGGTCTATGCGCAGGGTGACCCCGGCCGACGAGACGAGCCCCTGGTCGGCGAGCTGCCCCGCGGTCAGGCGGTACGGCTCGCCGGAGCGGCGCAGCGCGGTCAGCACGTCGAATCCGGCGACGGAGAGGCCGTGCCGCTCTATCGAGGCGATGAGCTTGGTGTTGTACCGCAGGAACGAGCGGTGCAGCCGGGCGAGGACCTCCAGTGGGGTCGTGTCCAGCTCGGGCCGCTCACGCGCCCAGTCCTCGATGACCTCCGCCACGGCGTCACGCCGTGCCGCCTTCCGTTCAGCCATCCCCGTCCCCTCGGCCGCTCCCGGGCGCGACGCGATGTCCTACGCCCCTGAAAATCCTACCCCTGAAGCGATCGGGGGGTGGAAGCGCGTCGGGCGAAGAGGCGGATCACGGCGATCGCCACCCGGCGGAGGTCGAGGAGGAGTTTCCACGCGTCGTCCGGCGGCGCTGATCCGCTCGGGATTCAGTCATCCCCCAGTGCCGAGCTGCTGTCCACGATCCTCGACCGGCACGTGAGCGAGCCCCTGCGGCGGCTGCTCGGTGACTGCGACGCGGCGGACGCGCGGATCGCCATGATCCGCAGCATTCTCTTCGGCGTGATCATGGAGCGCTGTCTGTTCGCCCACGAACCGGCCGCGTCGGTGCCGACGGACACGCTGAAACCCGTCCTCGCGGACGTCCTGACAGCGGCGCTGACCGGGCGGATCCCGCAGCGGCAGGTCCCGGAACTGCAGGCCCAGGAGCCCCCGGTCCCGGAAGCGCAGGTCGCCCCGGAGCCGGACCCCCGTTCCGGGCGAGCAGCGGCAACTCGCCGCGCTGCTGCGCGGTCTGGGACGGTCGATGACGGCAGGACAGGGCTGAGCCCGCACCGCGGGACAGGCTGAGCCGACACCCAGGGGCAGAGCTGAGCCCGCACCGCGGGACAGGCTGAGCCCGCACCGCGATACAGGACTGAACCCGCACCCCGAACACGCGAACGGCGCCGGCCCCCTCGCGCGGGAGAACCGGCGCCGAACATCCAGACCACCGTCAGGAGTTGAGCTCCTCCAGTGTCTTGCCCTTCGTCTCCACCGCGAACAGCGCGATCACCGCACCCACCAGGGCGACCGCGGCGAGCTGGGCGAAGACAAGCGTGAGGCTGCCGCCCCCGCCGATGATCGCGCCGACCGTGATCGGGCCCAGGATGACGCCGAGGCGGTTCCACAGGCCGCCGAACGCGGCGCCCTTGGCGCGGTTGCGCGTCGGGTACAGCTCGGGTGAGTAGAGGTAGAGGCCCGCGTTGATGGCGTACACGAAGAACGTCGTGCAGGAGGCGAAGATCGCGACCTGGCTGCCCGACGTCACGCCGACCAGGGCGAGCGTCGCGAGGGTGAACGTGGTGCCGCCGAGCGCGGCCACGAGGGCGGGGCGCCGGCCCACGCGGTCGATGACGAGGGCGACGACGAGGGTGCCGAGGAGTCCCGTCACATTGCTGAGCAGCGTGTAGACGAGCGCGGTGGTCAAGTCGAGCCCGAAGTTCTTGGTGTAGAGCGACGGCAGCCAGGTGGAGATGCCGTGGTTGACGTAGTACGCGACGAACCAGAGCCCGGAGACCACGGTCGTGCGGCGCAGGTAGCGGCCGGTGAACAGCTCGCGCAGGCGCCCCCGGGAGGTCTCCTCCGCCCGGTCCGCGGCCGGTTGCGGCAGGGGCTCCCCGGTGGCGGCGGCGACCTCCTCCTCGATCCGCGCGATGGCCCGCTCGGCCTCCTCGGTGCGGCCCTGGGAGAGCAGCCACCGCGGTGATTCGGCGACGTACCTGGGCAGGGCGGCGGCGAGCAGGACGGGCAGGGCGCCGATCACGAACATCGCGCGCCAGCCGAGGTTCGGCACCACCCACACGGCGACGAGGGTGGCCGCGGCCAGACCGGCCGGGAAGATCATCTCGTAGATCAGGACGAAGCGTCCGCGTTTGTCGGAGCGGGCGATCTCGTTGATGTACGTGGCCGCCACGGGGACGACGCCGCCGATGCCGAGGCCCTGGACGAAGCGGAAGAGCGAGAAGAGCTCGATGCCGTTCGAGAAGGCCACGGCGAGGCTCCCGAGCGCGGTGACGGCGACGCCGAGGGCGACGGTCCGCACCCGGCCGATCCGGTCGCCCAGCCAGCCGGCGACGAGGGCGCCCAGGAGCATGCCCACGGAGCCGGTTGTGACCGCGAAGGTGGCCTGGCCCGTGCTCAGGTGCCAGTCCTTGATCAGGACGGGCAGCGCGGACGCGGCAAGGAGCTGGTCGAACGCCTCGAAGAACGTCACGGCGCCGATCAGGAACCGGACCTTCACGTGCCAGCGGGATTGCGGGAGTCGTTCGAGCCGGGCTGCTATCGAGCCGAGGCCTGGCTTGCCGGCCACAGTCGTCATGAGGGGGTCCTTCCGCGACAACGCGAACAGAGGAGTTGCGCAGACACTAGGAGGACTTATCTAAGCGGTCAATGATTAATGACTTAGATACATCGGAAGTGACCTCACCGTCACCCTCACGAAACCGACCTCGGACACCGTCGCGCGACGACTTCGCCGCAAGGTCTTGCGGGAAGATACTTAAGCGCTTAGATTTCTAGCACTGAGCAAGCCGACGTGCGCAACCCATGTGAGCGAGCGCCTCGGTGAGCCCAACTCCCCCGCACCCGTTGGCCGTAGACCGCCTGGAGGTCCCGCCCGTGCCTCACCACCCCACCGACATCCTGATCGCGGGCCAGTGGCGACGCGGCGCGGGCGAACCGGTCGAGACCGTCGACCCGGCGACCGGAGAGGTGCTCGTCACCGTCCACTGCGCGTCCGCGGACGAGGTCGACGAAGCCGCCCGGGCCGCCGCGCTCGCCGTGGCCGACCCGGCCTGGCGCGACCTCCTCCCCCACCAGCGGGCCCGGCTTCTCCACCGCATCGCCGAGCTGACCGAAGAGGCCGCCGGTGAGCTCGCGGCCCTCCAGACCGCCGACACCGGCAAGACCCTCACCGAGACGAAGGCCCTCGCGCTCAGCGCGGCCGGCACCTTCCGGTACATGGCGGCCGCCCTGGAGACGGCCGAGGAGACCATCACCCCGTCCCGCGGCCCGTACGTGACGATGAGCGTGTACGAGCCGATCGGAGTCGTCGGCGCGATCAACCCCTGGAACTCGCCGGTCGCCAGCGACGCGCAGAAGATCGCGCCCGCCCTCGCCGGCGGCAACGCCGTCCTGCTCAAGCCCGCCGCCTGGACCCCGCTGGTCTCCCTCGCGCTCGGGCGCCTCATCCACCGGGCGCTCGGCGAACTCGGCCTGCCCACCGCCCTGCTGTCGGTCCTGCCCGGCAGCGGCCGGATCGTCGGGGACGCGATCGTGCACCACCCCCTGGTGACCCGGATCGACTTCACCGGCGGCACGGAGACCGGCCGGTCCATCGCGGCGGTGGCGGCCTCGAAGCTGATCCCCGCCTCCCTCGAACTCGGCGGCAAGTCGCCGACGATCGTGCGCGCGGACGCGGACGTCGAGCAGGCCCTGGCGGGCGTGATGTTCGGGATCTTCTCGTCCAGCGGCCAGTCGTGCATCGCCGGTTCGCGGCTCTTCGTCGCACGCGAGATCTACGACAGCTTCGTCGGCGAACTCGTCGAGCGGGTGCGCAAGTTGCGCGTCGGTCCCGGCACGGACCCCGGCACCCAGGTCGGACCGCTGGTCCACCACCGGCACCGGGACTCCGTCGCCGCCTATGTCGATCTGGCCCGCTCCGAGGGCGCCCGGGTGTTGTGCGGCGGCCGGGCGCCCGAGGGCGACACCTACCGGGACGGCGCGTACTACCTGCCCACCGTCCTCGACGGGCTCCCCAACACCTCACGGACCTGCCAGGAGGAGATCTTCGGGCCCGTCCTGGTCGCCCTGCCCTACGACGACGAGGACGACCTGGTCCGCCAGGCCAACGACTCCGTCTACGGGCTCGCCTGCGGGATCTGGACCCGTGACCACCGGGCCGCGTGGCGCCTGGCCCGCCGGATCGAGGCGGGGACGGTCTGGATCAACACGTACAAGCAGTTCAGCGCCTCCACCCCGTTCAGCGGGATGAAGGACAGCGGTCTCGGTACGGAGAAGGGCCGCGACGCCATCCGCGCCTACCAGCGCCAGAAGTCCCTGTACTGGGGCACTTCGGACGCGCCCCTGCCCTGGGCCAACTGACCGCCCCGTCGTCTGGAGACACTCATGCCCCACCCATCGCCAGGACCCGTCGCCCGCCTGCGCTCCCTGCGCTACGTCGAGCTGCTCACCCCCGCCTTCACCGAGGCCGCCGACTTCTACGAGGAGGTCTGGGGCCTGCGGACCGTCGAGGCGGAGCGCGGCGCGGCGGCCTGGCTGCGCGGCACCGGCGAGGAGCACCACGTCCTGCACCTCACCCGCGCGGACCGCACGGGGCTCGGCCGGCTCGCGTTCGCCGTCGCCACGCCCGCCGAGGTCGACGAGGCGGCCCGGCGCCTGGAGGCCCGCGGGATCACCCCGGTCTTCGGCCCCGGACCGCTCGACCAGGTCGGCGGCGGCTACGGCCTGCGCTTCACCGACCCCGAGCGGCGGCTCGTGGAGATCAGCGCGCAGGTCGAGGCGGTCGCGCCGCGCGGCAGGGACGCCGCCGTCCCCGTCGGCGTCACACACGCCGTCCTGAACACCGCCGACATCGACGCCTCCGTCGCGTTCTACTGCGACGTCCTCGGCCTGCGCGTCTCCGACTGGTCCGAGCACCAGATGGCGTTCCTGCGCTGCAACGCCGACCACCACTGCATCGCGTTCAACCAGGCCGAGTGGGCTTCCCTCAACCATGTGGCGTACGAGATGAGTTCGGTCGACCACTTCATGCGCGGGCTCGGCCGGCTCAGGCACCACGGCATCGACCCGCAGTGGGGGCCGGGCCGCCACGGCCCCGGCAACAACACCTTCTCCTACTTCACCGACCCGTCCGGGCTCGTGTGCGAGTACACGTCCGAGGTCGCGCAGATCGTCGAGGACGCCTGGATCGCGCGGGTGTGGCGGCGCGTGCCCGAGCTGTCCGACCTGTGGGGCACGGCGGGCCCGCCGTCGAAGGAGATCCGCTGTCACATGGCCGGCACGCCCGACCCCGGCCCGCTCACATCTGTCTCCCAGGAGGTCCCCGCATGAGCACGGTACGCAAGGTGGGGCTCGTCGGCTGGGGCGCGATCGGCCGCGTCGTCGGCACCGCACTCGCCGAACAGCACGTCCCCGGGGCCGAGTTGACGTGCATCATCGACAACCGTCCCCTGGGCGACACGGCGCCCGCGCCCCAGCGGACCTTCGACGAGGCCCTGGAGTGCTGCGACCTGATCGTCGAGGCGGCCGGGCAGGGCGTCGTACGGGAGTGGGGTGAGCGGGTCCTCGCCTCCGGCACCGACCTGCTCGTCGCGTCGACCGGGGCGCTGACCGACGACGAGCTGGCCAAGCGGCTGCTCGCGGCGGGCCCCGGCCGGGTGTACTTCACCGGCGGCGCGGTCGGCGGCCTCGACCTCCTCCAGGCGGTGCGCTCGCTGGGCCCCCTCGACGAGGTGCGGCTCACCACCACCAAGCTGCCGTCCACCCTCGAACAGCCCTGGATGGACGAGGAGCTGCTGTCCAGGCTGCGGACGGCGACCGGGCCCGTCGAGGTCATGTCCGGCACGGCGCGCGACATCCCCGTGAAGTTTCCCAAGTCGACGAACGTGGCCGCCTCGGTCGCCCTCGCCGTCGGCGACCTGGACGCTGTGCGGGTCCGGGTCGTCGCCGACCCGGGCGCCCGCCACACGCGGCACGTCGTCGAGGCGTCCGGCGCGCACGGCGCGTACCGCTTCGACGTCGCGCACCTGCCGGACCCGGGCAACCCCGCGACCAGCCAGGTCGTGCCGTACGCGGTGCTGCGCAGCCTGGCGGCGCTGGCCGGGCGGACGGGTCAGATCCTGTGAGCGCCGTCCATGTCGAGGAGGCGGGCGACCACGGCCCCCTGCTGCTGTGCCTGCACGGCATCGGCTCCTCGTCGGCGGCGTTCGCCCCGCAGCTCGCCGAGCTGTCCGCGTACGCGCGGGTCGTGGCCTGGGACGCGCCCGGCTACGCCAAGTCGCCGGATCCGGAAGGGCCGTTGGACCTGGACGGGTTCACGGACGCGGCGGCCGGGGTCATCCGGGAGCGCGGCGGACGCGCGCACGTCCTCGGTGTCTCCTGGGGCGGGGTGATCGCGCTGCGGCTCGCGGCCCGCCACCCGGATCTGGTCGAGTCGCTCATCGTCGCCGACTCCAGCGCGGGCTCCGGCACCGACCCCGCCAAGGCCGAGGGCATGCGAGCGCGGGCAGCCGAGCTGGCCGAGCTCGGCCCTCGCGCCTTCGCCGAGAAGCGCGGGCCGCGGCTCGTGTCCGGCGGGGCGCCCGAGGAACTCGTACAGCGCGTCGTCGACACCATGGCCTCTTCCGTGCGGCTGCCCGGCTACGCCTACGCCGCCGAGTCCATGGCCTGCGCCGACCTGCGGGCCGAGCTGCCCGGGATCGCCGCGCCCGCGCTCGTCCTGTGCGGCGAGCAGGACCGGGTCACCGGCGTCGAGGCCTCCCAGGTCATCGCCGGCGCCCTCCACAAGACCGCCTACGTGATCGTCAAGGACGCCGGTCACCTGGCCAACCAGGAACAGCCCGAGCGGTTCAACGCCTGGGTCCTGTCCCACCTCCGCATCACCGCCCGCATCCCCGAGTAGGAGTCCAGCCATGCCTCTGACCACCACCGACTACGACAACGGCAGCGACCTCGGCAAGTACACCGACTCGCTCATCGCCACCAAGGAGTCCCGCGTCGCGGACTTCAACACGCTCTCCTTCCAGGAGAAGGCGGGCCCGCAGTACCGCCGCGGCCAGATCCGCTACGTCGGCTCCGGCGCCACCGGCAACCACGAGAGCGACTCCCGGATCATCCCGTCCGGCGGCTTCACCTTCTCCAACATGCTGCTCCCGCCCGGCGCCGAGGGCCCCGAGCACACCCACCACGACGTCGAGGAGGCCTTCTTCGTCCTGGAGGGCCAGGTCCGCGTCGGCATCCACCGCGGCGCCGACGAGGTCGAGTACCGCACCCTCGGCTACCGCGACATGATCGTCGTCCCGGCGGGCGTGGCCCGGTCCCTGAAGAACGAGGGCGACACCGACGCCCTGTTCTGCGTCGTCATCGGCACGCAGAAGCCGCAGGTCCCGACGTACCCGGAGCACTCGCCGATGCACGGTGTCACCCGTGACTGACCCCTCAGGGGGCGCCGGCACCGTCGTCGTCACCGGGGCGGGCCGTGGCCTGGGACTGGCCATGGCCCGCCGGGCCGCCGAGGACGGCTTCCGCGTCGTGGTCGCCGAGCTCGACACCGAACGCGGGACCCACGCGGTCGAGGGACTGCGCGGTGACGGGCTCGACGCCCACTTCGTGCGCTGCGACGTGGCCGACCCCGAGTCGGTCGACGAACTCGCCGGTCGCGTACGGGGATTGGGTCCGTTGTACGGCCTGATCAACAACGCGGCTCTCGCCAACGGCGTCGGCGGCAAGGAGTTCCAGGACATCGACGTCGAGGTGTGGGACCGCCTGATGACGGTCAACGCCCGCAGCCCCTGGCTGGTGTCGAAGGCCCTGTACCCGCTCTTCGGCTCGCCGGGCCGGATCGTGAACGTCGCCTCGGACGCCGCGCTCTACGGCTCGCCCCGCCTCGCCCACTACATCGCCTCGAAGGGCGCGGTCATCGCGCTGAGCCGGGCGATGGCCAGGGAACTCGGCGACAAGGGCATCACGGTCAACGCGGTCGCGCCCGGCCTCACCGAGTGCGAGGCCACCGAGACCGTCCCCGAGGAACGGCATGAGCTGTACCGCTCGGGCCGGGCCATCTCGCGGCCGCAGGAGCCCGGCGACCTCATCGGTCTCGTCGCCTTCCTGCTCGGCGAGGAGTCCCGCTATCTCACCGGACAAGTGATCGCCGTCAACGGCGGCTTCACGATGCACTGACCCAACTGATTCACAGGAGAGCAGAGTTATGGATCTGGGCCTCGCCGACCGGACCGTCCTGGTCACCGGCGGCAGCTCGGGCGTCGGCCTGGCCACGGTCCGCGCCCTTCTGGACGAGGGCGCGCGCGTCGCGACCTGCGGCCGTGACGCCGACCGCCTCGCGAAGGCGGCGGCGCGCCTCGGCAGCGACCGCCTCCTGACGGGCGTCTGCGACGTGCGGGACGCGACGGCCGTACGGGACTTCGTGCGGCATGCCGCCGACACCTTCGGTGGCCTCGACGGGCTCGTCAACAACGCGGGCCAGTCCCGCATGAAGCGCCTCGACGAGTCGACCGCCGAGGACTGGCGCGACGAGCTGGAGCTGAAGTTCTCCGGCGTCCTCAACCCGCTGCACGCCGCCCGCCCGCACCTCGCCGCCTCGGACGCCGCGTCCGTCGTGAACGTCAACGCGGTTCTCGCCAAGCAGCCCGAGACCCGGCTGATCACGACGAGCGCCGCCCGCGCCGGCATCCTCAACCTCTCCAAGTCCCTCGCCACCGAGCTCGCCCCCGAGGGGATCCGCGTCAACTCGGTCTGCCTCGGCCTCGTCGACACCGGCCAGTGGACCCGCCGGCACGCCGCCGCGGAGTCCGGGCTCTCCTACGAGGACTGGCAGGCGGAGCTCGCCGCCGACCGCGGGATCGCGCTCGGCCGGCTCGGCCGGGCCGAGGAGGTCGCGTACGCGATCGTCGCGCTGCTCTCGCCGCGTGCCTCGTACATCACCGGAACCAGCATCGACGTCTGCGGCGGAGTCGGCCGCTCCATCCTCTGAGGAGACCACCATGCGTTACGACACCGGAGGCGATCTCCTCGTCGCCGTACTGCGGGAACTGGGGATCGACACGGTCTTCGGGATCGTCAGCGTGCACAACCTGCCGCTCGTCGAGGCCGTCGACCGCGAGCTGCGGTTCGTGCCCGTGCGCCACGAGGCGTCCGCCGTCAACGCGGCCGACGCCTACGGCAGGGCCCGCGGCACGCTCGGCTGCGCCCTCACCTCGACCGGGACGGGCGCGGGCAACGCGGCCGGCTCCCTGATCGAGGCGCTGGCGTCCGGCACGTCCGTCCTGCACATCACCGGGCAGGTGGAGTCGGAGTTCCTGGGCAGCGGGCGCGGTTTCATCCACGAGACCAAGGACCAGCTGGGCATGCTGTCGGCGGTCTCCAAGTACGCCGCGACCGTGCCGTCCGCCGACGCGGCGGGCCGCGTCCTGCGCGAGGCGGCCCGCGCCGCGCTCACCGCACCCGGCGGCCCCGCGAGCGTGGAGTGGCCGGTCGACCTCCAGTACGCGGCCCAGACCGACACCGCCGGTGAGGAGTTCGCAAAGGCCGCCGTGCCCGCGCCCGGTGACGACGAACTCGCCGCCGCGGGCGCCCTGCTGGCCCGGGCCGAGCGCCCGGTGATCTGGGCCGGTGGCGGTGCCACGCGCGCCCGTACCCAACTCGCGGACCTGCTCGCCGCGACCGGCGCCGCTCTCCTGACGTCGAACTCCGGCCGTGGCGCCGTCCCCGAGGACCACCCGCAGGTCGTCGGCAACTTCGCGACGACGCCGGCCGGGCGGGCCCTGCTCGCCGACGCCGACGTGCTGCTCACGGTCGGCACCCACTTCCGGTCCAACGAGACAGCCGACTACGGCCTCCAGCTCCCCGCGGCCCACATCCAGATCGACCTGGACGCGGCCGCGCTCGGCCGCGTGTACCCGGCCCGGCACGCGCTCCACGGCGACGCCGCCGGCGTACTGGAGCGGCTCCTCCCGTACGCGAAGCCCGCCGAGCCGGGCTGGACGGCGCGGGTCACCGCTGTCCGCGACGACGTGCGTGCCACCCTGCACGACAACATCGGCCCGCAGGCCGCCATCTGCGACGCGATCCGGGCCGCGCTCCCGCGCGAGGCCGTCGTCGCCCGCGACGTCACCATCCCGTCGAGCAGCTGGGGCAACCGGCTCCTCGACATGTACGACCCGCGCGACAACGTCTTCCCGCGTGGGGGCGGCATCGGGCAGGGCCTCGGCATGGGCATCGGCGCCGCGCTCGCGAGGCCCGACGCGCCCACGGTCGTCATCGCCGGTGACGGCGGGCTCGCCGTGCACCTCGGCGAGCTGCTCACCCTCGCCCAGGAGCGCCCGCGCCTCACCCTCCTCGTGTTCAACGACGGCGGCTACGGCGTCCTGCGCAACATGCAGGACCGGCACAGCGACCGGCGCTCCGGCGTCGACCTCGCCACGCCCGACTTCGAACTCCTCGCCCGGGCCTGCGGGTTGCCGTATCTGCGGATCGCGGCTGCCGAGCACGCCGAGCCCGTCATCTGCGAGGCCGTCGCCTCCGAGGGGCCGACGCTCGTCGAGGTCGACCTCGCGTCGCTCGGCCCGATGAAGAACCCGTTCACCCCGCCCGTGAAGATCCCCACCGCGTAGGGAGGCCCCGCAGCCATGACCGCAACCGACGAGACCCTCCTGGACCTCCTCGTACACCGCATGACCTGGGAGGCCGACGGCGTCCTGTCCGTCGAACTGACCCACCCGGACGGCAAGCCCCTGCCCGCGTGGGAGCCCGGCGCGCACCTCGATGTCCACGTGGGCGGGCAGGTCCGCCAGTACAGCCTGTGCTCGGACCCCCGCACCCCGGCGTCGTACCGCATCGGTGTCCTCGACGAGCCGTCGTCACGCGGGGGTTCGCGCCATGTGCACACGAAGCTGCGTCCCGGCGGGCGGGTCACCGTGTCGGCGCCGCGCAACCACTTCGCGCTCGAGGACGCGCCGGGCTACGTCTTCGTCGCGGGCGGCATCGGTGTGACGCCGATCCTCGCCATGGCCCGTGAGGCCGCGCGCCGGGGCGCCGCGTGGCGCATGGTGTACGGAGGTCGCAGCCGTGCGTCGATGGCGTTCGTCGACGAACTCACCGCGCTGGGCGGCGATCTGACGGTGGTGCCGCAGGACGAGCAGGGCCACATCGACCTCGCGTCCGCTCTCGCCGGGCTGCCGGACGGGACGCTCGTCTACTGCTGCGGTCCCGAGCCGCTGCTCGCCGCCGTCGAGGCCCTCTGTCCCGCGGACCGGCTGCGCGTCGAGCGGTTCGCGGCCCCGGTCGTCGAGCGCTCCGCGGACGACGAGGGCTTCGAGGTCGAGTGCCGCACCTCCGGGCTCACTCTCACGGTCGGCGCCGACACCTCGATCCTGGAGGCGGCGGAGGCGGCAGGTCTGGACGTGACCAGCTCCTGCCGCGACGGGATCTGCGGGTCCTGCGAGACCCGGGTCCTCGACGGCACGCCCGACCACCGCGACTTCCTGCTCTCCGATGCCGAGCGGGCCGCGGGCGCCTCGATGATGATCTGCGTCTCGCGCTGCGCCTCCGGCCGCCTGGCCCTCGACCTGTAACCCCTTCCCTGGAGGCACGTGTGACCACCACCTGGCCGTACCTGGACGTCCACCAGTCCCGTACGCACGAACCCACCCCCTACGAGTACAAGCTGGCCGCCACCCTCGAAGAGGTCTTCACCAAGGACGGCCACGAACTCACCGATGTCATCCACGGGCTGAACGCCCGTCAGGTCCACGCCCCCGACGGCGCCCCGTGGACCGAGGACTCGTTCCGCGCCGAGATGCAGCGACTGGGAGCGTGACCTGATGACCGCCGACCACATCTACGCGACGGGCCTGCGCAACCAGTGGCACCCCGTCGTGCCGTCCTCGTTCGTCGCGCCCGGCGCCATGCGCAAGGTGACCGCACTCGGCGAGCAGTGGCTGCTGTTCCGCCGCTCCGACGGCACGCTGTCCATGCTCGCGGACCGCTGTCCGCACCGCGGCGCGCCCCTGTCGCTCGGCAAGCACCTCGGCGACCGGGTGGCGTGCTGGTACCACGGCGTCGAGGTCGAGGGCGACGGCACCGTCTCCTCGGTGCCCGGCCTGCCCGGCTGCAATCTGGAGGGCAAGAAGCTCGTCAGGTCGCTGCCGGTGCGCGAGGCCGGCGGCGCGATCCTCGCCTACTTCGGCGACGAACAGCACCCGGAACCGGCCGAGTTGACGCTCCCCGAGCCGCTCACCGACCCCGGCACCGACGCGATCCTGTGCTACGCGGAGTGGGACGTGCCGTGGCGCTACGCCGTCGAGAACCTCCTCGACCCGATGCACGGCGCCTTCCTGCACCACGACTCGCACACCATGTACGACGGTGACACCACCGCCAAGTTCCGCATCCGGGAGACCGACCGGGGCTACTTCTTCGAGAAGACCGACCAGCGGGGCGTCAACTTCGACTGGGTCGAGCTGTGCCACACCGGCATCGACTGGGTCGACCTGTCGATCCCGTACCCGCCGTCGGCCGGCCCCGGCGGCCCGTTCGGCATCGTCGGCATGGTCTGCCCGGTCGACGAGCAGCGCTGCGGCGTCTTCTTCTGGCGCTACCGCCGGGTCGAGGGCTGGCAGCGCGACACCTGGCGTTTCCTCTACAGGACCCTCATCGAGGAGCGCCACTGGGAGGTGCTCGAACAGGACCGCGTGATGCTGGAGGCCATGCCGGCGGACGCCGACCAGCGCGAGAACCTCTACCAGCACGACCTGGGCGTGGTGCGCCTGCGCCGGATGTACCGGGCGGCCGCGCAGGCCCAGGCGGGCACCGCGGGCTGACGTCCGGGCGCGGTGCCGGTCCGAGTACGCCGGCCCCGGCACCGCGCGCCCCTCACTACCCACATAATGGGCCGATACATCGGAGGTATCGGTGCTCCAGACGGTGGCGCTCCGACCGAGGACAGGGAGGCCGCCATGGCTGTCACCGACGAGGCCATCGAGAAGATCAAAGGCATGATCGTCTCCGGCGCCCTGCGCCCGGGCGACCGCCTCCCGAAGGAGAGCGAACTCGCCGCCGACCTCGGCCTCTCCCGCAACTCCCTGCGCGAGGCCGTCCGCGCCCTGTCCCTCATCCGCATCCTCGACGTGCGGCAGGGCGACGGGACGTACGTCACGAGCCTCGACCCCCAACTCCTCCTCGAAGCCCTGAGTTTCGTCGTGGACTTCCACCGCGACGACACCGTCCTCGAATTCCTCGCGGTGCGCCGCATCCTGGAGCCGGCCGCGACCGCGATGGCCGCGACGCGGATCGACGAGGCGCGGCTCGACACGCTCGCGGCCCAGCTCGACGCGCTCGGGCCCGCGCCCTCGGTGGAGGAACTCGTCGCCTCCGACCTGGAGTTCCACCGCGGAATCGTGCAGAGCTCGGGCAACTCGGTCCTGTGCTCGCTCCTCGACGGCCTGTCCGGCCCGACGACCCGGGCCCGCGTCTGGCGTGGCCTGACGCAGGAGGACGCGGTCAGCCGGACCCTGCACGAGCACCGGGCGATCCTGGCGGCGCTGCGCGACGGTGACGCGGAGGCGGCCCGGTCGTGGGCGACGGTGCACATCGCGAGCGTGGAGCAGTGGCTGCGCTCGACGCTCTGACACGGGTTCCGCTACGGGCGTGAAAGGGGAGTGCGAGGGCGGATCGTGGGGCAGTGATCCGGTCACTCCCCCGTACAAGGGGGCTGCGGATGGCCCTCTCGGACGCCGTAAGGTGGGCAGGTACGCGATGGGGGTACCTCCCAGGCCGTCAGGGCACTGGGGGACGTCGGAAGGAGGCGCTGGGTGATCGAGCTCGAGGGGGTTCCCGAGCTGGTCGACCCGGTCATGGTGGCCGCGTTCGAAGGCTGGAACGATGCCGGTGACGCCGCCTCCGCCGCGGTCGCGCATCTCGACAAGGAGTGGAAGGGCGAGGTGTTCGCGGCACTCGACGCCGAGGACTACTACGACTTCCAGGTCAACCGGCCGACGGTGTGGCTCGACGGCGGCGTGCGCAAGATCACCTGGCCGACGACCCGGCTCTCCGTGGTCAGGGTCGGCGGCGACAAGCCGCGCGACCTGGTCCTGGTCCGGGGCATCGAGCCGTCGATGCGGTGGCGTTCGTTCTGCAACGAGCTGCTCGGGTTCGCGCACGAGCTGGGCGTCGAGCTGGTCGTCATCCTGGGCGCGCTGCTCGGCGACACCCCGCACACACGGCCCGTACCGGTCAGCGGCGTCACGTCCGACGCGGACCTGGCGCGCACCATGGACCTGGAGGAGACCAAGTACGAGGGTCCGACGGGCATCGTCGGCATCCTCCAGGAGGCCTGCACACACGCGGGCGTCCCCGCGGTCTCCCTGTGGGCGGCGGTGCCGCACTACGTGTCGCAGCCGCCGAACCCGAAGGCGACGCTGGCGCTGCTCAACCGGCTGGAGGACCTGATCGACCTGCGCATCCCGCTGGGCGAGCTGGCCGAGGACTCCCGGGCGTGGCAGCTGGGCGTGGACCAGCTGGCGGCGGAGGACAGCGAGGTCGCCGAGTACGTGCAGTCGCTGGAGGAGGCCCGGGACACGGCGGAGCTTCCCGAGGCGTCCGGCGAGGCGATCGCCCGTGAGTTCGAGCGCTATCTGCGGCGCAGGGACGGCGGCGGCCCTCCGGGCGGTCCGGCCGGCCACGCGACGGACGGCGGCGACACGGCGCCGTACCTGCGGGACACCCCGAGCGAGCGCACCCGGCCGCCGCGGCCCCCGCGCCCCGATCCGGGCACGGACACCCCCGGCGGGACGGGGGACACGGACACGTCCCCGGACTCCGGGGACGATTCCTCCGAGGACTCGCCGGAGTAGGGCGACGACGGCTCAGCAGGGGCGGTGCACACGCGGTGTGCACCGCCCCTTCGCCGTGCGGCCGCCAGGGCCCGGGGCAAAGGTGACCGCCCCCGAACTCCGTGGAGTTCGGGGGCGGTTGAGGTTGTCTGCGTCCCGGGGCGGGCCGGGCCCGGGACCCGGGTCTCTAGAGCGCCACTCCGAGCAGGGCGTCGACCGCGCGGGACACCACGCCGGGCGCCCCCTCGTCCTCGCCGCCCCGCTCCGCCTGAAGGGCGGCCCAGCGGTCCACGGCGAGCAGCGCCGCCGGTGCGTCGAGGTCGCTCGACAGCGCCTCGCGGATCTCCTCGACGAGCGCCGCGGCGGACGGTCCGTCGGGCCGGGAGACGGCGGCACGCCACCGGCCGAGCCGCTCGACAGCGTCGCTCAGGACCTGGTCGGTCCACTCCCAGTCGGCCCGGTAGTGGTGCGCGAGGAGCGCGAGGCGGATCGCGGCCGGGTCGATCCCGTCGCGCCGCAGCTTCGAGACGAAGACGAGGTTGCCCTTGGACTTGGACATCTTCTCGCCGTCGAGCGCCACCATGCCCGCGTGGACGTACGCCTTGGCCATCGGGAACTCGCCGGTGAGCACCTGCGCGTGCGAGGCGCCCATCTCGTGGTGCGGAAAGGCCAGATCGGACCCTCCGCCCTGGACGTCGAAGCCCATGCCGAGGTGGTCGAGGGCGATGGCGACACATTCGATGTGCCAGCCGGGACGCCCCTGGCCCAGCGAGCCGCCGTCCCAGCTGGGCTCGCCCTCACGGGCGGCCATCCACAGCATCGGGTCGAGCGGGTTCTTCTTGCCCGGGCGGTCCGGGTCGCCGCCGCGCTCGGCGGACAGCAGCCGCATCGCCGCGGCGTCCAGGCGGGAGACCTGGCCGAAGTGGGGGTCGGACTCGACGGAGAAGTAGACGTCGCCCTCGAGTTCGTAGGCGGCGCCCATGTCCCGGAGCCGTTCGACGAGCGGCACGATGCCGGGTATCGCCTCGACGGCTCCGATGTAGTGCCGCGGCGGCAGCATCCGCAGGGCGGTCATGTCCTCGCGGAAGAGGGCGGTCTCGCGCTCCGCGAGTCCGGTCCAGTCGACGCCGTCACGGATCGCGCGCTCGAGCAGCGGATCGTCGACGTCCGTCACGTTCTGGACGTAATGAACCTGCCGCTTGGTGTCGAGCCACACGCGCTGAACGAGGTCGAACGCGTTGTAGGTCGCCGCGTGACCCATATGGGTCGCGTCGTACGGGGTGATCCCGCAGACGTAGATACGGGCGACGGGACCGGGCTCGAGGGTGACGAGGCCATCGGTCGCGGTGTCGTGGATCCTCAGGTCGCGGCCCTTGCCAGGCAGGACGGGGACCTCAGAAGCGGGCCAGGCATGCATGCCATGAGCCTAACCGGACGGAGCTTCCGCATACGAACCGGACCTGGTCCGGTGGCCGGGAAGGCCCTCTTGCGGTCCGCCGGGGTGCCATGTCAGGCCTCGACGGTGGCACGGATGGATCCCGAGAGTCCGAAGTGGCGGATGCCGTGCAGCAGATGGGCTCTGAGCCCCGTCACGAAGTATGTCCACCCCTGGGTCTGCCCGACGGCCCGCGCGGCGCCCTCCAGGCCCTCGCCCATGGGCTGCTCGGTGATCGTGAGCAGCGTGGCCGCGCCGTCGTCGGCCCTCTCCAGCTCGATCGTCACGTCTCCCCCGGGCCAGCTCCACGAGATCAGCCGGTCCGTCTCCACGGGCCCGACCTCGACGTCGATCGTCGCGTCGGCATGGCCGAAACGCCAGGTCACCGTGGTGCCGGGGATCATCGGGGCGGATGCGTCCGCCGTGAAGAAGCTGGACAGCGCCTCCGGGCTCACGATGGAGTTGAACACGTCCTTCACGGGCCGGTCGATCCGGTCCTCGACGATCAGTTTCACGGCGTGGCCTCCGTTCCGGGATCCCCTGAGGGGTCTCTTCGAACCTAGCCCCAGCCACTGACATGCGCCCCCGGACAGCGCGGACCGGCGGGCTCGGAAGGACGGGCTCGGAAGGTCAGGCCCGGAAGGGCCGGCTCAGACCGGTGGCCACGGGATGGCGGGCCACTCCCCGCTCGGCTCACGATGCTTCCCGCTCGCGAGCAGCGCGCCGACCCGTGCCCGTACGGCGTCCAGCTCGGCCTCGGTGATCAGCTCGGCGAGCCGCAGCGCGAGGGGTTCCCCGGCCCCCAGAGCGCCCGTGAGCGCCTTCAGGGCCTCGGTCGCCTCCCCGGTCAGCGGCTCCCCCGCCCAGCCCCACAGGAGCGTGCGCAGCTTGTCCTCGGTGTTGAAGGAGACACCGTGGTCGATGCCGAACAGGCGCCCTTCGGCGTCGACGAGGAGGTGGCCGCCCTTGCGGTCGCCGTTGTTGATCACCGCGTCGAGCACGGCGAGGCGCCGCAGCCGCACGTCGTCGGAGTGCACGAGCAGCGCGGTGCGCCCCTCTCCGACCTCCGCGAACCCGACGGCCTTCCAGCCGTCGCCCGGCTCCTCGCCCTCCACGAGAGCAAGCAGCTCACCGCCCTCGGCGGGCTCCTCGGGCTGGTCGACCCACAGCTGGCACATGCCTTCGCCGTACGGCCCGTCGCGCAGGACGGTCGGCGGTACGAGGCGCCAGCCGAGCGCCTCGGACACCTCGTAGGCGGCGACCTCGCGCCGGGCGAGATTGCCGTCGGGGAAGTCCCACAGGGGACGCTCACCGGCGACGGGCTTGTACACGCAGGACGCCTCGCGGCCCTCGTGGGTGACGGTGCACAGGAGCACCGCGTTCGACGCCTCGCGGATGCGCCCCTGGACCGCCAGCTCGCCCCTGGTGAGCAGGTCCGTGTCCGAGACGGTCACGCTCCTCGCCGGTATCCGTTCTGACGCGGGCATACGTGTCCCTCCGGGTCGAGCGGCAGACTGCACAGGGGGCACGGCGGACGCCCTGCGTTCACGACGTCCAGGGCGCGCTTGGCGAACGCGCGCGCCTGTACGCCGGTGAGCCGGACCCGCAGCATCGGGGGGCCGTTCTCCTCGTCCTGGAGCAGCCGTTCCTCGGCCTCCGCGAGGTCCTCGTCGGAGTCCGCGTCGAGCTCGACGAGCGCCTGCGCCTCGACGATCATCCGCTCCTCCTCGCCGTCCCAGGCGAGGGCCATCGTGCCGACCCGGAACTCCTCGTCGACGGGCGACTCCAGGGGCGCGGTGTCGTGGATCTCCGTGGGCACGACGGCGGGCACCGGCGCGTTCCCGCCGCTCCGGCGCACGACCTCGTCGAGGAGCTCGTCCATGCGCTCGGCCAGCGCGGCGACCTGGGTCTTCTCCAGGGCCACACTCGTCACACGGGCGCCGTCCGAGGCCTGGAGGAAGAAGGTGCGGCGCCCGGGGAGCCCGACCGTGCCGGCCACGAAGCGTTCCGGGGGGTCGTAGAGGAACACCTGACGGGACACGTCCTGTCTCCATTGGAATCGACTGCTGGGACCGACCGCTTGATCGGGCGCGGCAACAACTGCAGTTACTGCGACGGCTTCACCCTACTGCGGCGGACGATCACGGGGCGCCCGCACCGCCCCCGACCGGTGCGTCCCCCTCGGGGGGCTTCTCGCGCGGGGCGAGCGACGCGAAGTCGCCGGTGTCGCCGAGACGTACGAGATAGGGGCGGAGCCGGGTGTAACGGATCGCGGTGACGGAGCAGGGCTCCACGGAGATGCGCTGGAAGAGGTCCAGATGAAGCCCCAGGGCGTCTGCGACGAGCGACTTGATGATGTCGCCGTGCGAGCACATCAGATAGGTGGCGTCGGGGCCGTGGTCGCGCTCCACGCGCGCGTTCCACTCGCGTACGGCCTCCGCGGCCCGGTGCTGCATGGCCCGCATGGACTCGCCGCCGGGAAACGCGGCGGCCGACGGGTGCTGCTGGACGACCTCCATCAGCGGGTCGTCGACGAGCTCGGCGAGCTTGCGGCCCGACCAGTCGCCGTAGTGGCACTCGCCGATGCGGTCCTCGGTGTGCGGGGTGAGTTCCGGGCGGGCGGCGAGGAGCGGGGCCAGGGTCTCCTGACAGCGCTGGAGGGGGCTGGTGACGATCTCGGCGAGGGGCACCGCGGCCAGCCGCCCCGGCAGCGCGGCGGCCTGCGCGGCGCCGCGCTCGTCGAGGGACACACCGGGGGTCCACCCGGCGAGCAGGCCCGCGGTGTTGGCGGTGGAGCGTCCGTGCCGGACGAGAATCAGCGTGGGCATGCGGGCCAGCCTAAGCGGTGTCCGAAAGTTCCCCGCGGCGTCCCCACGACCGGCACTCCTCGCTCCACGGGGAACCTGTCGGACTCCCCTCGCCTCGCGACATGCGGCCCCGCCGCCCCCTGGGAAGAATACGAAGCGTGATCGTCGACTGCGGCATCTATCGCGACGGGCGCAGGACCGAGGGGCCCGCGGACTTCTCCCACGCGCTCGCCGAGGCCAGGGCCGAGGGCCACTCCTTCGTCTGGATCGGCCTGCACGAGCCGGCGGCGGACGAGTTCGCGCGGGTCAGCGAGGCGTTCGGGCTGCATCCGCTGGCCGTCGAGGACGCGCTCAAGGCGCATCAGCGGCCGAAGCTGGAGGTGTACGACGACTCGGTGTTCGTGGTGCTCAAGCCGGTCGTGTACGAGCCGGACAGCGACAAGGTCTCCTCCGGTGAGGTCATGCTCTTCATGGGCGACTCCTTCGTGGTCACCGTCCGGCACGGAGAGGGAGCGGCCCTGAAGGCCGTACGCAAGCGGCTCGAAGGCGATCCCGACGTGCTGCGGCACGGGCCCACCGCGGTCCTGTACTCGATCGCCGACGCGACCGTCGACCACTACCTGGAGGTCGCGACCGAGCTCCAGACCGACATGGAGGAGCTGGAGGCGGAGGTGTTCTCGCCGGAGGGGGGCGGCTCGCGCAACACGGCGTCCAGGATCTACACGTTCAAGCGCCAGATCCTGGAGTTCCGCCGGGCCACGGGCCCGCTGCTGCTCCCGCTCGCCCGGCTTTCCGGCACCGGTCAGTTCGTGGGCTCCGTGCCCTTCGTGAACGACTCGGCGCGGCCGTTCTTCCGCGACGTCAGCGACCACCTCCTGCGCGTCAACGAGTCGGTGGACGCCCTCGACCGGCTCGTCTCGGACATCCTGTCGGCGCATCTGGCGCAGATGGGCGTGCGGCAGAACGACGACATGCGCAAGATCTCGGCGTACGCCGCCATGGCCGCGGTCCCGACGCTGATCGCGGGCGTCTACGGCATGAACTTCGACCACATGCCGGAGCTGCACTGGACGTGGTCGTATCCGCTGGTGATCCTCCTGATGATCTCCCTGGAACTGCTGCTGTTCCGTACGTTCAAGCGGCGCGGCTGGCTGTAGCGCGCCTCCCGCGGGGGCCTACGCGAACTCGACCGCGCTCGTCGCGGGCCCGCCCAGCGCGTTGCGCCGCTCCGGCATCTCCAGGGACACCATCCGCCGCCAGCCGACCAGACGTTCGTACGCGTAGATGGCGTGGATACCCGCCGCGAGCAGAGCCGCCTTGGGCTTCGGCCAGCGCAGGATGTGCCCCATGTGGTCCATCACGGCGAGGCTGACGTCGCGGTAGACGCGGATCTCCTCCAGGGCGCACTCGCGCAGGATGCGCTGGATGTCGCGGCCGTGACCGGCGTACGCGAAGCGCAGCAGCTCCTCGTGGCAGTACGCGAGGTGGTTGTCCTCGTCGGCCGAGATCATCTTCACCGCGCGGCCGATGCCGGGGTCGTCCGCGAAGTACTTGCGCAGCAGGTCCATCTGCTCGGAGGCCCGCTGCTCGGTGACCCGGCTGTGGGCGAGATACGTGACGATGTCCCGCACGGTGAGCGGTTCGTCGGCCTTGAGCTGCTGGTGCGCGAGGCCGATGCCGTGCTTCTCCAGGAGCATCGTGTAGTCGGTCTCCGGCGGTACGTCCACGGGTTGCAGGCCGCGCTTCTTCAGCAGGGCGTGGAAGATCCGCCCGTGCTTGTCCTCGTCGGCGCCGTGCCGCGCCACCTTGGGCGCGAGGTCACGCTCGCTGAGGGGGACGAGGGCGGCGATACGGCCGTTCTCCCAGCCTCCCTGCGACTCGCCGCTCGCCGCGATGGAGCAGAAGAGCCGGAAGGACTCGTCGTCGTCGAGGATCTCCTGGAACAGGCTCTTGGCCGACAGCATCTCTGGCACCTCCGTGCGCGCCGCGCGTTCCGTGCGTAGTTCCGCAGAAAACGAGTCAAATACGGCATGCCGGACCGGGCAACAGCTGTAGGAGGCCACTCGGCCGAAGGAAGGGCCCCGGGAGAGGGTCCTTGGGCGTAACCACGTGCCCGATGAGGCGTTGTTACCCGTGACGGCCGTGGCGGGGAAGACCCCCGAGCCCCCACCACGGCCGCAGAACTTTCCTCCCCGCGGTTACGCCAGTCCGGCCCGCTCCAGGGCCTCGGTGCCGGCCCGCAGGGCCGCGATCCGCTCGTCGAGCGTGAAGCCGGCGGGGGCCAGCGTCAGTGTCGTCACCCCGGCAGCCGCGTAAGCCTGCATCCGCTCGGCGATCCGCTCCACGGAGCCGAGCAGTGTCGTCGAGTCGATCAGCTGGTGCGGCACCGCGGCACCCGCACCCTCCTTGTCGCCGCCCAGGTACTTGTCCTGGATCTCGGCGGCTTCCTTCTCGTAGCCCATGCGCTGGGCGAGCTGGTTGTAGAAGTTCTGCTTCCGGCTGCCCATGCCGCCGACGTACAGGGCGGTGTACGGGCGGAACATGTCGGCGAGCGCGGGCACGTCCTTGTCGGCGCCGAGCGCGAGGGGCAGCGTCGGGACGACGTCGAAGCCCTCCAGCGTCTTGCCGGCCTTCTCGCGCCCCGCCCGCAGGTGCGTCAGGGCGGTCTCCTCCAGGTGCTCGGCGGCCGGGAAGATCAGCAGGGCGCCGTCGGCGATCTCGCCCGTCTGCTCCAGGTTCTTCGGGCCGATCGCCGCGATGTAGAGCGGGATGTGCTCGCGCTCGGGGTGCACGGTCAGCTTGAGCGGCTTGCCCGGGCCGCCCGGCAGCGGCAGCGTCCAGTGCTCGCCCTCGTACGACAGCCGCTCGCGGCTCATCGCGCGGCGCACGATGTCGACGTACTCGCGGGTGCGGGCGAGCGGCTTGTCGAACTTCACGCCGTACCAGCCCTCGGAGACCTGCGGACCCGAGACGCCGAGGCCGAGGCGGAAGCGGCCGCCGGACAGGGAGTCGAGGGTCGCGGCCGTCATCGCGGTCATCGCGGGCTGGCGGGCGGGGATCTGCATGATCGCGGAGCCGATGTCGATGCGCTCGGTCTGCGCGGCGACGTAGGAGAGCACCGTGGGCGCGTCCGAGCCGTAGGCCTCCGCGGCCCAGCAGACGGCGTAGCCGAGCTTGTCGGCCTCCCGCGCGACGGCCAGGTTGTCCGCGTCCATTCCGGCGCCCCAGTAGCCGAGGTTGATGCCGAGCTCCATGGCCGATCCCCTTACTCCTCAGTAACGTCCTGTGTCCGGGCACCCTAGCGCGCCGGTTCGGCGGTCGGCGCAGGCCGGTTGTCCACAGGCCCCCAATAACCGACTTCCGGCCAGTAATCTCAGCGCCCATGGAGCAGAGGCATCTCGGCCGCACCGGCCTGCGCGTGTCCCGGATCGGGCTCGGCACCCTCACATGGGGCCGCGACACCGACGAGCACGACGCCGCGGACCTGTTGAAGACCTTCTGGGAAGCGGGCGGCACACTCGTCGACACGGCCGATGTCTACGGGGGCGGTGAGGCCGAGTATCTCCTCGGGCAGCTCGTCGAGGGCCTCGTGCCGCGGCGCGATCTGGTCATCTCGACGAAGGCGGGCAGCGTGCCCGACCCGGACCGCCGCTTCGACGGCTCTCGCGGCCATCTCCTCGCCGCCCTCGACGCGTCCCTCGCCCGCCTCGGCACGGACTACGTCGACCTGTGGCAGGTCCACGCCTTCGATACGGCCACCCCGCTCGACGAGACGCTCCAGGCCCTCGACATCGCCGTGAGCAGCGGCCGTGTCCGGTACGCGGGCGTCTCCAACTTCTGCGGCTGGCAGCTGGCCAAGGCCGGCACGTGGCAGCTCGCCGCACCGGGGATACGCACCCGGCTCGCCAGTACGCAGATGGAGTACTCGCTGCTCCAGCGCGGCGTCGAACGGGAAGTGCTGCCGGCCGCGCTCGACCTCGGCATCGGCCTGCTCCCGTCGTCGCCGCTCGGCCGCGGGGTTCTCACGGGCAAGTACCGCAAGGCCACGCCGGCCGACTCACGGGGCGCGTCCGACCACATGGCGCCCTTCGTCGCGCCGTACCTCGACGACGCCGCGACCCGCATCGTCGACGCGGTCACCACGGCGGCGGACGGCCTCGCGGTGACGCCGCTCCAGGTCGCCCTCGCATGGGTCCGCGACCGGCCGGGCGTGGCCGCCCCCATCATCGGCGCGCGCAACTCGCAGCAGCTCACGGCGGCATTGTCAGTGGAGGCCCTTAGTCTTCCTGACGAGATCTGCCAGGCGCTCGACGACGTGTCGGCGCCCGTGCACCGATATCCCGATCAGGACTGGAGCACGCTGTGAGTACGGAGCCCGCTGCCGCGGAGGGCCACCCGGGCCCGGCCGACACCGACGCGCCCCGCGCCGGGCAAGGCGCGGAGGCCACCGGCCCCGAGGAAACCGGCCCCGGGGAAGGGACCGGCACACCTGATCCGGACGGGACGGACGAAGACTCCGGCGCCGCCACGGATCAGGACGGAGCCACCGCCGAAGGCAAGGACGAGGGCGCGTCCGAGGCCGCCGCCGAGATCGCCGCGCAGCGTGAGCTGCAGGAGCGGATCGCCCAGCGGAAGGCGGCCAAGGAAGGGCCCATCGCGGCCGGGGGGAAGCTCAGCGGTACGGCCGCCGATCTCCTCGCCGCGGTCCGGGCCGTCGAGAGCGGCGAGCGGCCCGCCGCCGTGTTCGGCGACCCGGCACCGGCTCCCCGCAAGGTCGTCGCCGAGCCCGTCCGCCGTGCACCGGCCGCCGCGCCCGCGGGGCCTGCCGAACCGGCCGTGGCGGCCGTCGACGCCGTGCGGGCCGTCCTGACCGAGGGCGGCGCCCCCGTCTCGCTCGCCGCTCCCGCCGCCGCGACGCTCGGCGAGGGCGCGGACAGCGCGCTCCGGGACGACCCCTGGCAGCTTCTGCGGATCCCTGGCGTGCGCCCCGAGCAGGCGGACGGGTTCGCCCGCGCGCTGCTCGGCGCCGAGTGCGGCCCCGACGACGAGCGCAGGGGCCGCGCCGTCACCGTATGGCTGCTGGAACAGGCCGCGGTCGCGGGGCACACCGCCCTGGACGCGCCTCTGCTCGCTGAGGCGCTGGGCAAGCGCGCCGTGCCCGATCCGGACGAGGCGGTGCAGAGCGCCATCGCGGAGGGCGACGCTCTCGTGTTCCAGGACGCACTGGAGGAGCCGCCCGGCTCTCCGGCCCGCGCCACGGAGCGCGCCCGGGAGACCGCCGCGGAGGACGGGGCCGAGGACGGCCCGCAGGACGGTGAGGAAGCCGAGCGGCCGGTCCGGGTGCTCGTCGGCCTCGAGCGGTACGCGCTCGCCGAGGAGAGCCTCGCCGACGGGCTCGCCCGCCTGGTCAACTCCCTCTCCAAGGAAGACAGTTCACAGGCCCTCGCGGACTGGGAGCCTGCCGCGGCCGCCGCGGCCGGTTCCACCGCCGAGCTGATCAGGGCGTCCGCCGGACACGGCCTCGTCCTGCACACGGGCGCCGAGGCGGCCCGCGCCGAACCCGCCGCGCTCGTCCAGGCCGCGGCCCGCCTCGGCCTGCGCGTGTGCGCCGCGGCACACACCGTCGACGGGCGGCACCGCCTCGCCGAGCACTTCGGCCCCGGCGCCCCGCAGGGCACGGCGGTCACCGTGTCCGGCCTGCTGTCCGGCGCCGAGGGCCCCGGCCGGGACCGCGACGGCGCGCTCGCGGTGGACCTCCTGGTCGTCCTGGACGCGCCGCAGCTGGACGTGGAGACGGCCGCGATGCTCGCCGAGTCGCTCCCGGACGGCGCGCGGCTCGTCCTGAGCGGCGACCCGTCCGTCCTGTGGTCCGCGGGCCCCGGCCGGGTCTTCGCGGACCTCCTCGCGGCCCGGGTGTGCCCTCAGATCGCTTCCCGCACCCCGGACCCCGGCCCGGTCGGCGAGCTGGTCTCCGGCATCGGCGTGGGCGAGCTGAACCAGGTGGAGGCCCCCGGCAAGGAGGTGGTGATCGTGCCGGTGCACGACGCCGCCGAGGCGATCCACCGTGCCGTACAGCTGGTCGCCGACTCGGTGCCGCGCGCGATCGGTGTGCCCTCCGAGCAGACCCAGGTCATCACTCCGGGCCACGGGGGCGCCGCCGGGACGCGCGCGCTGAACGCGGCCCTCAAGGAGCGCCTCAACCCCGGCCCCGGCCGCTTCGGCGGCTTCGACCCGGACGACCGGATCGCGTACGTACCGGCCCCTGGCCGCACCGTGCCCGGCCGGGTCGTGCGGGCCGACGCGGAGGGCCTGCACCTGGACTGCGCCGGGACCCCGGTCGTCGTACCGCAGGACGCGGTGGAGCGGACCGTGCGGCACGCGTGGGCGCTGACCGCGCACCAGGCGGTGGGGCTGCGGTGGCCCGCGGCGGTGGTCGTGCTGCCGGGCGACGCGACGCAGGCCCTGAGCCGCCCGTGGGTGTACACGGCGTTCGGCCGCGGTGAGCGGCATCTGTCGGTGGTGCACGGCGCTGACGCGGCCCTGTCGCGCGCCGTGGCCGAGGTCCCGGCCAAGCCGCGTACGACGCGCCTGCAGACCCTGCTGCGCGCTCAGGTCCCTGCGGCGCAGTAGGCACACAGCGGCAAGCGGGAGGGGCGGGCGGACCGAAGTCCGCCCGCCCCTTCCGCTCACTCGCTCACACCGTCACCGGCCCGCGTGTGCGGACCGCGTCAGGTCGGTTCCAGCTCGTCCTCCGCCGCGCCCGACGCGCCGGGCCCGTCGTCCGCGAGGTCGCCGTCCAGCTCGTCGTCGAAGACGGCGCTCACGTCGAAGCGGCAGACGACCCGCTGCGGATCGGCCTGGTCGAACGGCGCATCCAGCCACTCCCCCGGCTCAGCCGGTTCGTCCGAGGCCGTCACCCACAGTGTGGAGTCGCCCTCCTCCAGGCCGAACTCCTTGTGCCGGGAGGCGATTTCGTCGGGTTCGAACTCTCCGAAGAGGACACCGAGAGCAGCGTGCACGCTGGTCCCGATGGTCCCGACGGCCGCCGCGGCTCCGTCGACGAGGTCCGAGTCGGCCTCCACATCGGCGACCCGCTGGGCCTGCGCGAGCAGTCGCTGCGGCTCCACCACGGCGTAGTCGCGGCGGATGAGCACGCTCAGGGCGTTCGGATCCTCGGGGCCGGTGTACGGGGGCAGCGAGTCCTCCGTACCGGGAATCTCGAAGGGGGTGACCTCGTCGTAGCGGTCGTAGAGGAGCTCGTCGTACTCCTCCGCCGCCGCGGCCAGTTCGTTGAACGCTTCGTAGACGGCCGGATCGTCCTCACCCGACCTGCGCTCGACAGCCGCCAGGTGGCGGTCGAGCGCAGCCTTGACCGCCTCGGCGGCGGCCCGTACCTCGGCAGCGGTGGGCTGCGCAGCATCAGACATAGTGCAGACGCTATCCGTACACGGCCCGTGCCCGCACAATAGATGCGATGCCGGAATACGAATTTGTCGACGTGTACGTCCCGCGCGGGGTCTCCCGCAAGGACGCCACACGCCTGCTGACCGACCATGCCGAGTACGGACACTGGGAGTTGGACCGCCTGAGCCTGTTGCGCGACGGCAGCCGCAGGGTGCGGTTGCGCCGGCGGATCATCCGCCAGCTGCGCGCCACGTGGTGAGTGAGCGGAGCGGGCCCCGTCACTGCTGGGCCCGCTCCGTTCCGCACCTGCTCAGTCGCGCCGTGTCACACGGCGGTCACACGCCTGCCCGCGCCCGGCGGTAGAGGAGCGCGCCCGCGAGCAGCGCGCCCGCACTGGCCGGAAGGACCGTTCCCAGCGGCATCGAGCTGCCGGTCTCGGCGAGCTGCTCCGAGCCCTTGGGCTGGGTGACGGTCTGCGTCCCCGGGTGGTTCGGGGTGCTGGGGGTCACCGGCTTCGGCGGAGCCGGCGTGCTCGGCTCCGGCTGCGTCGGCGGCTTGGTCGGCGGGGTCGTCGGGGTCGTCGGCTCGTCGCCTCCCGGTGAGTTCACGCAGTCGTTGCCCCCCGCGGGGTTGAGCAGCCCGATGACCGAGACGCTGTTGCCGCAGGCGTTGACCGGCACGTGGACCGGGACCTGCACGTGGTTGCCGGAGCCGACACCGGGCGAATCGCTCGTGCCCCCCTCGGCCGTGGCGCCGCCGCCGTGGTGACTCCCACCGTGGCTCCCACCGGGGTGGCCGCCTCCCGGCTTCGACGTGTTGGCACAGTCGTTGCCCGCCGCGGGGTTGAGCAGCCCGACGACGTTCACGGTGTTGCCGCACGCGTTGACCGGGACGTCCACGGGGAGCTGGATCGTATTGCCGGAGAGGACGCCGGGCGATCCCGACGAGCCTCCCTCGGCACCGGAGTTTGCGTGTGCGTAGCCCCCGGACACGGCGAGTACGCCGGTCGCGGCCGCCACGGTGATCAGGCCTTTGCGCGTGACCTGTCGCATAGCTTTTAACCTGCCTTATACCTTGCGGAATGCGCACGGGCATCCATACGCGTGCGCGGAATGCCCAAGCGGCCCCGGAGCGCATGGCGTGCACTCCGGGGCCGATGGACTCAGGCCCTCAAGGGGCGATGCACAACGACGTCACTTGTTGACGCAGGCGTTGCCGAAGGCGGGGTTCAGCAGCCCGATCACGGACACCGTGTTGCCACAGGCGTTCACCGGGATGTGGACCGGAACCTGGATGACGTTGCCCGAGATGACACCGGGAGACTTCACGGCGGCACCCTGAGCCCCGGCGTCGGCAGCGGCGATGCCCGCACCAGCGAGCACGAGACCACCAGTGGCAGCCGCAGCAGCGACGACCTTCTTGATCATTATTCCTCCTTGTTGGCAATGCAGTCCCAGCCGCAGACTGCACCCCCTGTAACGAGGAGGGACTGATGAGGCTACGAGCCTATGTTTCCTTTCACTCTTCTCAGTTCAGTACGTACGCGCGGCCGAATTTCCGGCGGCGCGGGCCCGTCGGGTCAGGACGCGTCGATGAACCGGTCGAGCACACGCACACCGAACTTGAGCCCGTCGACCGGAACCCGCTCGTCAACGCCGTGGAACATGCCGGCGAAGTCCAGCTCCGGCGGCAGCTTCAGCGGAGCGAAGCCGAACCCGCGGATGCCGAGGTCGTCGAAGGACTTGGCGTCGGTGCCGGCGGAGAGCATGTACGGCACCGCGCGGGCGATCGGGTCCTCGGCCTGGAGCGCCGTCTGCATGGCGTCGACGAGCGCGCCGTCGAAGGTGGTCTCCAGGGCCTTGTCCGCGTGCACGTCCTCGCGCCGGACGTTCGGGCCGAGGATGCGGTCGAGGTCGGCGAGGAACTCCTCCTCGTAGCCCGGCAGATAACGGCCGTCGACGTGCGCGGTGGCCTGCCCGGGGATCACGTTCACCTTGTAGCCGGCGCCGAGCTGGGTCGGGTTGGCCGTGTTCTGCAGCGAGGCGCCGATCAGCTTGGCGATGCCGCCGAGCTTGGCGAGCGTCTCGTCCATGTTCTCCGGGTCGAGCTCGGTGCCGAGCGCGTCGCCGAGCTCGTCGAGGAAGTGCCGCAGCGTCTTGGTGACCCGCACCGGGAACTTGTGACGCCCCAGGCGACCGACGGCCTCGGACAGCTCGGTGATCGCGTTGTCCTTGTGGATCATCGAACCGTGGCCGGCGGTGCCGTCCACGGTCAGCTTCATCCAGTGCATGCCCTTCTGGGCCGTCTCGACGAGGTAGAGGCGTAGCTTCTCGTTGACGGTGAAGGAGAAACCTCCGACCTCGCTGATCGCCTCCGTGCACCCCTCGAAGAGGTCCGGGTGCTTGTCGACGAGGTGCCGCGCGCCGTACGTGCCCCCCGCCTCCTCGTCGGCGAGGAAGGCCAGGACGATGTCGCGCGGGGGCTTGCGGCCGCTGCGCAGCCGGTCGCGGACGACCGCGAGGGTCATCGCGTCCATGTCCTTCATGTCGACGGCGCCGCGGCCCCAGACGCACCCGTCGGCGATCTCGCCGGAGAACGGGTGGTGGGTCCAGTCCGCCGCGTTGGCCGGTACGACGTCGGTGTGGCCGTGGATCAGGAGCGCGGGCCGCGAGGGGTCCTCGCCCTGGATGCGGGCGACCGTCGAGGCCCGGCCCGGGTGCGACTCGAAGATCTTGGGCTCGAGGCCCACCTCGGCGAGCTTCTCCGCCACGTACTCGGCGGCCTTGCGCTCGCCGGGGCCCGAGTGGTCGCCGTAGTTGCTGGTGTCGATCTGGATCAGCTCACGACAGAGGTCGACGACCTCGTCCTCGCCCGAGACCGTCCTGCCCGTGCTCGACTCACTCACGCCTGTTCCTCCCACTGTCGTTGCTGGTGGTCCCCCTCATCCTCTCTCTCCGCGGGCCTCGGCCCAAGGGCGGGCGGGGGTCGTCATCCGCCGTTCACAGCGGAGACATGGCGGGATCTGGCACCCCTTCGGGCCTGGTAATGTTCTCTCTGTCGCCGCGGGGAACACCCCGCGAAGACAGACACCTTGTCCGGGTGGCGGAATGGCAGACGCGCTAGCTTGAGGTGCTAGTGCCCTTTATCGGGCGTGGGGGTTCAAGTCCCCCCTCGGACACCAGCTGAGACCCCAGTTCACCTGGGGTCTTTTGCGTTTCCGGAACTCTCGCAGGCCCTCTCCCCGTCAGCCGCTCGAAGAGCAGCGGGCGGGCCGCGCGCAGGGCCGTGGTGATCGCTCCGAGAAGCACCGCTTCCGCTCCTGTCCTGCTGGGTTCGACGCGGGGGCGCAGCGGGGTGAGCCGGTGCAGGGTCTCGCCGACCGTGGCCAGCAGGAGGTCCGCGCCCCGGCCGACGCCGCCGCCGAGTACCACCAGATCGGGGTCGAGGACGGCGGTCACGGAGGCGACGGCGAGGGCGAGGCGCTCGCCTTCCTGGCGCACGGCGGCGAGGGCGGCACTGTCGCCGGTGCGGGCGGTGTCGAAGACGCGCTTGGCGGTGAGCGGGCCGGTCATGCCCAGGGTGCGGGCGGCGCGGACGACGGCGTCGGCGGAGACCGCGTCCTCCAGCATGCCGCGCCGGGGTGCCGCCCCCGACGCCGGTATGCCGTCCAGCGGCAGGAAGCCGATCTCACCGGCGGCGCCGTGTGCGCCGAGGAAGAGTTCGCCGTCGGCGACGACGCCCATGCCGAGGCCGGTCCCGATCAGGACGTAGACGAAGAGGTGGCTGTCGGCGCCCACGCCGAAGGTGTATTCGCCGAGCGCGGCGAGGTTGGCGTCGTTGTGGACGGAGAGCGGGGTGCCGAGGCGGTCGCGCATGCGCTCGATGAGGCCGGGGCGGCCCCAGCCGGGCAGGTTGACGGCGTAGAGGACCCGGCCGGTGTGGCGGTCGAAGACTCCGGGGGTGCCCACGGCGGTGTGCACGATGTCGGCCTGGCTCAGCCCGGCGTCCGCGAGGGCCTGTTCGGCGCAGGTGACGGCGGCGTCGGCGACCGCTCCCGCGCTGCGGCCGCTGTTGCGTACCTCCGTACGGGAGACGATCGCGCCCGTCAGGTCGGCCACCGCCGTGCGCAGGCGGGCGCGGCCGATGTCGATGCCGAGGACGTGTCCGGCGCGCGGGTCGGGTTCGTAGAGGACGGCGACGCGTCCCCGGCTCTGGGCGTGGGTGCCGGCCTCGCGGACCAGGCCGGCACGTTCCAGGGCGGCTAGGGCGGAGGAGACGGTGGGTTTGGACAGGCCGCTGTCGCGGGCGAGCTGGGCGCGGGAGGCGGGGCCTTCGAGGCGCAGGCGTTCCAGGAGCAGCCATTCGTTGTTGCTGCGCAGGCGCAGGCGGTTCCAGGGGGGTGTGGTCACTGGGCGCCCTCGGGCGGGGCGGTGACGTGGCAGGCTGCCGTGTGGCCCTCGGCGACCGGCCGCAGGCGCGGGGTGACGTGGTGGCACGCGTCGACGGCGAGCGGGCAGCGGGTGCGGAAGCGGCAGCTGGGGGTGGGGTCGATGACGACGGGCGGGTCGGTCCTGGCGGCGGCCGCGTCGACGTCGAGGGGGGCGCGCGGGTCGGGGACGGCGGACAGGAGCAGCTCGGTGTAGGGGTGGCGGGGGCGGGCGAGGACGTCCTCGGTGGGGCCGGTCTCGACGACGTGGCCTCCGTACATGACGGCGATCCGGTCGGAGAGGTAGCGGGCGCCGGCGATGTCGTGGGTGATGTAGAGGATGGAGACGCCCTCGGTCTCGCGCAGGTCGGCCATGACGTTGAGCAGGCCGATGCGGATGGAGACGTCGAGCATGGAGACGGGTTCGTCGGCGAGGATCAGTTTGGGGCGGTGGGCGAGGGCCTGGGCGAAGCCGATGCGCTGGCGCTGGCCGCCGGAGAGTTCGTGCGGGAAGCGGGACAGGACGTCGGCTGCGGGGATGAGGCCGACCGCTTCGACGACGCGCTCGGCCTCCGCCTGGCGCTCGGCGCCGCTCAGTTCGGGGCGGTGCAGCTTGAGACCGCGCAGGATGCCGTGGGAGACGCGGTAGGCGGGGTTGAGGGAGGCGAAGGGGTCCTGGAAGACCATGGGGACGTGGCCTCGGTACGCGAGCTTCGCCTTGCGGCCTCGCTGGGAGGTCAGCGGCTGTCCCTCGTACCGGATCTCGCCGCTGGTGGGCTTGTGGACCTGGGCTACCAGGCGGGCGAGTGTGGACTTGCCGCTGCCGCTCTCGCCGACGAGGGCGACGATCTCGCGTGCGCCGATGGTGAGGTCGACGTCGTCGACGGCGTGCAGGACGCGGCGGGTGAGCCCGGTGCCGACCTTGAAGTGGCGGGTGAGGCCGATCGTTTCGAGCAGAGGGCTCATGAGACGGCCTCCGTGAGGTGCAGCAGGCAGCGGGAGCGGGCCGCGCCGACTTCGTACAGGGCGGGCTCGGTGTCGTGGCACCCCTCGTGGACGAGGGGGCAGCGCGGGTTGAAGCGGCAGCCAGCGGGCGGTGCGGCGAGGTCGGGCGGGCTGCCGGGGATGCCCTTCAGGGGGACGCGGGGGCCGCGGATCGAGGGGAACGCTTCGAGGAGCCCGCGGCTGTAGGGGTGGGAGGGGTGGTCGAAAACGGTGCGGGTGGGGCCCTGCTCGACGACCTGGCCCGCGTACATGACGAGGAGCTGGTCGGAGAAGTGGCTGACGAGGGACATGTCGTGGGTGACGAACACGACGGCGAAGCCGAGGAGTTGCTGGAGTTCCTTGATCTGGACCATGAGAGAGCGCTGGGCTACGACGTCGAGCGCCGAGGTCGGTTCGTCCATGATGACCAGGTCCGGGGTGAGCAGCAGCGCCATGGCGATCATGGCGCGCTGGCGCATGCCGCCGGACAGCTGGTGCGGGTAGCTGTACAGATGGACCGGGTCGATGCCGACGAGGTCGAGGACCTCGGTGGAGCGGGCGCGGATCTCGTCGTTGGTGTAGGTGCCGTGCGCCGCCATGGCGTCCTTGTACTGGGCGGCGAGGGTGGCCACCGGGTTCAGGGCGTTCATGGCGGACTGCAGGACGACGGAGTAGTCGCGCCAGCGCAGGGCGTTGAGTTCGCGTTCGCCGAGGGTGACGAGGTTCTCGCCGCGGAAGCGGACAGCACCGCCGGCGATGCGGGCGGGCGGGTTGAGCAGCCGCGCGACGGCGAACATCAGGGTGGACTTGCCGCAGCCGGATTCGCCGACGACGGCAGTGAACTGCCCTTTTTCTACGGTGAGTTCGACGTCGTCGACGGCTGTGACGGGTCCGCGCGCGGTGTCGTAGACGACGGTCAGGCCGGTGACACTCAGCAGGGGTTCAGGCACCTTTGCGCCTCCTTCGTACGGGGCGCAGGGCCGGGTTGCCGATCTCGTCGAAGGCGTAGTTGACGAGGGCGAACGCGACGCCGAGCAGGGCGACGCAGAGGCCGGGGGCGATGGACCACAGGGGAGTGCCGGTCTGCAGGGCCTGCTGGTTCTGGGCCCAGTAGAGCATCGTGCCCCAGCTCTGCGAGTTCGGGTCGCCGAGGCCGAGGAACTGCAGGCCGGCCGCGCTCAGCACCGAATAGAGCGCGGCGCCGAGGAAGTTGGCGACGATCAGGGACGTCATCGTCGGCAGGACTTCGAAGACGATGATGTACGAGCGTCGCTCGCCGCGCACCCGGGCCGATTCGAGGAAGTCCCGGTTGCGCAGCGACAGGGCCTGGGCGCGCAGTTGGTTGGCGCCGTAGGACCAGCCGGTGAGGACGAGGACGGCGAGGATCACGGTGAGCGAGCCCTTGCCGGCGTACTTGGCGAGGATGATCACCAGGGGGAACGCGGGGATGACGAGGACGACGTTCGTCAGGAGGGACAGGAGGTCGTCGGCGATGCCTCCGAGGTACGCGGCGGAGACGCCGATGATCACGGACAGGACGGTGGCGAGCGCGCCGGCCACGACGGCGATGACGAGTGATTCCCGTGTGCCGTGGATGAGTTGGGAGTAGATGTCCTGGCCGAGCGCCGTCGTGCCGAGGAGATGGGCGGTGGACGGGTCGAGGCGCGGGGCGAAGTTCGCCTCGTCGGGGTGGTCGACGGAGGTGAACAGGCCCGGGAACGCGGCGACGACGGTGAAGACCAGCAGGATCACCGCACCGGCCATGGCCTTGCGGTTGCCGCGGACCGCCCTCCACAGGCCGCCTCCCGCCCGGGTGCGGGCGGAGGCCTTCTCGGGCGGCGGGGCGGTGATGGCAGTGGTGGTCATCGGGCGCTCACCCCTTCGCCCTGGCTCGTGGATCGAGCCACACGGTCGCGATGTCCACGGCCAGCAGCGCCACCAGCACCGCGACGGTGAACAGCATGAACAGGGCCTGCATCAGCGGGTAGTCGACGTTCTGGACGGCGTTGTAGAGGAGGTAGCCGATCCCGGGGTAGTTGAAGACGTACTCGATGAGGATCGCGCCCGAGATGACGAAGCCGAGCGACATGGCGAAGCCGGCCAGGTTGGGCAGGATCGCGTTGCGGGCCGCGTAGCCGTACATGATGCGGCGGGAGCCGAGGCCCTTGGCGCGGGCCATCCGGACGTAGTCCTCGGCGAGCGTGGTGATCATGTTGTTGCGCATGGTGAGGATCCAGCCGCCGATCGTGGTGATGAGCAGCGTCGCCGCCGGGAGTACGGCATGGGAGAGCACGCTCCCGACGAAGCCCGGGGAGAAGCCGGGCACGATCGTGGTGTCGTAGTTGAAGTTGGCGGGGAGCCAGCCGCCGGTGCCCTGCGAGAAGACCAGGATCAGCAGCAGGCCCACCCAGAAGTACGGCAGCGCCGACGTGATCACGAAGATCGGCGGGAGGATCGCGTCGAGGGCGCCGCCGCGGCGCCAGCCCGAGACCGTGCCGATGAGCGTGCCCAGCACGAACGCGAGGACCGTGGTGATGCCGACGAGGCCCAGGGTCCAGGGCAGGGCGCCGCCGATCAGCTTGGTGACCGGCTCGCCCAGTGTCTGGCCGATGGAGCGGCCCCAGTTGCCGGTGAACATGTGGCCCAGGTAGTCGAAGTACTGGACCGCCACGTTCTGGTCGGGCTTGAAGCCGAACGACGTCAGCATCTGTTCGAGCGCGTCCCGGGAGACCCGGCCGCGGGTGCGCACGACGAGCGCGTCGACGGGGTCGCCCGGCATGAAGCGCGGGATGAAGAAGTTCAGGGTGAGGGCCGCCCAGAGCGTGAGGAGGAAGAACCCCAGGCGGCGCAGTATGAAGCGCACAGGTCACCGCCTACTGGGCCGACTTGGAGTACAGGTGGGTGAGCACCTGGCCCGTGTCGGGGAAGTTGTAGGCCGCGGGCTGGGCGTAGGGGTTGTCCTCGGTGGGCCAGCCGGCGATGTCCTTGGTGTTGTACTGGAACCAGTCCACCGCCTCGACGACGGGGATCACCGGGACGTCGTCGATCATGTACTGGGCGACCTGCTTGACGATCTCGACCTGCTTGGTCTCGTCCGCCGACGCGTAGTCGTTGAGGAGCTGGTCGACCTTCGGGTTCTTGTAGCGCTCCCAGTTGCTGGCGGCGTTCTTGCCGAGCGGAGCGGTGTTCGCGGAGTGCAGCATCTGGCGCAGCTCGTAGTACGGGCTGGGGCCGCTGGTCTGCTGGCTGTAGTAGGCCAGGTCGTAGTCGCCGGTGTAGAGCTTGCCCACCATGGTCTGCTGGGCGAGGTCCTGGACGGTGAGGTCGATGCCGACGGCCTTCAGGTTCTGCTTGATGACGTTGAGCGAGGCGTCCCAGTCGGTGTAGCCGGTGATCGTGATGATCTTCAGCTTGAGCGGCTTGGACGGGGAGTAGCCGAGGCCGGACATGAGCTTCTTCGCGCGGGCCGGGTCGGGCCGGTCGAAGCCGGCCTTCTCGACGGCCGCCTTGTCGTAGTACTTGTCGAACGTCGGGGTGACGATGCCCGACTGGTTGGCGGCCGGTTCCTGGCCGCCCACGCCGATCTTGGAGACCTTGTCCCGGTCGATGGCGAGGGAGATCGCCTGGCGGACCTTGAGGTTGCTGGTCATCTTGTGGGACGGGTCGAGGTTCGGGTGGATGCTGACGTTCTGGACCGGCGGCGACCACGTGTGGTTGTCGGCCGACTTGTCCAGGTAGAACTGCTTGATGCCCGGGATGAACTGGCTGCCCCACTGCGCCTTGCCGTTGGCGAGGTCGAGGTTGGCGGGGCCGTTGTCGAGGTACGCCGGGTACTCGACCTTCTGGATGTACGGCTTGCCCGGCTGCCAGTAGCCGGGGTTGGCCGTGTACTGGATGTTGTTCGGCGAGCAGGGGTCGACCTCGAAGGGGCCGGTGCCGACGGGCTTCTTGTCCACCCATGTGTCGGGGTGGGCGGCGGCCGCGCCGGTGCCGAAGACGTGCTCGGGCACGATGGCGACCTGGTGGGCGAAGGCGTAGAAGTAGGGCTGCGCCGCCTTCTCGAACTTGAGGGTGACCTTGTCGCCGGAGGCGGTGGCCGACTGGAGTCCTGCCGTGGTCCACAGGGCGTACAGGTCGGTGGACTTGACGCGCTTCATGAGGTTGAAGGTGAACGCGACGTCCTTGGCGGTGAACGCCTTGCCGTCGTTCCACTTCACGCCGGAGCGGACGCGGAAGTCGATCTGCGTCTTGTCGGCGTTCCACTGGTAGCTCTTGGCGAGCATCGGCGTCTCGGCCTGGTCCTTGAGCGTGTTGACGAAGATCAGGGGTTCGTAGACGAAGCCGATGGACGTGTTGTAGACGGCCGGGTTGAACGGATTGAAGTTGCAGGTCCAGGTCTGCCCCGCCGTGTTGGCGATGGTGACCGTGCCGCCCTTCTTCTTGGGGCCGCTGCTCTGTGTGGCGTTGTTGCCGTCGGAGTCGCCTTTGTGCTTGGTCTCCGAACAGGCCGTCGCCGTCACGGCGAGCGCGCCGATGACCGCTGCGGCGAGAATGCGCGTGGGCCTCATGTCCTGCCAGTCCCTTCGTGGGCCGGGTGCGTCAGGTTCCGGTGCGCGCGGCCTCGACGGCCAGCGCGAGTGCCCCGAGCAGGGGCGCGTCGTACGGATGCGCTGCGGGTACGAGCTGGGGCGGATAGGGCACGGCCGCGTCCAGGGCGTGGCGCAGCCTGTCGTGCAGCGCCTCCCAGGAGCGGACCATGCCGCCGCCGATGACGATCCGCTCGGGATCGACGGCGATGGCGAGGTTGACGAGGTGGAAGGCCAGCTCGTCGATGAACTCACCGATGTGACCGGCGAGTTCGGCGGATCCTTGCGCCTGCGCGGCCTGGCTGAGGGCCTTGCCGCTGACGACGTCCTCCAGCGGGATCCGGTCCGAGGAGGCCAGGCCGACATCGGCGGATGCCCGCAGGTTGTAGCCGATCTCGCCGGACGCGCCGTGCCGTCCGGTCAGGACCGTGCCGCCGGTCACGATGGCGACGGCGAGGCCGGTGCCGAGGTTGACGTACAGGCCCGGGTCGCAGCCCTTCAGCGCTCCGGCATCGCACTCGTAGCGGGCCGCGGCCTTCACGTCGGTGGCCAGGCGCAGCTCCGACTCCGGGAATTCCAGGGCGAGTTCACGGCCCAGTGCGAGGTCTTCCCAGCCGGGGATGTTCGGGGAGAGCGCGACACCGTCGGCGCCGGGGATGCCGATGGTGGACACCCCGACGGCGACGGGTACGCGGCCGTCGAGGAGGGTGCGGGCGGCGCCCACGGCCCTTTTGAGGCCTGCCTGTGCGCCGTGCTCCGCCGCGGTCCCGACGGTGAGGTCGCGCAACCGGGTGCCGTGCTGGTCTGCGACGGTCAGGGCCGTCTTGGTGCCGCCGAAATCGAGGGCGAGGACGACGGGCGTGGAGGGAGGCACGTTCACATGGAGCTCCTCACTCGGGAGGGAGGCGCCAGTAAAGTTACGTAACTAAACGAGGTGGCCCGGACTGTACGCGCGATGCGCCTCGCGCGTAAGTCCCCTCGCTCACGACGGAGTTGATGATCTTTCGGGCCTCCGGAGCGTTCGGAGATTTCGGAGTTCCGGGCAACGACAAGGCCCCCGGGAGATCCCGGGGGCCTGCCGTTCCGGTGCGCGCGTGGTCAGCCGGTGAATCCGGCGGTGATCTTCGTGAACTGCCAGTTGTCCTGGCTGATGCCGGAGCAGTTCTCCGCCACTCCCCCGCCCGCGCACGGCCGGTCGCGGTTGACCGACCAGAAGGCGAGGCGTGCGATGTGGTGGCTGTTGGACCAGTCCTTGACCTGGGTCCAGATCGCCGGCGTCGTGATCTCCTGCTGGTCGCTGACGCCGTTCATGCCGGAGATGCCGATGTGCGCGTACGCCGTCGTGTCGTCCCAGCCGAAGACCGACTTGAGTTTGGTCTTGAGGCCCTCGGCGGCGTTCACGGTGTTGCCGTACATGTCGGAGCCGCCGCCGAAGTCGAACGGCATGATCGTGAAGACGTCGATGTCCGCGTTCAGGGCCTTGGACTGCTCGATGAGGCGGTTGCCGTAGTACGTCGGTCCGGTCGTCGAGGTGCCGAAGGTGAGGATCGTGCGCAGGCCCGGGTTGTTGGCCTTGACGATCTTCAGGGCACCCAGGATGCGGTCCTGGACGGCTTCGTTCTCGAATTCGTCGGAATTCTCGATGTCGACGTCGATGGCCTTGAGCCCGTACGCGTCGATGACCTTCTGGTAGGCGCCCGCGAGGGCTTCGGGGGTCGAGCAGTTGGGGCCGAGCTTGTTGCCGCTCCAGCCGCCGATGGACGGGACGACGTCGCCGCCCGCGGAGCGGATGGCGTTGATCGCGGTCTGGTCCTGGCCGCCGGTGAGGGCGCGCTGGCCGTCCCACGCGGGGTTGCAGCCGCCGGAGGAGAGGATGAACGCCATCGTGAACCACTTGACGCCGGTCGCGTTCATGACCGTGGCCGGGCTCGGCGGGTCACCCCAGCCCGTGTAGAAGTACGGGGCCGCCTGCTTGAATCCGGTGCCGCCGCCGGAGCCCTGATCGGTGGTCACGGAGACCGAGTTGGAGGCGGCCGAGGCGTTGCCGGCCGCGTCATGGGCCTTGACCGTGAAGGTGTACGCGGTGCTCGGGGAGAGGCCGCTGACGGTGGCGCTCGTGCCCGAGACCGTCAGGAGCTTGTTGCTGCCGCCGCTGTAGATGTCGTAGCCGGTGACGCCGACGTTGTCGCTCGCCCCGGTCCAGGACAGGGAGACGCTCGTCGAGGTCTTGCCGGTGGACTTCAGGGCCGTCGGGGCGGTGGGTGCCTGGGTGTCGCCGCCCCCGCCGCCGGGCCCGTCGAGGCTGATGTCGTCGGCGTAGTAGGTCCCCTGCGCGTACCAGCCCTGGGTGTAGACGGTGGCGCTGGTCTGGGAGGCGCCGGTCGTGAACTGCACGGACAGCTGGCTGTACGCGGTAGGCGACTGCGTCCAGGTCGAGGCCCCGCCGTCCACGCCGAGGTAGACGTAGTTGCCGCGCAACCAGCCGGAGAGGGTGTACGCGGTGTTCGGCTGGACGGAGACGGTCTGGCTGCACTTCGCGTTGTCGCTGGAACTGGCCGCCCCCGACAGCGCTTTGGTGCCGCCGTGAACCGGGCTCGACACGACCGAGCCGAGCCCGCCGGAGCAGGTCCACGGGCTCGTGCCGCCGCTCTCGAAGCCCGCATTGGACAGCACGTTCGCCGCCTGTGCGGTGGTGGGGAGGGCGACCGCGCCGGCCACGGCGAGTGCGGCGGATCCGATGAGGGCGAGAAGGCGGGGCCTTGAGGAGCGTCTCTTGCGTCTGGAGAACACATGAACTCCCGGTGGGGGCAAGGGGATTGGACCGGACACCAGCGGCGCGCGAGGCGCGACCACCAAGTTGGTATGGACCAATCCCCTTGTCAAGACCCCGCGTTCACTCCACTCACTCGTGTCCGGGCGTCCGCACGTTCCACTCCGCGATCACCGGTCGCCCGTGCTCCGTCGAAAGACGGCTCACCGTCCCCGTCGCCAGCTGGAACAGGCGGCCGTCCGCCGGGGCGAGGCCCAGGCGGCGGGCCGTGAGGACGCGCAGGACGTGGGCGTGGGCCACGAGGACCACATCGCCCTGCGCGAGCGCGGGCGCCACACGGGCCAGGACGCGGTCGGCCCGCGCGCCCACCGCCTCCGGGGACTCACCGGGCCCGCCTTCAGGGCCCTGCGGGACACCTTGGGTCCACAGGTCCCAGTCGGGGCGGGTGCGGTGGATCTCGCGGGTGGTGACGCCTTCGTAGGCGCCGTAGTGCCACTCGTGGAGGTCCGGTTCGGGCCTGGCCCCGCTCAGGCCCGCGAGGTCGGCGGTGCGGACCGCGCGGGCGAGAGGGCTGGTGAGGACTAGTGCGTACGGACGTCCGGCGAGAAGCGGGGCGAGGGACTTGGCCTGTTCCTCGCCGTGCTGGGTGAGGGGCTTGTCCGTCCAGCTGGTGTGCCGGCCGGACAGGCTCCACTCCGTTTCGCCGTGGCGGACCAGCAGGAGGTCGCCCATGGCTGTCGTCTCCCCCTGGTTACTTCTGGGTGGTCTCGACGGCGTGGCCGCCGAACTGGTTGCGCAGGGCGGCGATCATCTTCATCTGCGGCGAGTCGTCCTGGCGCGAGGCGAAGCGCGCGAAGAGGGAAGCGGTGATCGCGGGCAGCGGCACCGCGTTGTCGATGGCCGCCTCGACCGTCCAGCGGCCCTCACCGGAGTCGGCGGCGAAGCCGCGCAGCTTGTCCAGGTGCTCGTCGTCGTCCAGCGCGTTGACCGCAAGGTCGAGCAGCCAGGAACGGATGACCGTGCCCTCCTGCCAGGAGCGGAAGACCTCACGCACGTCGGTGACGGAGTCGACCTTCTCCAGGAGCTCCCAGCCCTCGGCGTAGGCCTGCATCATGGCGTACTCGATGCCGTTGTGGACCATCTTGGAGAAGTGCCCGGCGCCGACCTTGCCGGCGTGGACGTAGCCGAAGTCGCCTTCGGGCTTGAGGGCGTCGAAGACCGGCTGAACGCGGGCGATGTGCTCCTTGTCGCCGCCGACCATGAGGGCGTAGCCGTTCTCCAGGCCCCAGACTCCGCCGGAGACACCGGCGTCGACGAAGCCGATGCCCTTGATGGCGAGCTCGGCGGCGTGCTTCTCGTCGTCGGTCCAGCGGGAGTTGCCGCCGTCCACGACGATGTCGCCGGGCGAGAGCAGTTCCTTCAGCTCGTCGATCGTCGACTGGGTGGCGGCGCCCGCGGGGACCATCACCCAGACCACGCGCGGGCCTTCGAGCTTCTCGACGAGCTCGGCGAGGGAGTCGACGTCGGAGACCTCGGGGTTGCGGTCGTAGCCGATGACGGTGTGGCCGGCGCGGCGGATGCGCTCGCGCATGTTGCCGCCCATCTTGCCGAGGCCGATGAGTCCGAGCTGTATCGCGGTCATGTCTGTCTTCACTTCTTCCGGAGCGTGCGGTAGGTGGCGACGAGCGCCTGGGTGGAGGCGTCGAGGCCGGGGACGTCGGCGCCGTGGGTGAGGGCGGGCTCGACGCGCTTGGCGAGGACCTTGCCGAGCTCGACGCCCCACTGGTCGAAGGAGTCGATGTTCCAGACGGCGCCCTGGACGAACACCTTGTGCTCGTAGAGGGCGATGAGCTGGCCCAGCACGGAGGGCGTGAGTTCCTTCGCCAGGACGGTGGTCGTGGGGTGGTTGCCCTCGAAGGTGCGGTGGGGCACCTGCGCCTCGGGGACGCCTTCGGCCCGGACCTCGTCGGCGGTCTTGCCGAAGGCGAGGGCCTGGCCCTGCGCGAACAGGTTGGCCATCAACAGGTCGTGCTGGTCCGCCAGTCGGGCCGGGAGCTCGCCGACCGGGCGGGCGAAGCCGATCAGGTCGGCCGGGATGAGCTTCGTGCCCTGGTGGATGAGCTGGTAGTAGGCGTGCTGCCCGTTGGTGCCGGGGGTGCCCCAGACGACGGGACCCGTCTGCCAGTCCACCGGGCGGCCCTCGCGGTCCACGGACTTGCCGTTGGACTCCATGTCGAGCTGCTGAAGGTAGGCCGTGAACTTGGACAGGTAGTGCGAGTACGGCAGGACCGCGTGCGACTGGGCGCCGTGGAAGTTGCCGTACCAGATGCCCAGAAGGCCCATCAGGAGAGGGGCGTTCGCCTCGGCGGGGGCGGTGCGGAAGTGCTCGTCGACGAGGTGGAAGCCGTCGAGCATCTCGCGAAAGGCGTCCGGGCCGATCGCGATCATCAGCGAGAGGCCGATGGCCGAGTCGTACGAGTAACGCCCGCCGACCCAGTCCCAGAACTCGAACATGTTGGCCGTGTCGATGCCGAAGCCGGCCACCTTCTCGGCATTCGTCGACAGGGCGACAAAGTGCTTCGCGACCGCGGAGTCGTCGCCGAGCGCGTCGAGCAGCCAGCCGCGCGCGGAGGTCGCGTTGGTGATCGTCTCGATCGTCGTGAACGTCTTCGAGGCGATGATGAACAGCGTCTCGGCCGGGTCGAGATCCCGCACGGCCTCGTGCAGGTCCGCACCGTCCACGTTCGACACGAATCGGACCGTCAGGTCCCGGTCCGTGAAGGAGCGCAGCACCTCGTACGCCATCGCGGGACCCAGGTCGGAGCCGCCGATGCCGATGTTCACGACGTTCTTGATGCGCTTGCCGGTGTGGCCCGTCCACTCGCCCGAACGGACCCGGTCCGCGAAGGCGGCCATCTTGTCCAGCACGGCGTGGACCTCGGGGACGACGTTCTCACCGTCGACCTCGGCCACCGCGTCACGCGGGGCCCGCAGCGCCGTGTGCAGCACGGCCCGGTCCTCCGTCGTGTTGATCTTCTCGCCGCGGAACATGGCGTCGCGCTGCCCGAACACGTCGGTGGCAGTGGCCAGTTCCTGGAGCAGGGCGAGCGTCTCGTCCGTGATCAGGTGCTTGGAGTAGTCGATGTGCAGGTCGCCGACCTGGACCGTGTAGCGCGCGGCGCGGTCCGGGTCGGTGGTGAACAGATCCCGCAGATGGACCTGGCGCTGCTTCGCGCGGTGGTCCGAAAGGGCCGTCCACTGGGGGCGGACCGTGAGGTGCGGGGTGGTGTCAGGCATGTTGAACGCGCTCCTTGGTGCCGTCGCCGCGCAGGGCGACGGCGTACATCTCGTCCGCGTCGAGGCGGCGGAGTTCTTCGGCGATCAGCTCGGAGGTGGTGCGGACCTTGAGGGCCAGGGTGCGCTGCGGCTGGCCGGGCAGGGTGAGCTGCGCCAGGGGGCCCTCGGGGCGGTCGATGCGGATCTCGCCGCCGGCCGTGCCGAGGCGGACGGCCGTGACGACCGGGCCCGCGGTGGTGACGCGCTCGACGGGCACGCCGAGGCGGGCGCCCAGCCAGCGGGCGAGCAGCTCGGCGCTGGGGTTCTCGGCCTCGCTCTCGACGGCCGCCGAGGTGATCTCGGCGCCGGCCTGGTCGAGGGCTGCGGCGAGCATGGAGCGCCACGGGGTGAGGCGGGTCCAGGCGAGGTCGGTGTCGCCGGGGGCGTACGAGGCGGCGCGGGCGGCCAGCGCGGACAGCGGGTCCTCGACGGCGTAGGCGTCGGTGATACGGCGCTGCGCGAGCGCGCCCAGGGGGTCCTTGGCGGGAACCTCGGGGGCGTCGACGGGCCACCAGACGACGACGGGCGCGTCCGGGAGCAGCAGCGGCAGGACGACGGAGTCGGCGTGCTGGCCGACCTCGCCGTACAGGCGCAGCAGGACGGTCTCGCCGGTGCCGGCGTCCGCGCCGACGCGCACCTCGGCGTCGAGGCGGTTGCCCTGGCGGTCGCGCGGCGAGCGGGCGTGCCGCTTGATCACGACGAGGGTGCGCGAGGGGTGCTCGCGGGAGGCCTCCTCGGCGGCCTTGATGGAGTCGTAGGCGTTCTCCTCGTCGGTCACGATGACCATCGTGAGGACCATGCCCACGGCCGGTGTGCCGATCGCCCTGCGGCCTTCCACCAGGGCCTTGTTGACCTTGCTTGCCGTCGTGTCGGTGAGGTCGATCTTCATGGCCTGCGCCAGCTCCGTCCGTCTCGTGCGAGCATCTCGTCCGCTTCCTTCGGGCCCCAGCTTCCCGAGGCGTACTGCGCGGGCCGGCCGTGGGCGTCCCAGTGGCCCTCGATCGGGTCGAGGAGCTTCCAGGACTCCTCCACCTCCTCCGTGCGGGGGAAGAGGTTGGCGTCGCCGAGCAGGACGTCCAGGATGAGCCGTTCGTACGCCTCCGGGCTGGACTCGGTGAAGGACTCGCCGTAGGCGAAGTCCATCGACACGTCCCGGATCTCCATCGACGTACCCGGGACCTTCGAGCCGAAGCGTACGGTCATGCCCTCGTCGGGCTGGACGCGGATGACCACGGCGTTCTGGCCGAGTTCCTCCGTGGCGGTGGAGTCGAACGGGGAGTGCGGGGCGCGCTGGAAGACGACGGCGATCTCGGTGACACGGCGGCCCAGGCGCTTGCCGGTGCGCAGGTAGAACGGGACGCCCGCCCAGCGGCGGTTGTCGACCTCCAGCTTGATGGCCGCGTAGGTGTCGGTCTTCGACTCGGGGTCGATGCCGTCTTCCTGGAGGTAGCCGGGGACCTTCTCGCCGCCCTGCCAGCCGGCCGCGTACTGGGCGCGGACGGTGTGCTCTGCGAGGTTCTCGGGCAGCCGCACGGACTTGAGGACCTTGAGCTTCTCGGTGAGGAGCGACTCGGCGTCGAAGGAGGCCGGCTCCTCCATGGCGGTGAGGGCCATGAGCTGGAGGAGGTGGTTCTGGATGACGTCGCGGGCGGCGCCGATGCCGTCGTAGTAGCCGGCCCGGCCACCGATGCCGATGTCCTCGGCCATCGTGATCTGCACGTGGTCGACGTAACTCCGGTTCCAGACGGGTTCGTACATCTGGTTGGCGAAGCGGAGGGCCAGGATGTTCTGGACGGTCTCCTTGCCGAGGTAGTGGTCGATGCGGAAGACCTGGTCGGGGGCGAAGACGTCGTGCACGATCGCGTTGAGTTCGCGGGCGCTGGCCAGGTCGTGGCCGAACGGCTTCTCGATGACGGCGCGGCGCCAGGAGCCCTCGGGTCCGTCGGCGAGGCCGTGCTTCTTGAGCTGCTGCACGACCTGCGGGAAGAACTTCGGCGGCACGGAGAGGTAGAAGGCGTAGTTGCCGCTGGTGCCGCGCTTCTCGTCGAGGTCGTCGACGGCCTCGCGCAGCTGCTTGAACGCCGTGTCGTCGTCGAAGTCGCCGGGGATGAAGCGCATGCCTTCGACGAGCTGCTGCCAGACCTCCTCGCGGAACTCGGTGCGGGAGTGCTCGCGCACCGCGTCGTGGACGACCTGGGCGAAGTCCTGGTCCTCCCACTCGCGGCGGGCGAAGCCGACGAGCGAGAAGCCCGGCGGCAGCAGTCCGCGGTTGGCGAGGTCGTAGACGGCCGGCATCAGCTTCTTGCGGGACAGGTCACCGGTGACGCCGAAGATGACGAGCCCGGAGGGGCCCGCGATGCGCGGCAGGCGGCGGTCGCGGGGGTCCCTCAGCGGGTTCTGCCAAGCGGTGATGCTCACTTGGCCTGCGCCTCCTTTGCGGTGAGGCGGTTCGCGACGGCGCCGAGCAGGTCGTTCCAGGCCACCTCGAACTTGTCGACGGCCTCGTCCTCGAGCTGCTGGACGACCTCGTCGTAGGAGATGCCGAGCTTCTCGACGGCGGCGATCTCGGCGCGCGAGGCGTCGTACGTGCCGGAGACGGCGTCACCATGGATGTCGCCGTGGTCGGCGGTGGCGAGGAGGGTGCCTTCCGGCATGGTGTTCACGGTGCTGGGGGCGACGAGCTCGTCGACGTACAGGGTGTCCTTGTACGAGGGGTCCTTGACGCCGGTGGAGGCCCACAGCGGGCGCTGCTTGTTGGCTCCCGCGGCCTCCAGGCGCGTGGCGCGCTCGGTGGCGAAGACCTGCTCGTACGCCTCGTAGGCGAGGCGGGCGTTGGCGAGGGCGGCCTTGCCCTTGAGCGCGAGCGCCTCGTCGGTGCCCACCTTGCTCAGGCGCTTGTCGATCTCGGCGTCGACGCGCGAGACGAAGAACGACGCGACGGAGTGGATGACCGACAGGTCGAGGCCCGCGGCCTTCGCCTTCTCCAGGCCGGCGAGGTAGGCGTCCATGACCTCGCGGTAGCGCTCCAGGGAGAAGATCAGGGTGACGTTGACGCTGATGCCGAGGCCGATGACCTCGGTGATGGCGGGGAGGCCCGCCTTCGTCGCCGGGATCTTGATCATGACGTTGGGGCGGTCGACCAGCCAGGCCAGCTGCTTGGCCTCGGCGATCGTGGCCGCGGTGTCGTGGGCCAGGCGCGGGTCGACCTCGATGGAGACGCGGCCGTCACGGCCGTCCGTCGTGTCGTACACGGGACGCAGGATGTCGGCGGCGGCGCGGACGTCGGCGGTCGTCATCATGCGGACGGCCTCGTCGACGGTGACCTTGCGGGTGGCGAGGTCGGCGAGCTGCTCCTCGTAGCCCTCGCCGGAGCCGATGGCCGCCTGGAAGATCGAGGGGTTCGTGGTGACACCCACGACGTGGCTCTTCTCGATGAGTTCGGCGAGGTTGCCGGACTCGATGCGCTTGCGGGACAGGTCGTCCAGCCAGATGGAGACGCCTTCGGCGGAGAGGGACTTGAGGATCGGCGAGGCGGGGGTGGCGTTGCTCATGTTCTTCTTCATCTTCTTTCGAAATGCTTGACGCGTACGGATCAACGGCGGGCGGCGGCGAGCGATTCCCGGGCCTTCGCGGCGACGTTCTCGGCGGTGAAGCCGTACTCGGCGAAGAGCGTGGCGGCGTCGGCGGAGGCGCCGAAGTGCTCCAGGGAGACGATGCGGCCGGCGTCGCCGACGTAGCGGTACCAGGTCAGGCCGATGCCGGCCTCGACGGCGACGCGCGCCTTCACGGACGAGGGCAGGACGCTGTCCTTGTAGTCCTGCGACTGCTCCTCGAACCACTCGACGGACGGCATCGACACGACGCGCGTGCCGATCCCCTCGGCCTCCAGCTGCTCGCGGGCGGCCACGGCGAGGTGCACCTCGGAGCCGGTCGCGATCAGGATGAGGTCGGGCGTCGCGGTGGACGCCTCACGCAGCACGTAACCGCCCTTCGCCGCCCGCTCGTCGAGCTCGTACGTGGGCACGCCCTGGCGGGTCAGCGCGAGGCCGTGCGGGGCGGGCTTCGTGGTGCCGCGGCGCAGGATCTCGCGCCAGGCGACGGCGGTCTCGTTGGCGTCGGCCGGGCGGACGATGTTCAGACCCGGGATGGCGCGCAGGGAGGCGAGGTGTTCGACGGGCTGGTGCGTGGGGCCGTCCTCGCCCAGGCCGATGGAGTCGTGGGTCCACACGTACGTGACGGGGAGCTGCATCAGCGCGGAGAGGCGGACGGCGTTGCGCATGTAGTCCGAGAAGACGAGGAACGTGCCGCCGTAGATACGGGTGTTGCCGTGCAGCGCGATGCCGTTCATCTCGGCGGCCATCGAGTGCTCGCGGATGCCGAAGTGGATCGTGCGGCCGTACGGGTCGGCCTCCGGCAGCGGGTTGCCCTTCGGCAGGAACGAACTGGCCTTGTCGATGGTCGTGTTGTTCGAGCCCGCGAGGTCGGCCGAGCCGCCCCACAGCTCCGGGATGACCGGGCCGAGCGCCTGGAGTACCTTGCCGGACGCGGCCCGCGTCGCGACCTTCGTGCCCTCGTCGAAGGACGGGAGCGCCTGCTCCCAGCCCTCGGGGAGACGGCCGGCGACGATGCGGTCGAGGAGGGCGGAGCGCTCGGGCTCGGCCGTGCGCCACTCGCCGAGCCGCTTGTCCCACTCGGCGTGCGCGTCGGCGCCGCGGTCGAGGGCCCCGCGGGTGTGGGCGATGACGTCGTCGGCGACCTCGAAGGTCCGCTCCGGGTCGAAGCCGAGGACGCGCTTGGTGGCGGCGATCTCCTCGGCGCCGAGCGCGGAGCCGTGGGAGGCCTCGGTGTTCTGCGCGTTCGGGGCGGGCCAGGCGATGATCGTGCGCATCGCGATGATGGACGGGCGGCCGGTGTCGGCCTTCGCCGCGGCCAGGGCCTCGTACAGGGCGTGCACGTCGGTGTCGCCGTCGGCCTTGGGCTCGATGCGCTGGACGTGCCAGCCGTAGGCCTCGTAGCGCCCCAGGACGTCCTCGGAGAACGCGGTGGCGGTGTCGCCCTCGATGGAGATGTGGTTGTCGTCGTAGACGAAGACGAGGTTGCCGAGCTTCTGGTGGCCGGCGAGGGAGGACGCCTCGGCGGAGATGCCCTCCTCCAGGTCGCCGTCGGAGACGATCGCCCAGATGGTGTGGTCGAAGGGGGATTCGCCCTCGGGGGCCTCGGGGTCGAAGAGGCCGCGCTCGTAGCGGGCGGCCATCGCCATGCCGACGGCGTTGGCGACTCCCTGGCCGAGCGGGCCGGTCGTCGTCTCGACACCGGCGGTGTGGCCGTACTCGGGGTGGCCGGGCGTCTTCGAGCCGTGGGTGCGGAAAGCCTTCAGGTCGTCGAGCTCCAGCTCGTAGCCGGAGAGGAAGAGCTGCGTGTAGAGGGTGAGACTGGTGTGGCCCGGAGAGAGGACGAAGCGGTCGCGGCCGGTCCACTCGGGGTCGGCCGGGTCGTGGCGCATGACCTTCTGGAAGAGGGTGTACGCGGCGGGGGCCAGGCTCATCGCCGTGCCGGGGTGGCCGTTGCCGACCTGCTGCACGGCGTCGGCCGCGAGCAGGCGCGCGGTGTCGACGGCACGCCGGTCGAGGTCACTCCACTCGAAGGGGCCGAGGGCGTCCGGTGTCTGCGTGCTCATCTGTACGACTTCCTTCGCATCCGTTGTGCATCCGAGGTACCGAAAGGCACCGCCCGACCGGGGCTAAAGCCCTGGTCGAACCACCTACGAATTTAAAGGTCATACTTTTGGCGCGGCAGGTGCCCCCGTGCCAGCGTTCGGTGAAAATGGGACACCTACCAGAGGCCGAGTCGGTTTGAGCCAAGGAAAGTGGATGACGGAGCAGGGCGGCGCACATCCGAGCGCACATATGGGAGACGGGGAGCACATCCGTACGTATCCCTTCGACCCCAGCGCCAGTGTGTCCGGGGTCGGGATACAGATCGGCCCGATGGGCACGGAGGGCCCCTGGGCGGGCGGCGTCGGCCTGTCGCGCCGCGTGCACCGGATCGACTTCCACGTCCTGCTCTTCTTCCGCGAGGGCCCGGTCCACCACATGATCGACTTCACGGAGTACGAGGTCGGCGCCGGCGACATCCTGTGGATCCGGCCCGGCCAGGTGCACGGCTTCTCGACGAGCGAGCGCTACGTCGGCACGGCGCTCACCATGCAGCCCGGCTTCCTGCCGCGCGCGATCGTCGAGGCGACGGGCCTGTACCGCTACGACCGGCCGCCCCTGCTCCACCCCGACGAGGCCCAGCTCACCGCCCTGGACGCCTCGCTGGACCAGCTCCAGCGCGAGTACCTGGACACGGCGACGCTCCCGCTCAGCCTGCACACATCGGTCCTGCGGCATTCCCTTACGGCCTTCATGCTGCGGGTCGCCCATGTGTCGGCGCAGGCGGCGGCGGACGAGTGCAGGCCGCAGCCGGACACGACGTTCAGCCGCTTCCGCACGGCGGTCGAGCAGGGCTTCACCACGAACCACAGCGTGAGCGCGTACGCGGACGAGCTCGGCTACTCCCGGCGCACCCTCGTCCGCGCGGTGCGGGCGGCGACGGGCCAGACCCCGAAGGCGTTCATCGACCGCCGGGTGACCCTGGAGGCGAAGCGCCTGCTCGCCCACACGGACCTGCCGGTGGGCCGCATCGGCGTGGCCGTCGGCATCGGCGACTCGGCGAACTTCTCGAAGTACTTCCAGCAGCACACGGGCGTCACACCGGCGGCGTTCCGGGCCGAGCAGGCCTGATACGGGCCCTTTCTCCCTGGTATGCACGGGCCTGCGGCGGCCCCATTTCACCCTGCGCAACGGGGGGTTGACCGCTCCCCTGCCGCCCCTTACGGTGCTGGCACCTCCCACAGGTATATCGATTAACCATCCTCGGCCCCCATGGGTCCACCCCGGTTGGAGACATACCCCTGTGCCCTCTGTGCCCTCGACGATGAGTCGGCGCGGATTCCTCGCCGCCGGTGGCGCGCTCGCCGCCGCTTCCGCCCTGTCCGGCTGCTCCGCCCTCGCCGCTGCCGACGACGACCCCGACACGCTCGTGGTGCACAGCCAGCTCGGCACCACGGCCCCCGGCTCCCCCACCTATCTCGCGGCCCTGGACCGGTTCCGCAAGGAGACCGGCCTCAAGGTGCGCAACCTCGTCAACGGCGACGACCTCGCGCAGGTCTACGAGACCTCGCGACTGGCCCGCAAGGAGCCGGACGTCGTCATGGTGAACCTCTACGACAAGACGCTGGCGTGGACCGATGTCGGCGCCACCGTGGACGTGAAGGGTTACCTGGACGACTGGGGGCTGCGCGAGCGCGTGCTGCCCGTGGCCCTGGACGCGTGGACCGACGGCAAGGGACGGCTGCGCGCGTTCCCGTACTTCGCCACGAACTGGCCGGTCGCCTTCAACCGGGCGCTCCTCGACAAGGCGGGGGTCGGCGAGATCCCCGCCACCGGGGACCAGCTCATCGCCGCCGCACGGAAGCTGCGCAGGAAGAACATCGCGCCGGTGACCGTCGGCGGGAACGACTGGACCGGGCAGAAGCTGCTCGCGCAGATCATCCAGACGTTCCTGACCGAGGACGAGGCCAAGCACGTCTACGCGACCGGGGACTTCGGCAGCCGGGGCGCACGGCAGGGCATCGACTACTTCGTCGAGCTGCGCGACGCCGGGGTGTTCGCCGACAAGGCCCAGGGCCTCACCTCGGACTCGATGACCACGCAGTTCAACACGCAGGCCGCGGCGATGCAGTCGGCGATGTCGTCGGCGCTCGCGAAGGTTCCGGAGCCGGTGGCACGCCACACGGACGTGGGCGGCTGGCCGCTGGCGCCGGGCGCCGCGCACGACAAGCCGACGATCCTGCGCACGTACACGCTGATCGGCTTCTGGATCAGCCCGAACGGCACGAAGAAGATCGACGCCGTCGAGAAGTTCCTGCGGTTCATGTACCGCGCGGACACCGTCTCCCGCTTCATCAAGGAGGCCGGGCGCGACATGGCGCTGCGGTCCGACGCGGTCAGCTCGGACTTCCCGCTGGTGGCGGCGGCGCAGGGGCTCGGCGGCGATGTGGGCCAGGTCCTGCTGCCCGACCTGTTCGTCCCGCCGGCCGCGACGCAGCCGCTGATCACGGCGACCAGTACGTCCTTCACACGCGGCACGAGCGCGGCCGAGGTCCGCTCGGTGCTCGAGTCCGCGTACCGCGGCGTCTGACCGCCCGCCCCCTCTCTCCTCATCCGTAAGGGAGTTGCTCATGACGACGATGACGTCGACAGCGGGCGGGACCGCGGTCCGCCGCCCCACCCCGTCTTCCCCGGACACCGCCCGCCGGCCGCGCCGCCAGGGCGGCACGATCCTCGCGCTGCCCGCGCTCGTCTGGTACCTCGTGTTCATGGTCGGCCCGCTGGCCGCCATCTTCGTGGTGGCGGCGCTGCACTGGCCGGGCATGCTGCAGCCGGTGTCGTTCGCCGGGTTCGACAACGTGCGCACGGTCTTCGACGACCCGGTGTTCTGGGACGCGGTGAGCAACACGGCGATCCAGCTCGTCGTCGCCATCCCGGTGATGGTGGTGTGCGCGTACATGCTGGGCTACTACGTCGCGCAGAAGCCGCCCGGCCACCAGGTCATCCGGTATCTGCTGTTCATCCCCGGGCTGATCTCGACCCCGGCGAAGGCCATGGTCTTCTACGCGGCCCTCTCCCCCGACGGCCTGGTCAACGGCGGCCTGAAGGCGGTCGGTCTCGGCTCGCTCGCCGACGCGTGGCTCGCCTCGCCCTCGACCGCCCTCGCGTGTCTGATCGCGCTGGACATCTGGGCGGGGATCGGGTTCACGGCGGTGCTGTTCGCGGCGCGGCTCGGCAGTGTGCCGGACGAGCTGGGCGAGGCGGCGCAGCTGGACGGGGCCGGGCACTGGCGGACCATGTGGCGCATCCACTTCCCGGTGATCAAGGACTATGTGGGCGTCGTGACGATGCTCCAGTTCCTCTGGACGCTGTTCGGCTCGGCGCAGCACGTGCTGCTGCTGACGCAGGGCGGCCCGGGCAGCTCGTCGACAACGCTGTCATTCCTCGTGTACCAGAAGGCGTTCATCGCGGCGGACCTCGGCTACAGCCAGACCGTCGGTGTCTTCCTCTTCCTCGCCGGACTCGTCGGACTGCTCGCCATCCGGCGCGCGTTCCGCCAGAACCACTGATCGGAGCCGTCGCCATGAAGTCCGCCAAGCACAGCCGCCTCGGCAGGTCCTGGCTGCCCGCGCACATCCTCGTCTGGCTGTACGCGGTACTCCTGGTCATCCCCCTGTACTACTTCGTCGCCTCGGCGTTCAAGACGAACGAGGAGATCTTCGCCAGCCCGTTCGCGCTGCCGTCGTCGTTCGGCCTCGGCAACTTCAGTACCGCCTTCCACAGCGCCGACCTCGGGCTCGCCGTCGTCAACTCGGGCCTGGTGACGGTGTTCTCGCTCGTCCTGACGCTCGCGCTCGCGATACCGGCGGCGTTCGCACTGGCCCGCTCGACGGGCCGGCTCGCCTCCGTGGTCGAGAGTGTCTTCTCGCTGGGGTTCCTGATCCCGACGTTCGCGGCGCTCTTCCCGACGTTCCTGCTCGCCGCGGCCACCGGCCTGTTCCACACCCGCACGTTCATGATCCTGTTCCTGCCGGCCACGGCGATGCCGCTCTCGGTGGTGATCCTGGTCCAGTTCATGCGGACCGTCCCCAGGGAGATGGAGGAGGCGGCCCGCATGGACGGCGCCTCGACCTTCGCGGTGCTCCGGCACGTGTACACGCCGATGTGCCTGCCCGGCATCGCGACCGTGCTGCTCCTGAACTTCCTGACGTTCTGGAACGAATACCTGTACTCGCTCGTGATCATCGGCCCAGACCCCGCTCAGCGCACGGTCCAAGTGGCGCTGCCCACGCTGAAGTCGATCACCGGGACGGATTACGGCGTCCTGACCGCGGGGACCGTCCTCACCCTCGTACCGGTGTGGATCGTCTATACGGTGCTCCAGAAGCGGATGCAGCAGGCACTCGTCAGTGGGGCGGTGAAGATGTGAGCAAGGCCCGTACCGGAAGCCGGCCGACCATCAAGGCGGTGGCGGCCGCGGCCGGTGTGTCGACGGCGGCGGTGTCGCAGGCGTTCAACGACAAGGGGCGCCTCGCCGAGCCGACCAGGCGGCGGATCCTCGACGCGGCGGCGGAGCTCGGCTGGTCGCCGAGCGCGCCGGCGGCGGCGCTGCGCAGCGCCCGTACCCGTACGCTCGCGCTCGTCGTGCGCAGGCCCACCGACGTGCTCGGGGCCGACCCGCACTTCAGTGAGCTGATCACGGGCATAGAGGGCGAGTTGGCGCCGCGCGGCTACGGTCTGCTGCTGCATCTGGTCGCCGGTGTCGACGAGGAGAGTGCCCTGTACGAGCGGCTCGCCGCGGAGGGCCGGGTCGACGGGGCCGTCCTCACGGACGCGCGGGCCGACGACCCGCGCCCGGCCCTGCTGCGCCGCATCGGGCTTCCGTCGGTACTGCTCGGCGCACCCGACCCGGAGGCCACCGTGCCGACCGTCGGCCTCGGCGACCAGGGGTCGGGCGTCCACGAGGCGGTCGACCACCTGCTCGGGCTCGGCCACCGGCGCATCGCGTACGTCTGCGGGCCCGCCGAGCTCCAGCACACCCGGCTGCGGCGCACGGTCTTCGAGGAGAGGCTCGGCGTCGCCGGGCTCCGGCCCGTCGCCGTCCTGAGCACCGACTTCTCGGAGGGGGCCGCCGTCGCCGCGACCGAGGAGCTCATCGGGCGCACCGAGCGGCCCACCGCGATCGTGTACGCCAACGACTCGATGGCCGTGTGCGGCATCGGCACCGCCCAGCGCGCCGGCCTGCGCGTGCCCGACGACCTGTCCGTCGTCGGCTACGACAACCTCCCGCTCGGCAGCTGGCTGCACCCGCGCCTGACAACCGTCGACCAGCAGGTGCAGCGGGTCGGCGCGGCCGCCGCGCGCGTGCTGCTCGCCCGGTGCGGCGAGGACGTCCCCGAGACACCGCTCGAAGGGCGCCCGCACCTGGTCGTCCGCGAGTCGACCGGCCCCGCGACCCCCTGACAGATCCCGCATTTCAACGGACTAGGTACCACCATGCGACGCCACAGCGCCCACCTCACCCACGACTCCGCCGTCCTGCCCTGGCTCGGCGCCAACTTCTGGTCCCGCACCGGCGGTCCCCTGATGTGGCGCGACTACGAGCCGAAGACGGTGCGCGAGGAACTGGCGGTGCTGCGCGAGCACGGTCTGAACATGACCCGCTCGTTCTTCTACTGGCCCGACTTCCACCCCGAACCGCACCGGATCGACGAGGAGTTGTGCGAACGCTTCCGCGACTTCCTCGAGGCGCACGCCGAGGCGGGCATGGGCACCGTACCGACGTTCATCGTCGGCCACATGTCCGGCGAGAACTGGGATCCGGCCTGGCGCGGGGGCCGGGACCTGTACGAGGACGTGTGGATGGTCGGCCGCCAGGCGTGGTTCGTGGCGCAGATGACGCGCCGTTTCAAGGACCACCCGGCGGTCACGGGCTGGCTGATCACCAACGAGATGCCGGGCTACGGGCGGATCTACCAGGTCGACCCGCCCTCCAGTGACGTCGTCACGGCGTGGGCGCAGGCCATGTGCAACGCGGTGCGCGCGGCCGGCGGCACCCAGCCCGTCTCCCTGGGCGACGGCGCGTGGGGCATCGAGGTGACGGGCCGCGACAACGGTTTCTCGCTGCGGGACACCGCCGAGTACGTCGACTTCGTGGGCCCGCACGTCTACCGCTCCGACACGGACCGGCCGCGCCAGCACTACCGTGCCGCGTTCGAGTGCGAGCTCGCGGCCGTCACCGGGCAGCCGGTGGTCCTGGAGGAGTTCGGCCTGTCTACGGACACGGTCTCCGCCGAGAACGCGGGCGTGTACTACCGCCAGACCCTGCACAACTCACTGCTGGGCGGCGCGACGGGCTGGGTCGCCTGGAACAACACGGACTACGACGACCTGTGGGACCGGTCCCCCTACGACCACCACCCCTTCGAGATGCACTTCGGCATCACGGACAGCGCGGGCGCCCCGAAGGCCCCGCTCGTCGAACTCGCCGCGTTCGCGAAGGTGTTGGAGCAGGTCGACTTCGCGCGCTGCCGCCGCTCGGACGCCGGGGCCGCGCTCGTCGTGCCCGCGTTCCTGGAGCGCGGCTACCCGTACAGCCGCCCGGCCGACCGCCCGCTCATCTTCACCTCGCTCCACCAGGGGTACGTCGCGGCGCGCGCCGCCGACCTGGCGGTGGGCCTCACCCGGGAGGCGGACGGCCTCAGCGAGGACGCACAGCTCTATCTCCTCCCCGCGACACGGCAGTTGACGACCCGCACCCGGCGCGCGCTGGCACGGCGGGCCACCGAGGGAGCCACGGTCTACCTGTCGTTCTGCTCGGGCGAGCACCCCGGGACGCGCGGGCCGTGGTTCGACGACCTGGACGGGCTGTTCGGCGTCGAGATGCAGCTGTCGTACGGGGTGGCCGAGCCGATCGAGGACGACGTCCTGGAGATGACGTTCACGACGGACTTCGGGGGCATCAGGGCCGGTGAGACCCTGCGCTTCCCGGTCGCGGGCAACGAGGACAGCCGGGCGTACCTGCCGGTCGAGGCGCGCGACGCGGAGGTCGTCGCCGTCGACGCGCACGGCCGCCCCGCGCTGCTTTCGCGCGCCACGGGCCTCGGCCGCACCGTCCTCGCGACGTATCCGCTGGAGCACATGGCCGCCCGCACGGCGCACGTCAACCCGGAGCAGACGCACCGGCTGTACGCGGCGCTCGCCGAAGTCGCCGGCGTGGCTCGGCCCGTGACGGTCGAGAGCCCGTACGTGTCGGCCGATGTGCTGGTCCATGAGGACGGGCGGCGGTTCGTGTGGCTGGTGAGCCAGTCCGGGCAGGAGGTGGCGGTGCGTCCGGAGGCGGACGGAACGCTGCACGACGCGGGGTCGGGCGAGCCCGTCACGGACGTCGCCCTGGACCCGTACGGCGTGCGCATCCTGGAACTGCGATGAGCGAGCCGCTGTACCGCGACCCGGCGGCCCCGGTGCCCGCGCGCGTGCGGGACCTGCTCGGCCGGATGACCCTCACCGAGAAGGCCGGGCAGCTCAACCAGCGGATGTACGGCTGGCACGCGTACGAGCGCACCGGCCCGGGCCACCGGCTCACGGACGCGTTCCGCTCCGAGGTCGCCGCGTACGACGGCATGGGCGCCCTGTACGGGCTCCAGCGCGCGGACCCGTGGTCCGGGGTGACGTTCGCCGACGGGATCACGGCGGCGGACGCGGCGGGCGTCGCGGACGCGGTACAGCGGCACATGGTCGAGCAGACGCGCCTCGGCATCCCGGTGCTCCTGGTCGAGGAGGTCCCGCACGGCCACCAGGCGCTCGACGGCACCGTCCTGCCGGTGAACCTGGCCGTCGGCTCGACGTGGGACCCGGACCTCTACGAGGAGGCGGCGGCCGCGGCCGGGGCCGAACTGCGGGCCAGGGGCGGCCATCTGGCCCTGGTGTCGGCGCTCGACCTCGTGCGCGACCCGCGCTGGGGCCGGGCCGAGGAGTGCTTCGGCGAGGACCCGTATCTGGCGGCCCGGTTCACCGAGGCGCTCGTACGGGGCATGCGGCGGGCCGGGGTCGGGGTGGTGCTGAAGCACTTCGCGGGCCAGGGTTCCTCGGTGGGCGGGCGCAACAGCGCGGCGACCGAGCTCGGCGTCCGCGAACTGCACGAGATCCATCTGGCGGCGGCGCGGGCGGGGGTCCGTGCGGGCGCCGCGGGCGTGATGGCGGCGTACAACGAGTTCGACGGTCTGCCGTGCGCCGCGAGCCGGTATCTCCTGACCGAACTCCTGCGGGAGCGCTGGGGGTTCGACGGCATCGTGATGGCCGACGGGGGCGCGCTCGACCGGCTGACACGCCTGGCCGGCGATCCCGCGGCGGCGGGCGCGCTCGCCCTGGCGGCGGGCACGGATCTGAGCCTGTGGGACGACTGCTTCCCGCGACTGGGCGATGCCGTCGAGCGGGGGCTCGTGGCGGAAGAGACCGTGGACAGGGCGGTGGAGCGCGTCCTCGCGCTCAAGTTCCGGCTCGGCCTCTTCGAGCGGCCGTACGTCGGGAGGACTGAACAGCCTTCCGGCGTCCGGGAGTTGAGCGAGCGCCTGGCGCGTGAGTCGATCGTGCTCCTGGAGCACGACGGGGTGACGCTGCCGCTCGGCCCTTCCCTGCGCCGCATCGCGGTCATGGGTCCCGGCGCGGACTCCGTTCCCGGCCAGATCGGTGACTACACCGCGCCGCAGCGGCCCGGCTCGGGTGTCACCGTGCTCGACGGGATCCGGGCGGGGGCCGCGCCCGGCGCCGAAGTGACGTACGCGCGCGGGTGCGGACTCGTCGGCGGCGACGTGTCCGGCGTGCCGGAGGCGGTCGCTCTGGCCGCGTCGGCGGACGTGGCCGTGCTCGTCCTCGGCGGGTCGAGCGCCCGCGAGGACGACACGCGCTTCGAGGCCAACGGGGCGGCCGTCGTCTCCTCGGGGAACCCGGTGGGCATGACCTGCGGTGAAGGCGTCGACCTGGCCGATCTGCGCCTGCCGGTAGGGCAGTTGGCGCTGCTCGACGCGGTGGCGGCGACGGGCACCCCGGTCGTCGTGGTCCTGGTCCAGGGCCGCCCGCACGCGCTGCCCGACCTCACGGGGAAGGCGAAGGGCGTGCTGTGCGCCTGGTATCCGGGGCCGTGGGGCGGACGGGCGGTGGCCGACGTGCTGTTCGGGGCCGCGTCGCCGACGGGCCGGCTCCCCGTGTCGGTGCCGCGCTCCGCCGCGCAGCTGCCGGTGTTCTACAACGCCAAGGACCATGGCTACGGCGGCTACGTGGACCAGAGCGCCACCGCGCGGCACCCCTTCGGCCACGGCCTGTCCTACTCCACGGTCGAGTACGGGGCACCCCGCCTGGCGCGCTCCGAAGTCAGGGCCGATGACCCCGGCACCACCTGCTCCGTCACCGTGACCAACACCGGGACGCGGCCCGTGCGCGAGACGGTGCAGCTGTATGTGCGCCGGGTGTCGGGCGGCACGTCGTGGCCGCGGGCGCGGGAACTGCGCGGGTTCGTACGGCTCGACCTGGAGCCCGGCGCGAGCGCCGAGGCCGTGTTCACCGTCGACGCCGAGGTGCTCGCCTCGGTCACCCGCGATCTGGACCTCGCCGTGGAGCCCGGCGAGTTCTCGATCGAGACGGGACCCTCGTCGGACCGCACGCGGGGCACGGCACTGACCGTGACGCCGTGACAGGGGTGGGGGCCGGGTGATCGGCTGCGGAGCTGGTTGAATCATCCGTATGTCACGCCCCGCCCCCACCTGCCCCTGCGGGCTCCCCTCCGCGTATGACGCCTGTTGCGGCCGGTATCACTCCGGAGCGGCGAACGCGCCCACCGCCGAGGCCCTGATGCGGTCCCGCTACTGCGCCTTCGCCCTCAAGGACGCCGCGTATCTGCTGCGGACCTGGCACCCGGCCACCCGGCCCCCGGCCGTCACCTTCGAGCCGGGGACGAAGTGGACCGGTCTGGAGATCCTGGGGACGAGTGAGGGGTCGGCCTTCCACACCACCGGCACCGTGACGTTCCGGGCCCGCTACACCGACGGCGGGCGGCCCGGCTCCCTGCACGAGCGCAGCCGGTTCACACGGCTCGACGGCGCCTGGGTGTACGTGGACGGCGACTTCATCGAGTAGGGCCCGGCTCTGCGATCAGGGCGCGAGGATGTCCAGTTCCTGGAGCGCGCCCACCGCGATCTCGCGCGTGAGCGCCTCCGCGCGGATCGCGTCCCCCTCGCGGACGGCCTCGGCGACGTGCACATGCAGCGACACGGCCACCGGGTCCGGGTCCTCGAACATCACCTGGTGGTGCGTGCGGCCCGCGAGGACCTCCGCGACCACGTCACCGAGCCGGGCGAACATCTCGTTGCCCGACGCGTTCAGGACGACCCGGTGGAACTCGATGTCGTGGACGAGGTACGCCTCCAGCTGATGGCCGCGTGACGTGGCGACCATGCCGAGCGCGCACTCGGTGAGCGCCGCGCACTGCTCGGCCGTGGCGTGCTTCGCGGCGAGCCCGGCCGCGACCGGCTCGACCGCGGAACGCAGCACCGTGAGGGAGCGCAGCTGCCGCGGCCGGTCCGCGCCGGCCAGCCGCCAGCGGATGACCTGCGGGTCGTAGACGTTCCACTCCTGCGTGGGCCGTACGGTCACGCCGACCCGGCGCCGGGACTCCACGAGGTGCATCGACTCGAGCACCCGTACGGCCTCCCGCATGACCGAGCGCGACACCTCGTAGCGCTGGGCCAGCTCGTCCGTGCGCAGCACGCTGCCCGGTGGGTACTCCCCCGCGGTGATGGCGGGGCCGAGGTTCTCCAGTACATGGGCGTGCAGCCCCCGGCCCTGTGTGGTCATGACGTCAGCGTACGAGGCGGGTCGACGGAATAAAAAGTCAGACTTTTGTGTCACAGACTCTTGAATTTGTCCGACCATTTAGGTTTCAGTGGCGTGACACAGCGATGTCGAAGAAGACAGCGAGGACGCGATGAAGACACGACGCACCCCCCACGTCGTCGTAGTCATGGGCGTAGCAGGGACCGGCAAGACCACGATCGGCCCCCTGCTCGCAGACAGGCTCGGCGTTCCGTACGCCGAGGGCGACGACTTCCACCCGCCGGCGAACATCGCCAAGATGTCGGCCGGCACCCCCCTGACCGACGACGACCGGTGGCCGTGGCTCGACGCCATCGGCGCCTGGGCACACGGACGGGCGGGACTCGGCGGCGTCGTCAGCAGCTCCGCCCTCAAGCGGAGCTATCGCGACCGGCTCAGGGCCGAGGCCCCCGGAGTCGTGTTCGTCCACCTCACGGGTGACCGCGCCCTCATCGAGGACCGGATGTCGCACCGCCAGGGCCACTTCATGCCCACGGCCCTCCTTGACTCGCAGTTCGCCACGCTCCAGCCGCTCGCGGCGGACGAGGCGGGCGTCGACGTCGATGTGTCGGGCAGCCCCGAAGAGATCACGGAGCGGGCCGTCGCGGCCCTCGCCGACCTCGAGGGACAGTCCCCGTCCCCTCAGCGCCCGGCGCTGAAGTAGTCCCAGAAGTCCCCACCCACCCCAAGGAAAAACCGTGACCAGTCTCAGCGTCGAGACGCTGGCAGCGGATGCCGTCGAACCGATCACCTCGGCGGGCCACGCCCAGCTGGGGATCGCCGTCCTCGCGGGCATCGCTGTCATCGTTCTGCTCATCACGAAGTTCCGGGTCCACGCCTTCCTGGCGCTGACCATCGGTTCTCTGGCCCTGGGAGCCTTCGCGGGCGCCCCCCTCGACAAGACCATCGTCAGCTTCACCACGGGCCTTGGTTCCACGGTGGCCGGTGTGGGTGTGCTGATCGCGCTCGGCGCGATCCTGGGCAAGCTGCTCGCCGACTCCGGCGGCGCCGACCAGATCGTCGACACGATCCTCGCCAAGGCGGGCGGGCGCGCCATGCCGTGGGCGATGGTCCTGATCGCCTCGGTGATCGGTCTGCCGCTGTTCTTCGAGGTCGGCATCGTGCTGCTGATCCCGGTCGTCCTGATGGTCGCCAAGCGCGGCAACTACTCGCTGATGCGCATCGGCATCCCGGCCCTCGCCGGCCTGTCGGTCATGCACGGCCTGATCCCGCCGCACCCCGGCCCGCTCGTCGCGATCGACGCCGTCGGCGCCAACCTCGGCGTCACGCTCGCCCTGGGTGTCCTCGTCGCCATCCCGACGGTGATCATCGCGGGCCCCGTGTTCTCGAAGTTCGCCGCCCGCTGGGTGGACGTCCAGGCCCCGGACAAGATGACCCCGGCGCGCGCCACCGACGACCTGGAGAAGCGCCCGAGCTTCCGCGCGGCCGTCGCCACGATCCTGCTCCCCGTCGTCCTGATGCTCGCCAAGGCGCTCGTCGACATCGTCGTGGACAAGCCCGAGCACACCGTGCAGCGCGTCTTCGACGTCATCGGCTCGCCGCTGATCGCCCTGCTCGCCGCCGTGATCGTCGGCATGTTCACGCTGGGCCGCGCGGCCGGGTTCACCAAGGACCGGCTGTCCTCCACCGTCGAGAAGTCGCTCGCCCCGATCGCGGGCGTCCTCCTCATCGTCGGCGCGGGCGGCGGCTTCAAGCAGACCCTCATCGACTCCGGCGTGGGCCAGATGGTCCTCGACATCTCCAAGGACTGGTCGATCCCGGCCCTGCTGCTCGCCTGGCTGATCGCGGTCGTCATACGCCTCGCCACGGGCTCCGCCACCGTCGCGACCATCTCGGCGGCCGGTCTCGTGGCGCCGCTCGCGGCCGACATGTCGACCGCGCACACGGCCCTGCTGGTCCTCGCGATCGGCGCCGGCTCGCTCTTCTTCAGCCACGTGAACGACGCGGGCTTCTGGCTGGTGAAGGAGTACTTCGGCCTGAACGTCGGGCAGACCATCAAGACCTGGTCCGTCATGGAGACGATCATCTCGGTCGTCGCCGGTGGACTGGTCCTGCTGCTGTCCCTGGTCATTTAGCGACCTTGTGATCTGGCTCCCTTCGGAGCGACTGGAGTACTGAGCGATGACCCACCCCCTCTTCGACATCAGCGGCCGCACGGCCCTGGTGACCGGTTCCAGCCGCGGGATCGGGTTCGCCCTGGCCCGCGGCCTCCTGGAGGCCGGCGCGACCGTCGTCCTCAACGGACGCGACGAGTCCGCCCTCGCGGACGCGGCCGGGCGGCTGTCGGGGCAGACAGGACGCAGCCCGGTCCACACCGCGGCGTTCGACGTCACGGACGGACCGTCCGTGGCCGCCGGAGTCGCCGGGGTCGAGGAGCGGGTGGGTCCGCTCGACATCCTCGTGAACAACGCGGGCATGCAACTGCGCGCCCCGCTCCTGGAGTTCACCGACGCCGACTGGCACCGGGTGCTCGACACCAATCTGACGAGCGCGTTCCTGGTGGGCCGTGAGGCGGCCCGCGGCATGGTCGAACGCGGCCACGGAAAGATCATCAACATCTGCTCGCTGCAGAGCGAGGTCGTGCGGCCCGGCATCGCGCCCTACGCCGCCACCAAGGGCGCCCTGAAGATGCTCACCAAGGGCATGTGCGCCGACTGGGGCCCCTCCGGGGTCCAGGTCAACGGGCTCGGCCCCGGCTACATCGAGACCGAGCTGACCCAGCCGCTCGTCCGCGACGAGGAGTTCAGCGCCTGGGTCCGCCGCAGGACCCCGGCCGGCCGCTGGGGCCGCACCGATGACCTCGTCGGCGGCACCCTGTTCCTGGCCTCCCCCGCGTCCGACTTCGTCAGCGGGCAGATCCTCTACGTCGACGGCGGCATGACGAGCGTTCTCTAGAAGACCTCATGGCTCAAGGAGACCTGATGCTGGGCTGCGTGATCCACGGCGCGGGAGATCTGCGCGTCGACGAACTCCCCTCCCCCGAACCCGGCCCGGGCCAGGCGCTCGTCGCCGTCCGCTACGGCGGCGTGTGCGGCTCCGACCTGCACTACTGGCGCCACGGCGGTGTCGGCGACTTCCGGCTCCAGGAACCCATGCTGCTCGGCCACGAGGTCGTGGGCACGGTCGTCTCGTACGGGGACGGTGCCACCGGCCCCGCGCCCGGCACGGCCGTCGCCGTGCACCCCGCCACTCCCTGCGGGATCTGCCCCGAGTGCGTGGACGGGCGGCGCAATGTGTGCCGCGACACCCGCTACCTCGGCAGCGCGGCCCGCACCCCCCACGTCCAGGGCGGCTTCGCCGCGCGGATCGCCGTCCCCGCCGGCCAGTTGAGGGCCGTGCCCGACGGGCTTCCGCTCGACCGGGCCGCCCTCGCCGAACCCCTCGCGGTGGCGCTGCACGCGGTGCGCCGGGCGGGACCGGTCGCGGGCCGGCACGTGCTCGTGACCGGCGCGGGCCCCATCGGCTGCCTCGTCGTCGCCGCGGCCAAGGCGGCCGGGGCGGCCCACGTGACCGCCACCGATCTCCTCCCCGAGGCCCTCCGGTACGCGGAACTCGCCGGCGCCGACACCCTCGTACGCGCGGACGACCCGGCCGACAAGGGCTGGCCCGACGAGGCCCACGCGGCCGTCGAGGCGTCGGGCGTGGCCGCCGGGCTCGACAGCTGCCTGCGCCATGTGCGGCGCGGCGGTGTGGTCGTACAGCTCGGGATGCTGCCGCCGGGGCAGAGCCCGTTCGCGGGGAACCTCGTGGTCAGCCGGGAGATCGAGCTGCGCGGGGCGTTCCGCTTCGACACGGAGTTCGACGACGCGCTGCGCCTGCTCGCCGAGCAGCCGGGACTCGCGGAACTGATCAGCGCGGTGGTCCCGGTGGCGGAGGCGGAGTCGGCGTTCGCGCTGGCCGCGGACCGCGCACGGGCGTGCAAGGTCCTCCTGGACTTCGGCCCGGGCGCGTAATACGGCGTCTTCAAGGCAGCCACTCGCCGTGCTCGCGTTCGGCCCAGTCCCTCCCCACGAAGCCGGTCCGCATCCCGAGCCGCGCCTCGGGATCCGCCCACGCCTTCGCGATGTGCCCGGCGACCACGATGCCGAGGGCGAGGGACAGCCAGTCGTGCACGAAGGTGCTGCCCGTGCGCCAGGTGAGGGGCGCGATGGGGGTCCCCCCTGCTCGAGCGAAGCCGAGAGCTTGGGGGAGGGTGAACCACATGAGCAGGCCCGTGCCGAGCATCACCAGGACCGCTCCCCCGAGCCAGCCCGCGTACAGCTTCTGGCCCGCGTTGAACTTGCCCGCGGGCCTCGGGCCCGAGCGGCGCAGGGCGGAGCGCAGCCAGGTGCGGTCGTGCGGGACGAAGCGGTTCAGGCGGCGCAGGTCGGCGCGGAAGGCGCGGGACGCGAGGCCGGCGAGGTAGGGCGCGGGCAGCAGGAGACCGGACCACTCGTGGAGCCTGACCACGAGTTCCCGGCGGCCGACGAGCTCCGCGAGCTGGGGCACGTACAGGCAGGCCGCCGTCAGGACGCACAGGCCCATGAGGGCCGCCGTGGACCGGTGGATCCAGGTCTCGGTGCGGGTGAAGCGCCTTACGCGCGCGGTGAGTTCACTGGGTGGGTTCATCGTCGCGTCCGTTCGAGCGGCCGACCCACGCGTCCACGTCGTAGCCGCGCTCTTCCCAGTAGCCGGGTTCGACACGGTCGGTGACGGTGATGCCGGACAGCCATTTCGCCGACTTGTAGAAGTACATGGGGCCGACGTAGAGGCGGACCGGCCCGCCGTGGGAGTGGCCGAGGGGCTTGTCCTGCATCCGCAGCGCGACGAGCACGTCGGCGCGGCGGGCCTGGGACAGCGTGAGGCTCTCGCTGTACGTGCCGTCGAAGCAGGTCAGCCGCAGCGCCTTGGCGGAGGGCCGGACCCCGGCCGCGTCCAGGACGGTGGAGAGGCGTACGCCCTCGAAGGGGGTCTGAGGCACGCGCCACCCGGTGACGCACTGGACGTCGCGCACGAGGCGGGTCTGCGGCAGCGCCCGCAGCGCGGGGAGCGTGTAGGTGGTGGGCCGGTCGACGAGGCCGTCGACGGTGAGGCGGTAGTCGGCGGCCGATCTGTGCGGGACGGAGGAGGCGACCGAGTAGTAGCGGAAGCCGCCGCCGTTCGGCAGGAGGTCCGTCAGGCCGGTGGGGTCCTTGTCCGCGGCGCTGCCGAGGAAAGATTCGAGGCCGCGCTGAAGGGTGGGCGCGGCGGCGACGCCGAGGGCGCCGAGTCCGAGCATGCCGAGGACGAGACGGCGGCCGACGGGCGCGCCTCGCTGCTCGCCCGGCTCGGGCGGTACGAGTTCTTCCGGGTTCACACACTGATTCGAGCACCCGTGGCCGCCGGTGACCAGTGGCCACGGGTGTTCGTCAGCGTTCTGTCACTTCTGGGCGGGCACGCCGGCCGCCTTCTCCAGCTGGAACGCCTCGTTGCCGAGACCGATCCTGGCGTGCGCCTCGGGGTTCCTGCCGCGCAGGACGACGCCGTGGACGAAGCCGATGACGGCGGCCAGCGCGATGATGCCGGGCAGCACCCAGTTGAGGGAGGAGCCGGGGCCCGAGCCGACGAGGACGTCGAAGTCCTTGACCGTGTAGAAGGCGATGACGAGCAGCGAGATCCCGGCGATCCCCGACGCGATCAGGCGCCAGATCTGAGCGCCCGCGGCGCCGCGCCTGACGAAGAAGACGATCACGGCCAGCGAGGCGGTGGCCATCAGCAGGATGATGCCGAGGGCGCCGACGTTGCCGCCCCAGGTGAAGAGCTTGAGCACCGGCGCCGTCGGGTCGCCCGCCTTGCCGTCGTCGGTGACCGCGAAGGCCACGACGATGATCAGGGAGAGGGCGGTCTGGAGCAGGGAGCCGGTGCCGGGCGCGCCGCTGGAGCTGTTGGTGCGGCCGAAGGCGGCGGGCAGCAGTCCCTCGCGGCCCATGGCGAAGGCGTAGCGCGAGACGACGTTGTGGAAGCTGAGGAGCGCCGCGAACATGCCGGTGACGAACAGGACATGGACGATGTCCGTGAACGTGCCGCCGAGCCTGCTCTCCGTCAGGAAGAACATCAGGCCCGCGCTCTGCTTCTGCGCGGTCGGGATGATCGCGGAGGGTCCCGCGGCGACGGTGAGCGCCCAGGAGCTGATGGCGAAGAAGACGGCGACGAAGCCGACCGCCAGGAACATCACGCGCGGCACGAGGATGTGCGGGCGGCTGGTCTCCTCCGCGTACACGGGCGCCTGCTCGAAGCCGGTGAAGGCGGCGATGCAGAAGCACAGGGCGGTGCCGACGCCCGCGCCGGTGAGGGTGTCCGGGTTGAAGGCGTGCAGCGACAGGCCCTCCCTGGCCGGGTCGCCGATCGCCGCGATGTCGAAGACGACGACCAGCGCGACCTCCACGAGCAGGAGTACGCCGAGCACGCGCGCGTTCACGTCGATCTTCAGCAGGGCGAGCGCGCCGACGGCGAGCACGGCGACCAGCGCCGGGATCCACCAGGCGATGCTGAGGTCTAGGTAGGTGGCGAGGAGGTTGGACACCTCGAACCCGAACATCCCGTAGATGCCGACCTGGAGGACGCTGTAGGCGACGAGCGCGACCAGGGCGGCGCCCGCACCGGCGGTCGGGCCGAGGCCGCGGGATATGTACGCGTAGAAGGCGCCGGCGTTGTGGACGTGCCGGCTCATCTCGGCGTAGCCGACGCTGAAGAGGGCGAGGACGACGCCCAGGATGAGGAAGAGCAGCGGCTGCCCGACGACGCCCATCACGGCGAACGTGGTGGGCATGACGCCGGCGACCACCATGAGCGGGCCCGTCGCGGCCAGCACGGAGAGCAGCAGGCCCGCCGTGCCGAGTCGGCCGGCGCGCAGAGCGCTCTCCTGTCCCTTGAAGGTGCTGATCCCCGCGTCGGACGCGGGGGGTGGTGCCGTGTCGCTCGTGCTCGAACTGCCCGTCGTCATGGCGGGGTTGTCCCTTCCCTGTGGATGAGCGCTGCTGGTGCGGGTGTCTGTGGGATGCCTGGGGCGTCGTCCTAGGCCGTGCCGAGCGCGGCGCGGCGCGCGGCGCCGAACGCTTCGTGCGGATCCCGGTCCGGGTACGACCAGGGGGCCGCGGTGGCATGCCGGCCGATGCGGTGGAACAGGGCGGCGGCCTCCGCGGACCTGCCCTCGCAGGATTTGGCGTGGGCGAGGAAGTTCAGGTCGACGCGGCCGCGCGGATGAGCGGGGCTCTCCGGAGAGCCCCATTCGAGCCACCAGTCGAAGGCGGCCTTCATCACGACGCGAGCGCGGCGGCCCGTCCAGTGTCCGGACGCCTTGGGGTCGGGCGGTTCACTGCCGGCGGTGGCGAGGACGCGGTAGCGCTCAGCGTGCGCGACGACGGGGAGGACGGCCAGCGGTGACCGGGGTCCGGCCTGTTCGGCGGCCCAGGACGCGAAGTCGTAGACCTCGTGGAGCGGGTCCTGGCCCGCGTCGGGGCGGCGTTCGGCGAGCCTGGCGACCATCAGGTGGTGGGCGTGGTGGTGCTCGGGGTGGCGGTGGCGGATCTCGTCGAAGATGCGGACCACGTCCTCCTCGCGGCCCATGTCCCGTTCCAGGAGCAGGAGTCCGAGCCAGGGAGTGGGGTCGGCGGGCGCGAGGGCTGCGGCGGCGCGGCAGGCGTCGCGGGCCTTTTCGGGTCGTGACTTGCCGGTACGGGCGCGCTGCACCGCGGCGAGGGCGAGCAGGACGGCGGCGTCGGCCGACTCGGGTTCGGCGAGCCGCCAGTCACTGACCCAGGCGGTGGTCGTGGGCTCCTCGGCGAGGACGACGACGCGATGGCCGCGGCGGTCCCAGTCGTCGCCGGTGGCCGAGATCAGTTCCCTGACCTCGGTCCAGCGCCCCTGAGCGAGGGCCGCGCGGGCGGCCACGAGGCCGCTGTCGTCGAGCGCGGAGTCGAACGGGGCAGCGGCACGCTTGCGGGCACGCCCGAGTGGTGGTGGGGGTGGGGGCACCGCGGGAAGTCCTCTACGACGCGGCTTGCTTGAGGTGATCACGCACAGCAAAGCGGTACGGGGTGCTCCGAGTCAAGAGCAGACCAAGGAGCGGTCTTCACCAACTCGTTTCACAATCCCCGGAGTTCGCCCTCGCGATCCGCTAATCCCCTTTCTCACCTGGGCTGTTGAGCTGGTGACACGAGACAGCACCCCGGACCGCAGAGAAGCGTCCAGGGTGCCGTCAAGGCGAGATTCAGCCGGTCGCTAGGGCCGCGGCGCGGCCCGCCGTGCGGCCCGAGAAGAGGCAGCCGCCGAGGAAGGTCCCTTCGAGGGAGCGGTAGCCGTGCACGCCCCCGCCGCCGAACCCGGCCGCCTCCCCCGCCGCGTACACACCCGGCAGGGGCTCACCGCCGTCGGTCAGGACGCGCGAGGACAGGTCGGTCTCCAGGCCGCCGAGCGACTTGCGGGTGAGGATGTTGAGGCGCACCGCGACCAGCGGGCCCGCCTTCGGGTCGAGGATGCGGTGCGGGGCCGCGGTGCGGATGAGGCGGTCGCCGAGGAACTTGCGGGTGCCGCGGATGGCGGTCACCTGGAGGTCCTTGGTGAAGGGGTTGACGATCTCGCGGTCGCGGGCGACGAGGGTGCGGCGCAGCGCGTCCTCGTCGATCAGCGGACCCGACGACTTCTCGGCAAGGGCGTTCATGCCGCGCACGAGGGCGGGGAGGTCCTTCTCGATGACGAAGTCGGCGCCGTGGTCCATGAAGGCCCTGACGGGCGCCGGTACGTCGGCGCGGGCCCGGTCGATGACGCCGCGCACGGACTTCCCGGTGAGGTCGGGGTTCTGCTCGGAGCCGCTGAGGGTGAACTCCTTGCCGATGATGCGCTGGTTGAGCACGAACCACGTGTAGCCGTACCCGGTCTTCATGATGTGGTCGAGGGTGCCGAGGGTGTCGAAGCCGGGGAAGAGCGGCACGGGCAGGCGCTCGCCGCGCGCGTCGAGCCAGAGCGAGGACGGGCCCGGCAGGATGCGGATGCCGTGCTTGTCCCAGATGGGGTTCCAGTTCTCGATGCCCTCGGTGTAGTGCCACATGCGGTCGCCGTTGATGAGGTGCGCGCCCGCGTCCTGCGTTATCCCGAGCATCAGGCCGTCGACGTGCGCGGGCACGCCGGAGAGCATCTTCTCGGGCGGGGTGCCGAGGCGCTCGGGCCAGTTGGCGCGGACCAGGTCGTGGTTCCCGCCGATGCCGCCGGAGGTGACGAGCACCGCCTGCGCCTTGAGCTCGAAGGAGCCCGTGACCGTACGGCTGCTGCCCTGGCCGCGCTCGATGGACGACGGTTCGAGGATCTCGCCGCTGACGGTGTCGACGGCGCCGGCGCTGCGGGACAGGCCGGTCACCCGGTGCCGGAACTTCAGCTGTACGAGACCGCGCGCCACGCCCTCCCTGACGCGGCGCTCGAAGGGGGCGACGAGGCCGGGGCCGGTCCCCCAGGTGATGTGGAAGCGGGGCACCGAGTTCCCGTGCCCGTTCGCGTCGTAGCCGCCTCGCTCCGCCCAGCCGACCACGGGGAAGAAGCGGACGCCCTGCCGGTGCAGCCAGGACCGCTTCTCGCCCGCGGCGAAGTCGACATACGCCTCGGCCCACTTGCGCGGCCAGTGGTCCTCGGCACGGTCGAAGCCGGCGGTGCCCATCCAGTCCTGGAGCGCGAGAGCGTGGCTGTCCTTGATCCGCAGGCGGCGCTGCTCGGGCGAGTCGACGAAGAAGAGACCGCCGAAGGACCAGTGCGCCTGACCACCGATGGACTGCTCCGGCTCCTGGTCCAGAAGGATCACCTTGCGGCCCGCGTCCACGAGTTCCGCCACCGCCGCGAGCCCGGCGAGGCCCGCCCCGATCACGATCACGTCCGCGTCGTACGTCGTCATTGGGGTCCGTCCCTCTCGAAAGTTACCGGTGGGTCAGATCTTGGGCACGGGGGTCGGCGGCGTCAACCTCGCCGACCGGGTCACTCGCGGGGCAGCCGGTGCCGCGGGGCGCTATCGTCGGCCATACACCCGTGCAACGACCCGCCCACGGCCGATCTTGATACCTGCATTCTCGAGGTGCGCAGCGTGTCGGTTCTCGTACTCGTCCTCGCCGTCTCCGCGGCCTTCTGTCTGGGCATCGGATTCGTGCTCCAGCAGAACGCGGCGCAGCACGCCCCGCTGAGCGACTTCCTGTCGCCGCGGCTGCTCCTCGACCTCGTCCGGGTGCCCCGCTGGCTGTTCGGCATAGGTTTCATGGTGTGCGGCATGGTGCTCGGCGCGATCGCGCTGGGCAACGGGGAGATCTCCCTCGTCGAGCCACTGCTCGCGACCAACCTCCTGTTCGCGCTCGCCCTCTCGCGCCACCAGACCCGCCAGCCGCTGGGCAAACAGGGCTGGGCGGGCCTGGCCCTGCTCGCGGGCGGGGTGACGGCCTTCATCGTGGCGGGCGAGCCACGCAGCGGGGACGCGGTCACCGACCCGCTGCGACGCTGGCTGATCATCGGCGTGATGGTGGGCGGCGCGCTGCTGCTCACGGCGTACGCGAAGAAGTCACGGATGAGCGCGGCCCCGGTCCTCCTCGGCGTGGCGGCCGGGCTCCTCTACGGGGTGCAGGACGCGCTGACGCGGATGAGCGGGCAGCTGTTCTCGTCGGGCGGCTGGGCCGGGTTGTTCACCAGCTGGCAGCCGTACGGGGTGCTGGTGCTGGGCGTCACGGGCCTGATCCTGGTGCAGAGCGCCTTCGAGATGGCGCCGCTGCGGATGTCGCTGCCCGCGCTGACGGCGGCGCAGCCGCTCGCGGGCATCGCGTGCGGGGTCGGCTTCATGGGCGACCAACTGCGCATGGATGCCGGGGCGCTCGCCTGGCAGGCGACCGGGCTCACGGCGATCGTTTCGGGGATCGTGCTGCTCGGGATGCATCCGGCGATGCCGACCGCGGGCCCTCGGGAGGGGGACCGGGCGGGGGTCGGGGTCTGAGCTGCCGGGCTCCGAGCTGCCGGGGTCTGCCGGGGTCTTCCGGGTTCTGATGTCATGGGCACATGACCCCTCCCACCGATCCCACGAACGCCGCTGATGCCGCTGCCGCCCCGGATCCGGCGGCGGAGGTGCTCGACATCGTCGACGAACACGACCGGGTGGTCGGACAGGCACCGCGCGGCGAGGCCTATGCACGCGGACTGCGCCACCGGTGCGTGTTCATCCAGGCCAGGGACGCCGCCGGCCGGATCTTCGTGCACCGCCGCACCCCGACGAAGCTGGTGTTCCCGTCCCTCTACGACATGTTCGTCGGCGGCGTCGTGGGCGCCGGCGAGTCCTACGACGACGCTGCCCTGCGCGAGGCGGAGGAGGAACTCGGCGTGTCCGGGCTGCCGCGCCCCGAGCCGCTGTTCAAGTTCCTGTACGACGGCGGGGCGGGCCGCACCTGGTGGTCGTACCTGTACGAAGTGCGCTGCGAGCTGCCGGTGGACCCGCAGGCCGAGGAGGTCGCCTGGCACGGCTTCCTCACCGACGAGGAGCTGGAGCGGCGGCTCCCCGAGTGGCCGTGGGTGCCGGACGGGCTCGACGCGTACGAGCGGCTGCGGGCCTACCGCACAGGGGTCGCGGGCCTGCCCGGACCGCCCGGATAAGGTCACCCCGTGATCGAATTTGTGCGCGGTGTCCGCCTCTGGTTCGCGCCCGAGCGGGTACGGGAGGACGGCGAGACACCCGACTACCGCTTCTCCCTGGCCAACGAGCGCACGTTCCTGGCCTGGCTGCGCACGGCGCTCGCGCTGATCGGCGGCGGGTTCGCCGTGGACCAGTTCCTGCCGGACCTGCGCTGGGCCTGGCGGGCCGGGCTCGCGCTCGCGCTGCTCGCGGCGGGCGCCCTGTGCTCCCTGCGCGCGGTCAGCCACTGGGTGCGCTGCGAGCGGGCGATGCGGCGGGGCGAGGACCTGCCCGTCTCGCGGTTCCCGGCGCTGTTGAGCGTGGTCGTGGCGCTGGTGGCCGTCGCGATGGTGGTGGTCGTGCTGGCCGGGTGGGCGGGGTGAGCGGCCCGTCCGAAGCGCCCTGCGACGGACCGGGCGACGGAGAAGCGGCCGGGCGCGATCCGGGGCTCCAGCCGGCGCGGACGCGGCTCGCCTGGCGGCGGACGACGCTGTCCTGCACCGTGGCCGCGATCCTCGCCGCCAGGACGACACTGAGCGGCGGCGCGGACACCCTCGGCGTGCTGGGCGCTGCCCTGTGCTTCCTGGCGTGGCTGGGGTTCCTGGCGGTGGCGCACCGCCGGATCCGCGAGCTGGCGCTGCACGAGGCAGGGCCGCCCGTACTGACCGGGCGCGCGGCCGTGGTGGCGGTGGCCTGCTCGGTGGCGCTGGCCGCGTTCGCGGCGGCGCTGGTGGTGTGACGGCGGCCTGCGCCGCTCCCTGCCCCCGCTGGTCAGCTGGTCAGTGGGTCAGTCGGTCAGTCGGTCCACGGCACGGTGACCACGATCTTGCCCCTGGTGCGGCCCTCGGCGCTCAGCCGCTGGGCGTCGGCGGCCCGCTCCAGCGGGAACGTCTCGTCGACGTGCACCGTGACCACGTCCTGTTCCGCGAGGTCCGCGAGGCGCGCGAGGTCGGCGGCGTCGGGGCGCACGAAGGCGTAGTGGCCGCCCAGGTCGACGACCGAGGCGTCGGCGATGGACGCGAGCCGGCCGCCCGGCGCGAGCAGGTCCGCGGACACCTTCAGGGCCTCCCCGCCCACCGTGTCGAACACGGCGTCCATGCCCTCCGGAGCGAGCGCCCGCACGCGCTCGGCGAGGCCGTCCCCGTACGTGATCGGTTCGGCGCCCAGCTCCCGCAGGAAGTCGTGGTTGCGTTCGCTCGCCGTGCCGATGACGCGGGCGCCGAGGTGGCGGCCCAGCTGGACCGCGATCGACCCGACGCCGCCGGCCGCCGCGTGGACGAGCACCACATCGCCCTCCTGCACGGCGAGGGCGCCGGTCAGGACCTGGTAGGCGGTGAGCCCGGCGAGCGGCAGCCCGGCCGCCTCCTCGTAGGTGAGGTTCCGGGGCTTGCGGGCCAGGGTGCGCACGGGCGCGGCGACGTACTCGGCGAAGGTCCCGCGGGAGAGGAAGTCCTCGCGTACGTACCCGATCACCTCGTCGCCGGTGACGAACTCGGTGACGGCGGAACCGGGCTGGACCACGACGCCGGACACGTCCCAGCCGGGGATCACGGGGAAGACGGCGTCGAGCACCGGGTCGAGGTAGCCCTCGCGGGCCTTCCAGTCGACGGGGTTCACCGCTGCCGCCCTGACCTTCACCAGGACGGCGTCGGGCCCGACCTTCGGGTCGCCCACCTCCCCGTATTCGAGTACCTCGGGACCGCCGTAGCCGCTGTAGCTGATCGCCTTCATCCGACGTACTCCTCGCGAAAGGCACAGGAACAGCACAAGGGTTCCATAGCTTAATGATCCGGGCATTTCCGACTAACCTGACTCCATGACCACTCTCCACCGGGAACACCCCGTCCACGAGCACACCCACGGCGAGGGCTGCGGCCACGCGGCGGTCCCGCACGGCGACCACATCGACTACGCACACGAGGGGCATCTGCACGCGGAGCACAACGGCCACTGGGACGAGTGCGAGCCCGGCGCTCACACCACGCACCAGGGGCACGAGCACCAGCACGGCCAGAACTGCGGACATCAGGCCGTCACGCACGGCGATCACGTCGACTACGTCCACGACGGGCACCGGCACGCACAGCACGACGGCCACTGGGACGACCACTGACGGTCCGCGGGCCGCACGGGGTGCGGACGACGTTCTCGCCGGACGCACCCGCACCGCCCGGCCGCGGGCAGTAGCGTACGAGATGGATCACATTCAGCCCCCGCCCTGGACGACATACCGACCGGTCGGCATCATGTGACGCGACACCGCTTCACTCTGCCTCCGGAGGACATCGATGAGCGCCGGCCACCCCCCAGGTCTTGACCTCGACCAGCTGCGCGGCCACCTCGACCGGGAGCGCCCGGGGCTCGTGGCCGGTCCGCTGTCCGGGCGTCTCGTCGAGGGCGGCCGGTCGAACCTCACGTACATCGTCGGCGACGGCTCGTCGACCTGGGTGGTCCGCCGCCCGCCACTGGGCCATGTACTCGCCACCGCGCACGACATGAAGCGCGAGCACCGGGTGATCAGCGCCCTGCACCCGACGTCCGTACCGGTGCCCGAGGCGCTGCTCATGTGCGAGGACGACAGCGTGCTCGGCGCGCCGTTCTACGTGATGGAGTACGTGGCGGGCACGCCGTACCGCACGGCCGGCCAGCTCGCACAGCTGGGCCCCGAGCGCACCCGCGCCGCCGTGCTCGCCCTCGTGGACACCCTCGTCGACCTGCACGCCGTGGACCCCGCCGCGGTCGGCCTCGCGGACTTCGGGCGTCCCGAGGGGTTCCTCGACCGGCAGCTGCGGCGCTGGGGCAAGCAGCTCGACGCGTCCAGGAACCGTGAACTGGCCGGCGTCGACGAGCTGCACGCGGCACTCGGCCGCTCGCTGCCCGCCTCGCCCGCGCCCACCGTCGTGCACGGCGACTACCGCCTCGACAACGTCCTGATCAACGAGGACGCCGACGGCGTCGACCGGATCAAGGCCGTCCTCGACTGGGAGATGTCCACGCTCGGCGACCCGCTCACCGACCTGGGCCTGCTGGTGATGTACAGCGCGAAGCTGGACATGCCCGACTCCCCCGTCTCCACGACCGCCGCGGCCGCCGGGCACCCCGACCCCGCCGAGATCGTCGAGCGGTACGCCGCGCGCTCGGGGCGCGACGTCTCCGCCGTCTCCTGGTACACGGCCTTCGCGTGGTTCAAGCTCGCCGTGATCCTCGAAGGCATCCACTACCGCTACACCCTCGGCCAGACCGTCGGGGCAGGCTTCGACCGCATCGGCGAACTCGTGCCCGTGTTCATCGACCACGGCCTGACGACCCTTCAGAAGGGCTGACCCGCAATGGACTTCGCATTCGACGCGCGCACCGAGGAACTGCGCGCGAAACTCCTCGCCTTCATGGACGAGCACGTGTACCCGGCCGAGGCCGTCGCGCACGAGCAGCGCGCACGGCTCGCCTCCCCGTGGGACACTCCGGCCGTCGTCGAGGAGCTGAAGGCCGAGGCAAGGCGGCAGGGCCTGTGGAACCTCTTCCTGCCTGACGCCGAGTACGGCGCCGGGCTGACCAACCTCCAGTACGCGCCGCTGGCCGAGATCACCGGCCGCAGCCCGCAGTTGGCGCCCACGGCCCTCAACTGCGCGGCCCCCGACACGGGCAACATGGAGGTGCTGAGCCAGTTCGGCGACGAGCGCCAGAAGAAGCAGTGGCTGGAGCCGCTGCTCGCCGGTGAGATCCGCTCGGCGTTCGCGATGACCGAGCCCGAGGTGGCCTCCTCGGACGCCACGAACATCACCACGCTCATCGAGCGCTCCGCCGACGGCTCCGAGTACGTCATCACCGGCCGCAAGTGGTACATCTCCGGGGCGATGAACCCGGACTGCAAGATCTTCATCGTGATGGGCAAGACGGACCCCGACGGCGCCGACATCCGCCGCCAGCAGTCCATGGTGCTCGTCCCCCGCGACACCCCCGGCCTCGAAATCCGGCGCGCCATGCAGGTGTACGGGTACGAGGACCACTACCACGGCGGTCACGCCGAGGTCGTCTTCGACCAGGTCCGCGTGCCCGCGAGCAACCTGATCGGCGAGGAGGGCGGCGGCTTCGCCATCGCCCAGGCGCGGCTCGGCCCGGGCCGTATCCACCACTGCATGCGGCTGATCGGCATGGCCGAGCGGGCCATCGAGCTGATGTGCAAGCGGGCCGTGGCCCGTACGGCGTTCGGCAAGCCGCTGGCCCAGCAGGGCGTCGTGCAGGAGTGGATCGCGGACGCGCGGGTCGCGGTGGAGCAGCTGCGTCTCCTCGTCCTGAAGACTGCCTGGCTGATGGACACCGTCGGCAACAAGGGCGCCCACACGGAGATCCAGTCCATCAAGATCGCGACGCCGCGCACGGTCGTCGGCATCATCGACCAGGCCGTCCAGCTGCACGGAGCGGGCGGCGTCAGCCAGGACTTCCCGCTGGCCGAGCTGTGGGCGGGAGCGCGCACCCTGCGCCTCGCGGACGGCCCCGACGAGGTCCACCAGCGCTCGCTGGCCCGGCGCGAGCTGAAGAAGTACCTGTGACGCGGTGACCCCGTGACGTCGAAGGGCCCCCGCACTCGGCTCGAGTGCGGGGGCCCTCGGCGTGTTTCCGTCGTGAGCGGCGTCAGGGGCGCAGTGCGCGCAGCAGCAGGTCCGCCAGGTGGTCCGCGACTTCCTGCGGGGCGAGCGGGCCGCCCGGGCGGTACCAGGTGGAGAGGTGGTGCACGGAGCCGAAGTGGTAGTCGACCACCAGGTCGGCGGGCGTGGCCGTGGAGAACACGCCGGCCTGCTGGCCCTCCTCGATGAGGGCCCTGAACCGCTCGTGGTAGCGCCGCCGCTCGGCCCGGACCTGCTTGTTCTTCTCCGGGCTGAGGTGGTGCATGGAGCGGAAGAAGATCGACGCGTCGTCGAGGTTCTCGATGGTCGTGACGACCACGTCGGCGGCGGCGTCCCGCACCCGCTGCTCCACGGGGGCGTCGGCGTCCGCGAACGCGTCGAGGCGCTCCTGCTGAACGCGGAGCACGCGCGCGTACACCTCGTGCAGCAGGTCGTCCTTCGAACCGAAGTAGTGGTACAGCGCGCCCTTGGTGACGCCGGCCGCCTCGACGATCTCCTGGACCGAGGTGCGGTCGTAACCGCGCTCGGCGAAGAGCCGGGTGGCGGCGGCGAGCAGCCTCTGAGGGACGGGCGTGCCGTCTCCGTCCGACGTCCTGGGCACTGCCGCCACCTGCCTTTCTCCTGCGATCAGCTGTTCTGTGTACGGGAACGCAGTTCCCGCCGGAGGATCTTCCCACTTGTCGTCTTCGGCAGCTCGGGCAGGATCTCCACTTCGCGCGGGTACTTGTACGCGGCGAGCCGCTCCTTGCAGTAGGCGGACAGGTCGTCGGGGCCCACCGAGGCGCCCGGGCGCAGGCTCACGTACGCCCTGACCGTCTCCCCGCGATAGGGGTCGGGGACGCCCACGACGGCGGCCTCGCGCACGGCCTCGTGGGTGTAGAGGACGTCCTCCACCTCGCGGGGCCAGACCTTGAAACCGGAGGCGTTGATCATGTCCTTCTTGCGGTCGACGACGTAGAGCCAGCCGTCGGCGTCCATGAAGCCGATGTCCCCGGTGCGCAGTTCGCCGTCCGGGAAGGACTCGGCGGTGGCGTCGGGGCGCTTCCAGTAGCCGGGCACGACCTGGGGGCCGCGGACGGCTATCTCGCCCTGCTCGCCGAAGGGCACCTCCTGGCCGAGGTCGTCCACGATCCGGACGACGCTCTCGGGTCCCGGGACGCCGACGGCGAGGGTGCCGGAGACGGGGTCGACGGGGGCTTCCTTGCCGGGCGGCACGGAGGCGCAGGGGGCGGTGCACTCGGTGAGGCCGTAGCCGTTGTGGATGTAGGGGCCGAAGCCGGCCCGGAACTTCTCCACGAGGGCGGGCGGCACCGGCGCGCCGCCGGACGAGATCGAGTGGAAGGACGCGAAGTGCTCACGGGTCGCGGCCGGGTGCGCGGCGAGCGCCATGAACGCGGTGGAGGGACCCACGGTGTATGCGGGCCGGTGCTCGGCGAACGCATCCAGGACGACCCCGGCCTCGAAGCGGTACGCGAGGACGAGGGTGCCCGAGTTCGCGAAGGAGGAGACCAGCTCGCAGACCATGCCGGTGATGTGGAAGAGCGGCGCGAGCCCGAAGTACGTGCCGCCTTCGGGGATGCCGAGTCCGGTCCGCTGGCGCTCGGCGTTGTACGTGATGTTGCGGTGCAGGTTCGTGGCGCCCTTGGGCGTGCCACTGGTGCCGGAGGTGTAGCTGATGAGCGCGATGTCGTCCGGGCGCGGGTCGCGGCCCTCAGGCGCCGCGTTGCCCTGGCGGGCGACTGTCAGGAGGTCGTCGGCGTCCTCGGCCTGCGGCTCGACGCGTTCGAACTTCAGGACGCGCTCGTCGCCCCGCGTCTGGAGGTCCAGCTCGCAGGCGGTGAGCACGATCCGTACCGGAGAGTCCGCGGCGGTCTCGCGCAGGTACGTCTTCCAGGCCCGGTCCGAGCAGATCAGGGCGGTGACGTCGGCGTCGTGCAGGACGTGGGTGACCTCGCCCGACTTGTACATCGGGTTGACCGGGACGACGGTGGCGCCCGCCTTGTAGGCGGCGAGGAGGCCGATCACGAAGTGCGGCGAGTTCTGCAGCATGAGGGCGGCGCGGTCGCCGCGTCCGAGACCGCGCGCGGCGAGGTGCCCGGCGACGGAGTCGCTGAGCTCGTCCAGCTCCCGGTAGCTGAGGCGGCCGTCGAAGTAGGCGACGGCGGTGCGGTCGGGAGCGGTGCGGACCGCGGCGCGGAAGGCGTGCAGCACGGAGTCGGCCGGGGTGACCGGGGCCCGCTGTGCCTCGGAGAGCCGGCCGAGCCATGGCTTGGCCGCGTAGATGGAGGAGTTCACTTCTGTGCGGCCTCCCACTTCTGCTGGATGTGGTTCATGTTCGACAGCCAGCGGTCGGGCGTCGCGGCCCTGGCCTCGTAGTAACCGGCGACCTCGGGGTGCGGGAGGATCAGGAAGCGGTCCTCCTCCATGCCCGCGAAGAGCGCGTCGGCGACGTCCTCGGGCTCGATCGCGGTCGGCGCGAGGACGAGCTCCCCGGCCGATCCGGAGGCGGTGAGCATGTCCGTACGCACGCCCTGCGGGCAGATCGCGTGGACCTTGAGCCCGCGATGGCGGTAGGTGAGGGAGAGCCACTCGGCGAAGGCGTACGCGCCGTGCTTGGTGACGCTGTAGGGCGCGGCGCCGACCATCGTGAGCAGTCCGGCCGCGGAGACGGTGGAGACGAAGCGGCCGCTGCCGCGCTCCAGCCAGCCGGGCAGCAGGGCCCGCGCGGCGCGGACGTGGGCCATCACGTTGACGTCCCAGGCGTCGGCCCAGATCTGCTCGCCGGCGTCCTCGGTGCCGCCGGAGGCGAGCCCCGCGTTGGCGCAGTAGACGTCCACGGTGCCGTCCAGGGCGTCCAGCGCCTCGGGCACGATCTCGGAGGCGTCGCCCGGCACCGCTGTGGCGCCGATCTCGTCCGCGACCGCCTTGGCCTTCCCCGCGTCCAGGTCGTTCACGACGACGCGCGCTCCGGAGGCGGCGAAGCGGCGGGCGATCGCCGCTCCGATGCCGCCCCCCGCGCCGGTGACGACGACCCCCGTGCCGTGCAGGCTGTCCACCATCGGTCTCCCTTGACTCGACTTTCCGTCACAGACTAAGCAGTCGGTCAGCTCAACGGAAGAGGTGTCGGCGGTCTGCTTCGTTCCGCGGGGGCGCGGCGCACGCTAGCGTGCGTGCACATGCCACCTTCCGCGATCACGGAGGTCACCACATGAACGTGTCCAGACGGAGCCTGCTCGCCGCCACCACCGCCTCCGCGGTGGCCGCCACGGCGGGCGCGGCGTCCCCCGCGCTCGCCGCGGCGAAGGACGGCGGCCGGCTCCGCACCGGTTTCGAGCGCCTCGCGGACGACGGATACCGGATCCTCGCCGGGCAGAAGGTCGGCTTCGTGACCAACCCGACCGGGGTCACGCGCGACGTCAAGCACATCGTCGACGTGATGCACGCCGACGAACGGGTGAAGCTGACCGCGGTGTTCGGGCCCGAGCACGGCTTCCGCGGCACGGCGCAGGCCGGCGGCTCGGAGGGGCGCTACGACGACCCGGCGACCGGACTGCCGGTCTACGACACCTACTTGAAGAGCGGGCAGACGCTGGCGGACATCTTCACCGCGTCCGGTGTCGACACGGTGGTCTTCGACATCCAGGACGCGGGCGCACGCTTCTACACGTACATCTGGACGCTCTACGACTGCATGGAGGCCGCGCAGCTCGCGGGCAAGAAGTTCGTGGTGCTCGACCGCCCGAACCCGGTGACCGGCCGGAACGCCTACGGGCCCGTCCTGCACAAGGAGTTCGCCACGTTCGTCGGCCGGCGCGAGATCTCCCAGGCCCACGGGATGACGGTCACGGAGCTGGCGCGCCTGTTCAACGGGGAGTACCTGGCGAAGCCCGTCGAGCTGGAGACGGTCCGGATGACGGGCTGGAAGCGGCGCGACTTCTACGACGGGTCGGGGCTGCCGTGGGTGCCGCCGAGCCCGAACATGCCGACGCCCGACACCGCGCTGGTCTACTCGGGCACCTGCCTGTTCGAGGGCACGAACCTCTCCGAGGGCCGCGGCACGACCCGCCCCTTCGAACTGCTCGGCGCCGAGGACGTCGACGGGCGCTGGGCGGCCGCCGCCAATGAACTCCGCCTGCCCGGCGTGGACTTCCGCGAGGCCTACTTCGCGCCGACGTTCTCCAAGTTCCAGGGCAAGACGATCGGCGGCGTGCAGATCCACGTCAGGGACCGGGCCGCGTACGACCCCGTACGCACCGGCATCGCGCTCCTGGTGACGGCGAAGAAGTCCTGGAGCGGCTTCGCGTGGCGCCCGGACAACTGGATCGACAAGCTCACCGGGTCCACCCAGGTGCGGACGATGATCGACGCCGGGGCGTCCACGGACGACGTGGTCGCGGCCTGGCAGGGCGAACTGGCGGCGTTCAGGGCGGTGCGCGGCCGGTACCTGGCGTACAAGTAGGGCGCGGCCCCTGACGTCTCGCGATACGGGACGACCCGTTTCGCTTATTGACTGCCATGTACACGTACAACCACAGTGCAGTACGTGCTCAAAGACGACTCCACCAGGCAGAACACGGTCACCGGCGCGGATTCTGACGGGGAAAGACCCGAGAGCCTGCGCCGCGTGGCCGTCGCCAGTTTCATCGGGACCGCGATCGAGTTCTACGACTTCTACGTCTACGGAACGGCCGCCGCCCTCGTCCTCAACGAGGCGTTCTTCCCGAATCTCTCCTCCCTCAACGCGACCCTCGCGTCCTTCTCGACGTACGCGGTGGCCTTCGCGGCCCGCCCCGTCGGCTCACTCCTGTTCGGCCACTTCGGCGACCGCGTCGGCCGCAAGTCCGTCCTCGTCGCCTCGCTGCTCCTGATGGGCCTGTCGACGGCGTGCGTCGGCCTGCTGCCCGGGTACGGCACCTTGGGCGTGTGGGCTCCGCTGCTGCTCGTGCTGCTGCGCTTCCTCCAGGGCGTGGGCCTCGGTGGCGAGTGGGGCGGGGCGGCGCGCCTCGCCGTGGAACACGCGCCGCGCGGCAAGCGCGGTCTCTTCGCCGCGTTCCCCCAGCTCGGCCCTTCCGTCGGCTTCTTCGCGGCGACCGGCATCTTCTGGATCCTGTCGGCCACACTCGACGACGAGGCGTTCCACTCCTGGGGCTGGCGCGTGCCGTTCCTGCTCTCCTTCCTGCTGGTCGCCGTCGGCCTCTTCGTGCGGCTGAAGATCAGCGAGACCCCGGTGTTCGCGAAGGTGATGAAGGAGCAGGAGGCGAGCAAGGCCCCCGCGCTGGAGGTCTTCAAGCGCCACCCCCGCGAGATCCTGCTCGGCGCGGGCGGCATGGTGGTCGCGTACGGGCTCTTCTACACGGCCACCACGTACTGCCTCGCCTACGGCACCACGACCCTCGGCGTCCCGCGCAACACGATGCTCGCGGTCTCGCTCGTCGCCTGCCTGTTCCTCGCGGCGGGCACCTGGCTGGCCGCGACCCGTTCCGACGCGGGCGGGCGCCGCAGGCTGGTGCTCGCCGGCGCCGCACTCGCGGTGGTCTGGGGTCTGGTCCTCTTCCCGCTCATGGACACCGAGCAGCCCGTGCTGATCGCGCTCGCCCTGGGCGGGGCGCTGTTCTGCATGGGTGTCGTGTACGGGCCGATGGGCGCGTATCTGCCGGAGCTGTTCGGGGTGCGCGTGCGCTACTCCGGGGCGTCGTTCGCGTACAACCTGGGCGGGGTGCTCGGCGGCGCGGTGGCGCCGCTCGTGGCGACGCGGCTCCAGGGCGAGTTCGGCTCGTCCTCGGTGGGCTGGTACGTCAGCGCGATGGCCGTCGTCTCCCTGCTCTGCGTCCTCGCCCTCCCGGAGACACGGGAGCGCGAACTCGGCTGACCTTCCATGGGGCACGCGCGCGCGTGCCCCATGGATGCGGTCGGCTACGGCCGGTGTGAGGGAAATTCGACGACCTGCTGGTACGTCGGGCGGTTCTGCCACTGGATCCCGCGGTGCGTGATGCCGCCGAGTGCCCGGTGGATGATCGTGTCCGAGCACCACTGGTCGCCGGCCTTGCACGCGTCGTCGCCGGGGTAGACCTCGGCGGCGGGCTTGGCAGCCGCCTGCGTGAGCGTGGTGAGCAGGACGTCGCGGCAGGCGTCGAGCTTGCCACCGCCGCAGTAGGCGGCGCCGAGCCTGCCCTTCACCGGCTGTCCGAGGACCGTGCGCAGGTCCTTGTCGACGTAGCCCCACCAGCCGTACTGGAACGCCGATCCCGCGTGCGCGCCGGTGGGGCCGTGGCCCGCGGACGGCGACTCGTCGACGGTCAGCCGGCCGGTGAGCGCCCCGTACAGGTCACCCCCGAGACCGGGTTCGAACTCGGCCTTCACCAGGAGCGGCCACCAGGCGTCCATGATGCGTACGGCATCCGGGTGCGCGTAGGTGTGCGAGCCGGCCGCGGTCTGGTTTCGCTGGGCTCCCGCCTTGCGCCAGGCCTCCAGCTGCTGCACGGCCTTGTTCAGGGCCGGGTCGTCGACGGGTTTGCTGCGGACGACCTCGAGGATCTCGGGCAGCACCTGCTCGCCCCGCAGATCCGTGAGGGCGGCCTCCTCCATGGCCTGGGTGAGCGAGGCCCTGGTGACCCCGCCGTCGGCGACGAGCCGCTTCACGCGCCCGTCGAGCAGATCGGCGCGGTGCACGGCGCCGAGGCTGAAGTTGGCGGCACCGAACCCCTTGGCCTGCTTGTTGTTCCAGGAGACGTAGTAGTCCTGGTCGACGGAGTTCGGGTGCTCGGACGGCGGCGCGTACGCGGCCGTGTTGTCCTTCGGGTCGAAGTCCCGCCACTCGTAGGCCTTTTCGGCCTTCACCGGGAAGGAGGCGTCGACGTCGTCGGCGCGCACCGGGTTGGCGCCGCTGTTGTAGTACGCGATGTCGCGCGAGTCGGCGTAGAACCAGTTGAAGGCGTAGCTGATGTGCTGCGCCGCCTTCTCGAAGGTCGCGGCGTCCTTCACGTACGACGGGTCGTTCAGCATCTGGAAGCCGATGATGGAGTCGGCCTCGTGCCGGTACGTCGAACGCAGTGAGGTGTACGCGACGGGCTTGCCGTCGACCGTCGCGCGGTGCGTGACGATGCCGTACTTCGTGCGCAGGACCTGCATCCGGTAGGAGCCGGCCGCCGTGGAGTCGGCGAGGGTCGGCTTCCAGGCGTTCTTCTTCTCCAGCTTCTCCATGGGCGTGCAGGTGCCGCGGTACAGGTAATCGGTGGACTGCTTGGTGGGGGTGCCGCCGCCCGGCTCGCACAGCTCCAGGGCGTACGTGTCCGTGATGTCCTGGCCCGCCGAGGTCGCCGACCAGGCGTAGTCCTGGCCGCGGCCGAGCTGGATGTACATGCCGACGCCCGCGAACGAGACGCCGCGCGCGCTGATGCCCGGACCCTGGAGCTCCTGCATCATCAGCAGTTGCGGGGCGAAGTACCCGGTCTGCGGGCCGAACACGGCGACCGGATGGCCGGACGCGGTGTGCTTGCCGGAGACGAGGAGGGCGTTGGACATGCCCTTCTTCGAGTCGGAGTTGCGGAACGTGTCTGCGGGCAGCACGCCCTTGTCGTACATGCCCTGGAGCGGCTTGAGCTTCGCCGGTGCCTTGACGGGGGTCCTGCGCCCCGCCTCGGCCGGCTTGGCCGAGCCCTCGCGGTCGTAGACGAGCGGTTCGCTCTCGACGGTGCCCTTGTCGGGCAGCGCCTGCCCCCGCGGGTTCTTCGGCTTGGCCCCGTACGGGAAGCTCGTGCCGTCGTGGATGGTCGTCACGGCCTCGGGGTCGTCGCGCCCGCGGAAGGACTCCCAGACCTCGGTGCCCCGCTCGACGCCGTACTTCTGCTGCGCCGACAGGAGCGAGAGGGCCTGGCCGACCTCTCCCCCGCCGCCGCCCCCGAAGAGGCCGCCGACGACCGAGGCCAGCGCGATCATGTCGGTCACCTTGAACGGCTGGATCTCGCCCACGTTCGTGATCGCGTCGATCTTGCCGGTCAGGACGTACTCGCCGGGGAAGTAGCGGCCGTTCTTCGACTTCTCGCGATAGGCGTTGAGCCCGTCGATATAGGCCTGCGCGTCGTCCATGGCCTGCTTGCCGCGCTCGCCCTGCGTGGTCCTGATGTACTCGACCTGCTTCTCCAGGTCCTGCTCGGTGTACGGGGCCTGCGGCCAGAACTCCTGCTCGAGTCCCTGGTTCGCGAGGGCGCCGCCCGCGAACGACGTGAGCTCCCCGCGGCCGATGTGCCGGAACAGGTCGATCAGCCAGAGCCGGTCCTGACCTGCGGCGTAGCCGGCGCCGAACTCTGTTCCGTAACGCGTGGAACCTTTGACGTGGGGTACACCGTTCTTCTTGTCACGGGTGATCGTCACATCGTCGCGGGGGCGCGTGACGGAACCGACCTGACCATCGGGGACCCCGAAGGAGGAGTCGTTGAAGAACTGGGTGAGGGTGTCGTCCGTCAGGGACGGATACCCGGCGGAGAGCGCGTCGTAGGGGCCGAGTTGATCGTCGGCGTGGGCGGGCTGGGTGCCGAAGACGCGGTGGCCGAGAATCTCGGCCAGCGTGGCGCTGCCGTTCGCACCGGGCGGCAGGATGTCCGCGCACCGGCCGGCGCAGTAGTCGGGCGCCGGTGGCGGCTCCGCGGCGGACGCCCCGCCGGCCGGGGACAGCAGTCCCGCCGTGAGGACGAACACCGCTGTGGCGGCCGTGCGCTTGAGAGTTCTGCGGAGGCTTCTGTGCTGGGTGGTTCGTGGGGTGCGCCGTCGCATGCCTGATCCTCCCGACGATGGTGCGCCGGAGGTTACCGGCGGTAGACGCCCGGCTGAAGATGAACATGCGTCACTTTTTCGGAATCGCCACACGAGACCCCCTGGGACGTACCGGCCCCAGGAGGTACCGCTGATGGAGCCCATCGGAAATCGGATGGAGCGACATGGATCCGAATCGAGTGTCGATACGTCTATTCGGCGACGTCCGTTCGACGACGACGCCGAAGTACATGTACGTGTGACGGAGGTGCAGGCGATGGCCGGATTCCGAAGTCTGGCGAGACAAACGCGCGACCCGCGCAACGATCTGGCACTGCGGCGGTACTCGCTGCGCAAGTGCCTGGAGCGGTTTGCCCCTTACGGGCACCGTGCGACCTGGGACCACCTGTGCTCGCGGGCCGGGTTCGACCCCGAGGACCGCTCCCCCGAGCCGGCGCGGCTGACGGCCGCGCTCGACGAGCTCGAGGAGGCGCGGGCTGTCTGGCTCGCGTACGAAACCAAGTTCGCGGAGCGCCGCCGCAAGGAGAAGCACGACGGGCTGCGCAGGCCGGGCACGGTCGACGACTGGCACCGGCTGACCTGGGGCGGCTTCGGCGTCGCTTGGTGCGACGACCCGATGGTCCACCCCCGCGAACCCCTCGCGGAGGTCCTGAACCGGCTGATCGCGGCCCTGGAGCGCGAGCCCGGCACGGCCTGTCCCGTCTGCACCGGCACGTCACTCCTGTGGAAGCACGACCTGGCGCACGAACCGTCGTCAGGACCGGTCTGCACCCACTGCGGCATCGTGGTGCCGCGCCCCGTCCTCACCCCCGCGTCCCTGGCCGGAGCCTGGCGGGCGCGGGTCCTTGTCTCGGCGTGAGCGCATCGGCACGGGCACGACGGGGGTGCCGCCCCTGAGCCGCACCCCCGGTCCACTCGCGCGCCTCGTCGCGGGTGGATGCGGTCACACGTCCCGGCGCCGCACGACGAGCAGCGCCAGGGCGAGCGTGACCAGCGGCCAGAGGGCGTACACGGTCCAACTCCCGGCGATCGTGGCCCCGTTGTACGCCTCCACCGGCGTTCCGTAGATCTGGGCCAGGCGCTGCCACGCGTTGCGCACCATCGCGTTGGCGAAGGCGGCGGACAGCGGCTTGCGGGACGAGAAGAACACCGGCAGCAGGAGCAGGACGAAGGAGCCCGCGACCACGGTGGTGGCACTGTGCCGGATCAGGACGCCCAGGCCGAGGCCGACCAGGGCGCACACCGGGGCGAGCAGGGCGGACGCCGCGACGGCCCGCAGTGCGCTGGGGTCGCTGATCGGGACGGCGGCGTCCCGTCCGCTGAGGATGGCCTGGGCGACGAAGAACGAACAGAGGGCGACGAGCGCACCGACCACGGTCCACAGGGCGGCCTGCACGACGGCCTTGGCGAGGACCACGGCGCCGCGCGCGGGGACAGCCACGGTGGTGGTGCGGATGAGGCCGCTGCCGTACTCGCTGACCGTGGCGATCGCGCCGACGGCCACGGCGGCGAGCATCACCGTCAGATACGCCTCGGCCGGAAAGGCGTCGCCCAGCGAGAACGGGTGCTCCCGCTGCGCGAGGGCGCTGTAGGACGGGAAGTTGTTGTAGTCGGCGAGGGCGCGTGCCGCGGCGACGCCGGTCGCGACCAGTGTGACCAGGACGATCAACCAAGGCGTGGAGCGCAGCGACCGTACCTTGATCCACTCGGCGGCGACGAGGTCGGCGAAGCGGGCGGGCGGTTCGTCCACGACCGCCGTGATCGTGGTGGGCCCGGTGCGGGAAGTCGTGCTCGTCATCGGGGCTGACCCGCCTTTCCTGCGTCTCCCGACAGGTATTCGACGCTGCCGGCGGTGAGTTCCATGAACGCCTCCTCCAGCGAGGCCGTCCGGTCGGTCAGCTCGTGCAGCATGATCCGGTGCTCGAAGGCGAGCGCTCCGATCCGCTCGGCGGGCAGCCCGGTCACGGCGATCCTGGCCACTCCCGGCGGGCCGTGCGGCGCGACGGACGCGCCGGCCGCCGCGAGGACGGCCGTCAGCTCACCGGCCTGCGGCGTCGCGACCAGCACGCTGAAGCGGGTGCTGCGGCCCGCGAACTCCCGTACGGACTCGGCGGCGATGAGACGGCCCTGCCCGATCACGACGAGCTGGTCCGCGGTGCTCTCCATCTCCGTCATGAGGTGGCTGGAGAGGAAGACGGTGCGTCCCTCGGCGGCCAGGCGGCGGAAGAGGCCGCGGACCCAGAGCACGCCCTCCGGATCCATGCCGTTGATCGGCTCGTCGAACATCAGGACAGGAGGGTCGCCGAGCAGGGCCGCCGCGATGCCGAGCCGTTGCTTCATGCCGAGCGAGAACCCGCCGATGCGGCGCCCGGCCGCCTCGGTCAGGCCCACCTCGGCCAGCACCTCGGCGACGCGGCCGGCCGGGATCCGGTTGCTGCGCGCCAGGGCGGCCAGGTGCGCGGTGGCGCTGCGCCCGCCGTGGACCTGCTGCGCGTCGAGCAGGGCACCGACGTGGCGCAGGCCGCGCGGGTGGGTGCGGAAGGGGACACCGCCGACGGTGGAGGTCCCGGCGGTGGGCGCGTCCAGGCCGAGGAGCATCCGCATGGTGGTCGTCTTGCCCGCGCCGTTGGGGCCGAGGAAGCCGGTGACCTGTCCCGGCCGCACGGTGAAGGAGAGATGGTCGACGGCGGTCTTGTCGCCGTACCGCTTGGTGAGTTCGCTGACTTCGATCACGAGGGCAACGGTGCCGGTGCGGATGTGGGGCGCGCATCGGCCCGTCGGCGGCCCTCCCCAGGGACGGGATGCACCCGTGGGATGCAGCCCGTGGGCTCATGCCGGGCGCGGGCCGCGCACCTACGATCCCTGTGTGGACGCCACCTCGCTACCCCCGCCGCCCAAGCGCACGTTCGGGCGCTCCCGCTCCGTCCTGACCTGGATCGGCGCGGTCCTGTATCCGTTCATGGCGCTGCTCCCCGCGGTCCACGCGGACCGGCGGGCGCCCGGCATCCTCCCGGCCTGCGGATCGGCGCTCGCGGCGGTCCTGCTCGTCGGCGTGATCCGGCGCAGGCCCATGGCGGCCCTGGTCATGACGCTGCTCGTCACCGCCCTCGTGCCGCCGGTGGCCAAGGACCACGGCCCTGTGTGGTTCGTGCCGTTCGTCACGGTCGACATCCTGCTCGGGTACGTCGTCGCGACCCGCACCCCGCGGGCGTCGGTGGTCGCCGTCTGCCTCACGTTCCTCACGCAGTGCCTGACGATCCTCGGCTTCACGCACGGGCCCGACAACCTCGTCGTGATCGGGACGATCGCCCTCCTGGCGCTGGTCACCGCCTGCGTCGTGGGCCTCCTCGGCAGCGAGCGCCGCCGGTACGCGCATGAGCTGCGGGCGCACGAGGTCGCCGAGGCGATCACGGCCGAACGGCTGCGGATCGCCCGCGAGTTGCACGACCAGGTCGCGCACAGCATCGGCATCATCGCGATCCAGGCCGGAGTCGGCAGCCGGGTCATCGAGACGCAGCCGCTGGAGGCGCGGGCCGCCCTGAGCGCCATCGAGGCCACGAGCAGGGAGACCCTGTCGGGGCTGCGGCGCACGCTCGTCGCGCTGCGCAGGTCGGGCCCTTCGACGGAGTCGGGGGCGGCGCCGTACGGACCCGCGCCGGGCCTCGGTGACCTGGAGCGCCTCACGGCCACGACCACGGACGCGGGCGTCGAGGCCGACCTGCGCTGGAGCGGGCAGCGGCGTCAACTGCCGCCCGACATCGACCTGTCGGCGTACCGGATCGTGCAGGAGGCGCTGACGAACGTGGTGCGGCACTCGGGCGCCGGACGGTGCCGGGTGACCGTTGGGTTCGGGGAGGATGAGCTGTCCGTGGAGATCGTCGACGAGGGGCGTGGGATGCGGGGCGCGGGGACGGGCGTGGGGTTCGGGATCACCGGGATGCGGGAGCGGGTGGCGCTGCTGCACGGGGAGTTCAGCGCGGGGCCGCGGCCGGAGGGCGGATTCCGGGTGGCGGCACGGCTGCCGCTTCCGGAGCCGGTGGCCGCACCGGCGGAGGGCACCGCCGCGGCCGGGGCGGACGCCCGATGACCGTGCGCGTAGTGCTCGCCGACGACCAGCCGCTCGTACGCTCCGGGCTGCGCGTCCTCATCGCCGACACCCCCGACCTGGAGGTCGTCGGGGAGGCCGCGAACGGCGAGGAGGCGGTACGGCTGGCGAAGGAGGTCGGCCCCGATGTGGTCGTGATGGACATCCGGATGCCGGGCATGAACGGGATCGAGGCCACGAGCCTGGTCACGTCGGGCCCGGGGGCGACCCGTGTGCTCGTCCTGACCACCTTCGACGAGGACGACCACGTCTACGGCGCGCTGCGCGCCGGCGCGAGCGGCTTCGCGGTCAAGGACATGGCGCTCGACGACATCCTCGCCGCGATCCGGGTCGTCGCCGCCGGGGACGCGCTGATCGCGCCGGGGATCACGCGCCGCCTCATCGCGGACTTCGTGGGGCGCCCCGAGCCGTCGCCCGCCCGCGCGCCGCGCCCGGTCGAGGGCATCACCGAGCGGGAGCGCGAGGTCCTGACACTGGTGGGGCTCGGCCGGTCGAACAGCGAGATCGCGGACGAGCTCTACATCACGGTGGCCACGGCCAAGTCGCACGTGGCACGCCTGTTCACCAAGCTGGGCGCCCGGGACCGGGTCCAACTGGTCATCATCGCCTACGAGTCGGGGCTGGTCTCGGCCCCCCGCTGAGCGGCAGCCCCTCAGGCGCCCTCCCGGTTCTCCTTCATCAGGCGGGAGCCGGTGAGGCGCTCGCCGAACACGTCGTCCGGGTTGGAGAGCACACAGTTCTCCAGGGACAGACAGCCGCAGCCGATGCAGTCGGTCAGATGGTCACGCAGCCGCCCCAGCTGGGTGATGCGCTGGTCCAGTTCGGAGCGCCAGGCCTCGGAGAGGTGCGCCCAGTCCTCGCGGGTCGGGGTGCGCCCCTCGGGCAGCTCGGACAGCGCGTCGCGGATCGTGGCGAGCGGGATGCCGACGCGCTGCGCGGCGCGGATGAACGCGACTCGGCGCAGGGTGTCGCGCTGGTAGCGGCGCTGATTGCCCGTCGTGCGGCGGCTGCTGATCAGGCCCTTGGCCTCGTAGAAGTGCAGGGCCGAGACGGCGGCTCCGCTGCGCGCCGACAGCTGACCGACGGTGAGTTCGTGGATCTTCACTGGAATCTGGGGCACTGTGCCGAGCCTACTGGGCGGACCCTCCCGTCGTTGACAGAGGTCGCCCGCCCTAGCATGCTGAGCAAGCGCTTAGACAATGCCTTAGAGATCCGCACATGGTGCACACATGGGAGGCCAGGACATGGCAGAGCCGAGGGTTTTCGCGACGGTCGACGAGCTGCGCGCGGCGGTGGGCGAGCAGCTGGGGTACAGCGACTGGGTCGAGATCGAGCAGAAGCGGATCGACCAGTTCGCGGACGCCACGGGTGACCACCAGTGGATCCACGTCGACCCCGAGCGCGCCAAGGACGGGCCGTTCGGCACGACGATCGCGCACGGTTATCTGACCCTGTCGCTGCTCCCCCTCTTCGGACCGCAGCTGATCAAGGTCGACGGCATGAAGATGGGCGTGAACTACGGGACGAACAAGGTCCGCTTCCCCGCCCCGGTGCCGGTCGGCTCCCGGCTGCGCGCCACCGCGAAGATCACCGGCGTCGACGACGTGTCCGGCGGCGTCCAGGTCTCGGTCGCCTTCACCGTGGAGCGCGACGGCGGCGACAAGCCGGTGTGTGTCGCCGAGTCGGTGTCCCGCTACTACCTCTGAGCCCCGCCGGGGTCAGGACACCCGGGCCCCCACCATCCGCAGGACGAGGTCGGCGTACAGCGCGCCGACCTCGTCGGGCGTCCGGCGGCCCTCCGTGTTGAACCAGCGCGCCACGTCGATGCAGAGCGACAGCACGGCCAGCGTGGTGCCCGGGACGTCCGGGACGTCGAACTCCCCCGCCTTCACACCGTCGTTGATGATCTCGCGCACGGTCGCGTCACTCTCGCGGCGCAGGGCCACGATCTCGGGCCGGTGCTCCTCACCCAGCGAGTCCAGCTCGTACTGCACGACGCGCGCCGTCAGATGGCGTGCCGCGTGCCAGCGGACGAAGGACCGTACGGCCTCGGAGAGCCGCTCGGAGGCGGTGCCCTCCTCGGCGGCCGCGTCCTTGAGGATCTCCAGGGCCTTCTCGTGGCCGATGCGGCTGATGCGGAGGAGCAGGTCCTCCTTGGTCCGGTAGTGGATGTAGAGCGCGGCCGGGCTCATGCCGGCCCGGCTCGCGATGTCCCTGGTGGTGGTCGCGTGGTAACCGCGCTCCGCGAACGCCTGGACGGCGGCGATCAGCAGCCGCCTGGCCGCGTCCGGGGTGACCTCGGCCCAGGACATGTCGTCCGTGGCAGCCTCGTTCTGGCCGTGCCGCTCCGCGCTCATCGCTCGCTCACATCCTCCCGTGGACAGGACGAACACCATACCCCTAGAGGTGAGCGAGCGCTTAGTTCTCTCTGTCAGGCGGCGGGCTTGAAGGGGTCGTGCTCGGCGAGGATCTTGTCGATACGGGCCTGGTCGATACGGCTGACGACCTGATCGACCTCCTGACGGTCCCGGATGACCTTGGCGAGCGTGAACGAGGAGGTCGTCAGATAGAGGACGGCGATGGCGAGGAAGCCGCGCACCCAGCCGCTGGCGTCGATGCGGTAGATGCCGACGGCGGTCGCCAGGAGCGCGAGCGCGAAGGAGGCGACGGCCTGTCCGTAGAAGGCGTTGGTGGTCCTGTGCTTGACCGGTGTGTCACTCATGGGCGACAGCATGGAGCGGACGGGGGCGCACCCCCATCCGCTCGCGTACTCAGAAACGTACTCAGAAGGCCGATACGCCGGTGAGCGCGCGGCCGATGATGAGCTTCTGGATCTGGCTGGTGCCCTCGTAGAGGGTCATGACGCGGGCGTCGCGCAGGAGTTTGCCGACCGGGTACTCGTCGATGTAGCCGTAGCCGCCGAAGACCTGGAGGGCGTTGTTCGCGCAGCGCACCGCGGCCTCGGAGGCGAAGAGCTTGGCCTGGGAGGCGGCGGTCGCGAAGTCCTCGCCGCGGTCGATGAGGTCGGCGACGCGCCAGGTCAGCAGGCGCGCGGCGTCCACGTCGACAGAGATGTCGCTGATCAGCTCCTGCACCAGCTGGTACGAGGCGATGGACTTGCCGAACTGCTCGCGCTCCGCCGCGTATCCCACGGCGGCGTCGAGCGCGGCCTGCGCGATGCCGACGCAGCCCGCGGCCACCGACATGCGCCCCTTGGCGAGCGCCGACATGGCGACGGAGAAGCCCTTGCCCTCCGGGCCGAGCATCGCGGAGGCGGGCACGCGGACGTCCTCGAGGACCAGCTCGGCGGTGGCCTGGCCGCGCAGGCCGAGCTTGCCGTGGATGGTGCGGCGGGTGAGGCCGGGGGTGTCCGTGGGGACGAGGAAGGCGGTGACGCCCTTGTGTCCGGGGACGTCGGTGGAGCGGGCGAAGAGGAGGACGACGTCGGCCCAGGTGCCGTTCGTGATGAACATCTTGGAGCCGTTGATCACGTACTCTCCCCCACTCTCGGCTCCGCTCGAGCGGGAGGGGCCCCCATCGTCGCGGACGGCCCGGGTGGTGAGGCTGCCGGCGTCGGAGCCGGTGCCGGGCTCGGTGAGCCCGAAGCAGCCGAGGGCCTCGCCGGCCGTGAGCCGCGGCAGCCACTCCCGCTTCTGCTCCTCGGTCCCGTACGACTGGATCGTCTTGGTGACCAGGCCGAGCGAGACGGAGACGATGCCGCGCACGGACGAGTCCCCGCGCCCCAGCTCCTCCGTGACCAGGCAGTACGCGAGGTGGTCGCCGCCCGAGCCGCCGTACTCCTCGTCGATGGTCAGGCCGAGGAAGCCGACGTCGCCGAGCTTCTTGACGATGCCGCGGTCGACCTCTTCGGCGCGGTCCCAGCCGACGACGTTCGGGGTGATCTCGCGCGCCACGAAGTCCCTGGCGAGCTGCCTTGCGGCCGCCTGCTCCTCGCTGAGCTCCAGATTCATGGACCACACCTCAGGCATAAGTGAATGAGCACTAAATTAGCACTGCTAGTTTTTGGCTGACAGCCCTACTATGTGCCGCATGGCCCGACCGCGCAAGCCCCTCCTGAGCAGAGACCGCATCGTCACGGCGGCGCTCTCTCTCGTCGACGCCGAGGGCCTCGCGGCCGTCTCCACGCGGCGGCTCGCCGCCGAGCTGGGCGTGAGCGGCCCCTCGCTGTACAACCACTTCCGCACCAAGGACCAGATCCTTGAAGCGGTCGCCGACGCGGTGAGCGCGCAGGTCGACCTGTCGATGTTCGACGCCGCGGACGGGCGCGACTGGCGCACGTCCCTGCACGACTGGGCGGTGTCCTACCGGGCGGCCCTGCTCGCGCACCCCAACATCGTCCCGGTGCTCGCCCAGGGGCCCGGGCGCAGGCCCGCGGGGCTCCGGCTCGCCGACGCCGTGTTCGGCTCGATGGTGGACGCGGGCTGGCCCCCGGCGCAGGCCACGTCGATCGGCGCGCTCATGCGGTACTTCGTGACGGGCTCCGCGCTCGGCTCCTTCGCCGGGGGCTTCGTCGACGACGAGACGGCGTACGACCCCGCCGACTACCCCCACCTCGGCCAGGCCCACCTGCTCGCCGACCGCCAGGAGCTGATCGACGAGCGGGCCTTCGAGACGGGCCTGCGGGCGCTTCTCGACGGGCTGGCGCAGCAGTACGAGCAGGTCGCGGCGCTGCACTGACGTTTCGGCCGTCACCGAACCGTGCCGGGCGCATGCTTGACCCATGAAGTCCAGGGAACCGGGGGCACCGCGCCTCGCCGCGCTCGCCGCACTGATGGCCGACGAGACCCGCGCGGCCTGTCTGCTCGCCCTGCTCGACGGGCGGGCGTGGACCGCCGGTGAGCTCGCGCGGCACTCGGGGGTGGCCGCCTCGACCGCGAGCGAGCATCTGGGCAAGCTCGTCGCGGGCGGCCTGCTCGCCGAGGAGCGGCAGGGGCGCCACCGCTATGTGCGGCTCGCGGACGCGCGCGTGGCCCAGCTCGTGGAGGAACTCGCGGCGTACGCAGCGCCGGACGGCGGGGAGCGGCCGCGAACGCTTCGGGCGGTGAGCGCGCGGGACGCGATGGCTCGCGGGCGGACCTGTTACGACCATCTCGCGGGACGCCTCGGCATCGCCCTCACGGACGCGCTCGTCCGGCGCGGGGATCTGCGCACGGACACGGGATTCGCGCTGACCTCACAAGGGGTGGACCTGTTCGCCGCGTTGGGGATCGGTCTTGAGCGGTCGGGGCGCCGGCCCCTGGCGCGGGCGTGCCTGGACTGGACCGAGCGCCGGCCGCATCTCGCGGGGACGGCGGGCGCGGCGCTGTGCAGCCACGCGTTCGACGCGGGCTGGGTCGTGCGGATCGGGTCCGAGCGGGCCGTGAAGGTCACGCCGGACGGGGAGCGGGTGTTCGGGGACGCCCTGGGGATCGAGGCGGCGGCGCTCCGCTAACCGGGAGGGGGCTTCCTGCCGCGATAGGACCCTTCTTCCGGACTTCGGGGGATGTCGGTAAAGTGCGTCCGTTCTGCTCGGCGAAACAGGGACGTAACACGGGGGCACGGGATGTGGCAGGCCAAGAACGGCCCAACTCCTGGCGAATCAGCCCTTAACTGGGGTGCGGGTTGTAGGCAATTCGGCGTTCAGGTCCTGCGGGGGCAGGCTCAGGTCGTCTTTCTGTCCAGTGCCCCGGCCGGTGCGCTCCTCGCCGTGGCGCTGTTCGCTGCGGGGTGGGGGTACGGGCTCTACGCGATCGCGGGAACGGCGCTCGGCACGGCCACCTCGCGGCTGCTGGGCGCGGACCGCGAGCGCGTCTCGACGGGCCTCGAAGGGTTCAACGCCTGTCTGACGGCGCTGTGTTTCGCGGTGTTCCTGGGCGCCGGCCATCTGTCGACCGCGCTGCTCGCCGCCGCCGGCTGCGTCGTCGTCACCGTCGTCACCGCGGCCGTCGTCAATCTGCTCGGCGTGTGGAACCTGCCGTCGCTGACGCTCCCCTACTGCCTCCTCGCGAGCGCGATGACCATCGCGGCACCGGGGTTCGAGCGGATCTGGCACCACGGCGACGGCCTCGCCGCCCTCACGAGCGCGGCGACCGGGACGGCTTCGCTCGGCTTCTCCGATCTGTGGCACGGGTTCTTCACGGGCTTCGCCGAGATCTTCTTCATGCCGCAGTGGTACGTCGGCGCGCTGATCCTCACCGCGCTCCTCGTCGCGAGCCGCAGAGCCGCCGCCGTGGCGGGCCTGGGCAGCCTCGTCGGGAACCTCTCCGCGTGGGCGCTCGGCGCTCCCGCCGCCCAGATCGCCGACGGGATCATGGGCTACAACGCGATCCTCGTGGCGCTGGCCCTGTGCGGGGTGTTCCTGGAAGCGGGTCCGCGCACTCTCGCGTACGCGGTGGTGGGCGCGTTCACCGCGACGGCCTCGACGCCGGCCATGGCGGCGGTGTTCGCACCGTCCGGCGGGCACACGTTCACCTGGCCGTTCCTCCTGACGACGTTCGCCTTCCTGGCGGCGGCCCGGTCCTTCCCCGGGCTGCGGCCATCGGCCCCGGCACCCGCGGTGCCGGAGCCGATGGCGGCGGGGGCGCTCAGCGCGCCGCCGCCCGCCCCGCAAGCACCTTGATGGAGATCAGGGCGATCACGCCGAGCCCGATGATGTAGCCGGAGACGGCCATCGACGTGCCGGTCGCCTCCAGGAGCAGCACCATCACGAACGGCGCGAGTCCGCCGCCGAACACGGCGGCGATCTGGTAGCCCAGCGAGGCTCCCGTGTAGCGCATCTCAGCGGTGAACAGCTCGGCGAACAGCGCGGCCTGCGGCCCGTACATGATGCTCAGGAAGCAGCTGGTGACGAAGGTGCCGACGGCCAGCCAGAGCAGCGAGCCCGTGTCGATGAGCAGGAACATCGGCACGGCCCACACGACGAGGCCCGCCGCGCCGAGTGCGTAGATCCGCAGCCGTCCGATGCGGTCGGAGAGGGCCGCCGACGCGGGGATCAGGGCGAGCTGGGTGAGGCTGATGCAGAGCGAGACGGTGAGGACGGCCTCGCGCTCCATGCCGAGCTCACGGGTCGTGTAGTCGAGGACTCCCGTGATGATGATGTAGAAGGTCGCGGTGTTCACGGCGAAGGAGCCGCCCGCGAGGAAGACCGTGCCGAGGTGTTCGCGCAGGATTCTGCGCAGCGGGGAGCGGGAGCGCTCCGCCTCCGCCTTCGCCAGTTCCGCTTCCGCGGCCTTGAACTCCGGGGTCTCCTCGACCTTCGCGTGGATGTACCAGGCAAGGGCCAGGACGAGCAGGCCCACCAGGAACGGGAGCCGCCAGCCCCACGCGGTGAAGGCGCTGTCGCTGGTGAGGGCGCCGGCGACGAGGAACACGGTGTTGGCGGTCACCACGCCGATGGGGACGCCGAGTTGGACGAGGCTGCCGTAGAGCCCGCGCTTGCCCTCGGGGGCGTACTCGGTGGCCATCAGCATCGCGCCGCCCCACTGGGCGCCGACGGCGAGGCCCTGCACGACCCGCAGGGCGACGAGGAGGATCGGCGCGGCCACGCCGATCGTGTCGTACGTGGGGAGCAGGCCGATGCCCGTGGTGGCGAGGCCCATCAGGGTCAGGGCGAGGACCAGCATGGGCTTGCGGCCGCGCTTGTCGCCGAGCTGGCCTGCGATGACACCGCCGAGCGGGCGGGCCAGGAACCCGACGGCGAAGGTCGCGAAGGCGGCGAGCACGCCGGCCGACGAGCTGCCGGAGGGGAAGTAGAGGTCGCCGAGCACGAGGGCGGCTGCGATGCCGAAGACGAAGTAGTCGTACCACTCGACGGCCGAGGCGAGCGCGGCGGCGGTGGCGACCTTTCGTCGGGCACGGGTCTCGGCTTCGGAGGAAGCGGTGGCTGCGGGGCGAGCGGATGGTGCCGTGTCCATGCGTGCACACTCCGGTGACTGCGGGGAGGGGACGGTCCGCGGCGCCGCGGTGCCGGGAACATACTGACCGGACGGTACGCGGGTCAACGGGTTGCGCAGCAGGAGTTTTTGCCTGGACATGGGCAAGCACGGGCCCCGTGCGGGCAGCCCTGTGGCCCCGGCCGCGCGGGGCGTCCGGGGTCACGGGAATCGCTGGTCTAGAAGACGACCAGCGCCCGTCCTCCCTTGCCCGCGACCATGTTGTCGAAGGCGGCGGGGATCCCGTCGAGGGCGATGTGTTCGGTGACGAGCGCGCTCAGGTCGAGGCGGCCCGCGCGGATGTGCTCGGCCAGGACCGGGAGGTCCTTCGCCGGGTCGGAGTTGCCGTAGACGCAGCCGGAGAGCGTGCGGCCGAAGTGGAAGAGCTCCAGGGCGTTGAAGGTGACCTGCTGGTCCTTGCCGCCGATGCCGACGACCGTGGTGCGGCCGCCGCGCCGCGTGGACTCCCACGCGGTACGGATGGTCACGGCGCGGCCCACGCACTCGACCGCGACGTCCACGCCCTGCTTGCCGGTGAGGCCGCGGATCTCGCGTGCGGTGGTCTCACAGGCCACGACGTAGTCGGTGGCGCCGGCCTTGCGGGCCAGCTCCTCCTTCTCCGGGGAGACGTCCACCGCGATGATCTTCGAGGCGCCGGCGATGCGGGCCGCCTGGAGCGTGGCGAGGCCGACCCCGCCGACGCCGAACACGGCGACCGTCTCGCCCTCGCGGACCCGCGCCGAGTGGTGCACGGCGCCGTATCCGGTCAGCACGGCGCAGCCGAGGAGGGCCGCGTCGGTGAGGGGCACGCCCTCGGGGGCGCGCAGGACGCAGTTCGCGGCGACCACCGTCTCCTCGGCGAACGCGGCGACGTTCAGGCCGGGGTGGAGATCGCCGCCGTCGTCGGAGCGGTGGGCGTACACGGAGCCCGCGCCGGTGAGGGCGTCGGCGCACAGCCACACCTCGCCGAGCGAGCAGGCGTGGCACTTTCCGCACGCGGGCGCCCAGTTGAGGACGACGCCGTCGCCGGGTGCGACATGGGTGACGCCCTCGCCGGCGGAGACGACCGTGCCGGCGCCCTCGTGGCCGAGCACGGCAGGGACGGGCACGCGCATCGTGCCGTTGGTCAGGGACAGGTCGGAGTGGCAGACCCCGGCGGCGGCGAGCCTGATGCGGACCTGGCCGGGGCCGGGTTCGGGCAGGTCGATCTCCGTGATCTCCAGGGGAGAGCCGACGGCGGGCAGTACAGCGGCGCGGACCATGGTGTTCGTGACTCCCTGAACTCGGCTCAGAACTGAAGGGACTTGGTCTGGAGGTACTCGCTCATGCCGTGCGAGCCAAGCTCACGACCTACCCCCGACTGCTTGTAACCGCCGAACGGGGCAAGGGGGTTGAAGCGTCCGCCGTTGATGTCGACCTGGCCGGTGTCCATGCGCCGCGCGAACGCGACCGCCTCGGCGTCGTCGGCCGCCCAGACGGCGCCCGCGAGGCCGTACACCGTTCCGTTGGCGATGCGCAGGGCGTCGCCCTCGTCCTCGTAGCGGATGATCGAGACGACCGGGCCGAAGATCTCCTCCTGGGCGATGGTCATCTCGGGGGTGACGTCGGCGAAGACGGTCGGGCTGACGAAATAGCCCTGTTCGCGCGGGGCGTCGGGGCCGCCGGCGACGAGGCGGGCGCCCTCGGCGACGCCCTTCTCGATGTAGCCGCGCACCCGCGTGTGCTGCTTGGCGTTGACGAGCGGGCCGATGCGGTCGCCGTACTTGGCGGCGGCCTCGGCGGCGAGGGCGACCGCCTCGTCGTACTGGGAGGTGTGGACGAGCATGCGGGTCCAGGCGCTGCACGTCTGGCCGGAGTTGCCCATGACGTTCGCGATGCCGACGCCGACGGCCTTGGCGAGGTCGGCACTCGGCAGGATGACGTTGGCGGACTTGCCGCCGAGTTCGAGGGCGACGCGCTTGACGGCCGCGCCCGCGGTGGCGCCGATCTGCTTGCCGATGGCGGTGGATCCGGTGAAGGAGACCAGGTCGACGCCCGGGTGCTCGGCGAGTGCCTGGCCCGCGACGGGGCCGAGGCCGGTGACGAGGTTGAACACGCCCGCGGGGATGCCCGCTTCGTGGACGGCCTCGGCGAAGAGCTGGGCGGTCAGCGGGGTGTCCTCGGCGGGCTTGAGCACGACGGTGCAGCCAGCCGCGAGCGCGGGGGCGACCTTGGCGACGATCTGGTGGAGCGGATAGTTCCAGGGCGTGATCGCGCCGACGACGCCGACCGGCTCGGCGTAGACGGTTGAGTTGCCGACCTTCTCCTCGAAGGCGTACGAGGCGGCGAGTTCGGCGTACGAGCCGGCCACCAGGATCGGCACGCCCGCGTGCACCATCTGCGAGAACTGCAGGGGCGCGCCGAGTTCGGCGGTGACCGTCTCGGCGATCTCGTCCTTGCGGGCGACGAGGACGTCGCGCAGGGCGCCGATCCTCGCGGCGCGTTCGGCGGGCGGGGTCGCGGCCCAGGCCGGGAACGCCTCGTGGGCGGCGAACACGGCGGCGTCGACGTCCTCGGCGACACCGGCCGGGACATGGGCGATGACCTGCTCGTCGGCCGGGTTGACCACCGCGATCGTGTCCGTGCCGGCGGCGACCCGCCACTCGCCGCCGATGTACATCCCGTCGTGGGCCTTCATGGCTCTCCTCCCGGTACCGCGTGTGCGCTGCTGGCCGTCCTGCGCCCCAAACTAGCGGCGTTAGTTTTTGGGCGCCAGGGGCCACTTCCATGGCTCCCGTCACGGTGCCACGCCCAGCGCGCGAAGTCCGCCTCGTCCAGGCCGGTAATGCGCCAGTAACGGCCCCCTCCTAGCGTCCCGGACCAGCCCGCCCCGCCGCCCGTACCTCCCTCTCGTGGGTACGGGCGGCGGGCGGGCTCCCCCGTACCAGTCCTGGAGGAGCGCTCCTATGCACCTGCCCCGATCCCCCCGGCGCAGATCCTTCCCCAAGTTCTCGACTTCGCTCGAACAGGGGAGACCCCATTCATGGGCAGTGGCCGCGATCACGGCGGCCGCCGTCCTGATCGGCCCGGCCCCCGCCTTCGCACAGTCCGACGCGGCAGCGAAGGGCACCGCCCCGAAGAGCACCGCCAAGGTCGACTCCGCCGTTCTCGACACCGTCGGGAAGGGCAAGGAAGCGACCTTCTTCGTCGTCCTCAAGAAGCAGGCGGACCTGTCCGAAGCGCAGGGCAGGAAGTCGCACGAGGCCAAGGCGAAGGCGGCGTTCGCCGCGCTGCGCGCCGAGGCGAAGGACAGTCAGCAGCCCCTGCGGTCCTACCTGGACAAGGAGAAGGTCGGCTACGAGTCCTTCTGGATCGCCAACGCGCTCAAGGTGACCGGCGACGAGCGGCTCGTCCAGGACCTGGCGAAGCGCGCCGACGTGGCGAGCATCGTCAAGGAGCAGAAGTACCAGCTGGACGCCACCGAGAGCCAGGTGTCCGACGCGGCCACCGACGCCGACCCTGTCACCCCCGAGTGGGGCGTCAAGGACATCAAGGCCGATCAGGTCTGGGACCAGTACGACGACCGGGGCGAGGGCGTCGTCATCGCCAACGTCGACTCGGGCGTCCAGTACGACCACCCGGCGCTGAAGGCCGCCTACCGCGGCAACAACGGCGACGGTTCCTTCACGCACGACTACAACTGGTACGACCCGACCGGCCAGTGCCCCACATCGGCGCCCTGTGACAACAACGGCCACGGCACCCACACGATGGGCACCATGGTCGGCGCGGGCGGCGTCGGTGTCGCGCCCGGCGCCAAGTGGATCGCCGCCAAGGGCTGCGAGTCCAGCTCCTGTTCGGACTCCTCGCTGCTCGCGGCCGGTCAGTGGATCCTCGCGCCGACCGACCACAACGGCCAGAACCCGCGCCCCGACCTCGCCCCCGACATCGTGAACAACTCCTGGGGCGGCGGCGACACGACCTTCTACCAGGACATCGTCGAGGCGTGGAACGCGGCGGGCATCTTCGAGGCGTTCGCCTCCGGCAACGACGGTGACGGCGTGACCTGCTCGACCGGCCACGCGCCGGGCTCGCAGGCACCGGCGTACGGCGTCGGCGCCTACGACGTCGACGGCAAGATCGCGTCCTTCTCCGGCTTCGGGCCCTCCCGGCTCGACGGCTCGATGAAGCCGAACATCTCGGCCCCGGGCGTCAACGTCCGCTCCACCTGGCCGGGCAACACCTACAAGGCGATCTCCGGTACGTCGATGGCGACCCCGCACGTCGCGGGCGCCGTGGCCCTGCTCTGGTCGTCGGCCCCCTCCCTCATCGGCAACATCGACGAGACCCGCAAGATCCTCAACGAGGGCGCCGTCGACGTCGACGACACACACTGCGGCGGCACCCCCGGCGCGAACAACGTATGGGGCGAGGGCAAGCTCGACATCTTCGCCTCCGTCGACAAGGCCCCGCACACGGCGGCCGTCGTCACCGGCAAGGTCACCGACAAGGCGACGGGCTCCGCGCTGTCCGGCGTCACCGTGAAGGCATCGGGGGCCACCTCGACCCGTACCGTGACGACCGCGGCCGACGGCTCCTACCGGCTGACGCTTCCGGCGGGCACCTACGACTTCGCCCTCGGGGGCTACGGCTACGCGGACGGCGCCAGGTCGGGCGTCACCGTCACCACAGGCGAGCAGGCCACCGAGGACTTCGCCCTGAGCGCGGTCGCCTCGCACGCCGTGTCCGGCACCGTCCTCGACGTCACCGGCAAGCCGCTCGCCAAGGCCACCGTCCAGGTCGCGGGCACGCCCGTCGCCTCCGTCACCACGGACGCCACCGGCCACTTCACCCTGCCGAAGGTCGCCGAGGGCTCGTACACGCTGACCGCCGCGCCCGCCGCACCCGTCCTGTGCAACGGCACGTACAACGGCAAGCTGACCGTGGACAGCGACGAGACGCTCACCGCCCGCGTGCCCGCCCGATCCGACAGCGCCGGCAACAGCTGCACCCCCGCCACGTACTCCTGGATCGCCGGCAGCAGCAAGGTCGCGCTCAGCGGAGACGAGGACGCCAGGACGATCGCGCTGCCCTTCCCGGTGAAGCTGTACGGCGTCTCCTACTCCAGCGCGAGCGTGACCACGAACGGCCTGATCAACTTCATGGAGCCGCGGCTCGGCGACTACGAGAACGTCGCACTTCCGTCCGCGGACAAGCCGAACGGCACCGTCGCCGCCTTCTGGGACGACCTGACCCTGGACAAGAAGTCGAGCGTGCAGACCTCCACCACCGGTACGGCCGGCAGTCGGAAGTTCGCCGTCGTCTGGAACAACGCCACCTTCGCGAACGGCAGTTCGGGCCGTGTCTCCTTCGAGGCCGTCTTCGACGAGGCCACCGGCGCCGTCACCCTCCAGTACCTCGCCGTGCCGGGCGGCGGCGCCAGCGCCACCGTCGGCATCGAGAACCAGGCCGGCACCGACGCCCTCCAGTACTCCTTCGACGAGCCGGTCCTCACGGACAAGGCCGCCATCCGCATCGCACAGGGGACCAAGTGATGAGAAGCAACTCCCGGCGGGCGCTGCGGCTCGCCTCCGCGCTGGTCGCGGCCGGTCTGGCGCTGAGCGCCGCGCCGCCCGCCCTCGCGGCCGACGACGACGGTTCCCTGCTGACGCTGACGGACAGCCAGGCCGAGAAGCTCGCGGACCACGCCCGGCTCGACCCCTACGCGGACGCCGACCGCGAGACGGTCGACCCGCAGGGCGCGACCAAGGACTCCGGCGCCTCCGCCACGGACGGGCAGGGCTCCGGCTCCCACCTCGACGAAGGCACCGGCACCGACGGCGCCGTCACCATCTCCCCCAAGTCCGCGCTGGAAGGCGTGCGCGGCCTCGCCGCCACCGCCCCCGCCGGGGGCAAGGGCGGCGACTACTTCACCCTGCACAGCCTCGGCAGCGTCCAGCGCAGCAAGGCCGACGGCACCGCCCTGTGGCGCCGCGACAACGCCTCGCTGTACGCGGACTGGGGCGTCAAGAACTCCCGGCCCTGGCAGACCGAGCCGTACCCGGCGCGCATCGTCATGGGCTACAACGCGGTCAGCCCCTTCACACCGGCCTCCGACCAGGGGTACGTGACCGGCGACCTGACCGGCGACGGCGTGGACGACGTGGTGTTCTCGGCGAGCGTCGGCGTGAACCCGTACCGCCCCTTCACCTCGCCCGGCTCCACCCTCGCCAACGGCACCTTCGTCACCGTCCTCGACGGGAAGACCGGCAAGACGCTGTGGTCGAAGCTGTACGCGTACGCCTACAACGTGAAGCTGGTCGGCAGGACGCTCGTCGTCACGGACGCGCCGTACTACAACCTCAACTCCCCGGCCGCCGCGACCGCCACGGTCTCCGGCATCCGCTTCTCGTACGCCGACGGGGCGCTGAAGCCCACCGACACGTGGACGTACGACACGGGAGTGCGCACCGGCACCGCGTGGGGCGCCCTGGAGGACCTCGGCGGCGGCCTGGTCGCCGCGTCGTACAACCAGCGCAGGACCGCCACGACGGCCGGGCGCGGGCGCACCCTCGTGCTCGACACCGCCGACGGCAAGGTCAAGTGGCAGACGGACAGCCCTCTTTACTCGCGCCAGCTGCACCTGGACACCGCGCGCGGCCGGCTCGTGGCCCTGGAGCAGTCCGACCCGAACGTCGGCGTGAAGTACGAGATCGACTCCTACTCCCTGGCCGACGGCAAGCGGACCACGCTCGACACCCGGGTCAACGCGCTGCCCACCGACATGACGATCGGTGACCTGCGCGGCGACCGGAAGCCCGAGTACGTGGTCAGCGAGTCCACACTCGACCCGTACCTGTACATCAACGCCAACACCGTCCGCGTAGTAGACGGTTCGGACCCGTCCTCCCTGCAGTGGTCCTCCACCGTCAAGCGTGCCGCCGACAACGGCCACGACGGGCCGAGCGCGTGGAGCCTCGACGTGGTCGACGGCAGCCTCGTGACGGCCGCCCAGGACGACACGGGCATGAACTCCGCGGAGAACCCCGGGGGCGGGCAGTACGCCTCGCTCACCGTGTTCTCCGGCAGCGGCGACCTGCGCTGGAGGGAGAAGGGCGTCGGCGCCTCGCCGATGTTCGCCCAGGTCTACCGCGACGCCGACGGTCAGCACATCCGCACGGTCGACCAGAACCAGAACCTGCGCACCTACGGGTTCGGCAACGGCAAGCAGCAGGGCGTGCTGCCCTTCCAGGGCGATCTGTCGTCCTCGGCATCGGCCGACCTCGACGGCGACAAGAAGAACGACCTGGTCGTCGGCGGCAAGTCCAACGGCGTGTGGGCCTACTCGGGTCCCTCGCTGACCGCGGGCAAGCCGAAGCTCCTGTGGAAGGCCACCGTGCCGGGCCAGGTGCACCGGATCGAGAAGGGCGACGTCAACGGCGACGGCGTCGACGACTTCGCGGTGGCCGCGGACACGGCGGTCGCGGTCCTCGACGGCCGCACCGGCAAGGTCCTGGAACGCATCGACGGGAACGGGCAGTTCGTCCGCTCCGTGACGGTCGCCGACCTGGACGGCGACCACCGAGACGACGTCCTCGTGCCGACGGACAGGCTGCGGGCGTACCGCGGCAGCGACGGATCGGCGCTGTGGACGTACGCGGCGCCGGACAGCGCGGGAAGCGTCGTGTTCGGCGACCCCGCGGTGGGCGAGGGCCGGGTGTACGCGCAGTACACCAGCAGCGACTCCCTCGAGAAGGACTCGCCCGCGGTCGACGGCGTCGCACTCGACGCCGCGAAGGGCACCGTCCGCTGGACCGCCTCCCCGAAGGCCCCGGCCGAGGCGGTCGACGGCAAGCTGTACGGGGCCGTCCTGAAGAACGGCGTCTTCACGTCGTCGAAGATCCCGTACGCCGACGGGCACGCGGTCGTCTACACGTGGATGACGGCGACCTCCACGACCGCCTCAGGCACTCCTGACGCGACCAGCCTGACCAACATCGTTGAGATCCGCGACAGCCGCACGGGCGAGGTCCTGCACCAGGGCCTGGCGGGCGGCGCCTGGACGCTCGGGAACTACTTCACCGGTCCGGAGGGGCTGAACCTGGCGGGGACCGCCGCGTTCCGCACCTACGCGGCCGGCGGCCAGGACTACTCGATGTTCACGCTGGCCACCACGGAGACCGGAGGCTTCCTGACCGGACCCGGCGGGAGGCGGCTCCTCGTCGCGGGCACGGATGCGGGCGCCGACCTCTACGACCCGGCCGTGCTCACCGCGGGCCGCAACTACCCCGGTGGGGTGGGCCGCGTGACGCTCATGGGCGCCAGGGAGTACTTCTCCGGCGACCTGGACGGTGACGGCGTCGACGAGCTCGTGAACCTCGGCTTCGACGAGACGGGCTTCGACCGGACGACCGAGCTGCTCGGCGGCCGGTACCTGAACCAGTTCACCGCCCTCTCCCAGATGACGGTGAACACGCTCTCCTGACGGGCAGCGCCTAGTTCCTCCAGGCCCCCCCGGCGTCGGCTCGGGGGGCCTGTGGCGTGCCCGGAGGGGGGAGTTAAAGTGCGCCCTTATGGGCGCGGAAGAGACGTACCACGGCACGCAGCCCGCTCCCCCACTGCTGCGCCTGCACCTTTTCGGCGGGTTCCGGGCGACTCGCGACGGCGGTCCCGCGCTCGCCGAGCGCTGGCCGCGCCCCAGTGCCCGCGCCCTCGTCAAACTCCTCGCGGTCTCCCCCGGCCACAGCCTGCACCGCGAACAGGCCATGGACATCTGCTGGCCCGACGCCGACCAGTCGTCCGCGCTCGGCAGCCTGCGCGTCGCCCTGCACGCCGCACGGCGCGCGCTGGAACCGGAACTCGCCCCGCGCGCCGCCTCCTCGTACCTCACCGCCGACGGGGCGCTCCTGCGGCTCGCTCCGGACGCCGTCTGGATCGACGCCGACCACGCGGAACGCCTGGCGGACCAGGCGCTCGCGGCGGGCTCGTCCCCACAACTCGCCGCCGCTCTCGAAGCGTTCACCGGCGAGCTGCTGCCCGAGGACCGGTACGCGCCCTGGGCCGAGGCCCGGCGCGAGCAACTGGCCGTGGTGTCCGAGCGGGTGCGGATCGCCCTCGCCGATGCGCTCCTCGACGAGGGTGCCCCGGAGGAGGCGGCCGCGGTCGCCCGGCGGGCCCTGGACGAGAACCCCGCCGACGAGCGCGCCCATCAGATCCTGATCGGCGCCTATCTGCGCCAGGGCCTGCGCCGCCAGGCCGTCCGCCAGTTCCACGCCTGCCGGGAGTCCCTGGACGCCGAACTCGGCGTGCGGCCGGGGCCCGAGACCGAGCGGCTCCATCTGCTCGCCCTCGACAGCGGCAGCTCCGCGGCCCCGGCGGCCCGGCCCGCGGGCGGCTTCGCCCCGCCGGCCGCCCTTCGCGGCCCGGCACCCACGCCCCTGCGCGGGCGCGAGGCGGCGCTCGGCCTGCTCCTCTCGCCCGACGCGCCACCCGTCCAACTCGTCGGCGGCGAGGCGGGACTCGGCAAGACGCGCCTGGTGACCGAGGCCGCGCGGCGGGCCGCGGGCGAGGGCGCGGCGGTGCTGTGGGGCGCGGGGCACGACGCGGAGGGGCACACGCCGTTCGGGGCTTTCGTCGAGGCGCTCGACGGATGGCTCGCGGACCGGCCGCCCGCCGAACGGGCCCGCGCCGGCGCCGAGTACCCCGAACTGGCCTCGCTGCTCCCGTCGCTCGGCCAGGCCGGCGGCGGCGCGGAACGCAGTCCCGAGGAGGAGCGGGAGCGGCTGTTCCGCGCGGCGGCCGGGCTGCTCGGCGACCTCGCGGGAACGGCGCCCGTGCTGGTCGTCCTCGACGATCTGCACGCGGCCGACACGGGCTCGTTCCAGCTCCTCGGGCATCTGGCACGGCGGGCCAGGACGGCCCGCGGCCCCCTGCGCTTCGTGGTGACGTACCGCGCGGAAGAGCTGACCGAGAACGATCCGCGCCGCGCGGGTCTCGACTCACTCGTACGCCAACGGCTCGCGCGCCACGTGGACCTGGGCCGCCTGGGCCGCGACGACTGCCTGACGCTCGCCGCCGACGCGCTGGGCCTGCCGGCCGGCGCCGACGTGCCCGGAAGGGTGTGGGACCTGTCGCTCGGCAACCCGCTGTTCGCCCTCGAACTGGCGCGGGCCTTCGGTGACGGACGCCGGGGCCTCGGCACGGACGGGAGCGACGCGGAGCCTCGAACACCTTCGGGAGTACAGCAGTTGGTGGCCGCACGGCTCGCCGGGCTCGGGCCCGCCGCCCGACGCGTCGTGGAGGCCGTGGCGGTGGCCGGCGGGGACGCCGCGCTCGCCGAGGTGCTCGACGTCGCGAGCGCGGGGCTGCACCCGCTGCTCTCCGTGGCCGAGGCGACGTCCGGCGCCGACGCGGCCGTCGCGGCCTCGGTCCTCGCCGAACGGGACGTCGTCGCCGACGGGCGCACCGTGTCCGGTCTCACCTTCCGCCATCCCCTCGTACGCCTCACCTGCTACGAGCGCCTCTCGGCCGCCCGCCGCCGCCTCCTCCACTCGGCGTACGCGGAGGCCGTGCTGCGGCGCAGGCCCGATGCCGTGGACACGCTCGCCGCGCATCTGACCCGCGCCGACGACCCGCGCGCCACCGGCTATCTCCGGCAGGCCGCCGAGCGGGCCGCCGCCCTGTGCGCGAACGACACCGCGGACCATTACTACGCCCAGCTCACCGACCGTCTCGACGCGTTCGCCGCCGAGTCGGCGCGGGCCAGGATCGACCGGGCGGCCGTGCTGCGCCGCATGGCGCGGTACGAGGACGCGGCGCGGGTGCTGCGCGAGGCTCTCGACGACCTGACGCGCCGCGGCGACGCGGACGGGCGCGTCCTGGCCTCGGCCCGGCTCGCCGAGGTCCTCGCGAAGACCCGCTCCACGGAGGAGGGGCTCGCCCTCCTCGACGCGGCGCCGCCCGCCGCGGGAACGGCGCCCGAGGCGGCCACCGCGCACCATCTCGCCCGCTCGATCCTGTACTTCGTCACCGGGCGCTACCCGGAGGCCGTCACCGCGGGAGAAGCGGCGCACGCGGCGGCGCTGCGCGTGACGGGTCCCGAGCAGCGCGGCCTGCTCGCGCGCTCGCTCGCCACACAGGCCACGTCGCTGGCCCTCGCCGGGCGCTTCGCGCAGGCCAGGCCCGTCGCGGACCGTGCGCTGCCGCACGCGGAGGCGTACGGGGATCCGCAGTTGCTCGGCTCGGTCCTGTCCGTCCTGCGGGAGCACGCGCGCCGGTCGGGGCGACTGCGGGAGGCCGTGACGACGGGCGAGCGTGCCCTCGCGCTGGCCGAGCGCTCCGGCGACCCGACGGCGGCGGCCTTCGAGCGGGCCAATCTCGCCGAACTCCATCTGCTCCTGGAGGAGTACGACGCGGCGCACGACCTCGCGCAGGACGCGGTACGCGAGTCGGAGCCGCACACGGGCTGGTGCGCGCCGTATGCGCTGGCCGCGCTCGCACGGGTACGGATGAGGTCGGGTGACGCGGAGTCCTGCGCCGCCCTCCTGGACCGCGCGGGCCGGACCGCCGACGCGCAGGGCGACCGGCAGGCCCAGCAGGAAGTACGGCTGGCCCGGGCCGAGTTGGGTGTGCGCCGGGGCCGTCCCGAGGAGGCGCTGACCCTGCTGGCGGGCACGACGGACGCGGGCCACCTCCCGGCCTGGGCCCACCTGGAGGCGGGCCGCCCCGCCCAGGCGGCAACGCTCGCCGAGGCCGAAGCGACCCGCGCCCAACAGGCAGGCGAACGCCTGGCGGAGGCGGAGGCCAGGGCCATATTCGGCCGGGCCAAGGCCGCGCTGAGCTAGGCCCTTTCAGCCCCTGCGGCGCCCGCTGTCCAGCCCTTCCGGCTCCGCAACCATTCAGCCCCTCCGGCGCTTGAGGAGCGGGCCCGGGGCCGAGCCCAGGTTCAGCAGACGGCCGGTCCGGGCCGTACCAACCCCCACCAACCAGCCCCGCCTTCAGCCCTCCGACGCCCCGCCCATTCAGCCCCTCCGGCGTTTGAGGAGCTGAATCCGGGGCGGAGTCCCGGTTCGGGAAGGGGCGGGCTTGGGGAAGAGCCCCCGCCCGGAGGACCCCCCACCCCCGCTCCGCATCCCAACCCCCGCCGCCCCCACAAGAAGTACGCCCAGCATCAAGAACGGCGCCGCGACACCAGCAACCCCCGCCACGAGCCCGGCGGCGGCCGGCGCCGCGACCTGCCCCAGCCGGTTGCCGGTGAGCCGCAGCGCGAGCGCCGTCGACCGGGCCTCATCAGGCGCGGCCTGGACGACCGTGGTCATCGACAGCGGCTGCCCGACGCCCAGGCAGAACCCGAGCACGGCAAGCATCAGGGCGAGCGCCCACACCGGCACAGGCAGCGCCATCCCCGCACACATCACCCCGCCGACCAGACAGGTGGTCGCGAGGAGCGCCGCACGGCCGAGGCGCCGCAGCATCGGCGTCATGACAAGCCGGCAGGCGATCGTGGCGGCCGCCCGCAGGCTCAGCAGCAGACCGACGACGGAGGGCGCGATCCCCCGGTGCTCGCCGACGACCGGCAGATACGCCGTGAGGATGTCCGTCGCGGACAGGACCGCGAGGGAGATGAAGATGCCGCCGGGCACACCCCGGGTACGCAGGATCCGGCCGACCGGCACGCGCGGCCCGGCAGGTGCGGCCGCACCCGTCGTCGTACGGGGGTGCTCGATGCGCCACAGCGAGGTGAAGGAGGCCGCGGCGACGGCGGCCGCGACGAGCAGCGCGAGCGCACTCGTCGCCCCCAGGTCGGGCCCGCCGATGAGCGCGCCCGCGGCGATCGGCCCGATGAGCTGACCGAGGGAGGCGCCGATCGTGAAGTGACCGAAGTTGCGGTCCTGTTCGGCCGGAGCCGACTGCCGGGCGACGATCGACTGCGCGCCGATCACGAACGACAGGTGGCCGAGGCCCATCACTCCGCTCCACGCGGCCATCGCGGCAAGGGAGTCGGCCGTGCCGCTGAGCGCGCAGCCGCCGGCGATGAGGACGACGCCGACGGGCAGCAGCGGCGCACACCGGCCGTGGTCGGTGCGCCGGCCGAGCGGTACGGCCGCGAACAGGGGGAGGAGCGCGTACACGCCCGCGATCACACCGATCGCACGCTCGTCCGCGCCGAGCGCGAGAGCCCGGTAGGAGACGGCGGGCCGCGCCATCGACACCGCCCCCTGCGCGAAGCTGAAGGCGATGACGAGGCGGAGCAGCCAGCTTCTCCTGCCGGGCTCTGCAGTGAGACTCATCGGGGTCAGAGGATCCCGAAGAGGAATCCGGCGCCGAGGATCACTAGCGCGGTGAGCGCGGCCCATTTGACCGTGAATTTCGTGTGGTCGCCGAACTCGACCTTGGCCATGCCGACGAGGACGAAGACGGCGGGGACGAGCGGGCTCGACATGTGCAGCGGCTGGCCGATGAGGGAGGCTCGGGCGATCTCGAGGGTGGAGACGCCGTGCGCGTTACCGGCCTCGGCGAGGACGGGCAGGATGCCGAAGTAGAAGCCGTCGTTCGACATGAAGTACGTGAACGGGATGGACAGGACGCCGGTGACGAGCGCCATGTGCGGGCCCATCCAGTCGGGGATTCCGCCGACGACCCACTTGGCCATGTGGTCGACCATGCCGGTGCCCTGGAGGACGCCGGTGAAGACGGCGGCGGCGAAGACCATGCCGGAGACGTTCAGGACGTTCTCGGCGTGGGCGGCGATGCGGGCCCTCTGGTCGGGCATGTGCGGGAAGTTCACCGTGAGGGCGAGCGCGGCGCCCAGGATGAACAGGACCGGGATCGGCAGCCACTCCATGATCATCGCGGTGAGCAGCGTGACCGTCATGAGCGCGTTGAACCAGTAGAGCTTGGGGCGCAGGGTGGCGCGGTTCGGGTCGAGGGCCGCGAAGGTCTCGCCGTCCTCGTTCTCGTACGAGGGCGCGTCGGAGCCGGAACCGGAGCCGCCGGAGGCCTTCTTGCCGGAACCGGAGCCGGAACCCGTACCGCCGGAGGCGCCGGCGCCCACGAGCACCTTCTCGTCGGACGTCTCGGTGACGGTCTCGGTGACCTCGTCGAGGGAGAGGTAGCCGAGGCGCTTGCGCTCGCGGCGGCCCAGGACATAGGCGAGGGCGAAGACGAAGAGCAGGCCGACGGCGAGCGCCGGGATCATCGGCACGAAGATGTCGCTGGCGTCGAGCTTCAGCGCGGTCGCGGCGCGGGCGGTGGGGCCGCCCCAGGGCAGCGTGTTCATGACGCCGTTCGCGGTCGCGGCGACACCGGTCATCACGATCAGGCTCATCTTGAGGCGCTTGTACAGCGGGTACATCGCCGAGACGGTGATCATGAAGGTGGTGGAGCCGTCGCCGTCGAGGGAGACGATCGCCGCGAGCACGGCGGTGCCGACGACGATGCGGACCGGGTCTGCCTTCGCGAACTTCAGGATGCCGCGCACGATCGGGTCGAAGAGACCGACGTCGATCATCAGACCGAAGTAGACGATGGCGAACATCAGCATCGCCGCTGTGGGCGCGAGGTCACCGATGCCCGTGACGACGTAGTCGCCGAGCTTGGCCCCCTTGCCCACGAAGACGCAGAAGAGAGCCGGAATGAGCACGAGCGCCGCGATCGGCGACACCTTCTTCATCATGATCAGCACCAGGAAGGTGGCAATCATGCCGAAGCCGAGGATGGTCAACATGTGGATACCTAACGTTCGCCCTTGAACTTCCACCGGGGCCTTGCAGTCAGCGAGACGTTAGGGCGCGCACATCAGCGTTAACAAGATGTTGACGTGCGAGCAATAAGCGCAAAACTCCAGGTCACAGGGTTGGTCGGCGATCGAGGGTGTCGGCGGGGACGATTTCGGTGCTCCCGGTACCCGCCGCCGGCGGGGCCGGCCCCCGGATCAGTCCAGCACCCGCGCCAGATAAGCCCGCAGAAGCTCCCGCGTCTCCGCGATGACTTTCTCGTCGCCTGCCGGGTCGAGCCGGAACGCGAGGCGGACCAGGGCGTCCGCCGATTCCACGGCGACGAGGAACGTGCGCCGCAGGGTGTCGTCGGGCGTGCGGTCGAGGTGAACGGCGAGCAGGTCGGTGAGGCGGTCCGTGAGGCGGTGGTTGGGCCCGGCGTCGGCGCCGACGGGGATCTGGTTGCCGAAGTCGACGAGGGAGAAGCCGGGGGCGGTGCGCTTCATGGCGAGGTACTCGTCGAGGACGGCGTCCATCGCGGCGCGCCAGTCGCCCGCGGAGATCCCGGCGAGGCGCCGGGCGATCCGCTCGGCGTAGCGCTCCAGGTTGCGTTCGGCGAGGGCGTCGACGAGGGCGCGTTTGTTGCCGAAGAAGCGGTAGACGGAGCCGATGGGCACTCCGGCGCGACCGGCCACGGCCCGGGTGCTGAGCTCGTCGTAGCCGCCTTCGTCGAGCAGCTGCGCGCAGGAGTCGAGTATGCGGCTGAGGCGTTCGGCGCTGCGCTGCTGGACGGGGGCGCGGCGCATGGAGGCGGTGTGGGGTACGGGGTCCACGGCTGTCACCCGCCCCCGGTTCCGGCGCTCACGAGCGCCCCGCGGTGCGCGGCGGCGTACAGGGCCGCCCCCGTCCACGGCAGTCCCGGCGTCGTCCACGGCATGCCCCGGAGAGTAGAGGACTGTTCAGCTTCGCGGAGAGCTCTTGCGCAAGGAAAAAGGGAATCCTACGGTTGAGCATAGGAATCATGGACGAGGGAGCGACATGCGTGACGCGAGGAAGACCGCCGAGGGGCTTGCCTACCTCTCGGGCTTCGGCAACGAGCACAGCTCGGAGGCGGTGCCCGGCGCTCTGCCCCACGGACGCAACTCGCCGCAGCGCGCCCCGCTCGGTCTGTACGCGGAGCAGTTGAGCGGCGCCGCGTTCACCGAGCCGAGGGCGCACAACCGGCGTTCGTGGCTGTACCGGATCCGTCCGTCGGCCGCGCACCCGGCGTTCGTACGGGCGGACAACGGCGCGCTGCGCTCCGCCCCGTTCACCGAGTCCGTCCCCGACCCGAACCGGCTGCGCTGGAACCCGCTGCCCGAGCCGGCCCCCGGCACGGACTTCCTGGCGGGTCTGTGGACGCTCGGCGGGAACGGCGACGCGGCCCAGCGCACCGGTATGGCCGTGCACCTCTACCACGCCAACTCCTCCATGACGGACCGGGTGTTCAGCGACGCGGACGGCGAGCTCCTGATCGTCCCGGAGCGCGGCGGGCTGCTGCTGCGCACCGAGTTCGGCCTGCTGCACGTGGACCCCGGCCATGTCGCGCTGATCCCGCGCGGGGTCCGTTTCCGCGTCGAACTCCTCGACGGCGATGCCCGCGGCTACGTCTGCGAGAACTACGGCTCCCCCTTCCGGCTGCCCGACCTGGGCCCGATCGGCGCCAACGGCCTGGCGAACGCCCGGGACTTCATGGTCCCCGTCGCCGCGTACGAGGACACCGAAGGGCCGGTGGAGGTGGTGAACAAGTTCTGCGGAAACCTCTGGCGCGCCACGTACGGCCACTCGCCGCTCGATGTCGTCGCCTGGCACGGCAACCATGTTCCGTACGTCTATGACCTGCGCCGTTTCAATGTCATCGGGTCGATCAGCTACGACCACCCGGATCCTTCGATCTTCACGGTCCTCACCTCGCCGAGCGACACCCCGGGGCTCGCGGGTGTGGACTTCGTGGTGTTCGCGCCGCGCTGGCTGGTCGGCGAGGACACGTTCCGGCCGCCGTACTTCCACCGGAACGTGATGAGCGAGTACATGGGCCTGATCGAGGGCGCCTACGACGCCAAGGCGGCCGGCAAGGGGGGCTTTGTGCCGGGCGGTGGTTCGCTGCACAACATGATGTCGGCCCACGGCCCGGACCGTGAGACCTTCGACAAGGCGTCGGCGGCCGAGCTCAGGCCGCAGAAGGTCGACGACGGGCTCGCCTTCATGTTCGAGACCAGGTGGCCGGTGACCGCGACCGCCCAGGCGGCGCAGGCCGATCACCTCCAGCGCGGCTACGACGACGTGTGGAGCGGCCTCGAACGGCACTTCAGGCCGTCGCCCTGAGCCCGTTGCACTGAACGCGCCCGACCGATACGGATAGCCCCGTGACCTCTTTCGCCCCGGACTCGATCGTCCTGAACCGCAAGCTGCCGCTCTGGTATCAGGTGTCGCAGTCCCTGCGCGCCTCCATACTCGGGCGCTCCCCCGACGACCCGCTGCGCCTGCCCACCGAGGAACAGCTCGCGGGGCACTACGGGGTGAGCGTCCTGACCATGCGGCAGGCGCTCAAGGAGCTGGAGGACGAGGGGCTCATCACCCGGCACCGCAGGCGCGGCACCTTCATCGAACCGGCCGCACTGCGGGGGGCGCCGGTGCGCCTCCTCGGTTCGGTCGACGCCATCGTGGCCCAGCAGTCCGGCATGACGACCGAACTGCTCGACCACGGCACGGTGCCGGTGCCCGGCGCGCTCGCCGAGCACTTCCCGGGGGCCGAGACCGTGGCGACGTACCACCGGCTGCGCTGCGACGAGAAGACCGGCGAGCCGACGAACCACGCACGCAACTACATCAGGGCCGACCTCGCCGGCCGCGTCGACCTGGCCGACCTGGTGCGCTGGCCGATGACGAAGGTCCTGCGCGACGTCGTCGGCGTGCGCATCAGCCGGATCACCGACACCGTCGAGGCCCGGCTCGCGGACCCGGAGACGGCCCGGCTCCTCCAAGTCCCGCTGCTCAGCCCGATCCTGCACTACACGGGCATCACCTACGACGAGGACGGCCGGCCGCTGGACGTCGCCGTCATCCACTACCGCGGCGACCGGTTCTCGTTCACGGTCACCCTCGACGCGCACTGACCGCGTCGTACGATGCCGAACGTGACGCCCGACAGCCCCGAAAGCCTTGTTGACGCGCCGCTGCTCGCGGACCTGATGCCGTGGTCCGTCGCGCCCCTGCGCCTCGGCCGCGCCTGGCCGCTGGCCCCGGACCCCGCTTCCCTGAAGGCCCGTTGGTCCGCGTTCGTGAAGGCCGGGGAGGCGGAGCGCGAGAGACTGCTCGAACCGAGCCGGGCGCGCACCCTGCGCACGGCCCTCGCCCAGCTCCCCGGCCGGCGCACCGCGACGGACGACCTGACCCACGCCGACGGCCCCTGCCCCGAACCCGTCCGGGTGCTGCACGCCCCCTTCGACGAGCAGTGGCTGATACCGGACCACCGGCTGATCGACGCGGCCCGCCCGGAGCTGTGGCGGGTGGCCGACGAGAGCCAGCTGTTCGTCGTCGAGCAGGGGTTCGTGCCCGGGGCGGGCGGACCGGCGGTGCTCGCCTGCGCGATCCTGCCCGAGGGCCGCTCCCCCGCAGGACGCCCCGGCCGTATCCGCCCGCTGTACCGGCGCCCTGGGGGCCTCGAACCGAATGTCACGCCCGGTCTGCTCACGGAGCTGTCCGGCCGCTTCGGGCACGAGGTCGGGGCGCGTGACCTGCTCGCCTGGACCCTCGCCGCGGCGCGGCCCTCCCCGCAGGGGCCGCGGGTCCCGCTCCCGGACGACGCCGGACTCTGGGCCTTCGGCACGGCCCTCGGCGAGCGGATCCTGTGGCTGCTGCGCCGCGGCGCCGACGGCGACCGGCCCAGACTTCCCGGCGGCCGCCGCCCGTACGTGCGCGCCCGGCTCCCCGACCATCCCCAAGCTCTCAACTCCGTTCGAGCAGGGGAGACCCCATTCGCCGAGCTGCTCTACGACCGCGAGGAGCAGGCCCTGCTCATCGGCGACGGCCGCATCTCCCCGGTGCCCGCCGAGGCCTGGGACTTCGAGGTGAGCGGGGTACGGGTGATCGAGCAGTGGTTCGCCCGCAGGACCACGGCCCCCGAGCCGGGGACGCTGGCCGGGATCCGCCCCGGCGCCTGGCCGCAGCCGTGGACGTCGGAGCTCCTGGAGATCGTCACGGTCCTGGCGCTGCTCACCGAACTGCGCGCGCAGCAAGAGGAGTTGACGGCGGACTCCACCGCGTTCATCACCGCGGCGGATCTGCACAAGGCTCGCGTCCTGCCCCCGGCGCCGGCCACGCGCAGGCCGGCCTCGGTCCTCGACCATCACGAGGAGGGCCCGGGCGGCCAGTTCGCGCTCCTCTGAGACTCGGCGCTTCCCTCGCGTTCAGGAGGAAACGAACCCGTCGAGCGTGCGCCCGAGGGCCCGCTCGAAGGCCTCCTCCATGTCGACGGGCCCGGCGCTCTGGGCGAACGCGGCGGCCAGGTGCGGATACTCGCCGGTCGAGATCCGGCTCACCAGGTAGGCGGTCCGCGCGGCGTACTCCTGCTCCTCGGACCAGGGCAGCGAACGGGTCCGCTCGGCGGAGGCGATCTCGTTGGCGACGTAGAAGGTCACGACGCCGGTGAGGGACGCGACGAGTTCCATCTTCGTCCCGGCCGGCAGGTCGACCGGTTCGAGACAGGCCATGCAGTACTCCAGGTACCGCAGCGCGTTCGGGCTGAAGCCGTACACGGGTGACATGAGCCGGGGCATCCACGGGTGCCGGATCATCAGGGCGCGGGCCTGCCGGGCGAGGGCGAGCAGGTCGGCGCGCCAGTCGCCGGTCGGCTCGGTCAGGTCGTACTCGGCGCTCACCGCGTCGACCATCAGCTCGTACAGGTCGTCCTTCCTCGGCACGTAGTTGTAGAGCGACATCGTCCCGAGGCCCAGCTCGCCCGCGACCCGCCGCATCGACACGGCGTCGATCCCGTCCGCGTCCGCGACGCGCACGGCGGCGGCCGCGATGTCACCCCTTCCGTAGGCGGGTTTCGGGCCACGTCCCGCGCGCTCGGGGCGCGCCCAGATCACCTCGGGTTCGGCCGCTCGGCCCGTCATCGGTCATCACCTCGTCCACCATCGTAGTTACGTACACCGTACGTAGTGCGCTACGGTGGCTCCATGACTTCTACGTACGCTGTACTTAGTGAAGGTCTGGAGAAGCGTTACGGCTCAGGGGACCAGGTGGTCCACGCCCTGCGGGGCCTCGATCTCGCCGTCGAGGAGGGCACGGTCTGCGGGCTGCTCGGGCCCAACGGCGCGGGCAAGACGACGGCCGTACGGGTGCTCACCACCCTGCTGCGGCCCGACGCGGGGTCCGCGCGGGTCGCGGGCCACGACGTCCTGACCGAGTCCGCGGCCGTACGCCGCCGGATCGGCGTCACCGGGCAGTACGCGTCGGTCGACGGCGACCTCACCGGGCGCGAGAACCTGCGCCTGTTCGCCCGTCTCCTGCGGCTGCCGCACACCCGCGCCGACGAACTGCTCGACCGCTTCGGCCTCACCGCGGCGGCCGGCCGCACGGCCCGTACGTACTCCGGCGGCATGCGGCGCCGCCTCGACCTCGCGGCGAGCCTGCTCACCCGGCCCGCCGTGCTCTTCCTCGACGAGCCGACGACCGGCCTCGACCCGCACAGCCGGAACGGCATCTGGGAAGCGGTCCGCGAGCTGACCGGCCAGGGCACGACCGTCCTGCTCACCACGCAGTACCTGGAGGAGGCCGACCAGCTCGCCGACTCCGTGGTCCTGATCGACGGGGGCCGCGCCGCCCACCGGGGCACCCCCGCCGAACTCAAGGCGCAGACCGGCCGTTACGCGGAAGTGGTGGTCGCCGAGGACGCGGCCCTGCACGCCGCGGCCGTCGTCCTCGACCAGCTCACCGGCGCCGAGCCGACCCTCGACCCGGACCGCAGAGCGGTCGGCGTCGTCACCCTCGACCGGACCCTCACCCTCCCCCGCATCGTCCGCGAACTGGACGCGTCCGGCGTCCCGGTCGTGGATGCGACCCTGCGCCCGCCGACCCTGGACGAGGCGTTCCTGCGCCTCACCGGCGGCCGGGAACTCGTCGCATGACCGCACCGCTCACCGGCCCCGACTCCCTCCCGGAGGAGACCTGATGACCACCGCGCTCCTGTACGACGGCACGGCGATGCTCGGCCGGCACCTCCAGCGGATCCGGCACGCGCCGGCGATCCTCGTGATGACGCAGACGATGCCGATCGTCTTCCTGCTCTTCTTCGGATACGTCTTCGGCAGCGCCCTGGCGATGCCCGGCGCGGACTACCGCGCCTTCCTGGTGCCGGGCATGCTCGTCGCGACCGCGGCGAACGGGATCATGACGGGGATGTTCACGGCGGCCCAGGACTCGCACCGGGGCGTCATGGACCGCTTCCGCACACTGCCGATGACCCGCGCGGCCGTCCCCCTCGGGCAGGCGGCGGCCGATGTCGTGACGACGGCGGCCGGTCTCGTGCCCCTGCTCCTCGTGGGCCTCGCGATGGGCTGGCGGATCGAGGGCGGCACACTCGAAGCGGCGGGCGCCTTCGGCCTGTTGCTGCTGTTCCGCTTCGCCACGACGTGGGCCGGCATCCTGCTCGGGCTCCTGTCGCGCAGCGAGGAGGCGGCGGGCCAGCTCGGCGGCGCGACGTTCATGCTTCCGCTGCTGTCGAACGCGTACATCCCGACGGCGGGCTTCCCCGGCTGGGTGCGGATGCTCGCCGAGTGGAACCCGATCAGCGCGGTCGCCACGGCCGTACGCGACCTGTTCGGCAACGCCCCCGTGCCCGGCGGCTCCTCGTGGCCGGTGGCGCACCCGGTGGCCGGCTCACTCGCCTGGTGCGCGGTGCTGCTCGCGGTGTGCGTGCCGCTCGCCGTCCGCCGGTACACCACCGGCGGACGCTGAGCGAACTGCGGGCAGGTCTACTTCTGCGGGGCCAGCTCGGGTCCGAGCGAGGAGAACTTCTCGCTCGAGACGACCCGCTGGGGCGGCCAGGTGATGTTGTTCGGCGGCCACTTCTGCCCGGTCTTCTTCAGGAACCAGGCCGGCGGCTCGTACATCGGCGGCTCATAGCCGTCCGGCAGGGCCGTCTTCCACTCGACGCCCTTGGTGCGCTCCTTGAACTCGTCCTTGAGGGCCTTGAGCCGCTCGGGCTGCGTGATCAGGTCGACCGCCGTCGCCGCCAGGTACTTCGCGGCGGCGATCACCGCGGCCTGACCGGGCGCCGCGGCGGCGCACGCCGCGGTGGACCAGGTGTGGAACTTGCCGCCGATCGGGGCGAGCGCGGCGCCCATCGACACGGTCGGCACGTTCCAGCTGATGTCGGCGACGTCCGTCGAACCGCCGCCCAGGAAGACGGGGTTGGGCGGGGTCAGTTCGGCGACCTTGTCGTGCATGCCGACCTCCGCGAGCCCCAGGGACTTCTGCAGGTCCTTCGCCAGCTGGTGCGCCTCGGCGGTGAACGCGGGCGGGCCGATCTGCCGCATGTTGTCGTACAGCAGTTCCGCGGCCGCCTTGTTGGGCAGCTGGTTCCAGCAGGCGGAGGTGATGCGGTGCTGCACCTTCGTCTGCGAGGCCTTGGCCGCGGCCTCGGAGATCGCGATCACCTTGTCCAGCAGCACCTGGACACGGGCCGTGCTGCCCTCGCGCACGTAGTAGGAGATCTCGGCGATCTCCGGGGTCACGTTCGGGATGTCGCCGCCGTTGTTGATGACCCAGTGCAGGCGCGCGGCCGGAGCCATGTTCTCCTCGCGCAGGAACTCCGACATCGTCGCCATCATCACGGCGGCGTCCAGCGCCGACTTGTTGCCGAGCGGGGTGCCGCCGTGGCCCGCGACGCCGAGGAACGTGAAGGTGACCGCGGTCATGGCGTTGCTGGTGCCCCAGCCGGTGGCGTTGGCGGTGGAGGGGTGCCAGTCGAGGAACGCGTCGAGCCCGTCGTACACACCCCTGCTGACCGCGTACGTCTTGCCGATCAGCGCCTCCTCGGCCGTCGAGCCGAAGAACTTCACCGTGACCGGCAGCTTGTGCTTCGTCGCGGCCTGCGCGACCGCGGCCGCGGCTGCCGCCGCCGCGGTACCGAGCGCACTGTGCCCACAGCCGTGGCCGGGCCCGTAGCTCGGGGAGAAGGGGTCGTGGATGTACTCGCGCGGATCGTGATGGCCGACGCCCTTGTTCTGGGAGAGCCCGGGCAGCGCGTCGTACTCGCCGCTGAAGCCGAGGACCGGGCCGCCGCTGCCGTACGAGAACGTCGCCGTGAACGCCGTCGGGAAGCCGGCCGTGCCGAACTTGACGTCGAATCCCGCCTTTTCGAGGAATCCGGCCTCGGCGACCGAGGAGTTCCACTCGCGCAGCGAAAGCTCCGCGTGCTCCCAGATCTCCTCGTTCAGGCCCGTGATGCGGGAGGAGTTGGAGGTGATCCAGCCGAGGGCGGAGGACTTGGCGGGGCTGTCCTCGGCGAGGCCCTCGGGCGCCTTGTACGCACCGGCCTCCTCGACGATGGAGTCGGCCGCCGCGGCCATCGCCGGGTCGGCCTCGGCGGTCATGGCGGCGGTCACTCCGGCCGCGCCGAGCAGTTGCATGATGCGGCGCCTGCTGAGCTGCGGGCCGGCGGCGGTCTGGGCCGTCCCGTGCTCATGCTCGTGCTCATGCTGGTCGTGCAGGTCACACACGCGCGTACCTCCGGGGGTGAGGTTTCCGTGTACAGGCCAAACGATCAGGATCAGGCGCAACATTGGCCCCGGAACATTGCCCCGTCAACATCCGTGCATGACAAACCTGTTACGCACCGGACATGGGCAACTGCGTGCGGCGACGTCCGCGGGGGCCGTCAACAGGCCCCGGAACGGCGGGAAACCGACCGCGCGGAGGGCACGCGTGAGAGGAAGGAGAGGCACGGCGGCCCAAGGCCGACGGAGAGGCATGGCGCACCGGGAGGGGGAGGGTGCGGCTCACATGCCGTGTCGACGCGCGTCGGCGCCGTTTCAGCGCCGTTTCAGTGCCGGGCGGCCCGATGGGGCGAGCGGTGCTGGGGTGACAGGAGATATCTGTCCCGCGCCAGGCGAGCAGGCCTGGGCGACGCCGCATGCCGTGGGGATGACGGTCGCGGAGATCGCGGCGCCGTGCCGGTACGGCATGGTCGCCTGAGCGCGGGACCGGGCTGTGCCGGTGATGACCGCCTGTCAGCGGCGGCCGCCGAACAGCGAGCGGCGCAGTCGCCGCAGTGGTGCGAAGAGCGAGACCCGGCTCACTCGCGCGCCCCTGCTGCTGCGCTCGTGCGCGACGTCACGCGAGGTGAGCTCACGCATCAGCGACGTCGCCTCGGCCGCTTCGCGCTGCGGGACGGCGGGACCGCCCAGCACCGAGAGATGGCGGTCGAGACGCGTGCTGGTCGCGCTGCTCCCGCAGGTGATCGCAGGCACACGTGGCCTGCTGCGCACTGTTATCTGTTCCATGTCACTCCCCACCCGTACGAGGGCACCCGGCCCGGGCAGGTTAACCCTATCGCCCCGCGGTGACACTCGTGTATCCCGGTCGCAGGATTCACCTCCCCTATAAGGAGGTTGACGATTACTCACCGAATCCAACTGATTCCAGGGCGAGTTGGACATGGCGGGCATGAAGGGGCGCGTCCGGAACGTGGGCGATCTCACGGACACTGGGCTAGCTTTGTGGAGAATCGCACCGCTACGGATGGGGGTCGCCCGTGAGCGAGAATCCGGGCAGTCGAGGGGCCGGAGAAGCGCGTGTGATCGCGGGGCGGTACCGGCTGCTGAGCCCCCTGGGCGAGGGCGGCATGGGCACCGTCTGGCGCGCCCGCGACGAGGTCCTCGGCCGCGAGGTCGCCGTCAAGGAGGTACGCGCCCCGGCCGGGCTCCCGGTGGGCGAGGTCGACCGGATGTACGCGCGCCTGGAGCGGGAGGCCTGGGCCGCGGCCCGCATCTCGCACCGGAACGTGGTCACCGTCTACGACGTGGCGACGGAGGACGGCCGCCCCTGGATCGTGATGGAACTGGTGCGCGGGCTCTCCCTCTTCGACCTCCTGGACGCCGAGGGCCCGCTGCCCCCGCGGCGCGCCGCGCACATCGGGGCCGAGGTGGTCGCCGCGCTGCGTGCCGCGCACGAGGCGGGCGTTCTGCACCGGGACGTGAAGCCGGGCAACGTACTGATCGCGAACGACGGGCGCATCGTCCTGACGGACTTCGGCATCGCCATGGTCGAGGGCACGTCGGCGATCACGATGACGGGCGAGGTGATCGGCTCTCCCGAATTCCTCTCCCCGGAACGGGCGTTGGGGCGCACGCCGGGACCCGAGTCCGATCTGTGGTCGCTCGGGGTCCTGCTGTACGCGGCCGTCGAGGGACAGTCGCCGTTCCGGCAGGAGACGCCGCTGAGCACGCTGCGGGCGGTCGTGGACGAGGAACTGCCGCCCGCCCACCGCGCGGGCCCGCTGGCCCCCGTCATCGAGGGGCTGCTGCGCAAGGATCCGGCCGAGCGGACGTCGGCGGCCGACGCCGAGCGCGATCTGCGGCAGGTGGGCGCGGGCGGCACGCCCCGCGCGGGCACGGCCGCGGCGTCCCCGGAGTCGGCGCCGACGCAGACGTCATGGCAGGGGACGCCGCCGGCACCGGTTCCGGCCGGATTCGGCTCGGGGCACGGCACGACGGTCTCCCCGGATCCGGCCACGACGCATCCGGAGCGCCCTCGTCGCTCCGTCGCCGTCCTGCTGGCCGGTGTCGTGGCGCTGCTTCTGGCGCTCGGTGGGCTCACCTACGCGCTGATGAACCAGGGTGAAGGGAGCGACAACTCCGGCGGGGGCGGCGGGAGTTCCAGCGGGAGTACCTCCGGCGCGTCGCGCAGCCCCTCGGACGATGATTCGAAGGGTGGCGGTGGCGGCTCGCCGAGCGGGGACGACGGCAGCGGCAAGGGGGGCGGAGGAGAGCACTCGACGCCGCCGCAGCAATCCGTGCGGGTCAGCGTCTCGGCGGTGCGCGGGAGTTACAGCGGCAGCTGTCCGCCGCCGGGAGGCGAGGCTCCGGCCTTCAGGGCGACGTTCACGGTGGGCCGCGTGCCCGTCGAAGTCCAGTACCGCTGGGTGACGGAGAGCGGCGAGTCGAGCGACCCGGGGTGGAAGACGCTCAGCTTCGCGTCCGGCGGCCCGAAGACCAGGTCGGTCGACCATGTCGAGACGGGCTACACGGACGGGGCCACGCTCCACAACCAAATCAGCGTGGAGGTGCGCGACCCCGTCCGTGCCACGTCGAACTCGGTGGCGTACGCGGTGACGTGCAAGACGGAGTCCCCTACGGGCGGGACCTCCCCCTCGCCTTCACCGTCGTACTAGGTACGCGGACGTACGCAGAAGTACAGGTGGTACTAGGCGGCCGCGCTGAACACGGGGAGGTAGCCGCCGGACTGGCCGGCCGCGGTGGGGTGGTAGGACACGCTGGGGTCGAGCCAGTTGACGCTGTGCAGCCAGGCGCTGCCGGAGCAGATCTCGTGACCGGTGAAGGTCGAGGTCACGTCGCCGAACGTGAAGCCGTGGTCGGCGGCCCGCTTGGCGGTGGTGGAGTTGATCAGGTCGGCCGCGCCGTTGATCGCGGCGCGCTCGGTCTCGGTCAGGCCCGCGATGCAGGAGCCGTTGAGCTGGTAGAAGCGCGGGTATCCGAGGACGACGACATGGGCGGCCGGTGCCCTCGCGGTGATCGCGGAGTACACCGAGTCGAGCTGGCCGGGCAGCGTGTTCTGGACGTACGCCTTGGCCTCGTTGACGCGGGCGACACAGGTCGACTCGGACTGCAGGACGCAGGTGGTCATGACGTCCGCGAAGCCCGCGTCGTTGCCGCCGATCGACAGCGAGACGAGGCCGGTGCCGGAGTTGAGCGGGCCCATCTGTCCGGAGAGAACATCACCGGTACGGGCGCCGGAGCAGGCGGTGAAGCTGAAGCTCGAGGGTGAGTGGGAGGCCGCCCAGAGTGCGGGATAGGCCTTCGTGCTGCGCTTGCAGGAGCCGCTGGAGCTGTCGTAGCTGCCGGCACCCACGCCGGACGAATACGAGTCGCCGAGGGCCACATAGCCCGTGGCCGCTGCCTGGGCCGCGCTCGCCCCGGTGAGGGCGACGCCGGCCGCGAAGAGGATTGAGGTCACGTACGCCGTAATTCGGAAACGTCTCATGAAAACCTCCGTAAGCAGGATCTCTGCCACAACTGTGGTAGCACGCCCCACAGTTCACGGGAAGTGTCCATGTCAACCTTTTCTCGTACGCCACACGAGAGTTCGTCCGTTGTTCGATTGCAGGTACATGTCAGGCTTATGACATACCCTCAACTCCCTTGAGCTACGCCCGTAGACCAACCGGTCCCAACTACCCCCGTGTGAACGTGGGTTCCCCCGTGGCACACCAGGTCTCCGGGGAACGTGCGTATGACATCTGCACACTCCCTCCGCATCTTGACTGGGGCCCCGGGACTGCGCGACATTGAAGCCCGGCATCCGGCGCTTCGGGGGGCAAAGTCGCCAATGCAGACCATCGGCATCAAGCCACCGTCATCAGACAGAGCACCGTCACCTGCGCAGTGGGGACGCAGCAGGGACGTATCGCCCCTGGCAGCAGGGGTCGCCGCCGCCGTCGGAGGGGTCGGCGCGGTACTGGCGCTCGCGGACATCTCGTCGCCGTTGCGCGGCCCGTTGACGCTCTTCTTCCTGGTCGCGGCGCCGGGCGCCGCGATCGGTTCGGCGCTGCGCGGACTCGATCCGTGGGGCCGCTGGATCTGCGCCGCCGCGGGAGCGGTCGCGCTCGACCTGCTCGTGGCCGAGGCGATGCTCGCCACGCACCGCTGGTCGGTGACCGGCGGGGTCGTCACGATCGCGGTGATCAGCGTCGTCGGCCTCCTCGCACCCATGGTCCCCGCGCGGCGGCTCCTCGGCCGCGCACCGGGAAGGCGGGACTCCTGACGTGGACATCACCCTGCACCGGCCCGGCGAGCTGACCGCCGCCGACCGGGCCGCCTGGACCGCCATGCAGTCGAAGGCGCATCTGCACGGCTCGCCCGAGCTGGCGAACCCTTTCCTCTCGCCCGAGTTCACCCTCGCGATGGGCCGCTGCCGGCGCGGCGTGCGGATAGCCGTCGTGCGCGAGGACGGCGAACCCGCGGCGTTCTTCCCGTTCCAGAGATCCGTCACCGGCGTCGGCAGAGCCGTCGGCCTCGGCGTCTCCGACAGCCAGGGCCTCGTGCACAGACCCGGCTTCGAGTGGGACGCCCACGACCTGCTGCGGGCCTGCGGGCTCTCGGTATGGGAGTTCGACCACCTGGCGGGAGGCCAGGAGCCGTTCGAGGCGGAGGCCTCCGGCAGCTTCCCTTCCCCGGTCATGGACGTGGACCAGGGGTACGAGACGTATCTGCGCCTGCTGCGCGAGAGGTCGCCGAAGTTCACCAGGACGACGCTGGCCAAGGACCGCAAGCTGGGCCGGGACGCCGGCGAGGTGCGCTACGTGCACGACGAGCGCGACCCGGAGGTCCTGGCGACGCTGATGGAGTGGAAGTCGGCCCAGTACCGCAGGACCGGCCGCAGCGACCGCTTCGCGCACGCCTGGATCAACCGCCTCGCGCAGCAGCTCTTCCACACCTCTTCGGAGCCGTTCGCCGGGATCCTGTCGGTCCTGTACGCGGGCGGGAAGCCGGTCGCCGCGCACTTCGGGCTCCGCTCCGAGCGCGTGCTCGCCTGCTGGTTCCCGGCCTACGACCCGGCGTTCGCGAAGTTCTCGCCCGGGCTGATCCTGCATCTGCGCATGGCCGAGGCGGCCGCCGCCGACGGTATCGCCTATCTGGATCTCGGCCGCGGCCAGAAGGAATACAAGGACTCCCTCAAGACACGGGAACTGACCGTGCACGAGGGTTGGGTGACGCGCCGTCATCCGGTCGCTCTCGGACACCGGGCGCGCCGCGCTCCGGTCCGGGCGCTGCGTAACACCGTGCTGTCCCGGCCCGAGTTCTTCGAGCCGGCCGACAAACTCCTGAAACGGATGGGGAAAATCCGTTCGGGGAGTTAAGGGCGAGAGTCAGGTAAAGGTCAAAACAATAGAAAGGTGAGGCCTGGATACAGGTCTTGCCATACAGTCTCAATCATCAATACCGTCATACAACCACCCGCATCGGACCATCAACGCAATAGCGATCTAGGGGAGGGCTCAAGATCGCGATGGTCGGGCGCGGGGCGCGGTAGGGGGGTGCCGTGCTCGGTGACCGAGTTTCCGCCGAGTCGCGTGCCGCGTGGCCGATTTAGTCGATCGGTCTATTTTGCCAGCTCAACCGGCCTGTACAGAGCTGTATTTGTCATGGCCGTAGTGAGCACCCCCCTTTCGAACCGGATAAACAATCGGACCGCCCGGGGGCGGGCGGTCCACCGGACGAGAGGGACCAGACTCATGAGTTCTTTTGTGCGCCCTGCCATAGCCGGCCAGTACAGGGCGATCTCGACCCATCTCGCGATTGCGCCGCCGGTGAGCGTCGTGATCCCCGCCATGAATGAGGCGGAAAATCTTCCGTATGTGTTCAAGACACTTCCCGACTGGATCCACGAAGTGGTTCTCGTCGACGGGAATTCCACCGACAACACGGTGGAAGTCGCCCGCGAACTGTGGCCCGACGTGGTCGTCGTCCCACAGCGCGGCAAGGGCAAGGGCGACGCGCTGATCACCGGCTTCGCGGCGTGCACGGGGGACATCATCGTGATGGTCGACGCGGACGGTTCCGCGGACGGCCAGGAGATCGTCTCCTACGTCTCCGCCTTAGTCTCGGGCGCCGACTTCGCCAAGGGCTCCCGCTTCGCCAACGGCGGCGGCACCGACGACATGACGCCGATCCGCAAGCTCGGCAACTGGGCGCTGTGCACGGTCGTCAACAAGAAGTTCGGCGCCCGCTACACCGACCTCTGCTACGGCTACAACGCGTTCTGGCGGCACTGCCTGGACCAGATCGACCTCGACTGCACCGGCTTCGAGGTCGAGACCCTGATGAACATCCGGGTCGTCAAGGCCGGCCTCAAGGTCCAGGAGATCCCGAGCCACGAGTACCTGCGGATCCACGGTGCGAGCAATCTGCGCGCGGTGCGGGACGGGCTGCGGGTCCTCAAGGTGATCCTCAAGGAGCGCTCTACCCGGCGCGCGCAGCGCCGCCGGACGCAGGCGGGCCTGCTCAACACGGGGCGGGGAGAGGTGTCTTGAGCGCTCACGCCCCGCACGGCGGCGTGTCCGTCGTGATCTGCGTCTACACCGAGGACCGCTGGGAGGACATCCTCGCGGCGGTGTCCTCGGTGCGGGCGCAGTCGCTGCCGGCTCTCGAGACGCTGCTGGTGGTCGACCACAATCCGGCTCTCCTGGAGCGTCTCGGCAAGGAGTTCAAGGACGACAAGAAGTCAGCCGACGTGCGCGTGCTCGCCAACGCGGGCCCGCGCGGCCTGTCGGCCGGACGCAACACGGGCATCGCCGTCTCGCGCGGCGGGATCATCGCGTTCCTCGACGACGACGCGGTCGCGGAGCGGGACTGGCTGCGTCACTTCGCCGCCGGGTACGAGGATCCCCAGGTCATGGCGGTGGGCGGGCGTACGGAGCCCGTCTGGGCCTCGGGCCGCCGCCCCGCGTGGTTCCCCGAGGAGTTCGACTGGGTCGTCGGCTGTACGTACAAGGGGCTGCCGCGCGGAAAGGTGCGGGTGCGCAACGTGCTCGGGGGAAACGCCTCGTTCCGGCGGTCCGCGTTCGACGCGGCGGGCGGCTTCGCGACGGGCATCGGCCGCGACGGCGACAAGCGGCCGCTCGGCTGCGAGGAGACGGAGCTGTGCATCCGGCTCACCCGCGCCAGGCCGGACGCGGTGCTCCTGATCGACGACCGCGCGGTGATCCACCACCGGGTCCCCGCGGGCCGCGAGCGCTTCGCCTACTTCCGGACCCGGGCGTACGCCGAAGGGCTCTCCAAGGCGCTGGTCGCGCAGAGCGTGGGCGCGGACAAGGGCCTGGAGTCCGAGCGGCGCTACGCCACGCGGGTCCTGCCGGCCGGAGTGGCGCGCGGGGTACGGGACTTCGTCCTGGCGCGGCCGGGGGGCGCGGCGCGGGCCGGGGCGATCGTGGCCGGAGTCCTCACGACCGCCGGCGGATACGCGCTCGGCAGTTTCCGGGCGCGCAGGACGGGCGCGACGTTCTCGGTCGTGGAGATCGGGGACGCCCCGGCCGACGAGGGGGGCGGGCCGTCGTGAGCACGCCCGTGCCCATCCTCATGTACCACTCGGTGGCGCGTGAGCCGAACGACGCGACGCGCGAGCTGTCGGTGACACCCGAGGCGTTCGCCGAACAGCTCGCGGCGGTCGCCGACCTCGGCCTCACTCCCCTGACGACCGCCGAACTCGCCGCGGTCTGGCGCTCCCCGGGGCGCGCGCTGCCCGAGCGGCCCGTCCTCATCACCTTCGACGACGGCTACGAGGGCGTGCACCGCCACGCGCTCCCCGTCCTCGCCAAGCACGGCTTCCCGTCGACGCTGTTCGTGTCGACGGGCTGGCTGCGCGGGGCGTACGACACCGGGGGCGGGCTCGACACGATGCTCGGCTGGGACGAGGTGCGCGCACTGGCCGGCGCCGGGACGGAGATCGGCGGGCACAGCCACACACATCCGCAGCTCGACCAGCTCGACGACGACGCGCTCGGCTTCGAGCTGCTGCGCTGCAGGGAGATCGTCGCCGATGAACTCGGGGCGGTGCCCGTGTCGTTCGCGTACCCGTACGGCTACTCCAGCCGGCGGGTGCGCGCCGCCGTGCGCGGGGCCGGGTTCACCCAGTCCCTGGCCGTCGGCAACGGGCTGGCCAGGCGGCGGCAGGGCCCGTACGCACTCCAGCGCGTCACCGTGCGCCGCGCCACCGGTATCGAGGAGTTCGCGCGGCTCGTGGAGGGCCGCGCGATCGCCCGTAATTTTGCCAGGGACCGTGCCCTCACCAAGGGGTACGCCCTGGTCCGCAGAGCCCGACAGGTCCGCCGGAAGGCAAACCGAACCCGTGTCTGACACGACCACCGCCCAGGCCGCCACGACCACACCGACGACCGAGCCCCAGCCACCGGCCGGCCGCAGACTGCGGCTGCCCGGCAGGGGCAAGGGCGGCAAGGGCAACAAGGACGGCATGGGGTCGGGGGGCGGGAACCAGCTGTTCCGCAACGCCTATGCCCTGATGCTCAACACCGGCATCTCCGGGGTGCTCGGCGTCGGCTTCTGGCTCGCCGCGGCCCGCTACTACTCGGCGGACTCGGTGGGCCAGGGCTCGGCGGCCATCGCGGCGATGAAGTTCCTCGCGGGGCTGACCGCGGTGACCCTGACGGGCGCGCTGGCCCGCTTCATCCCGATCGCGGGGCGGCGCACCGGCAGCTTCATCTTCCGTACGTACGCGGGGAGTTCGCTCGCCGTCGCGTGCGCGGCGCTGGTCTTCCTGCTGACGCTGGATGTCTGGGGGCCGTCGTACCGGTTCCTGCACGGCCCGGTCAACGGGCTCGGGTTCATCGCCGCCGTGGTCGCCTGGTCGCTGCTCACGCTTCAGGACGGCGTGCTGACCGGGCTGCGCAGCGCGCTGTGGGTGCCGGTCGGCAACACCGTCTTCTCGACGGTGAAGCTGGGGCTGCTGATCGCGTTCGCCGTGGCGATCCCCACGACCGGGGTCTTCGTCTCGTGGGTCGTGGCCATCGCGACGTCGGTGATCCCGCTGGGCTGGCTGGTGTTCCGGCGCCTGGTGCCGCGGCACGTCGAGCTCACGGCGCACCGGACGAACCCGCCGACCCTGCGCGAGGTGGGCCGCTTCCTGGCGGGCGACTACACGGGCTCCCTGTTCTCGCTCGCCGTCGTCTATCTCGTCCCGGTCCTGATCGCCTCCCAGGTCAGCTCCGCCGACAACGCGTACTTCTACATCACCACCACCATCGGCGGCACCGTCAACCTGCTCGCCATCAACATGGGCGCCTCGCTCACGGTGGAGGGCTCGCACGACCCCGCGCAGCTCGCGGCGAACACCCGGGCGGCGCTGCGCCGGATGGCGCGGATCATGCTCCCGATCTGCGGGCTGCTGTTCCTCGCGGCGCCGCTGGTCCTGCACGTCTTCGGCGACGACTACGCGCACGCGGCGACGCCGCTGCTGCGCTGGTTCGCCGTCGGCGCGGCGCTGCGGGTGGTCATGGAGACGTACTTCGCGGTACTGCGCGCGCAGAGCCGGACGGCTGGACTCGCCTGGCTGCAGGGCCTGCTGTGCGTCCTGGTCCTCGGTCTGACGCTGCTGCTCCTGCCCAGGATGGGCCTGACGGGCGCGGGCGTCGCGGAGATCTCCAGCCTGGCCGTGATCGTCGCGCTCGCCGCGCCGAAGCTGTACCGCATCGTGCGGACCGCTCCCCCGGCACCGGCCGTCGTGGCGGCCCCGGACGGCGATCTGGCCGACCTCGGCACTGCGGACGTGACCACGGGGGCCAAGCGGCAGGGCCCCGGGCAGGCGTTGCGCGGCACGCTCGACTCGGACACCCTGCACCTCGCGGTGCAGCTCAATCTGGACCATCAGGAGCGGCGCCCCGACGTGCGGCCGGGGCCCGCGGCACCCGCGCACGGGACGCCGGCGGCGCGAGGCGGGGAGGACGACATGGGGCACCGGCCGACGTGGGCGCTGAAGTCCCCGCCGCCACCGGCACCGAGACCGCCCGCGGAGCCGGAACCGGAGCCGGCCACCGCCTCTGCCACAACCGAAACCTCTGCCACGTCGGAGGCTTCTGCCACCTCAGGCATCGCCGGCACGTCCAGCACCTCAGACACTGACGGCACCTCTGACACCGCAGTTCTCGCCCCGCCTGCCACGGACGCGCCCGCCGCCCGGACCCTGCGGGACCGGCTCACGCTGCTCAGCCCCCGCGTCGTCGTCCTGGCGCTGCTGCTCGTCGCCGCGCTCGGGCTGTACTGGGGACCCGTACTGGGCCTGGGCGACGGCGATCTCGACGCGATGGGCGGGCTCGGGCTCATCTCGGTGCTGCCGCCCGCGACGCTGCTGGGCGCGGCGCTCCTGATCGGCGTGTTCGCGTCCCTTCTGTGGCTCGAACGCCCGCACAAATGGCTGCTGTTGCTGACACTGCTCGCCACGGTCGTCTCGCTGCACGCGCTGCCCGCCGTGATCGAGGCGGAGCCGCGGTTCGCGACGGCGTGGCAGCACCTCGGCTTCATGGAGTACATCGACAGGACCGGCTCGGCGGTGCCCGATCTGGACGCGCGCTGGAGCTGGCCGGGGTTCTTCGCCGTCGCGACGTTCTTCGCCAAGGCGTGCGGCGTCACCGACATGACCGAGGTCATCCGCTGGTGGCCGCTCGCCATGCAACTGCTCTACCTGGCGCCGATGTTCCTGCTCACGCGCTCGATGCGGGCGAGCTGGCGCGCCCGGTGGACCGGGCTGTGGATCTTCGTGCTGAGCGGCTGGGTCGGCCAGGACTACTTCTCCCCGCAGGGCTTCACGTACCTCCTCTACCTGGCCTTCGTCGCCATCCTGCTGGTGTGGTTCCGGGCGCCTCGGGTGCTGTGGACCAAGCGGCGGCCCGGCGAGCTGGAGGTCGAGCCCACCGACCGGAGCCAGCGGGCGGTGCTGCTGCTCGTCCTGATCGGCCTCTTCGCGGCGACGGTCCCGGCCCACCAGCTCACCCCGTTCGTGATGCTCGGGGTCCTCGCGGTCCTGGTGCTCGTGGGCCGCTCCGAGCTGCGCGGCCTGCCGATCCTGTTCGCGGTCCTGGTCGCCGTGTGGGTCTCGTTCCTCGCGGAGCCGTACTGGTCGGGCCACTTCGACGAGCTGTTCGGCGGGCTCGGCGGCGTCGGCGGCAATGTGTCGTCGTCGGTCTCCGGGCGTATCCAGGGCGGCAGTTCGGCCCACAAACTCGTCCTCTACGCGCGCGTGCTGCTCGCCGGCGGTGTGATGGCGTTCGCGTGCTGGGGCTGGTGGCGGCGGCGCGACGCCAAGTACCGGGAGCGCTCCCTCCTCGTCCTCACGTTCGTCCCGTTCCTGGGCTTCGGCATGCAGTCGTACGGCGGTGAGATGGCGCTGCGCGTCTTCATGTTCGCGCTGCCGGGCGCCGCGCTGCTCGCCGGGCTCGCGCTGTTCCCGCGCGCCGGGATCACCGCGAAGGAACGCGACCGCGACCGGGTGAGCCTCGCGCCGCTCGCCGCGCTGCTGGCCGGCCTGATCCTCATGGGCGGCTTCCTCGTGGCGCGCTGGGGCAACGAGCCGTTCGAGCGGATCAGGCCGGGCGAGGTCGCGGCGATGGACTACGTCTACGCGCACGACGACCCGACGGTCCGCCTGTTGTGGATGAGCAACGACACCGTCGACAACGTCACGCCCGCGATGCCGTGGGGCACGCGAGACATGGAGAAGGTCCAGTACGTTCCCACGCTGGCGCCCGTCGACCCTGTCCTCGTCTCCAGCCTGGTGAAGGCGCTCAAGGACGCGGGCCCGAACTCGTACCTCATGATCAACAAGAGTCAGGTCGTCTATCTGCAGATGGACGTCGGCTACTCGAAGACCTGGGAGACGCGGCTCATCCGCAATCTCGACGACCGCCAGGAGCTGACGAAGGTCCTCGTCAACGACGACGTCACGATGTACACGCTGCGCCAGCAGCCGAGCGGTGAGGTCCCGAAGGCCGAGCCGGGGCCGATCGGCCCGCAGATCACCTGGACCCCGTGGTCCGTGGTGGGCGGCCTCGCGGCCGTCACCCTGGTCCTGCTGCTCGGGGCGCGCGAGATCGTACGGGTGGCGGTCCGGCCGGGCGTGCGGCAACTGCGCTGGCTGCAGAGCAGCTTCTGGTTCTCGCTGCCGCTGCTCGCGGTGCTGCTCGCGTCCATCCTCCAGAGGTTCCTGACGATGGCGTAGGCCCGTTTCACGGTGAGACGCGGCTCGGGCGGACTACTTCCGCTCGAGCCACTTCAGTTCGTACGCACCCATCTCGAAGCGCTTCCCGTCGACCAGCGCGCTGATCTTCCGGTTCAGGGTGTTCACCACGAGGACGGTCTTGTCGTCGGCGAGCACCCGCACGTTCGGTACGTCGTCCGCGGCGACCGGCACCGTCTCGTACACGGTGCCCGGGGGGAACGCCTCGTGGAAGCGGGAGATCAGGTCGTACATGGGCAGCTTCGCGCCGCCGTCGCCCGACTGCGTGGGCGTCCACAGACAGCCGGCGCACGTCGCACCCGTCTTCTCCTCCGGGTTCCAGTAGAAGCCCGAGGACGCGCCGCCCTTGGCCATCGCGACGAGGCCGGACGCCTGGACGGCGACGCGGTGCGGCTCGCTCCAGCCCTTGCGGTCGTCGTTCCGGTCGCCGGGCTCCACGTAGTACTCGGCCCACCACAGGGGCAGGTCGCCGGTCTGTCGCTCCACCCACTTGCCGACGGCGGTGAGCTTGTCCGTGGCCTTGAACTCGTCGGGCAGCAGCTCGTCGTCGACGGTGTAGCTGGAGCCGTCGACGACGACGAAGTCCGCGCCCGCCTTGTTCTTGTTCCAGTAGTCGAAGGCGTCGAGGACGCGCTGGTCCATGCTGCCCCAGGGCCCCTTCACGTCCGCCGACGCGTTCTCGCTCTGGCGCGGGTCGACGCTGTCCATCACCAGGTACGGCCCGCCGACCATGATGTCCTTGTCGACTTTCTTGAGGGCCTTGTAGACGAGGTTGTACAGCTCCGTGTAGCCCTCGTAGTCCCAGCGCTGCTTCCCGTTGTTCCAGAAGCCCTTGAACTCGTTCCACACGATGAAGTGCCGCACGTCCGGGTAGCGCTCGGCGACCGTCGCGGCGAGCGCGGCGAAGTCCTTGTAGTGCGCGCGGTCGGGCGCGGTCTCCAGGGACTGCCGGCTCCAGTCCGTGTTGTCGACCCCCGCCTTGCCGCCCTTCATCCAGTCCGGCGAACAGCACAGGGTGACGACTGGAGTGCCGCCCGACTTCCTGATGAAGTCGATCCGGCGGTCCATCTCGTCGAAGTCGTAGCGGCCCTTGACGGGCTCCGGGTTCCCCGCGCCCCAGCCCATGATGTGCTGGATCTGCGGAACCGACTGGCCGGAGAGCCTGTCCTCGACCCGCCGCGTCGCGCCGTCGTCGCCCTCGTCCGCGCTGTACTGGGTGTGCGTGAAGCCCCACCCGACCGCCGGCCCCAGCTGTGCGGGCGGATCGGAAGGGGAGCCGTGCACCTTGCCACCCGCGCTCGTGGTGCCCCGGTCATCGGCCCTGTCGTTCGGCAGTGTGCTGATCACTGTCAGCACCAGGGCCAGAGCGGCCACCCCCACGCCGAGCAGAGCGGTGAGCCGCCACCGCTGTGCCCCCGAATTCCACCCATGACGTCCCATCAAGGACAAGAGTAACTACGGTCGTTCGCGGAGGGGCAGACTCCGCTGCGACAGCGTTGTAACGGCGCGCGGGACCGGTCCACCGTGCGGGCAAGCGTGTGACGCGCTGCGGAAATCCCGTGCGGGAGCGCCGTGCGTGGCGGATCATGGCGGCATGTCTGCGAACCCACACGACGCGCTGCCGATCCGGCTCAACGTCGACGACAGCGACTCTCCTGCCGACGTCGTCGACGCGCTGTTCCTCGGCCGTTTCGCGACGGGCGAGCAGCCGCACTCGCACGCGGCGAACATCGACCGCGTGCGGTCGGGGGCCACCCTCCTGCCGCCCGAGGCGGTGGTCCTGCGCTCCGCGCGTGACGACGACCGCAGCGCGACGCTCGCCGAGGGCGACGGCTGGACCGTCCTCGTCTCCCGCTGGAACAGGGGCGCCGACGTCACGGTGACGGCGACCACCGCGGAGCTCGCCGAGAAGGTGCTCGGGCAGGCCACGGACGGCGCCGCCGACGAGCCCGAACCCCAGCCGGAGAACGTGACGATGGGGTTCTGGTACGTCTCGCCCCGGCGCGGGCCGCACCGCACCACGCGGCAGATCTCGGCCGGTACGTGGGACGAGGTGCGGGAGAACTACACGGCGCCGGTCGCCGGCGCCATGGAGCAGCTGATGAAGACGACCCCGCAGGACATCGCGGGCCGGCTGCTCCTGCTGCACGGTCCTCCCGGCACGGGCAAGACGTCCGCGCTGCGCACCCTGGCCCGGTCCTGGCGGGACTGGTGCCAGGTGGACTGCGTACTCGACCCGGAGCGGCTGTTCTCCGACGTCGGCTATCTCATGGACATCGCGATCGGCGAGGACGACGGCACGGCGAAGGGCCGCTGGCGCCTCCTCCTCCTGGAGGACTGCGACGAGCTCATCCGGGGCGAGGCCAAGCACACGGCGGGCCAGGCGCTCTCACGCCTGCTCAACCTGACGGACGGCCTGCTCGGGCAGGGGCGGAACGTCCTGGTCGGCGTCACGACGAACGAGGACCTTGAGCGCCTCCACCCGGCGGTCGTGCGCCCCGGCCGCTGCCTGGCCCGTATCGAGGTGGGCCCCCTGACCCACCGCGAGTCGGTGAACTGGCTCGGCAGCGAGAAGGGCGTGGGCCGCGACGGCGCGACACTCGCCGAGCTGTACGCGCTGCGCCGCGGCACCAGCCCGGCATCGGTCCCGGACCCGCGCGAGTCGGCGGACGCCGGGCTGTACTTGTAGGGGCGGGGCGGTACTTGTCGGGGGGCTGTACTTGTAGAGGCGGGGCTGTACTTGTAGAGGCGGGGCTGTACGTCCCGTTACCCCTTGTCCCCGTACGACGCCCGCAGCGCGTCCCGTACCGCGGCGAGTGCCTGCGACTCGGTGAGGCCGAGGCGGTGGGCCCGTTCCGCGAAAGCGGCGGCCGCCGCCGAGGCCTCCCGGGCCGAGGCGTCACCGGCGGCGGCGACGAACGTGCCGTTGCGGCCGCGCGTCTCGATCACCCCGTCCGACTCGAGCGCCCGATACGCCTTGGCCACCGTGTTCGCGGCCAGGCCGAGCGTCTCGGCGAGCCCGCGCACCGTCGGCAGTTTGTAGCCGACGGGCAAGGTCCCGGAAAGGGCCTGCCCGGCGATCTGGGCCCGTACCTGTTCGTAGGGCGCCGTCGCCGCGCCCGCATCGATATCGATCTTCAAGGTCACGCGCCGATTGTCCCGCACCGCGGAAAAATGGGAGGCACCCCGGCGCGCCCCGCGCGTAGCGTGCGGCCGTATGACTGTGATCGTCCGGGCCCTGCGGCCCGAGGACGCCGCGGCGTTCGCCCGGGTGCGGCGCGCCGCGCTGCCCGCCATGCTCGCGACCGCCGAGTCCGTCGCCTTCGATCTGGCGCACGCCCATCCGGACGCCCGGTACCGGCCGCTGGTCGCCGAGGCCGACGGCGAGGTCGTCGGCACCGCGCAGGTCGGGATCGCGTACGACAGCCCGGACCCGGGGCAGGGCTATGTGAACGTCTATGTGCACCCGGAACGCCGCGGGCTCGGGGCCGGGTCCCTGATCGTGCGGGCGGCGGAGGAGTATCTCGCCGGTGAGGGCGCCGTCGCCCTCTACTCGTGGGTGCTCGACACCCCGGACGACCGGGCGTTCGCCGCGCGCCGCGGCTACCACGCCAGCCGCCCCGCCCACTTCCTGAGACTCGACCTGGCGCACGGCACGCTGCCCCCGCTCACCGCGCCGCCGGCCGGAGTGACGCTGCGGACCGGCACGGACTTCGCGGACGACCCGCGTCCCCTGTTCGACCTGGACGCCGAGACGGTGAGCGACGAACCGAGCGACGTGGCCACGGAGTTCACGGACTACGAGCACTGGCTCGACGAGACCTGGCACCATCCGCTGACCGACCAACGGCTGACCTCGGTGGCCGTGGCCGGCGGCCGGCCCGTGGCGTTCAGCCTGGCCCGCACCGACGACGAGACCCGCTACACGTCCGGGATGACCGGCACCGCGCGGGAGTTCCGCGGCCGCGGCCTGGCCAAGCTCGCCAAGAACGACTCCCTGCACCGCGCCCGCGAGGCCGGGCTCACCGAGGCGTTCACGGGCAACGACGCGGAGAACGGTCCGATGCTCGCGATCAACAAATGGTTCGGCTACGAGATCTGCGCCACGGAGGTACGCCATGTCCGCACCCTCACCTGATCCCGCCGAGGCCCTCGACGTGGTCCTCGTCAAGGCGGGCCGGCTCAAGATCCGTTACCCCGCGGACGTCGTCCGTGACGACGGCACGCGCGTGACCGTCACCGCCGCCTGGGCCTCCCCCGGGGTCAGGGACTTCGGGTTCGTGCAGTTCGAGCCGGGCGACGTCTTCACCGAGCACTACTGGCGGGACCGGTGGTACGCGGTCAAGGAGGTGCGCACCGGCGGCGGCACCCTCAAGGGCTGGTACTGCGATGTGACGCGGCCTGCGGTCCGCGAGGGCGGCGAGCTCCGCGTGGAGGATCTCGACCTCGACCTGTGGGTCTCGGCGGACGGCAGCGACGTACTGCGCCTCGACGAGGACGAGTTCGCCCAGAGCGGGCTCGCGGAGCGCGACCCGCACGCGGCGGCGGCCGCGGTCCGCGCCCTCGACGGCCTCGAACTCCTCGCGCGCACCGAGGGGTTCGGCCGGCTGCTCGCCTAGGGGGTGTCCGGCGGATCAGGGTCGGACACCCCTAGAGCCGTACGGTCGCGACCACCGCGTACCGGTCGTCCTCGACCTGTCTCCCCCACAGCAGCGCGTCCCCGGAGAGCGGTTCGTGCCGGACGTGGGCGGCGAGCGGGGCGAGGGCGCCGGTGAGCCGGGCCGCCGGGACGCCGACGGGGCTGAGCGTTCCCCACACGCCCTCCACCAGGATCAGCCGCCCGCCGGGCCGCAGCAGCGAGAGCCAGTGCGCGAGGGCGCCGTCGAGGTCGGACAGTGTCCACGCGACGTGCCGCACGAGTATGACGTCGAAGGTCTCGCCCGCGACGGGCGGCGCCGCGGCGTCCCCGACGAGCACCCGCGCGGCCCGGCCGGCCAGCTTGGCCCGCGCGAGGTCCACCATGACGGGCGACAGGTCGACCGCGGTCACGCTGTGTCCCTGGTCGGTGGCGAGCAGCGACATGCTGCCCGTGCCGCAGCCCAGGTCGAGCAGGTCGCAGGGGTGGTCCGGCAGCCAGTCCCGCAGGCGCGCGGCCCAGGCCCCGCGCACGGCGGGATCACGCAGGCCGTGGTCGGGTTCGTCGTCGAATGCGGCGGCCTCGGCGTCCCAGTCGACCGGTTCGAGGGGCGCCATGTCCCGATTCGTGGTGTCCTCGCTCATCGTCATGCCCAGATCGTGACACCTGCCACTGACAATCACGCTTCGATGCGTCACCCTCCGGGGAACACGTCTACAGCGGTACCGCAGTGGAACCGGGGTAGGCACAGGAGGCAGTCATGCGCCGTGTGACCATCAACAAGCCCGTGGCGAAGACCAGCACCACCCGCCGGCAGCAGCAGGACGACGCCGCCGCGGAGCGCCGCCACGACCGTCCGGAAGTGCGCAAGGACATCCGGCGCACGTGGTGGCCCGACGAGTGAGCGGGCCGGGACACACGCGTCAGGCGGGCGGGGCCGCGGAGAGCCGCTTGCGGTAGTGGATGCGGTCGTAGAGGCCGTCGGTGCGGCGCTCCACGACCTCGTATCCATAGCGCGGATAGAGCTCCTGGTTCTCCCACATCTTTGCGTTCGTGTAGAGCCGCACCTCGGGAAGGCCGAGCACGCGCGCGTGCTCGTCGACGAACGCCAGCAGCCGCCGCCCCACGCCCTGTCCATGGGCATCGGGGTGGACGGCGATGCTGTCGAGGAACAGATGGTCCTCGCGGGTCTCGACGACGACGAGCCCGATGACTGCGGGCGCGCCGCCCCGCTCGCCGTCCACGACGTACACCTTGCCCGCGGCCACCTCGGCGCCGTGGTCGGCCTCCATGGGCGCGGGCACCACTCCGATCCGGTCGATGTAGTGGCGGTACGCGGCGTCGGTCACCGCTTTCACTGCGGGTACGTCGGCTGCTGCGGCGCGGCGAACTGTGTGAGTCATGGCCGCACAGTACGGGACGTGATCGCAGTCTGAGCCCCCGATTAGCCCTCCCTTAAACGCACCATAAAGATCGCCATCGCCTGCCCTCAGCAGGCGATTTCGCGGTTTTCAGGGGCTAGCTTTCTCACCGCCGGGGCCGTCGTCGCGGCCCTTCCCCCCACCCCTGAACCGCCGTTGAGGAGTTCCACTCATGACAGTTCGCCGCAAGGCCGCCGCGTTCGCCGTCGCAGGTGCCGTCCCGTTCGCCCTGACCGCGCTGGCCGCCGCGCCCGCGTCGGCGCACGGCTCGATGACGGATCCGGTCAGCCGCGTCTCCGCCTGCTACGCGGAGGGCCCGGAGAGCCCGCAGTCAGCGGCGTGCAAGGCCGCCGTCGCGGCCAGTGGCGCGCAGGCCTTCTACGACTGGAACGCGGTCAACATCGCGAACGCCGCGGGCAAGTCGAAGGAGATCATCCCCGACGGCAAGCTGTGCAGCGCGGGCAACGACAAGTACAAGGGGCTCGACCTTCCGCGCGCCGACTGGCCGTCGAGCCCGATGTCGGCGGGCAGCCACACCTTCCACTACAAGGGAACGGCGCCGCACAAGGGCTCGTTCGAGCTGTACATCACCAAGGACTCGTACGACCCGGCGAAGCCGCTGAAGTGGTCGGACCTGGAGGCTCAGCCCTTCGTGAAGGTCACCGACCCGAAGATGGAGAACGGCGACTACGTCTTCGACGGTGATGTCCCGGCGCGGTCGGGCCGTCACCTCATCTACTCGATCTGGCAGCGCTCCGACTCCCCCGAGGCCTTCTACACGTGCTCCGACGTGGTGTTCGGCAAGGACAGCGGGGCCGGTGCGGCCGCTCCCGCGGCGTCCGCGCCCTCCGACCAGGAGATCGCGGACGGTGCCGGCAAGTCGTCCGTGGAGCACCACCACGGTGACGCCGGGGGCAGTGCCGAACCGCAGGCCGAGGGGTCCGCGGCACCCGCTGCCGACGACGCCGACGACGCGACGGGCGGCAACGGGCCCGAGGCGAAGGGCGGTGCCGCGAAGCCCCTCGCCGACGAGAACCTCGCCGAGACGGGCGGCGACAGCGCCACCCCGTACATCGCGATGGGCGGCGCCGCGGTTCTGGCGATCGGTGCCGCGACGTTGTTCGCGTCGGTGCGGCGCCGCTCCGTGGCGGGCGGGCGTCACAGCCGCTGACGCCGCACAGCCGGGCCGCCGTCTCCCTGCCCACTCGTGGAGGCGGCGGCCCTTTCACGTTTCTGGCTGCGGTGCGCTCAACTCACCGCCGAGGCGCAGGTGGTGGGGGTGGCGTGGGCCGGGTCGAGGGCGTTCGCGACCTCGTGGAAGGCGACGCGGTCGATGGTGCCGATGGCGACGTGCTCGGACAGATCGACGGAGCACAGGTCCTGGAGCTTGACGTTGTGGACGTCGGAGCCGCTCAGGAACTGGGTGGCATACGGGGTGACGACCTCGTCGTACTTGGTCGCGATGACGGTGTAGTGGACGCCGGGGACGGTGTCCCCGCCCTGGTTGAGCTTGGTGATGAACGGGGAGCCCGCCATCTGGTCGGCGAGGCCGGGGGTGGCGAGGGTCAGCAGGTCGCCGGCCCCGGGGAAGTACGGCAGGAGGTTCGTGAGGCCGTTCAGGGTGGTGCCGTGGTTGTCGGGCGCGATGCCGACGAGGGAGTTCACCTTCGCGGCGCCGCCGAGGAACTTGAGGTAGTAGCGGGGCATCATGCCGCCCTGCGAGTGGCCGACGAGGTCGGCCTTGGGGGCGCCGGTGGCGGTGAGCACCTTGTCGACGAAGGTGTCGAGCTGGCCCGCCGACTTGTCGATGGGGCCGAGGCCGTTGAACAGCGGGACGCCGGGCAGTTGTCCGTAGTCGAGCGAGAAGACGCAGTAGCCGCGGTGCACCAGGTAGGGGGCGAGGACCAGCCAGTTGTCGACGGAGTTCCCGAAGGTGCCGTGGACGAGGACGACGGGGCGCGGGTGGGCGGCGGACGGCTTGCAGTCGTAGTTGTTCCAGCCGCTGTCGGGGGCGGTGTCGGCGTGGGCGGCGGCGGGGATCGCGCCGGCCGCGGCCGTGAGCAGCAGGGCGGCGGTCAGGGATCTGACCGCACGTTTCCAGTTCCGGGGCAGCATCGTGTGATCTCCTTGCGGCTCAAGGGAGTTGCGATGTGGGGTGCGTGCCCTGTGATCCGGATCACGAGGATGCTGTACTGCCAGCCAAATTACGCGCCAGTAGTAAAAGAGTGAAGTTACGCGTCAGTAAAAACTTGCAGTGGTAGCTGGACGCTGCCGGTGCTGACGCGGTGTCACCGGGCGGGCCTGACGGGTCCCCCGGGTGCGACAGCGGTCAACTGGTCGAGCAGGGCGCGGACCTGAGACGGTTCTGGCGGACGGCACGCGCGTATCGCCGCCCTGGGCTCGGTAAGGACTCACGCCGCGAGCCGCCCGGGCACGATCGCCCCGGGTCCGAACCGCGCCCGGGCCCGGTCGGCCACCGCCTCCAGCGCCCGCGCCTTCTCGTCCGCGGGGTCGAAGGTCAGCTGGCGGGCGGAACCCTCGACCGGGCGGAGCCCCTCCGCCCGCAGGGCGAGCGCCCGCACCCTGGCCCGCTGCAGGCCGAGCGCCTCGTACATCCGGTACGCGGTCGTGGACAGCGCGGTCGTGTGCCCGGTGGGCTCGGGGAGCGTACGGCTGCGGGTGGTCGTGGACCGGTCGGCGTAGCGCACGGTGAGGGTCAGCGAGCGGCACACCTGCTTCCCGTCGCGGAGCCGGGCGCCCAGTTCGTCGGCGAGGGAGAGCAGGGCGCGGCGGTGCCGGTACGGGTCGAGTTCGTCGCGCGGGAAGGGGCGTTCGGCGGCGGTGGACCGCGTGGCGGCGTTGGGGGTGACCCGGGTGCGGTCGACGCCGCGCGCCTTCTCGTGCAGTTCACGGCCGATGCGGGCGGTGGTGAGCCGTTGCAGGGTGCCCTGCGGGGCGGCGGCCACCCTGTCCAGGGTGTCGAGCCCGTACTCGCACAGGGTGCGGGCGGTGGCGGCGCCGACGCCGGGCAGCGCGGCGACCGGCTGCCCGGCGAGGAACTCCGCCACGGCGCCGGGGTCCCCCGGCACCACCCGGGTCACCCCGGGCGAGGCCGTCCGCGCGGCCATCCGCGCCAGCATCGGGCCGGGGCCCGCGCCGATCACGCACTCCACCCCGTACAGGGCGAGCGCCCGCACCCGGATCACCGCGGCGAGTTCGACGGCGTCCCGCCCGAAGTAGCGCACGGCGCCGCCCAGGTCCACGAGGGCGGCGTCGGGCGGCAGCGCCTCGACCGTCGGGCTGAACTCGCCCAGCAGGCCTATCAGTTGAGGCAGTGCCGCCTCGTACATGGGCGGTAGCAGGAACCGTACGTACAGAGTGGTCATCCCGCACTCCCGGGGCTCTGGTGCCACAGTTTGCGCGGTGGTCCGGACTGGCCGTCGCCCGCCGGGCGCAGGTCCGCCCAGGGGTGCATCTCGTATCCCGTGGCCATGCGGATGCGGCGGCCGTCGACCGGGTCGTCCTCGTCGGACGGCGACTGTCCGGGCGGCTCCGCCAGGCGCAGCGCCACCGCGTCGAGGCCGCCCTGCCGGCGCACCTCCACCAGGTCCGCGAGGTTCCACGCGGCCGCGCCCACCACGCTGAGACTGCGCGGTCCGCGCCGCTGGACCGTGCCGCGGACCAGGAGCAGCCACGAGTGGAAGACGGTGTGCGCGCACGCGGCGTGCGCGTCGTCGAAGAAGGCCAGGTCGACCAGGCCCGTGCCGTCGTCCAGGGTCGTGAAGATGACGCGCTTGCCGGAGCGGATCGGCGGGGTCTGCGTGGCGACCTTGGCACCCGCGACCAGCACGACCTTGCCGTGCTCGGCCTCGCGCAGGCGGCGCGCCGTCAGCACCCCCAGCTCCTCCAGGAACTTCTCGTGGTCGCCCATGAGATGGCGGGAGGCGTCCATCCCGAGTACCCCGAGTTCGGCGCTGAGCCGCTCGGCGTCGCCGAGGTCGGGCAGGCCGGCCGGCGCGGTGCCGTGGCCGCCGGACAGGGGCAGTTGGGCGCCGCGGGCGCCCCGGGACCCGCGCGTTCCCCGGTGCAGTTCGGTCAAGTGGAGTTGCAGGTCACGCCGGTTGGCGCCGAACGCGTCGAGCCCGCCGACCTGGGCGAGCCGCTGCGCGAGCGGCCGGCTGGGCCTGGCCCGCTCCCAGAAGTCGAGCAGCGAGGAGTAGGGCCGGCCCTCCTCGATGCGGGCCGCCTCGGCCTCGCTGATGCCGTGCACGTCGGAGAGCGCGAGCCGCACGCCCCATTTCTCCTCTTTGTGACCGCCATTCTTGTGGCCGCCACCTCCTTTATCAGACACCAGTTCGATACGGTGAGCGACTGCGGACTTGTTCACGTCCAGCGGAAGGATCGGCACCCCGCGCCGCCGCGCGTCCGCGAGGATCAGCCGCTTCGGGTACATCCCGGGGTCGTGGGTGAGCAACCCCGCGTAGAACGCGGCCGGGTGATGGGCCTTCAGCCACGCCGACTGGTAGGTCGGCACCGCGAAGGCGACGGCGTGCGCCTTGCAGAACCCGTACGACCCGAAGGCCTCGACGATCTCCCAGGTGCGGGCGATGGTCTCGGCGTCGTATCCGTGCGCCGCCGCCTGCTGTGCGAACCAGAACCGGATGCGCCCCTGCGAATCGGGGTCGGACAGCCCCCTCCTGACCCGGTCCGCCTCGTCGCGGCCGCATCCCGTCATGATGTTCACGATCTCGATGATCTGCTCGTGGAAGACGACGACCCCGTACGTCTCCTTCAGGGGTCCCTCCAGGTCGCGGTGCGGATAGCGGACCGGCGCGCGCCCGTGCCGCGCCTCGATGAACGGCCGCACCATGTCGGCGGCGACGGGTCCCGGGCGGAACAGCGAGATGTCCACCACGAGGTCGTGGAAGGTGGCCGGCTGGAGCCGTCCCACCAGGTCCCGCTGGCCCGGCGACTCGATCTGGAAACAGCCCAGCGTCTCGGTGGACTTGATGAGCCGGTACGTCTCCGGGTCGCCGGGCGGCACCGCGTCCAGGTCGAGCGCGGTGCCGGTCGCGCGCTCGGTCTCGGCGACCGCGTGCGCCATCGCCGACTGCATCCGCACCCCGAGGACGTCGAGCTTGAGCAGGCCGAGGTCCTCGACGTCCTCCTTGTCGAACTGCGACATGGGCAGGCTCTCGCCGCTGGTCGGCACGACGGGCGTACGGGCGAGCAGCGAGGCGTCCGAGAGCAGCACCCCGCACGGGTGCATGGCGATACCGCGCGGCAGCGCGTCGAGCGCCTCGACCAGCTCCCACATGCGTCCGTACCTGTCCCCGCCCCGCCGGGACTCCCCTGCCAGTTCCCGCAGTTCGGGCAGTTCCTCCAGCGCGGCCCGCGCGTCGCGGGCACGGATGTGCGGGAAGGACTTGGCGATCCGGTCGATGTCGGCCGGGTCCATGGACAGGGCCGCGCCCACATCGCGTACGGCATGGCGGACCCGGTACGTCTCCGGCATCGAGACGGTCGCGACGCGCTCGGCGCCGAACCGGTCGATGATCGCCCGGTAGACCTCCAGGCGCCGGGCCGACTCCACGTCGATGTCGATGTCGGGCAGGACGGAGCGGCGCTTGGACAGGAACCGCTCCATGAGGAGGCCGTGTTCGACCGGGTCCGCGTGCGCGATCCCGAGCAGATGGTTGACCAGGGACCCGGCGCCGGAGCCGCGCGCGGCGACCCGGATGCCCATGTCCCGTACGTCGTCGACGACTTGGGACACCGTCAGGAAGTAAGTGGCGAAGTCGTGGTGGGCGATGATGTCCAGCTCGCGGTGCATCCGCTCCCAGTACTCCCGCTTCCGGTCGTACCCGAGGCGCAGCATCCCCGCCGCCGCCCGCGACGCGAGGACCCGCTGGGCGGTGCGGCGGCCGGCGCCGACGAGCCGCGGTTCGGGGAAGTGCACGGAGCCGATGCCGAGGTCGCCCTCGGGGTCGACGCGGCATTCGGCCGCCGCGGCGTTGGTCTGTTCGAGCAGCCGGTACGCGGCGTCGCGGCGGAAGCCCGCGGCCTCCACCACCCGTTCGGCCGTCATCAGCATGGCCCCGGCGTCCTTCAGCCAGCGCTCGCCGCTGTCGAGTTCCTTGCGGGGGTCGACCGGGACGAGGCGGCGCGCGGCGTCGAGGACGTCGGCGACCGGGCCGAGGCCCGGGTCGGCGTACCGGACGTCGTTGCTGAGGACCGGGCGGATGCCCTGCTCGGCGGCGAAGCCGACGGTGCGGGCGGCCAGGCGCAGGGATCCGGGGCCCGTGCCCTCGCGTCCGTGGTGGACGGCTTCGAGGCGCAGGGCGTCGCCGTAGATCTCCCGCCAGGGGACGAGGAGGTGCGCGGCCCGGTCGGGGCGGCCCGCGGCGAGCGCGCGTCCGACGTCGGACGCGGGTCCGAGCAGTACGGTCAGGCCGTCGCCGTGGTTGTCCTCCCAGGTCAGCCGGGTCTCGCCGGTGGCGTGGGCAGCGGTGACCAGGCGGCACAGGGAGGCCCAGCCGATGGCTCCGTCGCGGGCGAGGAAGGTCACGCGCGGGGTCGACTCGTCGATGAAGGCACCGCCGCGCACGGGCTGCCTGCGGCGCTCGGCCGGGGTGCGGCCCGGCGCGGGGGCTCCGGCCGGCGGGGGTCCGCTCACCGCGAGGTCCGTCCCGAACAGCGGGCGCACCCCTGCCTTGACGCAGGCCTTGGCGAACCTGACCGAGCCCGAGAGGGTGTCCCGGTCGGCGAGGGCGAGCGCGTCCATGCCCCGTTCGGAGGCACGCTCGGCCAGCCGCTCCGGGTGCGAGGCCCCGTACCGAAGGGAGAACCCGGAAACGGTGTGCAAATGCGTGAACCCTGGCACACGCACCTCCTGCACACCTCGAACCGACCTGCTCTCGCCTCCCCACCACCACCATAGACCAAGTATCGAACGCATGTGCGACATCCGAGCGAGGTCACTGCCCCCGGCACCCGTTCAGCCCACCCCACCTGCACGAACACCGTGCCCCCCGGACCGTGGGAGCATGATCCAGACAGCCGATACCCCGCCCGGGCCCCGCAGCACCCGCAGCGCCCGGGACGCCCGAACCGCCCGAACCTCACACAACGCGAGGGGCCGACCCGTCGATGACGGGCCGGCCCCTGCGTCTGGCTGTCCAGCAGCTTTCTGGCTGTCTCGCTGTCGTTACCTCAGCCGATCTCGGCGCCGAACGTGGACAGCGCCTCCGTCACCGGCTGGAAGAAGGTCTCCCCGCCGGAGCTGCAGTCGCCGCTGCCGCCCGAGGTGAGGCCGATCGCGGTGTCGCCAGAGAAGAGCGAGCCGCCGCTGTCGCCGGGCTCGGCGCAGACGTCGGTCTGGATGAGCCCGTTGACGATGTCGCCGTTGCCGTAGTTCACGGTGGCGTCCAGGCCGGTGACGCTGCCGTCGTGGACCTGGGTCGTGGAGCCGCTGCGGGTCACCTTCATGCCGACGGTCGCGTCGCCCGCCTTGGTGATCTGCTGGCTGGAGCCGTTGTAGAGGTCGACCTCGCTCGGGTGCGCGACGTCGGCGGTGTACTTGACCAGGCCGAAGTCGTTGTCCGGGAAGCTGGACTGCTCGTTCGTGCCGATCTCCTGGCCGCTCGAGTCCGACCAGGTCGAGATCGCCTCGGTGCAGTGGCCGGCCGTGATGAAGTACGGCTGACCGCCCTTGACCACGTTGAAGCCGAGGGAGCAGCGGCCGCCGCCGCCGCTGATGGCGTCACCGCCCGCGATGAGGGGCTTGAACTCCCCCTTGGTCCGCTGGAGTTCGGCCTTGGATCCGAGACCGTCGACGACCTTGCTCAGCTTGCTCCACGCGGCCGCGCCGACCGTGCGGTCGGCGGTCACGACGACCTTGTTGGTGGCCGGGTCGACCGCCCACGAGGTGCCGGGGATCGTCGCGTCCTGCTTCAGGGTGATGCGGGCGCCCTTCAGTTCGGCCAGGGAGTTCTCGACGACTCTGGCCTTGGCTCCGGCCGCCTGCACGACGTCCGCCGCGTCCTTGTTCAGGACGTTCACGACGAGGTGCCTGGCCTTCGCGTCGTAGTACGTGCCCGCCGAGTCCGCGCCGAGGTCCTTGGTCAGGGACGAGGCGAGATTTCCGGCCTTCGCGATCGACAGGGTCTGCGGGGCCACATCAGGGGTGTCCGTGCTCGCGTTCGCAGTCTGGAAGGTGACTCCCGCGGCGACCAGAGCGGCGATGCCCGCTCCTACCGCGGCGGCACGCCGCTTGGGTATGCGTCGGTGCTTCAACTCTCGTCCTCCTGTGGGGGGTCGGAACCGACCGCTGTGGGGTGAGCCGGTCCCGTAGGTTGACGCGCCCACTATCCCGACGGCCACAGGGGACACACAAGGTCGACTTCAGGACGCGCGTGCGACTGACGCTATGCGCTCCCCCGGCCGCGTGCACCCCCGTCATACGCCTGTCGCACCACGTCGGTTCCCACTGCAAACACTCCGCGCAGAGGGGCGGTCCGCAATGGGTGAGGTCTAGTCCTGTCCTGATTCCGATGCCGTCGAGCCGGGAATCGGCGGCGGTTCGGCGGCCGGCTGCCGCGCCGCGTCCCCCGGCGTCGCCCGTTCCAGGAAGCGCAGGAGCTCCACCGGGAAGGGCAGTACGAGGGTCGAGTTCTTCTCGGCGGCGACGGCCACCACGGTCTGCAGGAGCCGGAGTTGGAGCGCCGCGGGCTGTTCGGACATCTCCGAGGCCGCCTCGGCGAGCTTCCTGGAGGCCTGGAGTTCGGCGTCCGCGTTGATGATCCGGGCGCGCCGCTCGCGCTCCGCCTCGGCCTGCCGCGACATCGAGCGTTTCATGGTCTCGGGCAGCGACACGTCCTTGATCTCGACGCGGTCGATCTGCACGCCCCAGCCGATTGCCGGGCTGTCGATCATCAACTCGAGGCCCTGGTTGAGCTTTTCGCGGTTCGAGAGGAGGTCGTCGAGGTCGCTCTTGCCGATGATCGAGCGCAGCGACGTCTGCGCCATCTGGGAGACGGCGAACCGGTAGTCCTCCACCTGTACGACGGCCTCGGACGCGTCGACCACCTTGAAGTAGATGACGGCGTCGACCCGCACCGTGACGTTGTCCCGCGTGATGCCGTCCTGCGCGGGCACCGGCATCGTGACGATCTGCATGTTGACCTTATGGAGCCGGTCCACGAACGGCATGATCATCGTGAATCCCGGGCCGCGCACATCCGGTCGCAGCCGCCCCAGGCGGAAGACCACGCCCCGCTCGTACTGTTTGACGATGCGCGCCGCCGCGGCCGTCACGCAGATCACCGCGGCGGTCGCGGCAGTGGCTCCCGCCACCACCAGCTCCTCGACCATGGAGGCCTCCAGGGGTCGGACCCAGGCACTCAGGGACGTTTTTCGACGGTTTCTCCTTCGAAGGTAACTCCGGAACGCGCACAAGGACGAGCCCCCGCACGGCAGTTGCCGTACGGGGGCTCCCTGCTGCTGACCGCAGGTCAGACTGTCCGAAGGCCGGTGACCGCCGGCCCAGGGACACGGATCAGTAGACGCTCACTCCGTACGCGCTCAGCGCCTCGGTGACCGGCTGGAAGAAGGTCGTACCGCCGGAGGTGCAGTTGCCGCTGCCGCCGGAGGTCAGGCCGTACGCGGTGGAGCCGCCGTAGAGCGGGCCGCCGGAGTCGCCGGGCTCGGCGCAGACCGTGGTCTGGATGAGGCCGGAGACGATGTCGCCGCCGCCGTAGTTCACGGTGGCGTTGAGCGCGGTGACGCGGCCGCTGTGGATACCGGTGGTCGAGCCGCGCCGGGTGACCGTGGTCCCCACGGACGGCGTGGCCGCACCGGTGATGTCCTGGCTGCCGACCGTTCCGGGCGGGGTCCCCGTGGTGGTGTACCTGACGATGCCGTAGTCATTGCCCGGGAAACTGGATCCCGCGGTCGAACCTATGGCCGTCGAGTGGGACGAGTTCGACCACCAGGTGCCGGCGCCGTCGGTGCAGTGGCCCGCGGTCAGGAAGTAGTAGGTGCTGCCCGAGCGGACGTTGAAGCCGAGCGAGCAGCGCCAGCTACTCGCATAGATGGCGTCGCCGCCGGAGACCAGCTTCTTGAACGTGCCGGGGGTGCGCTCGATCTTCAGGGCGCCCGCGTTGCTGCCGGCCGCCTTCTGGATCCTGGCGATCTCGGCCCGGGAGACCGTGCTGTCGGCGGTGACGACGACCTGGTTGGTCTTCTGGTCGACCGCCCAGGCGGTGCCGGGTACATCGGACTTCAGGACGGACGTGCCGGCCTGGGTGAGCTGGGTCGCGCTGAAGGTGTGCGCGACGGGCGCGTCCGACGCGCTGGCCGTGGGGACGGCGAGTGCGCCGATGGCGACGAGTCCGGTGGCCACGGAGATCATCCGGGCGCGTCTCGCTATGCCACTGCGGGGGGTGGTGCGCTTGATCCTCACTGGTTCGTTCCTCCCGAGGGAAGTCGGGGGCCCCGCGTGGGGTCGGGGGCCCGTGAGGCGCAGCCAGCGGCCCCCGTTCGGATTCCGGATTCCGGAATGTTCCGAAGATGCGGTGCCCCTGACAAGCGCTGCTCGGGAGTATTCGGCGTTTCAACTGACCGGCACAAGGGCGCCTTTCGGCCGTCCGTCCGGTACACGACCACATGCCCCGACGGCTTCTGCGGTGGGTCGCAGGCCGTCGGGGCTCGGCTCCCCTGTCAGACGGAGTGGCGGCCCACGAGGTTCCGTTCGCCGGCCTCGATCTTGACCGGCAGGGCGTTGCCGGGTGGCGGGAAGGGGCAGAGGAAGTGGTCGGTGAAGGCGCAGGGCGGCAGCACCGCGCGATTGAAGTCGACGCTCGTACGGCCTTCGGCGTCAGGCGCGGCGGGCCGCAGGAAGCGGAACCGGAAGGTCCCGTCGCCGCTGGTGGCGTCGGCGAACACGGCCCACAGCGAGCCGTCCGCCTGCACCGCGACCTGGAGGGTCAGGTCCTGTCCGTCGAGGGAGAAGGCCAGTTCACCGCCGAGGCCGAGGCCGCGCTCCTTGCCGTCGGCGTTCTCGACGCGGACCGTGCGGCTCTCCTCGTACGGCGTGAAGCGGCCCTCGACCGTCCAGCGGGGATCGTGGGCGGTGGCCTCGATGCCTGCGAAGTCGCGTCGCGGCCCCGACCGCGGGTCGAAGTCGCGTACGGCCCACAGGCCTTCGCGCACGATCGCGACGAGGCGGCGCTCGCCGAGGCCGATCCGCGCGTCGGCCGTGAGCCGCACCTCGCCGGTCAGCGGCTGTCCGTCACGAGTGAGGCCGTCCTCGGGGGCGGCGGTCAGGCCGACCTGGCCGCCGTCGGCCCGCCACTTCCCGGGAATGGCCGGAAGTTTGCCTTCCGGATAGTCGTCCAGCCAGTACGTGCCGGTGAGGGCGAGCGGTCCGTAGGGCTCGGAGACGGATGCGGTCCGCTGCTCGTGCCACTGCTGCCAGGCGTCGGCTGCGTCGTCGGTCATGCGGTCAGGCCTTCCTCGCGTGCGGGGCGTACGGGTTCTTTCAGCCCCAGATGGGAGCGCAGCGTCGTACCGGTGTATTCCGTGCGGTACGCCCCGCGTTCCTGGAGCAGGGGCACCACCTGGTCGACGAACTCGTCCAGGCCGCCCGGGGTGAGGTGCGGTACGAGGATGAAGCCGTCGGCCGCGTCGCTCTGCACGAACTCGTCGAGCTCGGCGGCGACGGCCTGCGGGGTGCCGATGAACGACTGGCGCGTGGTGGTCTCGATGACGGTCTGCCGGATGGACAGACCCTTGGCGCGCGACAGGGCGCGCCACTGCTCGGCGATGGCACGGGGGTCGCCGCGCTTGGTACGGCCCTGGGAGAGCCCGGAGTCGACGACCGGATCGATGTCCGGCAGCGGCCCGTCGGGGTCGTACGCGGAGAGGTCGACGCCCCAGATCTGCTCCAGGGTGAGGAGCGCGTTCTGCGGGGACACCTGCTGGCGCCTGATCCCGGCGGCGCGCTCCTGGGCCTCGGCTGCGGTGTCGCCGAGGACGACGGTGACACCCGGCATGATCTTCAGGTCCTCGGCGGTACGCCCGTACGTCGCGAGCCGGCTCTTCACATCGGCGTAGAAAGCGCGGCCCGCCTCCAGCGTGCCGTGCCGCGTGAAGATCACGTCCGCCGCCGACGCCGCGAACTCACGCCCCTCAGGAGAGTCCCCGGCCTGGATGACGACCGGGTGCCCCTGCGGGGAGCGCGGCAGGGTGAACTCGCCCTCGATGTCGAAGTGCCGGCCGGTGTGCGCGAAGGGCCGCGGCTCACCTTCGGGGGTCCAGGAGTCCCACAGCTCGCGGGCCGTGGCGACGAACTCGGCGGCGCGGGTGTACCGGTCGGCCCGGTCGAGGTAGCCGCCGCGGCGGAAGTTCTCGCCGGTGAACGCGTCGGAGGAGGTGACGACGTTCCAGGCGGCGCGGCCCCCGCTGAGGTGGTCGAGCGTGGCGAACCTGCGGGCGGTCTCGTAGGGCTCGTTGAACGTCGCGTTGACCGTCGCGGCAAGTCCCAGGCGCTCGGTGACGGCCGCGAGGGCGTTCAGGACGGTGACGGACTCCGGCCGCCCGACGACATCGAGATCGTGGACGCGCCCCTTGTGCTCGCGCAGCCGCAGCCCCTCCGCGAGGAAGAAGAAGTCGAACAGGCCGCGCTCGGCGGTGCGGGCGAGGTGCTCGAACGACGCGAAGTCGATCTGTGAGCGGGAGCGCGGATCGGTCCAGACGGTGGTGTTGTTGACCCCCGGGAAGTGGGCGGCGAGATGAACGTGTTTACGTGGCGTGGCGGTTGAGGTCATGACGGGTCCCCCGCGAGCGCGGCGTACTGGTTGGCGGGCCGGGCGAGCCCCAGGTGTTCCCTGAAGGTGCTGCCCGGATAGAACGTGCGGAACAGGCCGCGGTGCTGGAGCAGCGGCACCGTGCCGTTGACGAGCCGCTCCAGGTCACGGCGCGGCTCGACGGGGGTGAGGTGGAAGCCGTCCACTGCTCCGGCGCGGTGCCAGGCGGTGACGAGGTCGGCCAGGCCGACCGGACCGCCCCGGTAGAGCGGGCCGAGTTCGCTCGGCAGCGGCCCTCCCCCGCCGTGACCGGGCACGGCCGCGTGCTCCCCGCCGCCGAGGTCGATGCGCAGCGCGGCCAGGACGCGCAGGGCGTCGGGATCGCGTCCGTACTCCGCGGCGCGGCGGCGCAGTCCGGCGCGGACGGCGGCGGCCTGCGCCGGGCCCGCCGCGTTCACCAGGGCGACGTCGGCGTGGCGGGCGGCGACGTCGTACGCGTGCTGCTCCGTGGTGTCGACGACCGTGACGGGGTGGCCCTGCGGCGGCCGCGGCACGATGGAGGGGCCGCGCACGGAGAACGTGGCGCCCTGGAAGTCGACGTAGTGCAGCTTCTCCCGGTCGATGAAACGTCCGGTCGCCACGTCGCGGATCTCCGCGTCGTCCTCCCAGCTGTCCCACAACCGGGTTGCCACGTCGGCGACTTCACCGGCCTCGCCCCACAGCTCCGCAGCGGGCGCGGCGGCCCTGCGGCCGAAGAGGCGGGCCTCCTCCTCCGTGGCAGACACCTCGGGCCGCCAGCCGGCGCGGCCCCGGCTCACCCAGTCGAGGGTGGCGACGGCGGCCTGCACATGGAAGGGCTCGGTGTGCGTGGTGGTGACGGTGGGGACGAGGCCGATGCGGGCGGTCGCCGGGGCGACCCGGGACAGCACGGCGAGCGCGTCGGGCCCGGGCCGGCCGAAGGAGTCCTTGAGGGTGACGAAGTCCAGGGCGCCGCGTTCCGCGAGGCGCGTGAGCGTGAGATACGGATCGGCGTCGTAAGTGTCGGGCTGGTCGACGGCCGCCGCGAGATGCAGCAGGCCGCGCCCGGTTGACGTAGTCATGAGCAGGTCCTTGGACGAGGAACGGAGGAACGGGGCCGGCGGGCGGGCTACGGCTTGGGCAGGCCGGGCGGGTTGATCTCCGACTTCTCGACCGCCTCGGTCGACAGGCCCCAGCGCTTCAGGACGCGCCCGTACGACCCGTCCTTGATCACGTGGTCGAGGGCGGCGGCGTACGCGTCGACGAGTCCGCTGTCCTTCTTCGTCGTAGCGGCGATCTTGCCCTGGATCTTGTCCCCGGCGCCGGAGAGCGTGCCGATGATCTGCGACTGCCCGGCGGACTCCACGTGGTAGGCGGCGCTGGGGCTCGGGCCGAGGTAGGCGTCGATGCGGCCCGACTGGAGAGCGAGGTAGTAGTCGGTGTCCTTCTGGAAGTACTTGATGGTGACCGGCTTCAGGCCCGCCTTCTCGTCCTGCTTGCTCCAGTCGACGAGGATCTTCTCCTGGTTGGTGCCGGAGGAGACGGCGATGGTCTTCCCGGCCACGTCCTTGGGTTCCTTGACCCGCCAGGTCGTGCCCTTCTTCGCCTCGAACGCGATGTTGTCGAGCCGGTAGGTCGCGAAGTCGTACTTCTCCTTGCGCTCCTCCGTGACGGTGACGTTCGAGAAGACGGCGTCGAACTTGCCGCTGTCGAGGCCGACGAAGAGGTTCTCCCAGGACACCGGGGAGAACTCGATCTTCAGGCCGAGCGTGTCGGCGACGAGGGTCGCGAGGTCGATCTCGGAGCCGATGCGGGTCTTGTCGTCGGTGGCGTAGAAGCCGAGTGGCGGCGAGGCGTCGGCGCTGCCGCCGAGCCTGAGCGTGCCGCGCTCACGGACCGCGGCCGGCAGCTTGGCGGCGATCGCGTCGACCTTCTTGGCGTGGATGCGGTGCTGGTCGGGCCCGATGTTGATGCCGCCCACCTTCTCGGAGCCGCCCTTGTCGGTGCCGGTCGCGGCATCGCTGTCACCTCCGCAGGCGGTGAGCAGGGGCGCGGCTACGAGTGCGGCGACGGACAGGGCGAGGGTGCGGCGGGACAGCATGCGTGAACTCCTGTTGATGAAAGGCGAGTTGAAAGGGGGTGCGGGAGGTGCGGAATCAGGGGTGAGGGTCACAGGACCTTGGAGAGGAACGCCTTCGTGCGGTCGTGCCGCGGTGCGTCCAGTACGTCGCCGGGGGCGCCCTGTTCGACGATGCGGCCCTCGTCCATGAAGACGACGGTGTCGGCGACCTCGCGGGCGAAGCCGATCTCGTGCGTGACGACGATCATCGTGGTGCCCTGGAGCGCCAGGTCCTTGATGACGTCGAGGACTTCACCGACGAGCTCCGGATCGAGCGCGGACGTCGGCTCGTCGAAGAGCAGCAGCTTCGGTTCGAGTGCCAGCGCGCGGGCGATGGCGACGCGCTGCTGCTGCCCGCCGGAGAGCTGCTTCGGGTAGGCGCCGGCCTTGTCGGCGAGCCCGACCCGGTCGAGCAGCCTGCGCGCGTGGTCGAGGGCCTCCTTGCGGGGGCGCTTGAGGGCGGAGACGGGGGCCTCGGCGATGTTCTCCAGGACCGTGAGGTGCGGGAACAGGTTGAAGTTCTGGAAGACGAAGCCGATCTGGGTGCGCTGCTTGAGCACCTCGCGCTCGCGCAGCTCGTACAGCTTGTCTCCCGCCCGTCGCCCACCACCGCCCTTGCCGGAAGCCCTTCGGGCCGCAGTCTTCTTCTCGCGCCGGTAACCGACGAGGGAGCCGTCGACGCTGATCCAACCGCTGTCGACCTTCTCCAGATGGTTGATGGTGCGCAGCAGCGTGGACTTGCCCGAGCCCGACGGGCCCAGGACGACGGTGACCTCGCCGGTGCGCACCTCCAGGTCGATGCCGCGCAGCACCTCCAGCGTGCCGAAGCTCTTGTGGACGGCCTTGATGTCGACCATGGTCCGGCCGGCGCCCGCGTCGCTCATCGGGTGGTTCCCTTCGAGAAGTGTCGTTCTACGTAGTGCTGGAGGACGGAGAGCGCGCTGGTCAGGAGCACGTACCAGACGGTGGCGACCATCAGGAGCGGGACCACACGCCCGTTGCGGCCGTAGATGACCTGGACCTGGTAGAAGAGCTCGCCGATCGCCATGACGGAGACGATCGAGGTGCCCTTGAAGAGGGAGATAACCTCGTTGGCCGCGTTGGGCAGGATCGAGCGCATGGCCTGCGGCAGGACGATGCGGCGGATCTGCCGCAGCCGGGGGATGCCGAGCGCGGCCGCGGCCTCCAACTGGCCGCCGTCGACGGCCAGTACGCCACCGCGGACGATTTCGGCGGCGTACGCGGCCTGGTGCAGCGCGAGCCCGAGGACGGCCGCGCTCATCGCGCCGACCAGGCCCATCGTGTCGAAGGAGAGGAAGCCGGGCCCGAAGGGGATCCCGAACTGCAACTCCTTGTACAGATAGGCCAGGTTGAACCAGAAGAGCAGTTGCACGATCAGCGGGATCGAGCGGAACGCCCAGATGTAGCCGAAGGCGACGGCCTGGAGGAACCGGCTGGCAGACAGACGCATGAAGGCCAGGACGATGCCGAGCGCGAACCCGAGGGCCGTTCCGTAGAACGTCAGCTGAAGGGTGGTCCACACCGCCTTGAGGATCACGTCGGCGGTGAAGTAGTCAGCGAACACCCCCCATTCCCAGCCGGTGTTGGTGATGAATCCGTGCGCGAACTGGGCGAGCAGCACGGCGGTCGCGACGATGGCGGCCCAGCGCCAGGGGTGGCGGACGGGCACCACCTTCAGCGCGCCGTAGTCGACGGCGCCGCCGGCTGTCGTGGCTGATGTCGTTTTGCCGATGGGTGGATCACTGGTCAGGGACATGGGGGTTCCTCAAGAGGACGGAAAGGGACGGGCGGTGGCCGGGGCTCAGGCTGCGGCGCGACAGGAGAGGTCGTGCAGGAACGCCAGGACCGCGCGTGCGGTGGCGTCGTTCTGCCGGAACGAAGGGCTGTTCGTACGCGGCCGCGTGAACGCTCCGGCGCCGCGCGCGTTCGTGTGCGGGCCGAGCGCGAAGCGGCGCGGATGCGCCGTGCCGTCGCGGTGCAGGACGCGCCCGTCCTCGGGGTCGACCGCGAGGAGCCCCGCCGGGGTCGCCCGCGCCCCGTCCTCGTACAGCTCGCGCAGGAGCTGGTCGCGGGTGCGGGCGAGCGTGGGGTGCGGCAGGCGGGCCTCGACGAGGGCGCGGGCCTCGACGACGGAGCCGGGGACGGTGGCGCTCGTCGCGCGGAAGACGCCGTCCTCCGCGGCGACCCGCATGTCCGCGCCGATGAACTTCACGACGCCTGCCCGGGAGAGCGCGAGCAGCTGCCGAAGCCGGGGCCCCGGCGGCCCGGAGGCGAGATAGCTGAAGAAGCCGTGCCACCAGGACCCGATGTCGCCCAGCCGCACGAGCTGCCCGTACACGGACAGCAGACCGAGGAACACGGCGAGGTCGGGGCTGTGCGCGGGGTCGTGGCGGCGTTCGAGGTCCGCGGTGATGTAGCCGCGCAGCCCGTCCTGGAGTTCCTCGTACGAGGTGTGGCGTACGCCGTCCAGCGGGTGGTCGAGGGCCGTGAGGTCGAGGCGGTCCGCCGGGTCGGGCACGGCGGAGGCCACGAGGGCCTGGAGTTCGGCGCTCAGCGGTTCGGCGGCGGCGTACTTCTCCTCGAAGTCGGCCCAGGCGACGGCGGTGCGCTCGGGGTGGGCGGTGAACAGGCGGTGGTAGTGGGCGTAGCCCAGCTCCTTGTCGATGAGGGGCCACACGTCGCGCCGGAAGTCGTAGCCGTCGGGGCGGGCGAGGAGTCCGTCGATCTCGGCGGGGCCGAGGAAGCGGGGCAGCGGCGGGCGCTCGCCGGTCCAGTCGTAGCCGATCTTGGAGTGGTACGGGACGCCGCGCCGGGAGCCGACGTGCAGGACGGGTTCACGCCCCGAGGGGATGTACGTGTCCCCTTCGTACCGTCCGCCGCGGCCCTCGGTCAGGAGCACCATCAGGTCGACGAAGGCCAGGCCGAAGCCGCGGACGAGGACGTCCTCGCCGGGAGCGAGCGCGGACAGATCGCTGTCCGCGGTGAAGTCGGGCGGCAGATGGACGAGCCCGTGTTCGCGAGCGTACGCGCTCAACTCCCGCTGTTCGTCGTCGAGTTCGGCGTCCAGGTGGCCCTGGGCGAGGACGACGGTGTCGGCGAGGAGGGGGCGGGCACGCCCGTCGAGCCACACCTGCTGGCGGCCCTCGCGGGGGCCGCTGACACGCAGGGCGTGGCGCGGGTGGTGGCGGACGGTGACACCCGGCGGGAGCGCGGCCACCGACCGCTCGTACACCCAGTGGAGATAGGCGCCCTGGAGCTGCCGGCCGGCGAAGGCGCGGCCGTCGAGGTCCGCCCACTCGTGCAGGGCGGGCCCGGGCAGTACCGGACCGTCGAGCTCGACCGTGTCGTCGGTGAACATCGTGACGTCCTGGGACTGCGAGTTCATCCAGAGCAGCGGGGACTGCGCCTGCCGCCAGACCCGTCCGCCGCCCGGCGGGAACGGATCGACGAGATGGATGTCGAGTTCGAGGCCGGCGTAGTCAGGTGCGTTCGCGGCGATCCGCTCCAGGATGCCGGTCCCCCGCGGACCGGCTCCCACGATCACCAGCGAGGGCCTCATCGGGTGCGCTCCGAACCGCGCGCGTAGTGCCGCTCGACGTAGAACTGGCCGACGCTGAGGAGCGAGGTGACCACGACGTACCAGATGGTGGCGACCAGGAGCATCGGGATGACCTGGTAGGTGCGGTGGTAGACGAGCTGCACCGAGTAGAGCAGGTCCTGGACGGCGATGACGCTGACGATGGAGGTGCCCTTGAGGGTACCGATCAGCATGTTCCCGGCCGGCGGCACGATGGAGCGCATGGCCTGCGGCAGGACGATCCGCCGCCAGCGCCGCAGCCGGCTCAGCCCGAGCGCCTGCGCGGCCTCGGTCTGCCCGCGGTCGACGGAGAGGATGCCGCCGCGTACGACCTCGGCGGCGTACGCGGCCTCGTGCAGCGTGAGCCCGATGATGGCGACGGTGATGGGCCCGAACAGGTCGACGGTCCTGATGCCGAGGATGTGCGGGTACAGCGCGCCGATGTTGAACCAGAACAGCAGCTGCACCAGGATCGGCATCGACCTGAACAGCCAGACGTAGCCCCAACTGACCGCGCGCAGCACGGGGTTGGCGGACAGACGCATGACGGCGAGCAGGGTGCCGAGGGCGAAGCCGAGCGCCATGACGAGGGCGGTCAGCCAGAGAGTGAGTCCGAGTCCGCGCAGGACGGACGCCGATGTGAAGTAGTCGGCGACGACGTCCCACTGGAAGGCGTCGTTGCGGATCACCGAGCCCGCGGCGAGCGCGAGGAGTACGAGGACGACGGCGGCGGCGAGCCACTGGCCGGTGCGGGGCCGTCGGACGATGCGGGGCCGTCCCTCACCGGCGTCGGCGGGCGGTCCGGCCGCGGGAGACGCGGTCTTTGCGAGTGTGTTCGAGGACATGCGAAGGCTCCGTGGGCACTGGAATCCAGCACGGTCTTGCCTTCACACGGAACATGCGGACCGAGCCCCTCAGCAGCGGTCCCTCACCGAGAGTACGGGGCTCGCTCCGCTCGCTGTCAAGGCTGTCCAGAGTGTGAGCTGTCCGTCTCAAGTGAGTTGACGCGGAAACGGATGCCTGTTCCACTTGGCCCATGCATCCGCAGCAGTGGCTGGTCACGCGCTCCCACATCGACTTCGGTCGAGTGTGGTCGGCGTCCTGTTGATGCCCTTCTGACGCCCGCTGCGCGTCTGTTTCCCTCTTCTCCACGCTTCCCGACGCTCGTCGCGTTCTGAGCGTTCTGCGTTTCTGCGTCTTCTACGTTTTTTCTACGTTTTCTACGTTTTCTGCGTTTCCCGGTGCGCCCAAGTACGCGCACTCGTCCGCGCCTTCACACACCCACGCGTCCTCGCGTACCCCTCCCCTCCTTCTCTCGTCACCCCTGCGTGCTCGTTGTCTTCGAAGGGCAGAACTCCACGCCATGCGTACGATTTTGATGACCCGTCAGCGAATTCCGGCCGCGTTCGCGCTGATCACCGCGGCCACCCTGGCGTTGGCCGGATGCGGCTCCGGCGACCCCGGAGCCGCCGCCGACGGCGCCGCACCCGCGGGCAGGAGCGACAAGATCCCCACCACCGACGTGGTGAAGGCCGTCACGAAGGACGAGGCGGCGGCGAAGCTGCTGCCCGCCGGGGTCCGGGCGAGCGGCAAGCTGACCGTCGGCGCCTCCATCGGCGGCACCCCGCCCGGCGCCTTCTACCTGGAGGACGGCCGGACAGCCGCCGGCCAGGACATCGACTTCGCCGACGCCGCCGCCAAGGTCCTCGGGCTGAAGCTGAAGCGGGAGGCCGCCGGTTTCGAGGCGATCCTGCCCGCGCTCGGCAGCGGCAAGTACGACCTGGGCACAGGCAACTTCGGCGTCACGGACGAGCGGCGCAGGACGATCGACTTCGTCACGTACATCAATGACGGCCAGGGCTTCGCCGTGCGCGAGGACAGCGACCTGAAGAAGGTCACGGACCTCAGGCAGCTGTGCGGCCTGAACGTGGCCACCGGCGCGGGCACCACCTTCGAGGCGACCCTGGAGGAGAACAAGCACCTCTGCACGGACGCCGGGAAAAAGGCGTACAGCGTGAAGACGTACGCGGACCAGAGCGCGATCTGGTCGTCCCTCCAGCAGGGCAGGTCCGACGTGGTGATGAGCACCATCAACGGGCTGCGGTACGCCGTCGCCCACCAGGAGGGGCTGAAGTTCCTCAACGAGTACCACCGCCTCGACGTCGGCTTCGCCTTCAAGAAGGGCACGAAGCTGGCGCCTGCGTTCCGGGCGGCGGTGAACAAGCTGATCGCCGACGGGACGTACGACAAGATCCTGAAGAAGTGGGGCACGAGCGAGTCCGCGATCGAGAAGTCGCAGATCTCACCGCCCGAGATCAAGGACTGACGCCGGGCCCACGGACCCGGAACCGGACCCGGAACCCGGGGGTCTCAGCAGTCGCAGCAGGAGCAGCACTCACAGCATTCGCAGATGGAGCACGCCTCGCAGCAGCTGCAGTCGGTCGAGCAGCAGTCGCTGCACCAGCCGTCGCGCTTCTTCCGGGACCAGGGCCCCTCGAACTCGTCGGCACAGCACACCTTGCAGGTGCAGCAGAGCCCGATCGCCGCGGCGCACCCGGCGAAGAACCCGCGCTTGCCGGGCTTCGGCGGCTGAAAGGACGGCCCCCCGCCGAAGCCACCGGGTCCGCCCGGACCACCGGGACCGCCCTGGCCGCCGCCGTACGGATTCTGCGAGCCGTACGGCCCGGAGGACCCGGGTGGCACATACGGGCCCGATCCGGTGGGCACCCAGGGGCCGGGCGCACCGGGGCCCTGCTGCGGGCTGGACGCCGTCGGTGCGTGCGCGCCGTGTGAGGGGCCGGCTCGGCGAGAGGGATCAGTGCCATGGGACGCGTCGGCGCCGTGCGCGCAGCCCGACGTGCCGAAGGCGCGGTCGACCGACCGGCGCAGTTCGTGGACGAGCAGCAGATGCGCGAGCGTGCCGTCGACGAATTCGGCCTCGCGCAGGGCGAGACGGATGCCGCGCAGCGCGTCGTCGGCGAGGCGGCGCGCCTCGATGAGGTCCGTGCCCGTCGCCGTGAGCGGGTTCCAGGCATCCGACGCGGCGTCAGCTTCCTTGTCCTCCACGGCGTCCAGGAGGTGGGCGAGGCGCCCGAAGAGCCGGCCTGCCTCGGCGAGCGGCGCCGCGTTGCCGGGGCGTCCCGCGAGGACGGCGGTGTGCGCGAAGGCGGCGGCGGTCGCCGTCTCGGTCGGCTCGGTGACCGTGAGCACCGGGGTTCCGAGGCCGGCGAGCGACTCGATCCCGATCTGGCGCTCCACGGCGTCGACCAGGACGGCCGTATCGAACCCCACGTCAGAACCCGTACGGGATCCGGCCTTTCCCCACTTCGTGGCTACCCGGCGGGCCGCCGCGGCCACCGGCCTGCGGGCCAGGAGGCCGTCGCCGTCGGCGACGTGGTCGCGGACCTTCGCCGAGGCGAGGACCAGTGAGACGGCGGCGGCGAGCCGGGCGCCCTCGCCCTGCGCGACGGAGGCGGTGCGCATCCCGCGCAGTGGACAGGGCCCCGCCGTGCGCCGTCCCCCGGCGGCACGTTCGGTCTGAGCCTCCGTCAGAACCGAGATCAGCAAACCGTCGTAGTTCGTGACAATCCTCGCGAACTGCCCGTGGTCACCGCGAAGTGCCAGGCAGAGTCCGCACAGATGAGCCATCCATTGCGCTTTGAGTCCCTCGCCGAGACGATGACTGCAGGGCCGGACCATTCCGAACAAGACGACTCCCCCGAGGGTCCTGAAGACGTAAGCTGCGACATCGTATCGAGGGTGCCGTTCACCCGTACGCACCGGTCGTCACCCGTACGCCGCGAAGAATCATATTTCACTCACTGTCAGCAGCCGTACGGGATACGACCCTTGGGATTCATGGGACAGCGCCGTGTTGACTCTGCACCAGTAGCGTCACGAAAACCCCGCGCGCCGACTATCCACTTGGCGCACCATCCGCATCATGGACGACCATAGGGATGCGAAACGCAGAGGAACCGCTGTGAGAGGAGGCGTCCATGGGATCGGTGCGCAAGGCGAGTGCCTGGCTTGGCCTCGTCGACGACAACGATGACGAGCGTTACTACGACGGCTACGACGACGACAGGGTCGAGGGGTCCGAGCCCCAGACCGGCGCCGCCTGGGTCACGGACCCGCGGGTGAAGGTGGCGGCCGACACCGCCGAGGAGCAGGGCCGCCGGATCGGCACGGTCACCCCGGACGGATTCCGGGACGCCCGTGGCATCGGCGAGATGTTCCGGGAGGGTGTCCCGGTCATCATCAACCTCACGGCCATGGAGCCCGGGGACGCCAAGCGCGTCGTCGACTTCGCGGCCGGGCTCACGTTCGGGCTGCGGGGTTCCATCGAGCGGGTGGCGAACCGGGTGTTCCTGCTGAGCCCTGCCGACACGCAGGTGGTCAACGGCGAGGCGGAGAGCCGTCCGACGGACGGTTTCTTCAACCAGAGCTGAGCGTCACGGGTGGGTAGGGCCCGGCCCCTCGGCCGGGCCGCCGCCCGCGCCAGCCGTCACGCGACGGTGGACTCCACGCCGACCCGCTCGGGACCGCGCTGGGGCCCGATCTTCGCCGTGCCCTCAGCCTCCTGCGGGGCAGCGGCTTCGCACTCCATCCGCTTGGGCAGCCGCAGCGCGGCCAGCGCCCCGAGCAGCAGGAACCCGGCGCTCACGGACAGCGTCACGTGCAGTCCGTGGACGAAGGCGACCCGGGCGGCGCTGCGCAGCGCCTCACCGGCGGTGCCGCCGAGGCGCGTCGCGACCTGGTACGCCTCGCCGAGCGAGTTGCCCGCGTGGGCGCTCGCGGATCCGGGCACTCCGCTGACCCGGGCGATCCCGGGTGCGTACGCGGCGTTCATCACCGAGCCGAGCAGGGCGATACCCATGCCCGCGCCGAGCTGGTAGGAGGTCTCCCCGATCGCCGCGGCGCCGCCCGCGTCCTCCGCCGAGGCCTCGCTGAGCATCGACTCGTAGGCACCGAAGAGGGTGGTCTGCAGGCCGAAGCCGAGAAGGATGAAGCCGAAGAAGAGCAGCGACGGCCGGTCGTGCTGTCCCATCGGCGTGAGCATGAGCACCGCGGCCGCGGTGAGTACGAAGCCGGCCGAGACCATGCGGCGCGGTCCGAAGCGGCGCAGCTGGGCCGAGCCGAGGACGCCCGCGGCCATCGCCGCGAAGGTGAGTGGGAGCAGCCGTACGCCTGTCTCCAGGGGGCTCAGGCCGAGCACCAGCTGGAGGTACTGAACGGCGATGAGCTCCAGGCCGACCAGGGCGAGCATGGCGAGGACGATGCAGCCGACCGCGGTGGAGAAGGCGGGCCTCGCGAACATCTTCATATCGATGAGCGGGTGCTCGCGGCGCTTCTGCCGCCGCACGAACACGATCAGCACGGCCGCGCCGACGAGGAGGGGGCCGACGGCGGACGGGTCGAGCAGGTCGCGGTCGACGCCGAGCCGCTTCACGCCGTAGACGACACCGAGCATTCCGACGGCCGCCATGAAGGCGCCGACCACGTCCCAGGGCCCGTCGGAACGGCCCTTGGACTCGGGAAGTATGAGACGGCCGAGGGGCAGCATGACGGCCATCAGCGGGATGTTGATCAGGAAGACCGAGCCCCACCAGAAGTGCTCGACCATGAAGCCGCCGAGGACCGGCCCGGTGGCGGCGCCTATCGCGGCGACCGCGGACCAGACGCCGATCGCGACGGCCCGCTCGCGCCGGTCGGGGAAGACCGCGCGCAGGATCGACAGGGTCGCGGGCATGATCATCGCGCCGCCGACGCCGAGCAGCGCGCGGGCCAGGATCAGGATGTGCGGTGTCGAGGCGAACACGGCGAGTGCGGAGGCCACGCCGAAGAGGCCGTATCCGAGGAGCAGTACGCGTCTGCGGCCGACACGGTCGCCGAGCGTGCCGAAGAGGATCAGGAGCGCCGCGCAGATCAGCGGATAGGCGTCGACGATCCAGAGCAGCTGGACGGCCGAGGGGCGCAGGTCCTGGGTGACGGCGGGGACGGCGACGTGCAGCACGGTCGCGTCGAGGGCGACGAGCAGCAGGCTGGTGCACAGGACGACGAGGACGACCCAGCGATTGGCGCCTGGCCCTGCGGTCCGCAGGCGAGAGGGCGCGGTGGCCGTGATCGTCCCGGACATATGCGTACCTCCCAGTGGTCCCTCGCGCTCGGCGGATCCGCGGGGTGGGGACTTCCCCGCGGTTGCGGCCGGAAGGAGCGGACTCCCGTGCCCACGCAACGAATGGCGAGTGAGCCGCCAGAGTACGCGAGTCCGTTGCGGTCACACGTGGCGGACCTCTCATGTGCTCAGCCGCGGAGTGTGGCGTACGCCACGCTCTACTCCCGGACCACGCACCGGGCGTGCGGTCCGGTTGCGCCCGGCGCCGATAATCGACGCCGTGACCGAAGTCGACCTGCAAGAACCGCGGAGCGCGCCGGCCCGGGCGGCCGGTGCGCTGCGTCGCGCGGCGCCGGCACTCCTTGCCTATGCCGGGGTGCGCGCCCTGGGCCTGATCCTGCTCGCCGTGTGGAGCGCTGCGAAGGGGAAGAGCCCGCACACGCTGCTGACCGCCCGCTGGGACTCGCTCTGGTACACCCGCGTCGCCGATTTCGGCTACGGCTGGGAGGTGCGCCTGCCGGACGGCACGGTGCACTCGAACCTCGCGTTCTTCCCGCTGCTGCCGTGGCTGGAGCGGCTGGCGTCGGCGGTGAGCCCTTTGTCGTACGCGGACGCGGGCCTGCTGGTGAGCTGGCTCGCGTCGCTCTGCGCGGCCTGGGGGATCTTCCTCGTGGCCGAGCTGCTGTACGGGCGGCGGGCCGGCGTCTGCGCGGTCGTGCTCTGGGCGGTGCTCCCGGTCGGGATCGTGCAGTCGATGGCGTACAGCGAGTCACTCTTCACGGCGCTCGCGGCCTGGTCGCTGTACGCGGTGCTGACCGGGAGGTGGGTGAGCGCGGGGCTGCTCGCCTCGCTCGCGGGGCTGACCCGGCCGGTGGGTGCGGCGGTGGTCGCCGCGCTCTGGGTGACGGCCGTGGTCCAGGTCGTGCGGGAGAAGAGGATCTCCTGGCGCATGGCCGTCGGCGTGCTGCTCGCCCCACTGGGCGCCGCCGCGTACGTCCTGTGGGTGGGGCATCGCACGGGGGGCGGCCTCTTCGGCTATCTGGACGTCCAGGGTCAGTGGGGCAACGGCTTCGACGGCGGTCTCGCCTTCGCGCGCTTCGTCGGCGACAAGTTCACGTCGTTCCCCTCGGCGCTCGCGGGGCTCGGCCTGACCGTCGGGGTCGCGCTCGTGATCCGGCTCTACGTGCTGTGTGTACGGCGAGGTCAGCCGCTCGCGCTGCTCGTCTACTGCGGGATCGTCGTCGCGCTCGCGCTGTGCGCGTCGGGCTACTTCGGCTCGAAGCCGCGGCTGCTGCTGCCCGCGTTCCCGCTCCTGCTGCCGGTCGCGGTGGCGCTCGCCCGGCTGCGCACGAGCAGATCGGCGGCGGTGCTCGGCGGCGTGGCCGTGGCGTCGGCGGTGTACGGGGCCTTCTGGCTGAACGGGTCGGGGCCTCCTTGATCGACTTGATCGGCCCGGCGGGCCCGGGAGGCCCGCCCGATCGCACCGGGTGATCGGACGGGAAATTCCAGGGAAGCCGTCGGTGAACGAATTCGGGCGTGGCGAAAAACGAATGCACGAAATGATCAATGTAATTGAAGGCAACGCTCCGGTCGGATAGTGATATCCGCAGGGATAAACGCCCCGCTGAGAGCAATCCCACATCACATCGTCATCACAAACCGAGTGATTCGGCCGGGTTCGGCACTCACTCGCTGTAGCGTCGATTGGGTGCGTACCGAACGAAACCTCACCCGTCTGGAGCGGCTCTTCGCCCGCCTCGACCGTGAGCCGGAACGACCGGTCAACCTGGATGTGCCCAGGATGAGCCGGCACAGGGTCGTGCTCTTCGGAGCCACCCTGTCCTTCTACCTCGCCATCGTGGTGGCCGTGCTGATCACGTCCTGGCTCGTCACGTTCGACTGGCAGGTCATGTTCTTCCGGCCCTACCAGCAGTGGCCCGAGATCCACGCGTTCCTGGACTACTGGGTCGTGCTCGGCCAGCGTGGGCCGACCGCGGTCATGGTCATGGCCTGGCTCGGCTGGCGCTCCTGGCGTCAGCACACGCTGCGGCCGCTGCTCATGTTCGGTGCCGCGCTGCTGCTCCTGAACATCACCGTGGGCGCCGCCAAGCTCGGTATGGGCCGCCTCGGCCCGCACTACGCGACCACGATCGGCTCGAACGAGATGTGGCAGGGCGGCGATATATTTCCTTCGGGCCACACCGCCAACGCCGTGGTGACCTGGGGAATCCTCGCCTATCTGGCCTCGACGCCGCGCGCCAGGCGCTGGCTGTCGGCCGTCTCCGCCGTGATCTCCCTGAGCGTCGGCCTGACCACCGTGTACCTCGGTACGCACTGGCTGAGCGATGTCTTCCTCGGCTGGGCCGCGGGTCTGCTCATCCTGCTCGCGCTGCCCTGGGTCGAGCCGCTGATCACGCAGGTCGAGGCCTGGATCTTCTCGCTGCGCGAGCTGTGGCGCAGCCGCCGTTCCGGCGCGCTCCCGGCGCCCGCCCCGGCCGCCGCCACGCCCACGCTGGTTGCGCAGCGCGCCGCCCCGCCGGCCTCGGAGGAGACGCCGGTACGCGAACCGGTCGGCACCGCGCGGGCGGTGCGGCCCCCCGGGCTCCTCGCCCCGGGTCCGCACACCGCGCGCTCCGAGCGCACCCCGGTCACCCCGGCCGGCAGCCGCAGGCCGCCGCACGCCGACCGGGTGCCGCGCGGCACCACGTCGGCCGCTCGCCCGGTCGCCGGCGGCTGACCGGCGTAAGCGCGAGAGCGCCGCAGGCCGCGGGGCCGGTACGCACAGCCTGATCCCCGCAACGGCCGAAGGCCCCCGGTTCCCACACGGAACCGGGGGCCTTCGCGCTGCTTGTCGGCCCTGTCAGCCCTTCCAGCAGCGGGTCACGATGCCGTCGGACACCTCGAAGTTCAGCCGTCCCGCGCGGTACTCCATGGTGATGATCGCGCCCGGGGGCAGCGACCTGACCGTGGACCAGCCGCGCTCACGGGCCCGCGCCTCGGCGCCCGGCGCATCGAGGCCGACGTACGCGTCGAGAGTGTCCTGGGGGTCTGCGGGAGGGGTCGGAATGGGTGCCATGACCGCCACGTTAGGCGGCCGGGCCGCCTGACACCAGAGCGGGCCGCCCGCCGTCACGGGTCCCCCTCCGGTCACGCTTCTGTCACAGGTCCACGACACGCGTTTCACTCGAACTCCGTCACACGTACGAGCGATTTGATGCTCCTTCTGCGCTTGTTCTGAGCGCGCCACGGCATAATTCCGCGACTTCGCCGAAAGCGCCCGGATAACGTGCCCGGAAATAGCGCCACGACAGCGTCCGGGACCCGCCCAATTCGGATTCCCGGGCGCTCTTCATCAGTTGACGCCCCATCGGAATTGCATGAACGCGACACAGAGCTCCCGTACGCCCCCTGTCGGAGTCGGTGGGGAAGCGAGCATCATGGCGTGTGCTCGAGGCAGGCCCGGGGCGCGAGAAGCGAGGGGGCAAGCGATGGGTACGACGGACGTGCAGCCCGTGCAGCCGGCACCAGGAGCGGCGCGGACGAAGACGCCGGGCCGGATCGTCGTGGAGTGGCTGACCACCACGGACCACAAGAAGATCGGCCACCTCTACCTGATCACGTCGTTCGCGTTCTTCCTCGCCGGCGGCGTCATGGCGCTCCTGATGCGGGCGGAGCTCGCGCGGCCCGGGCTTCAGATGCTGTCCAACGAGCAGTACAACCAGCTCTTCACGATGCACGGCACGATCATGCTGCTGCTCTTCGCGACCCCGACCTTCGCGGGCTTCGCCAACGAGATCATGCCGCTGCAGATCGGCGCCCCCGACGTGGCGTTCCCCCGGCTCAACATGTTCTCGTACTGGCTGTTCCTGTTCGGCGGGCTGATCGTGATCGGCTCGCTGATGGTGCCCGGCGGGGCCGCGGACTTCGGCTGGTTCGCGTACGCACCGCTCAACAGCCTGACACGCTCACCGGGCATCGGCGCCGACATGTGGATCATGGGTCTGGCGCTCGCGGGCTTCGGCACGATCCTCGGCGCGGTGAACTTCCTGACGACCATCATCGGGATGCGGGCGCCCGGCATGACGATGTTCCGGATGCCGATCTTCACGTGGAACACGCTGTTCACGTCCATCCTCGTGCTGATGGCGTTCCCGGTGCTCGCCGCGGCGCTGCTCGTCCTGGAGGCGGACCGGCGCTTCGGGGCCGTGGTCTTCGAGGCCCAGTTCGGGGGTGCGCTGCTGTGGCAGCACCTCTTCTGGTTCTTCGGCCATCCGGAGGTCTACATCATCGCGCTGCCGTTCTTCGGCATCGTCTCCGAGATCCTCCCGGTCTTCAGCCGCAAGCCGATCTGGGGCTACTCGATGCTGGTCGGCGCCACGATGGCCATCACCGGGCTGTCGATCGTCGTGTGGGCGCACCACATGTTCGTGACGGGCGGGGTGCTGCTGCCGTTCTTCTCGTTCATGACGTTCCTGATCGCGGTGCCCACGGGCGTGAAGTTCTTCAACTGGATCGGGACGATGATCAACGGGTCCCTGTCCTTCGAGACCCCGATGCTGTGGTCCGTCGGCTTCCTGGTGACGTTCCTGTTCGGCGGCCTGACCGGCGTCATCCTCGCCGTGCCGCCGCTGGACTTCCATGTGACGGACTCGTACTTCGTGGTCGCGCACTTCCACTACGTCGTGTTCGGCACGGTCGCCTTCGCGACCTTCGCCGGCTTCTACTTCTGGTGGCCGAAGTTCACCGGAAAGATGCTCGACGAGCGGCTCGGGAAGATCCACTTCTGGACGCTGTTCGTCGGCTTCCACACCACGTTCCTGGTGCAGCACTGGCTCGGCGCCGAGGGCATGCCGCGGCGGTACGCCGACTATCTGGCGGCCGACGGGTTCACGGCGCTCAACACGCTGTCGACCATCGGCTCGTTCCTGCTCGGCCTGTCCACGCTGCCGTTCCTCTACAACGTCTGGAGGACGTCCAGGTACGGCGAGAAGGTCGACGTGGAGGACCCGTGGGGCTACGGGCGTTCGCTGGAGTGGGCGACGCCGTGTCCGGCGCCGCGACACAACTTCCTCACGCTGCCCCGGATCCGCTCCGAGTCCCCGGCCTTCGACCTGCACCATCCGGCGTTCGCGTCCGCCCGTCCGCTGAGCCGGCCCGTTCCAGCGCCCGGGACAGACGGTCCCGAGCGGTCCTGATCGCCTCCGTGAGCCCGTCGGGTTCGAGCACCTCGAACTCGAAGCCCATCAGGGCCACGTGGATCACCATCACGTCGAGGCTCGCCGCCCCGGTGCGCAGCACACAGCTGTCCTCGCTGTCGGCCTCGATCGTGCCCGCCGACGGGCTGATCCGCTGCCTCGCCTCCTCCAGGGGCACCAGGAGCCGGATCGTCGCGCCGGTGGCGTACGGGCCTTGCGAGACACCCTTCGAGACATACGCGGCGAGGTCGTCGGCCGGTGGTGTGCGCGGAGTGAAGCGCGGTCCGTGCGGCGGCTTCGGCGTGATGCGGTCGACGCGGAACGTGCGCCAGTCCTCGCGGTCGGCGTCCCAGGCGACCAGGTACCAGCGGCGCTCGCTGCACACCAGACGGTGCGGCTCGACGGTGCGGCGCGTGACGGCGCCGCCGTGGTCCTCGTAGGCGAAGCGCAGCCGCTCCGAGTCCCGGCAGGCGACGGCGAGTTCGGTGAGGACGGACGGGTCGACGTCGGAGGGGCCCGGGCCGCGGAGCATCGGCACGGTGAACGCGTTGAGGGCAAAGACGCGGCGGCGCAGCCGGCCGGGGAGGACCTGTTCGAGCTTGGACAGGGCCCGTACGGACGCCTCGCCGATGCCCTCGATGCCCTGGCCGGCCGAGGTGCGCAGGCCGACGGCGACCGCGACGGCCTCGTCGTCGTCGAGGAGCAGCGGCGGCAGCTCGGCCCCGGCGCCCATCCGGTAGCCGCCGCCCGTGCCGGGGCTCGCGTCGACGGGGTAGCCGAGCCCGCGCAGCCGGTCGACGTCGCGGCGGACGGTGCGCGGCGTGACACCGAGCCGGTCCGCGAGGTCGGCGCCCGACCACTCGCGGTGGGCCTGCAGCAGCGACAGCAGCCGCAGGAGTCGGGCCGAGGTCTCCAGCATGGGCCCGAGTCTGCCAGCCCTTGCGGACAGCCGGGGTCCGCAAGGGCGCCGCGCGGGGACTACTCGGCGGCCGGGGTCACGAGGACCGCCAGGTCGTTGTCGCTCGTGTAGTACGGCTCGACCGCGATCCGGCCGCGCTCGGTGTCGAGACGCGCGGTCGGGTAGGTGAAGATCGGCTTCTTGTCGGCGACGTCGTCCAGGAGCCGGGCGACGCGTACCGCGAGTCCGTCCTCGCCCTCCGGGCGCACCCACAGGTCCCAGCGTCCCGCGTCCAGCTCCTCGTACCCGACGCGGAAGGTGAACTCTTCGCCGCGCGACGTCAGTTCGGTGCGCAGGGCGGGCCCGCCGTCCTTGCGTGAACGTATCTCCGCGTACGCCTTGGGGGTGATCGCGGTGCCGTAGATGCGGCCGCGGACCGTCATCTCGCTGTCCGCGATGAGCAGTTCGCCCGCCTCGGCGTGCGGGGCGCGCAACCAGCTGCGCACGGTGAGGTTGCCGTGCTTGGTCGCGTAGGGGATGCGGACGGCGACGAAGCCGCGGGAGCCGCTGGGCACGCGGTCGACGAGGGACCGCAGGTCGTTGAGGCCGGGGGCCAGGCGCTGCGGCTCCTCGCCGGCCACCTGCGCGAAGACGTCCCAGCGCCCCTCGGGCAGCCGGACGCTGCTGGGCAGCGCCGCCCGCAGGCTGCCGTCGCCCGCCGGGGTCAGCGGCAGGCGCACGTCCTCGCCGCTGTCCCGGTCGGTGAGGACCAGATGGGCCGGGTCGGGCCCGCCGTGGTCGGTGACGTCGAAGGTGAGACCGCCCGCCGAGTCGGCGATGCAGTCGGCGCGGGGCGCCGTGGCCCCGTCGCCCACGGAATTCCCGGACGAGGCAGACGAGGCGGCCGAGGCCGAGGCCGAGAAGTCTGCCGAAGCTTTCGGCGGGGTCATGCCGTGCGCCCCTTTCTCTGTGACGTTCCCTGGGCCGTGAACGCGGAGCGTCCCGCGTCCCGCACCGCGTACGCGCCCCCGAGCAGCGCGCCGCGGGTGCGGTGCACCAGGCCTCCGCCGCGGCGGGCCGTCAGCGAGCCGAACAGCGATTCGTAGCGCTCGGCGATGTGCGCCGGGTCGAACCGCTCGGAGTCCTTGAGCGCGGCGCTCGCCATCCGGGCGCGCAGCGCGTCGTTGTTGATCAGTTCGAGGAGGCCGCCGGAGATCGCCTCGACGTTGCCCACCTCGACCAGGCGCCCGTCGACACCGTTGTCGATGATTTCGCCGGGGCCGTGCGGACAGTCGGTGGCGACCACCGGGAGGCCGCAGCGCATCGCCTCGACGATGGTCATGCCGAACGACTCCAGGCTGGAGGTGACGGCGGCGATGGAACCTTTCGCCCACTCCGGTTCGATGGGGTGGGCGGGGCCCATGAGGAACACGTGGTTGTACAGACCGAGATCGTCGATCAGGGCGCGGAGCCTGTCCTTCTGCTTGCCGCTGCCGTAGATCCGCAGGCGCCAGTCGGGCCGCTCGGCGCGGACCCGGTCGAAGGCCCTGACCAGCAGGTCGTACCGCTTCACCGGCGCGAGCCGGCCTGCCGCGACGACCCACTTGCCCGAGCCGTCCGCGGGTTCGACACCCGGCGCGGGCACGGGGTTCGGCACGGCCTCGATCCGTACGCCGGGCAGCCGCATCTTCGCGCGGTACGCCCGGGCGTCGGCCTCCGTGGTCGTGGTGAGCGCGTCGAGCCGCGGGTAGACCGTGCGCAACTGCCTGCGCAGCGTGGTCGGGTGGCTGTCGAGCGTGAGGTGTTCCTGGCCGACGCGCAGGGGGCCCCGCCGGGTCTGGCGGGCCAGGTGCACATTGAGTCCCGGGCGGGTGCCGACGACGACATCGGCGTCGACCGCGCGCAAGTGCTCGGCGATCCGGCGGTCGGTGAGCGCGTTGTACTGGTCGTAGCGGCCCTCGGCGCGCGGGAACGCCGTGGCGGGGGTGCGGTATTCGGGGCTGTCGCCCTCGTAGCCCGGTGTGCCCTTGCGGATGTCGACGAGGTGACGGACCCGGACCCTCGGGTCGGGCCTGAAGACCGGCTCGTCACGGTGGCGCAGGACGGAGACCACCTCGACGTCGTGCTGTTCGGCAAGCGTGTTCGCGAGGTTGTACGTCGTCCGAATCGTCCCCCCGATTCCGTACGCGTTGTGAATCAGGAAAGAAATCTGCATGCGTCCCCGTATTCCACTGTTCCTCGCGGACAGTCCGTCTCCTCCGCCTACCGCGGGGTTAGACAGGGATGCGGGGGCAGAGGTTGGGCTTCACCACCATCTTGTTCCAGAACAGATGCGTGATTGAGAGACGATTTGTGGAACCTTTTGACGCTTTCCGACATCAAGGCAGGTAGGAGGGCTGAGGCACCACGAAGCAGTTCGTGGTGACGTCACCCTCTTGAGTGACCCACCCGAACTGCGGCGCGGCGCTGACGTGTTCGCCGGCGGGGCCGCCGAACTCAGCCGGCGCTCCTGGCCGATGCCTCCGGGACGAGCAGCATGGTGCCGCTGTTGAGGCGGTCGGGACGGTTGCCGACCATCAGCTTGTTGGCCTCGTAGAGCGCCTGCCAGCCGCCCTTGATCCCGTAGCGCGCGGCGATCGAGCTGAGGGTCTCGCCCCGCTCGACCACATGGACGCGGCCGTCGAGCCTGAGGACCTTGGAGCAGACGGGCCAGGCACGCCAGCCCTGGGTGCCCAGCACCTTCCCGGCGACCGCGATCTGCTCGGCACGCGTCGCGAGGTCCGCGCGCGGGGCGTACACGAGGCCGCCGTGCTCCTTCCAGGTGGACTGCCAGAACTGCAGCCCTCCGTAGTAGCCGTTGCCGCTGTTGATGTGCCAGCGCCCGGTGCTCTCGCATTCGGCCAGGCAGCCCCACGGCCACTGGTCCTTGACGCACTCGGACAGATTGACGTCCAGATGCCCGGGGCCGGGAGCCGGTGGCGGCGGGGCGGCGGCCGCGGCCGCGGGGGTGATCAGGGCGGTGAACAGGGCCGACAGGGCCGCGAGACGAAGGCGGCGTGCGGGGCGCTTGCGGATCACGGGCATGGGGCGCATCGCGTCACGCTAGGCAGAGGGGCCCACGCCTGAGCCGAGCCGCGCCCGGCGCCGGACCCGGCCCCACCCGGTCGGCCGCCACCCGGACCGCCGAAGACACATATGCGCCAACGACTGTTTTCAGCCACCTGCTTCATTGCATGATTTCAGGATTTGTCGACCTGTGGGCATGGCGACCTGGAGCCCGCCTGTCCGCATCAATCTCCTTACGCCCAAAGGGAGTTGATGTGGACTGATGGATTCCGGCCGTCGGAGCGCGTCGTGCACCGGATGGGTCGATTCCGTCCCCTTCCGGGCGTGACCCCCGGCACAGATCATCCGTTGTCTTCTTTATGAGCCGGGGCCGCCCGGCCCCATTCGACGCAGCAACACACCGAATCCGAGGAGCCACCCGTGCCGCGCATGCTCGACGTCAGCGACGACGTACGCGCCGAGATCGGCGACGCAGAAGCCGACCGGCTGCTCGCCGGAGACAACGCCCCGGGCACGTACGACTGCACCTCCTGCCGTACCCCGGGCGATTCGGAACAGGAGCGCACCAGCACCGTCCTGTTCATCGGCGACGAGACCGCCGTCCTCGCCTTCGCCCACTCCACCTGCCTGCCCTCGCAGGTCGTCCAGGTGTCCGAGGAGCAGTTGCAGGGAGCCGTCCGTTCCATCACCGGCGACGGCGGCGCACCCGCCGCAGCGTCCTCCGTCCCCTACCCCGCGGCGCAGCCCCTTCCCGGGCAGGCCGCCCCGCAGCCGCAGCAGGCCGTGCTCGGCGTGACCAGCGGGCTCGTCCTGATCTCAGGTGAGCTGCACCCCGCGCTCGTCGTCGAGCCGACCGGGCCGATCGCCCGCCCCGGCGCGACGGGCGGCTTCGACGAGTTCCTGACCCTCCTCGTGGAGCAGGGCTTCACGCCGACCGCCCAGGTCGGCGAGGTGCCGCCGGTGCTGCACGGCTGGTCCGTGCTGCTCGCCATGGGCCAGCTGCACGCCGTACTGCAGCCCACCGCCGGTGCGGGTCAGGTCGCGTGGTGGCAGGCGCACCAGCCGCTGCACGTCACCGACAGCTGGCGCGCCGCGGCGAACAGGACGAACTCCGTCCTCGTCTTCGCCGCCCCGTCCGGCACGATCGGCCGCCAGCCCCGCGAGGACCTGCTCCGCGACGCCCTCGACAAGGCCGCGGCGAACGGGCTGCTCGTCGGCGCGACGATGCCGCTGGCCGGTACGTGACGTTCCGTCACGAGCCGAGGTGACCGTGGGCCGGGCGCGTGCCCGGCCCACGGTCGTACCCGGCCCCCGGACGCCGCTGCGTGCACCTCCGCGTGCGCCGCCCGCACCCCCCTCGGCCTGCGAAAGCGCAGCCCGGGCCGCATCCGTGAGGGTGTGCGGGTCGTTGGCACCTACGTGCACGCATACGACCTCCCTCGCCGCCCGCAGTATCCGACCCCGATCCCCGCCATGCGCGGGACGCACGAATCGGCGGGTGGCCGCTCGGCCACACCGATCTACGACGCCCTGTACTCGGAGTACCGCCGGTCCTTCCGGGCCCTGCCGGGCGACCGCAGCGGCGAGGAGAACTTCTCGTTCTCCGCGTTCGGCTCGGTCCTGTACGCCGTGCACCACAGCACCAGCGGCCGGCACAGCGCGTCGCACCACGAACCGCAGCACGTCCACAGCTCGCCGCCGGCCGGCTCCTGGCACACGAACGGGCGGCAGCACAGCACCGGGAGCAACCTCCCTGCCGCACTGCCGCCCGGTCCACGCCGCGAACGCTAGGCACCAGGTCCTGGGCGCCGGGCGCTAGCTCACTTCTTACGGCCGCGCTTCTCGCGCACCCGGACCGAAATGTGGATCGGCGTCCCCTCGAAACCGAACTCCTCGCGAAGGCGCCGCTCCACGTACCGCCGGTAGCCGGCCTCGATGAAGCCGGAGGCGAAGAGCACGAACCGCGGCGGCTTCGTGCCGGCCTGCGTACCGAAGAGGATGCGGGGCTGCTTGCCGCCGCGGATCGGGTGCGGGTGCGAGGCCACCAGCTCACCCAGGAAGGCGTTGAGCCGGCCCGTCGGAACGCGTGTCTCCCAGCCGTCGAGTGCCGTCTCGATCGCGGGCACGAGCTTCTCCATGTGGCGCCCGGTCGTCGCCGACACGTTCACCCGGGGCGCCCACGCGACCTGCGCGAGCTCCGTCTCGATCTCGCGCTCCAGGTAGTAGCGCCGCTCCTCGTCGAGCGTGTCCCACTTGTTGTACGCGACGACGATCGCGCGGCCCGCCTCGACGGCCATCGTCACGATGCGCTGGTCCTGGATCGAGATCGACTCGGACGCGTCGATCAGGATGACCGCGACCTCCGCCTTCTCGACGGCAGCGGCGGTGCGCAGCGAGGCGTAGTAGTCCGCGCCCTGCTGGAGGTGGACCCGCTTGCGGATGCCCGCCGTGTCGACGAACTTCCAGGTCTTGCCGCCGAGCTCGATCAGCTCGTCGACCGGGTCGCGGGTGGTGCCCGCCAGCTCGTTCACGACGACGCGGTCCTCGTTCGCCACCTTGTTCAGGAGGGAGGACTTGCCGACGTTCGGGCGGCCGATGAGGGCGATGCGGCGGGGGCCGCCGATCGCGGTGCCGAAGGTCTGCGCCGGGGCGTCGGGGAGCGCCTCGATGACGGCGTCCAGCATGTCGCCGGTGCCGCGGCCGTGCAGGGCCGAGACCGGGTACGGCTCGCCGAGACCGAGGGACCACAGGGCGGTGGCGTCCGCCTCGCCGCTCGGCCCGTCCACCTTGTTGGCGCACAGCACGACCGGCTTGCCGGCCTTGCGCAGCAGCCGTACGACCGCGAGGTCGGTGTCCGTCGGGCCGACCGTCGCGTCGACGACGAAGACGACCGCGTCGGCCGTCTCGATCGCGTACTCGGCCTGCGCGGCCACGGACGCGTCGATGCCGAGGACGTCCTGCTCCCAGCCGCCCGTGTCGACGAGCCGGAAGCGGCGGCCCGCCCACTCTGCCTCGTACGAGACGCGGTCGCGGGTGACGCCCGGCTTGTCCTCGACGACGGCCTCGCGGCGGCCGATGATGCGGTTCACCAGGGTCGACTTGCCGACATTGGGGCGGCCGACGACGGCGAGTGCGGGCAGCGGGCCGTGGCCCGCCTCCTCGATCGCGCCCTCGACGTCCTCGATGTCGAAGCCCTCGACCGCGGCGAGCTCCATGAACTCCGCGTACTCCGCGTCGCCAAGGGCCCCGTGCTCGTGCTCGGCCGAGCCCTCCGGCTGGATCTGGTCGTTCATGAAGTCCGTACCTCGTCGTTCATCGTGGTGATCGGTGGACCGTGTGATCGCTTACCGCGGTCCACTACTGAAAAGTCTCGCTCAGTGCCCGGTGAGGCGCCTGGCGTTTTCCAGGTGGGCGGTGAGCCGCTCCTGGATGCGCACGGTCGCCTCGTCCAGCGCCTTGCGCGTACGCCGCCCGCTGCCGTCGCCCGCCGGGAACGGGTCCCCGAAGACGACGTCGACGCGGCTGCGCAGTGGCGGCAGCGCCTTTATCAACCGGCCGCGCCCCTTCGTGCTTCCCAGGACCGCCACCGGCACGATGGGCGCCCCGCTGCGCACGGCGAAGTAGGCGAGACCGGCCCGCAGGGAGGCGAAGTCGCCGCCCCCTCGGGTGCCCTCCGGGAAGATCCCGAGAACTCCCCCCTCGTCGAGCACGCTCAGCGCACGCGTGATCGCCGTACGGTCAGCCGTCGACCGGTCCACCTCGACCTGGCCGATGGCGCCCAGGAACGTGCCGAGCGGCCCGATGAACGCTTCCTTCTTGATCAGGAAGTGCGTCGGCCTGGGCGCGACGCCCATGACCATCGGCCCGTCGACGTTGTGCGCGTGGTTGACGGCCAGGATCACCGGGCCGGTCGCGGGGACCTTCCAGGCGCCGAGGACGCGGGGCTTCCACAGCCCGTACATGAGGCCGACCCCGATGCGGCGGCCGACCTCCGCGCCTCTTTCCGAGGGGGAAGCCGCGGTCACTTCGCTGCCCGCTTCTCCCCGATGAGGGTGACGACGCACTCGATGACCTGCTGGAGCGTGAGCTCGGAGGTGTCCACCTCGACGGCGTCGCCGGCCTTGGCCAGCGGGGACGTCTTGCGGCTGGAGTCCGCGGCGTCCCGCTTGATCAGGGCTTCCTGGGTCGCCTTCACGTCGGCGCCCTTGAGCTCACCGCTGCGGCGGGCCGCGCGGGCCTCCGGCGACGCGGTGAGGAAGATCTTCAGGTCGGCGTCGGGCAGGACGGTCGTACCGATGTCACGGCCCTCGACGACGATGCCCTGCTGCGCCGAGGCGGCGATGGAGCGCTGCAACTCGGTGATGCGGGCACGCACCTCGGGGACGGCGCTGACGGCGCTGACCTTCGAGGTGACCTCGGTGGTGCGGATGGGAGCGGCGACGTCGACACCGTCGACCGTGATCGTCGGGGCGGACGGGTCGGTGCCGGAGACGATCTCGGCCTTGCCGGCCACGGCGGCGATGGCCGTCGGGTCGGCCAGGTCTATGCCGTTGTTCACCATCCACCAGGTGATCGCCCGGTACTGGGCACCGGTGTCCAGGTAGCTGAGCCCGAGCTGGGCGGCGACGGCCTTCGAGGTGCTCGACTTGCCCGTGCCGGAGGGGCCGTCGATGGCGACGATCACTGCTGCCGGGGCGGCGCTTGCGGCGGTTGCGGCGGTTTCCACGGGGCTGCGGACACCTTTCTCAGTGCACGGGACAGGGAGGCGGGGCGCAAAGGCGCCCCGCACAAGGTTACTGGCTCAGGCACCCTGCCCTTACAGCCCCTGACGACAGGCCCTACTGGCGCATCGCCCAGCCGCGGTCGCGGAGCGCGGCGGTCAGTTTCGGGGCCGCGGCCGGCTGGACCAGCAGCTGGACGAAGCCCGCCTGCTGGCCGGTCGCGTGCTCGATGCGGACGTCCTCCACGTTGACGCCCGCGGCGCCCGCGTCGGCGAAGATCCGGGCCAGCTCGCCGGGCTGGTCGGAGATGAGGACCGCCACGGTGTCGTACGCCGCCGGGGCCGCGCCGTGCTTTCCGGGAACGCGGACCTGGCCCGCGTTCCCGCGGCGCAGGACTTCCTCGATGCCGGTGACGCCCTCGCTCCGCTTCGCCTCGTCCGAGGACTGGAGGGAGCGCAGGGCGCTCACCGTCTCGTCGAGGTCGGCGGAGACCGCGGAGAGCAGGTCGGCGACCGGGCCCGGGTTCGCGGAGAGGATGTCGATCCACATGCGGGGGTCGGAGCCCGCGATGCGCGTCACATCCCGGATGCCCTGGCCGCACAGGCGTACGGCCGACTCCTCGGCGTGCTCAAGGCGCGCCGCGACCATGCTGGAGACCAGGTGCGGCATGTGGGAGACGAGGGCGACGGCGCGGTCGTGGGCGTCCGCGTCCATGACGACGGGGACGGCCCGGCACAGCGCGACCAGTTCCAGCGCGAGGTTCAAGACCTCGGTGTCGGTGTCGCGGGTGGGGGTCAGCACCCAGGGGCGGCCCTCGAAGAGATCCGCGGTGGCCGCCAGGGGCCCGCTGCGCTCGCGGCCCGACATGGGGTGCGTCCCGATATAGGCGCTGAGGTCGAGGCCGAGTGCCTCAAGATCGCGGCGCGGGCCGCCCTTGACGCTGGCGACGTCGAGGTAGCCGCGGGCCACTCCGCGCCGCATCGCGTCGGCCAGGGTCGTCGCGACGTGCGCGGGCGGCACGGCCACCAGGCACAGGTCCACGGGTCCCTCGGGCGCCTCGTCGGTGCCGGCTCCGAGTGCGGCGGCGGTGCGGGCCTGCGTCGGGTCGTGGTCGGCGAGGTGCACGTGCACGCCGCGCGAGGCGAGCGCCTGGGCGGCGGAGGTACCGATGAGACCGGTGCCGATGACGAGGGCGGTTCTCACTGGGCGATGTCCTTGCGCAGGGCGGCCGCGGCACCGAGGTACACGTGCGCGATCCCGGACTTCGGCAGCTCGGACTCGATATGGGCGAGGACGCGCACGACGCGCGGCAGCGCTCCCTCGATGTCGAGCTCCTGCGCGCAGATCAGCGGCACGTCGACGATGCCCAGCTTGCGCGCGGCGGCGGCCGGGAAGTCGGAGTGCAGATCGGGGGTGGCCGTGAACCAGATCGAGATCAGGTCGTCGGAGGTCAGCGCGTTCCGCTCAAGGATGGCGGTGAGCAGCTCGCTGACCTGCTCGTCCATGTGTCCGGCTTCGTCCCGTTCGAGTTGGACGGCGCCCCGGACCGCTCGTACCGCCACGGTGTCGCTCCTTGCTCGCGTACGTACAGGCTGATGAGGTGCCAAGCCTAGCCAGCCCCCCGGACACCGGCGCGCGGCGCCCGCCTGCCGAGACGGGACGCCGCGCCGGGGTGGGACACGGTGCGCCGCCTCAGAACTTCTGCTCCTTGACCAGCTCGTCCAGCGAGACGCTCGGCACCTCGCCCTGTGGGGTCAGCTTGTCGACGGCCGTGGGCAGGGCGCTCGCGATGTCGTGTACCGCCTGGTCCGGGGTGACGCCCGACTCGGCCGCCACCTTCTGGAGCGTGGCGTCCGGCAGGGCCTCCTTGACCTGGTCCGGGGTCAGCTGCTCGTCCGAGCCGGTGCCGACCCAGGACTGCGCCTGCCCGCCGAGGCCCGACTTGGCGAGTGTCTCCAGGAGGCCGCCCAGCGGGTTGCCGCCCGCCGAGCCGACCTGGCTCTTGGCGAACGCGGCCAGGAGCGAGGTCAGGACCCCGCCCGCCGAGCCGCCCGCCTTGTCACCGAGGAGGCCGCCGAGCAGGCTTCCCAGATCGTTGTCACCCGCCATGGTCACGCCTTTCGGGACGTTCTCGGGGTCTTGCGTGGGCCCGCCTCTGGAGTCCACAGACCATGCCAATGTGACCCGAACCACACTCGGTCGCCACTCAGGCGGCCCTCGCCGGCCCGCCCTCCCCGAAGATCACGGACGCCGGAAATTCGCTCCGCCCCGCCCGGGCGCAGCCCGTACGCTCCGTCCATGACAGAGGCCCTGGACCTGGTGCGCGACCACACGATCTACTCCTGCGTGATGGGGTCGCGGGCGTTCGGCCTGGCCACGGACGGCAGCGACACCGACCGCCGGGGCGTCTTCGTGGCGCCGACCCCGATGTTCTGGCGGTTCGAGAAGCCGCCGACCCATGTCGACGGTCCGGCGGACGAGCAGTTCTCCTGGGAACTGGAGCGCTTCTGCGAGCTCGCCCTGCGGGCCAATCCGAACATCCTGGAGTGCCTGCACTCACCGCTCGTCGAGCGCGTCACCGACACCGGTCGCGAACTGCTCGACCTGCGTGAGGCGTTCCTGTCCCAGCAGGTCCACGCAACGTTCACGGGCTACGCGCTGGGCCAGCGCAAGAAGCTCGACGCCGATGTCCGCCAGTACGGCGCTCCGCGCTGGAAGCACGCGATGCATCTGCTGCGGCTCCTCGCCTCCTGCCGCGATCTGCTCCGCACCGGCCGGCTGACCCTCGGCGTGGGTGATGACCGTGAGGCGCTGCTCGCGGTGAAGCGGGGCGAGGTTTCCTGGGACGACGTGGTGGCCCGGATGGCGCGCCTGGGCGCCGAGGCGGAGGAGGCCGCCGTGCGCACCCCGCTGCCGCCCGAACCGGACCGGGCGCGGGTGGCGGACTTCCTGTTCGAGGTCCGGCGGGCGTCAGCCCTTCAGCCGGAGCCGTACGACGAGGTCGTGCAGGGCGTCGTGGACGGTCGGGGCGTCCGGCAGCGCTGAGCCCTCCTGCGCGGCGTCGAGGACGGCGTGCAGCGCCTCTATGTCGTCGGCCCCGCGCGCGGGGGCGACGACGGCCGCCCCCTGCTCCCCCACCCCCATGCCCCCGAACAGCTACCGCAGATAAGAGGGTGGCAACAACACGCCC
>NZ_JBSHLM010000016.1:0-32401 GCF_053644375.1 Streptomyces sp. NPDC055400 | reverse complement strand
TTTTGTGTGGGGGCGGGGGGGTTCGGTTTTTTGCCACCCCCGCCGGGCGGGGCGGGGGCCCCCCCCCCGGCGGCGCGCCCCCCCGGGCGGCCCCCCCCCCCACGGCCGCCCCGTGCTCCGCCTCCGCCTTCGCCGCGATCAGCTCCGGCAGATACGAGGGTGCCTCCAACTCGCCCAGGAGCGTGGGCAGATGGGCCTGCACCTCACCGGTGCGCATCAGGAAGATGCCGGTGAGCAGCGCCCGGAACGTGTACAGCAGCGGCTTGAGCTCCCGCGTCCTGTCGAACAGGCGCCACTGGGTGCCGGCGAAGCCCCGGTAGTGGTGGGCGTGGTGCGGGGTGAGGACACCGGGCGCGAGCGCCGCGAGTTCGGCGTGGGCGTCGGTGGTGTGCACGACGAGCGGGGAGAGCAGCTGCTCCAGCACGTAACCGTTGCGCCGGAGCAGCAGCCGGACGAACTTGCGCAGGTCATGGGTGACGAGGTCCATCTCGAGACCGTCGGCGTCCCACATCCGCGTCCGGGTCTCCTCCGGCTCGCGCAGTCCGACGAGCGCCTCGACGGGCAGCAGATGGACACCGCGCAGGTCGATGTCGGAGTCCCTTGAGGGAAACCCGTAGAGGTGCGCCCCCGAGACCGTCGCGAACAGCAGCGGGTCCGCCTGCCCGGAGACGATCCGCCCGAGTTCGGCGTCGGGCACGCCCGCGGCACGCAGGGCACCCGTGTCGCCCGCCGGCGGAGACCCGTACATCGTCATGGCTTGGTCCGTCGTCATGGCTTGGTCCGTCGTCATGGCTTGGTCCGTCGTCATCGATCAAGCGTCCCAGAGCGCGCCGAGCGACAGCAGGTCGCTCCGGTACTCGATCCGTTCCGACCAGTCCGCCGGCCACACCTCGTCGCCCAGGTACGCCCCGGCGAAAGCCCCCGTGAGGCAGGCGATCGAGTCCGAGTCGCCCGAGGTACAGGCGGCGCGGCGCAGGGCGGTGACGGGTTCGTCGACGAAGAGCAGGAAGCAGAGCAGGCCGGTGGCGAGCGCCTCCTCGGCGATCCAGCCCGCCCCGGTGGCCAGGCACGGGTCGGTCTCGGGCGACGGCGAGCGCAGCGCCTCCTGGAGCCGTTCGAGCGCGGCCAGGCAGTCCTCCCAGCCGCGCGCGATGAAGTGCTCCGGGCTCGGGTCGGCGGCGTGCGCCCACAGGTCGCCGAGCCACGGCTCGTGGTACTTCTGCCGGTTCTCGTACGCGTACGAGCGCAGCATCCCGACGAGGCCGGCCGGCTCGGCGCCCCGGGCGAGGAGGTGGACGGCGTGCGCGGTGAGGTCGGACGCGGCGAGGGCCGTGGGGTGGCCGTGGGTGAGCCCCGACTGCAACTGGGCGGCGCCCGCGCGCTGTTCGTCACTGAGGCCGGGGACCAGGCCGACCGGCGCGACCCGCATGTTGGCGCCGCAGCCCTTGGACCCGATGCGGCTGGCCTCCTGCCAGGGCCTGCCGCGCGTGAGGAGGTCGCAGGCCTGGAGGCAGGTGTTGCCGGGGGCGCGGTTGTTCTCGGGCGACTGGTACCAGTCGATGAACTCCTCGCGCACCGGCCGCGTCATGCGCAGCGGCGCGAGCACGCCGCGGTCCATCGCGGCGCGCAGGCCGCGCCCGAGGGCGAGCGTCATCTGGGTGTCGTCGGTGACGATCGCGGGCCTGGGCAGGTCCATCTGCCGCCAGGGCCCGCACTTGGCGAGGATCGACGGCACGTCGCTGAACTCGGTCGGGAAGCCGAGCGCGTCCCCCAGGGCGAGCCCGACGAGGGAGCCGGTCGCCGCACGCTTCTTCATGAGGGTCGTCCTTCCACGGGGGGCCTGAGCAGGGGAGGGTGCAGGGCGGTGGCGGGCCCTGCCTTGTAGAGGGCGGCGGGCTTGCCGCGGCCGCCGGTGAGCCGGGCGGCGCCGTGCACCGGTTCGACGAAGCCGGGGGTGGCGAGGACCTTGCGCCGGAAGTTGGCGGGGTCGAGGCCGGCGCCCCACACCGCTTCGTAGACCCCCCGCAGCTCGCCGAGGGTGAACTCGGGCGGGCAGAAGGCGGTGGCCAGGCAGGTGTTCTCGATGCCGGCGCCGACGCCGTCATGCGCGTCGGCGAGGATCCGGTCGTGGTCGAAGGCGAGCGGGCCGTACGCGCCCGTGCCGTACGGCAGCCAGTCCGCGCGGGCGGCGTCACCGCCCCCGCGCGCCTCGGGCGGATCGGGCACCAGGGCGGCGAACGCGACGGAGACGACCCGCATGCGGGGGTCGCGGTCCGGGTCGCTGTAGGTGCGCAGCTGTTCCAGGTGCAGTCCGGTGACGTCGGACAGGCCGGTCTCCTCGGCCAGTTCGCGCGCCGCCGCCGTCTCCGCGGACTCGTCGGGCAGGACGAATCCGCCGGGCAGCGCCAGGCGTCCCGCGTACGGCTCCTGTCCCCGCTCGACGAGCAGCACCCTCAGCGCGCCGTCCCGGATCGTGAACACGGCCAGATCGACGGTGACGGCGAAGGGCTCGAAGGCGTACTTGTCATAGCCCCGCACGCACACCACCCCCCTCTCTTTATGGTCCTACCGACTATAAAGAGAGGGGGGTGGCACACACAAGAGCCAGGCACCGCCGGAGCGGCGGGCTCGGGCGCTTCAGGAGACCGCTCAGAGGTCGACGTCCTGCATCAGCATGCCGACCTCGGTGTTGGACAGGCGGCGCAGCCAGCCCGACTTCTGGTCGCCCAGCGCGATCGGCCCGAAGGACACCCGCACCAGCTTGTCGACCGGGAACCCGGCCTCCGCGAGCATGCGCCGCACGATGTGCTTGCGGCCCTCGTGCAGGGTGACCTCGACGAGGTAGTTCTTGCCGGTCTGCTCGACGACGCGGAAGTGGTCCGCCTTCGCGTACCCGTCCTCCAGCTGGATGCCGTCCTTGAGCTGCTTGCCCAGGTCGCGCGGGATCGGGCCCACGATGTGCGCGAGGTAGGTCTTCTTCACGCCGTACTTGGGGTGCGTGAGGCGGTGGGCCAGCTCTCCGTGGTTGGTGAGCAGAATGATGCCCTCGGTCTCGGTGTCGAGCCGCCCGACGTGGAACAGCCGCGTCTCGCGGTTGTTCGTGTAGTCGCCCAGGCACTGGCGGCCGTCGGGGTCCTCCATGGTGGAGACGACACCGGCCGGCTTGTTCAGCGCGAAGAACTGGTACGACTGCGTGGCCACGGTCAGGCCGTCGACCTTGATCTCGTCCTTCTCGGGGTCGACGCGCAGACCCTGTTCGAGCACGATCTGGCCGTTGACCTCGACCCTGGCCTGCTCGACGAGTTCCTCGCAGGCGCGCCGGGAGCCGTAACCGGCCCGCGCGAGCACCTTCTGGAGCCGCTCGCCCTCCTGCTCGGCGCCCGGGAAGGTCTTGGGGGTCTTGACGGTGGGCCTGCCCGCGTAACGGTCGCGGTTGCGCTCCTCCTGCCGGGCGTCGTACTCCCGGGAGGTCGACGGGGCGCCGCGACCGCTGCCGCGGGCACCGGTGCCCTGAGAGGTACGGGGGCCGCCCTTGGCGCCGCCGCGCGCCGCCGCGCCCCGGCCCCTCCTCGGCCCGGCGCCGCCGCTGTCGCCGGGGCTCACGTCGTAGCGACGCTCCTCGGGACGCGGCTTGCTCGGCCTGCCCTGCTTGTCGTCACGGTCGTTGCCGGCACCCCGGTAGTTCCCGCGGCCGCCGCCGGCGCTGCCGCCGCGAGCACCGCCGCCACCACCGCTGCCGCGGCCGGCGCTGCCGCCGCGACCGCCACCGCCGCCACTGCTGCCGCGGCCGCCGCTGTTGCCACCACGGCTCCCGCCGTTGTTTCCGCTGCTGTTCCTGCCGCTGCTGCTGCTTCGCATCAAAAGTTCCGTCTAGTCGTCTGCGTCCTCGTAACCCGGCGCATCGGGTGCGTCCGGGTCGAACGACGGGACCCCTTCCTGCGTCTCGGCCTCGATCGCGTCCGCCTCCGGAAGGAAGGGCGCGAGTTCCGGGAGCTCGTCCAGGCCGCGCAGGCCCATCCGCTCCAGAAAGTAGTTCGTCGTCCTGTACAGGATCGCACTTGTTTCGGGTTCCGCGCCCGCCTCCTCCACAAGGCCCCTCTGGAGGAGGGTCCGCATCACGCCGTCACAGTTCACTCCGCGCACCGCGGAGACCCGCGAGCGGCTGACCGGCTGGCGGTACGCGACGACCGCGAGCGTCTCCAGGGCCGCCTGGGTGAGCCGGGCCTGCTGCCCGTCGAGCACGAAACGCTCCACGGCCGCCGCGTACTGCGGCCGGGTGTAGAACCGCCAGCCGCCCGCCACGAGCCTCAGCTCGAAGCCGCGGCCCTGAACCGTGTACTCGTCCGCCAGCGCCCGCAGGGCGTCCGCCACGGCCCTTCGTGGCCGGTCCAGGATCTTCGCGAGGTGCTCCTCGGTCGCCGGCTCGTCGACGACCATCAGTACGGCCTCCAGGGCCGGCCTGAGATCCAGCTCGGCGACCCGGTCGGCCCCCGCTACGACTTCCTGCCCGCTCATGCCCGTCATGCCTGCTTCTCCTCCGCCCGGCCCCGCTCGGCCTGCGTCTCTCCACCGTCTTGGCCGGCCGTCTCGGGAGGCCTGTCGAACTCGTCCGTGACGGTCGGCTCCCCCTCGCTCTCCCCGCCGGTCCAGCGCACGAGAAGCTCCCCCAGGGCCTCCTGCTGCTCCAGGCTCACGGCCTTCTCCCGGTACAGCTCGAGGAGCGCCAGGAAGCGGGCCACGACGGTCAGGGTGTCGTCGGTGTCCTCCACCAGCACCCGGAAACTCGCCTCGCCCAGCTCCCGCAGCCGCGCCACGACGAGCCCGGCCTGCTCGCGCACGCTGACCAGCGGGGCGTGGATGTGGTCGACGTACACCTGGGGCTTCGGCCTGGGCTGCATGGCCTTCACCGCGAGCCGGGCGAATCCTTCCGCCCCGATGCTGATGACGACTTCCGGCAGCAGCTCGGCGTGGTGCGGCTCCAGACCGACGGTCCGCGGATAGCGCCGCGCCTCCTCGTCGAGCCGCTCGCTGAAGATGTCGGCGATCTTCTTGTACGCGCGGTACTGGAGCAGCCGGGCGAACAGGAGGTCACGCGCTTCTAGGAGCGCGAGGTCGGCCTCGTCCTCGACCTCGGCGGTCGGCAGCAGCCGGGCGGCCTTGAGATCGAGGAGCGTAGCGGCGACGACGAGGAACTCGGTGGTCTGGTCGAGATCCCACTCGGGCCCCATGGCGCGGATGTGCACCATGAACTCGTCGGTCACTTTGGACAGGGCGACCTCGGTGACGTCCATCTTGTGCTTGGAGATCAGCTGGAGGAGCAGATCGAAGGGCCCCTCGAAGTTCGCCAGCCGTACCTTGAACCGCCCGTCATCGGGCGCAGGCTGCTCAGGTTCCGGTTCCGGGCCGGAGCCCGCGGGCTCCTGGATCTCCGGATCCGGGCCGGGACCCGCAAGCTCCTGAACTTCCGGCTCCGGGTCGGCATCCGGCTCAGGAACAGGCTCCGGCTCAGGAACGACCTCCGGCGCCGGCAGCCGCGTCGTCCCCGGCCCCCGGCCCAGCGCGCGTCGCCGCGCGCCCCGGCCGGGCGTGGAGGAGTCGTCGTCGTATCCGGGCATCAGGCGGACGTTACCGCTACCGCCCGCGCAGTCGGCGTACGAGAATGCTTGCGTCTCCGCGCGATTCGAGGTCGGCCAGCACGACGGCGACCGCCTCGCGGACGATGCGGCCGCGGTCCACGGCGAGCCCGTGCTCCCCGCGGAGCACGAGGCGCGCGTGCTCGAGGTCCATCAGCTCCTCGGCGGAGACATACACCGTGATCTTCTCGTCGTGGCGCTCCCGCCCGCTGGGCCGCCGGTTGGCGGCCGCCCGGGAACGCTTGCGCGACGACGCCGCGGAGGCAGAACCTTCCTGCCCCTGCGGCGGGCGGCGCCCCCCGGGCTTGTCGCCCTCGGTGGCACGGCTGCGGGACTCGCCCGACTCGTCGTCCGCCGCCGCGTGTTCGGCGCTCTCACCGCCCTCGCCGCGCTGCTTCTCCTCGGCGGCGACGGCGTCGCTCTCACCCGCCGGCGCGGGCACCCGCGCCTCGCCGTTGACCGGGCGCCGCGGGGAGGAGGCCTGGAGCCCCATCCCCCCGGTCGTACGGAACAGTTCGTCGGCCCCCGGCAGACTCACTCGGCGTGACACCGGGCGAGCACCTCCCTGGCGAGCTGGCGATAGGCGGCCGCGCCGACCGAGTTGGAGGCGTACGTCGTGATCGGCTCACCGGCGACCGTGGTCTCCGGGAAGCGCACGGTCCGGCCGATCACGGTGTGGTAGACGTGATCGTCGAACGCCTCGACCACCCGCGCGAGCACCTCACGGCTGTGCACCGTGCGGGAGTCGTACATCGTGGCGAGGATGCCGTCGAGCTCCAGGTCGGGGTTGAGCCGCTCCTGGACCTTTTCGATGGTCTCCGTGAGCAGCGCGACACCGCGCAGCGCGAAGAACTCGCATTCGAGCGGCACGATCACCTTGTGAGCCGCCGTCAGGGCGTTCACGGTGAGCAGGCCGAGCGAGGGCTGACAGTCGATCACGATGTAGTCGTAGTCGGCCATCAGCGGCTTCAACGCCCGCTGGAGCGTGGACTCGCGCGCGACCTCGCTCACCAACTGCACTTCGGCGGCGGACAGGTCGATGTTGCTCGGCAGCAGGTCCATGTTCGGGACCGCGGTCTTCAGGAGGACCTCGTCCGCGGCCATGCCCCGCTCCATGAGCAGGTTGTAGACCGTCAGGTCGAGCTCCATCGGGTTCACGCCGAGACCGACCGAGAGCGCGCCCTGCGGGTCGAAGTCGACGAGCAGGACCCGGCGTCCGTACTCCGCGAGCGCGGCACCCAGGTTGATGGTCGACGTGGTCTTGCCGACGCCGCCCTTCTGGTTGCACATCGCGATGATCTTCGCGGGGCCGTGATCGGTCAGCGGGCCTGGGATCGGGAAGTACGGGAGCGGGCGCCCGGTCGGGCCGACACGCTCGCGGCGCTGACGGGCAGCGTCGGGCGCGAGCGTCGCCGCGTACTCGGGGTCCGGCTCGTACTCGGCGTCGGGGTCGTAGAAGTGCCCCTCGGGCAGTTCGTCGTAGTCGGCGAAGTGGGTGCGTTCGCCACTTCGGTCGCCGGCCATGGCGTTCACGTGATGGCCATCCATGCTCTGGGGTGCTGTCTGCGTCTGCAGGGGGCTGCTCTGACGGGCGGCAAAGGTACGGACCGCGACGGAGCCGACAGCCTCGAGCCCCGCGGGACCTTGCTCCCTCGCAACCGTTCCTGGTTGACCACCCCCGGGAGTAAATGTCGACTCATTCACAAGTCGTCTTACCTCCTTGGTGACCAGGAAACTTCTAGATAGGTCAGCGTGGCACCATGCCGACGGTTGGCGACTCTATGGCGTGTCACCGCTCCGCAGCAACACAATCCGCCGTACCCGGCCCGATGTGTCGGCAACGGAACACCCTTGTGTCAAGGGTGCACGGCGTCGGTTCGAAGCGTTTCGCGGGTGCGCGAATCGGTTAAAGGGTTACGTTCGAGGCGAGTTGACCAAGTCCGCATTGATGCGTAAGTGATACGCATACGGCCGGACCCCTCACAAGGTCCGGCCGCAGGCGTGAGATTGACGACTTCCGTTGACGGAAGCGGTCGATGAGTCGTCGGCGTCAGCCGAGCAGGGACTCCAGCTCGGTGTACTCGAGGCCGTGGGACTCGGCGACCTCGCGGTAAACAACCTTGCCGTCATGGGTGTTGAGGCCCAGGGCGAGCGCCGGGTCGCGGCGCAGCGCCTCGACCCAGCCGCGGTTCGCGAGCTCGACGATGTACGGCAGCGTGGCGTTCGTCAGCGCGTACGTCGACGTGTTGGGCACGGCGCCGGGCATGTTCGCGACGCAGTAGAAGACCGAGTTGTGGACCGGGAAGGTCGGCTCGGCGTGCGTCGTCGGGTGCGAGTCCTCGAAGCAGCCGCCCTGGTCGATCGCAATGTCGACAAGGACACTTCCCGGCTTCATGCGGGAGACGAGCTCGTTGGTGACCAGCTTCGGGGCCTTGGCGCCCGGGATGAGGACGGCACCGATGACGAGGTCGGCCTCGAGGCACGCCTTCTCGAGCTCGAAGGCGTTGGAGACGACGGTCTGGATCTTCGTACCGAAGATCTTGTCGGCTTCCTTGAGCTTGTTGATGTCGCGGTCGAGCAGGGTCACGTGGAAGCCCATGCCGATGGCGATCTGCGCGGCGTTCCAGCCGGAGACGCCGCCGCCGATGACGACGGCCCTGGCGGCGAGCACGCCCGGGACACCGCCCGGCAGGACACCGCGACCGCCGTTGGCGGCCATCAGGTGGTAGGCGCCGACCTGCGGGGCCAGGCGGCCCGCGACCTCGGACATCGGGGCGAGCAGCGGGAGCGCGCGGTTCGGGGTCTCGACCGTCTCGTACGCGATGGCGGTGGTGCCGGACTCGAGGAGCGCGTCCGTGCACTCCTTGGAGGCGGCGAGGTGCAGGTAGGTGAAGAGCGTCTGGTCCTTGCGCAGGCGGTGGTACTCCTCCGCGATCGGCTCCTTGACCTTCAGGAGCAGGTCAGCGGTGGCCCAGACCTCGTCGGCGGTGCCGAGGATCTGCGCACCGGCCGAGACGTACTCGTCGTCCGTGATCGAGGAGCCGACACCGGCGTTCTGCTCGACGAAGACCTGGTGGCCGTTGCGCACGAGCTCGTGCACACCGGCGGGGGTGATGGCCACCCGGAACTCGTTGTTCTTGACCTCGCGGGGGATGCCGACCTTCATCGTCGATCACGGTCCTTGGCTCAGGGATTTCTCGGGCAATGCACTACATACCAGCGCGTTAGGGGGCGCACCGGGAGACACCACGGAAGTACGCGGCGGAGCCAGTCTAATGAAGGATTTCTAGCTGTCTAGCCTTTCAAAGCATCAATCTTCTTTGGATGCACTGCGGATTTCGTAGGTGTCAGCGCCCTGTTCTGGGGTCATTCCTTCGATCGGCAGCTCCTCTCCCAGCATGCGCTCGGCCGCACCACGGTGCAGTTTGGCGGCCGCGGGGTCGCCGAGCCGGTCGAGCGTGTCGGCCAGGCGGAGCTGCAGCGCGGCCTGCAGTCGCACGTCCTTGGCCTGGCGCGCCCACTCGACCGCTTCATGGCAGGTGCGCAGCGACTCCTCGGGCCGGCCCGCGTACTCCTGGACACGCGCCATCTCGCTCAACGCCCGCGCCTGAGCCGCGACATCACCCTCCTTGCGGTACCCGGCGGCGGCCGAGCGCCAGCTGCGCAGCGCGTCGCCGTAGCGGCCCGCGTACGTGTTCACCGTGCCGATGCGTCCGTGCAGCCGCGCGGCGTCGGCGCGCTCGCCGCGGGTGAGCCGCTGGGCGAGGGCGCGCCCGTACCAGTCGGCGGCCCGGTGCCAGTCCCCCAGCTCCTGGTACGTGCCGCCTACGGATTCCATCGCGCGGCCGGTCGCGTACGGGTCCCTGGCTTCGCGTGCGGCGTCCAGAGCGGCCCGGTAGCGGGTGAGCGCGTCCCGGGTGCGGCCGGTCCGCGCGTCGAGGTCGGCGAGGTTCAGGAGGGCCGCGGCCTTCTCGCGGGGCAGCTTCCTGCGCTCGGCGACGTCGAGGACGAGGCGGTGGATGCCGTAGAGGTCGGGGGCGGCGGCCTCGGCGCCGACGTGGGCGGCCAGGGCCCGCGTCAGGGCCGCCATCAGGCGCCTGGCCAGGGTGTCGAGCTCCCCGTCGGAGACGGCGAGGCGGGCGGCGGCCAGGAGCGCGGGCCGCCGGGCCCGCAGCCACTCGGCGCCCGCGGCGGGACTGGGGAAGCGCAGGGCGCGGGGCAGCCCCGCGAGTTTCTTGCGGGCGGGCGAGCCTTCCGGTTCGGTGATCGCGCGGCAGGACTGGAGCAGGCGCACCGTGCGCTCCAGCATCCGGGCGCGGGCGAGCTGCACCTCGCCGGGCCGGTCGTGGGCCTCGGTCAGATCCCGCAGCAGCGGCATCAGGCAGCCGGGCACCTCGTACTGCGGCAGCTCGGAGCCGATCCGCCCGACCAGGCCCAGCACGGTGAAGTCGTCGAGGGTGGTCTGGGCGGCGGAGACGGAGCAGCCGGCCAGCGCGGACGCGGTGTGCGGGTCGACATGGCCCTCGGGGGCGAGGGACAGGTAGCGCAGTATCCGGGCGGCGGGCACCGGCAGGGACGCGTAGGCGTGCTGGAAGACGCGGGCGAGCGCGGGCCCCTCGTCGGCCAGGGCGTGCAGCTGCTTGGCCAGGTCCGCCACGGCCTCCTTGGGACGTACGGCGAGCCAGCCGCCCGCCAGCATCAGCGCCGCGGGCTGGGACCCGCACTCCTCGACGAGGGACTCCGCGGAGCGCGGGTCGACGGTGATGCGGACCGATCCGGTGTGCCGGCCGAGCAGCTCGAGGGCGGATTTCGTGTCGAGGCCGCCGAGCGTGCACGGCCGCACGTCGGAGATTCCGGTCAGCGGCCCCTCGGACACGGCGACGACCAGGCAGTCAGGGGATTCCGGGAGCAGCGGGTCGACCTGTTCGGCGTCCGCCGCGTCGTCGAGGAACAGCACGGCCCGGCGTACGGAGAGTCCTTCGCGCAGCCGCTCGGCGAGGTCGTCCTCGCCCTCGCCGGGGGGCGCCGGGAGGTCGAGGCTGTCGAGGAGTTCGCGCGCGGTGCGTTCGGTGGGGACCCGGGTGCCGTCCGGGGCGGTGAGGCGGGTCCGCAGGATGCCGTCCGGGTAGCCGGCGGCGACCTGGCTCAGGAGTTCCTCGGCGAGCGCGGTGCGACCGGATCCGGGGCGGCCCGCGATGAGCAGCACGCGCGCGCGTGGCGCTTTGCGTCCGGCGATCGTGTCGAGTCCCGCGCGCTCGATGTCGGCGCGCAGTTCCTTCAACTCACGGCTGCGGCCCAGGAACTGACTGCCCTTCAGTCCGTCCTTCGGTTCGACCGCCTGATCCGTCACGGGCCACGCTCCGTCCACCTGTGCCGAACCCGCCGGAGGTTCGGGCGGGACGCTTTCAGAGCCTAGTTCAGGGCGAACGGGGTTCTCGGGCGGGCGGCACGGGGAAGTCCCCTGATCGGATCAACGGATCGTAGGACCAGTCTTTCGGGCCGTCCGGCGTTTGCCATTTCAGCCCGTCCGGCGCTTGAGGACGAGCCCGAAGGGCGGAAGCGGGGGCCTGGGGGCGGCAGCCCCCAGAACCCCAGCCACCGACGACCTGCGGCTACGCCTCGAACGGACGCGCAGGCCACGGCGCCTCGGCGGGCCGCAGCGACTCCACTCCGCTCCCGCCCAGCGCAGCGGTCAGCGCGAGCGCCCCCACCACCAGGCAGTTGTTGTGCAGCTCGCCGGCCAGCACGCCGCGTACGAGTTCCTCCAGGGGGACGCGGGCCAGCTCCATGTCGGCCTCCTCGTCCTCCACCTCGAAGCGCTCGCCCTCCGCCTCGGACAGGTCGCGGGCCAGGAAGACGCGAACGGCCTCGGAGCAGCCGCCGGGGGTCGTGTAGACGTCGGTGAGGACGCGCCAGTCCTCGGCCTTGACGTGCGCCTCCTCGTAGAGCTCGCGCTGGGCGGCGTGCAGCGGGTTCTCGCCGGGGATGTCGAGCAGTCCGGCCGGGATCTCCCAGAGCTTGTGCCGCACGGGGTGGCGGTACTGCTTGAGGATCAGGACGCGGCCGTGGTCGTCGAGGGCGAGGACGGCGACGGAGCCGGGGTGGACCTGGTAGTCGCGGCGGACGACCGAGCCGTCGGGCATGACCACGTCGTCGGTGCGCACAGAGGTCTTGTTCCCGACGAAGGGAGTCGCGGTCGCCCGGACCTCCCACTCCTCGGCGGTGTCCTTGATCGTCGTCATGTCGACAGGTCCTCCTATGCGCATAAATAAGAAACCGGGGCACGCACCCCAAAAGGCACGCACCCCGGCAACCGTACAACCCTTGTCCTACATGGCTTACTTGGCCTTCTTGCCGTTCGCCGCGCCGCCGGTCTTGCGCTCGACGGCCGCCTTCACGAGGCCCGCGAAGAGCGGGTGCGGGCGGGTCGGGCGGGAGCGGAGCTCGGGGTGCGCCTGGGTCGCGACCAGATAAGGGTGCACCTCGCGCGGGTACTCCACGTACTCGACGAGCTTGCCGTCCGGCGACGTGCCGGAGAACTGCAGACCGGCCTTCTTCTCCAGCTCGGCGCGGTAGGAGTTGTTCACCTCGTAGCGGTGACGGTGGCGCTCCTCGACGTACTCCTTGCCGTCGTACACCTCACGCGCGATGGAGCCCTCGGCGAGCTTCGCCGGGTACATGCCCAGGCGCATGGTGCCGCCCATGTCGCCCTCACCGGCGACGATGTCGAGCTGCTCGGCCATCGTGGAGATGACCGGGTGGGCGGTGGCGGCGTCGAACTCGGTGGAGTTCGCGTCGGGGATGTCGGCCAGGTTCCGCGCGGCCTCGATCACGATGCACTGCAGGCCGAGGCAGAGGCCGAGCAACGGGATCTTGTTCTCGCGGGCGTACTGGATCGCGCCGACCTTGCCGGACACGCCGCGGTCGCCGAAGCCTCCGGGGATGCAGATCGCGTCCACGTCGCCGAGCTGCTTCTTGGCGCCGGCCGCGGTCTTGCAGTCGTCGGAGGTGACCCACTTGATCTTGACGCGGGCCTTGTTGGCGAAGCCGCCGGCACGCAGCGCCTCGGTCACCGACAGGTAGGCGTCGGGCAGGTCGATGTACTTGCCCACGAGCGCCATGACGATCTCGTGGTCGGGGTTGTGGACGCGGTCGAGCAGGTCGTCCCAGGTCGTCCAGTCCACGTCACGGAACGGCAGGTCCAGCTTGCGCACGACATAGGCGTCCAGGCCCTCGGTGTGCAGGACCTTCGGGATGTCGTAGATCGACGGGGCGTCGATGGCCGCGACGACGGCCGCCTCGTCGACGTCGCACATCAGCGAGATCTTGCGCTTGATCGCGGTGGGCACCTCGCGGTCGGCGCGCAGGACGATCGCGTCCGGCTGGATACCGATGTTGCGCAGGGCGGCGACCGAGTGCTGGGTCGGCTTGGTCTTCAGCTCGCCGGAGGGACCGATGTAGGGCAGCAGCGAGATGTGCACGACGAAGACGTTGTCGCGGCCGACCTCGTGGCGGACCTGGCGGACGGTCTCCAGGAACGGCAGGGACTCGATGTCACCGACCGTGCCGCCGACCTCGGTGATCACGACGTCGACGTCGTCCGTGGCCATGCGGCGGATGCGGTGCTTGATCTCGTTCGTGATGTGCGGGATGACCTGGACGGTGTCGCCGAGGTACTCGCCGCGCCGTTCCTTGGCGATCACCTGGGAGTAGACCTGGCCGGTGGTGACGTTGGCCGTGCCGTCCAGATCCACGTCGAGGAAACGCTCGTAGTGGCCGATGTCCAGGTCGGTCTCGGCGCCGTCGTTGGTGACGAACACCTCACCGTGCTGGAAGGGGTTCATCGTGCCGGGGTCGACGTTCAGGTACGGGTCGAGCTTTTGCATCGTGACCCGCAGACCACGCGCCTTGAGGAGCGCACCCAGGCTGGAGGCTGTCAGGCCCTTGCCGAGGGAGGAGGCGACACCCCCGGTGACGAAGATGTGCTTGGTCGTCGTGGATTTGGGCGTCATGGCCAAGAGGGGGCTCCCGTGGTCGCGGTCTGGAATGCGTACCGGCTTGCCTGGTCCGGAGATTTCCGGGGGTGCCGTCGCTGCGGTTCGGGGGCTTCGACTGCTTGCAGAAGCGCACCGGTCCACGGGCTACCAGGGTAACAGCGAGTGGGCGAGGCCGCTTCCGGCCACGCTCCGCACATGCCTCACCACAGCATCACCGGAGCCTCACCCACCGCTCACCCTTTCGGCCCACCTCGGTTGCCGGGACGGGCGCGCGGATCACTGCGCTGCGTCGTATCCTGCTCGGACACTCGCTGCCGAGCCAGGCCGGCAAACGGCACTACCCCCGCCCGTTACTCCCGGAACAAGAGCTCGTCAGTTCGTTTTCACGACGACGCACCAACACGAACCCTTGACCGCAGAGACCGCAGAGCGATCGCCCTTCCGGGGGCGTACGTGGCCGTTCGACTGGAGATGCACGTGGCCGGGCGCATCGAGGACTACGCACTCATCGGAGACATGCAGACCGCTGCCCTGGTCTGCCGGGACGGAACAGTCGACTGGCTGTGCCTCCCACGCTTCGACTCGCATGCCATTTTCGCCGGCCTGCTGGGCACGGAGGAACACGGCTTCTGGCGGCTGGGACCGGCGCACGCCGCGGGGGCCGAACCGCCGACCGCGGCGCGCCGGACGTACCGCGGCGATTCACTGATCCTCGAATCCGAGTGGGACACCCCCCGCGGCACGGTCCGAGTGACCGATTTCATGCCGCCGCGTGACGGCGCACCGCAGCTGATCCGGATCGTGGAGGGCATCAGCGGCCGCGTCCCGATGCGCTCGGCGCTGCGCATGCGTTTCTCGTACGGGCGGATCGTGCCGTGGGTGCACAAGGTCGACGGCCGCACGGTCGCGGTCGCGGGCCCCGACTCCGTGTGGCTCGACACATCCACGGAGACGTACGGCAAGAACCTGACGACGTACTCGGACTTCACGGTGGCGCCGGGTGACCGGATCGCGTTCACCCTCTCGTGGCAACCCTCGCACCAGAAGCCTCCGGCCCTCCCCGACCCCGAGGGGTCACTTGAGGCGACGGAGGAGTTCTGGGGCGAGTGGGTCGAGCACTGTACGTACCACGGGCCCTACCGCGAGGCTGTGGTCCGTTCGCTGATCACGCTGAAGGCACTGACATACGCGCCGACCGGCGGCATCGTCGCCGCGCCGACGACGTCGCTGCCCGAGGAGATCGGCGGTGTCCGCAACTGGGACTACCGCTACACCTGGCTGCGCGACGCTGCGATCACCCTCTCGTCCATGCTGCGCACCGGCTACCGCGAAGAGGCCCGCGCCTGGCGGGACTGGCTGCTGCGCGCGGTCGCGGGCGACCCCGAGAACCTGCAGATCATGTACGGGATCGCGGGCGAGCGTGAGCTGGGCGAGGCGGAGCTCGACTGGCTGCCCGGCTACGAGAACTCGGCGCCGGTACGGGTCGGCAACGGCGCGGCGCACCAGCTCCAGCTGGACGTCTACGGCGAGGTCACCGAGGCGCTGCACCTGGCGCACATGACGGGCCTGACCCGCAACGACTACGCGTCCCTGCTCCAGCTCAAGCTGATCCGCTACCTGGAGAAGCACTGGGACGAGCCGGACGAGGGCATCTGGGAGGTACGCGGGCCGCGCCGGCACTTCGTTCACTCGAAGGTGATGGCGTGGGTCGCCGTGGACCGCACGATCAAGCTGATCGAGTCGGGTGACGCGGACGGGCCGCTGGAGAAGTGGCGCAGGCTGCGTGACGACATCCACCGGGACGTGTGCGAGCGGGGCTACGACAAGGAACGCAACACGTTCACCCAGTCGTACGGCTCGAAGGAGCTGGACGCCTCGCTGCTCCTGATCCCGCAGATGGGCTTCCTGCCGCCCGACGACAAGCGCGTCATCGGCACGATCGAGGCGATCCAGCGGGAGCTCTCGACGCCGGACGGTTTCATCCTGCGGTACCCGACCACGGGCGACGACGCGGGCGTCGACGGCCTGGAGGGCGACGAGGGCGCGTTCCTCGCCTGCTCGTTCTGGATGGCCGACGACCTGGCGATGATCGGCCGCGTGGACGAGGCCCGCACGCTCTTCGAGAAGCTCCTGTCGCTGCGCAACGACCTGGGGCTGCTCGCCGAGGAGTGGGACTCGCGTCTGCAGCGCCAGGTCGGCAACTTCCCGCAGGCGTTCAGCCACGTGCCGCTGATCGACACGGCACTGCGGCTGACGGCCTCGGGGGCGTACGGGGGCTAGGGGGCTCGGCTCCCTGATCACCTTTCCGGCGGCGCGTCCCCCCTGCGGACGCGCCGCCGGCGGCGTCAGCGCGTCCTGCCTGGTGGCCGGAGGTTTTCCAGGAACGTGCGCGCAGGTAGCGTCCGCACCATGGACACTCAGGCCCCCCACAGCAGCGCGCCCGGCACCCAGGGCGGCATCACCGTGCAGCGGGCCCTGGAACTGCCGGGTCTGCGCAGCGGGCTCCCGGAAGTGGTGGCGGGCGCGGACCGGCTGCAGCGCACGGTGCGCTGGGTGCACGCCGGCGAGGTGCCCAACATCGCCTCGCTCCTCAAGGGCGGCGAACTGCTCCTGACCACCGGGTTCGGCATCGGCACGCGCCCCGCCGAGCAGCGTGCCTTCGTCCGCAAGCTCGCCGACCGCGGCATCTCTGCCCTCGTCATCGAGCTGGGCCAGCGGTTCGCACGGCTGCCGGCCGCGCTCGTGGAGACCGCGCGCACGGCCGGCCTCCCCCTGGTGCAGCTGCACCGCGAGGTGCCCTTCGTGACGGTCACCGAGGAGGTCCACACCGAGATCGTCAACGGACACTACGCGCTCCTCCAGCGCGCCGAGGAGGTCCACCGGCGCTGCACCGAGGCCCTGCTCGGCGGCGGCGGAGTGCCCCAAGTCCTGCGCATCCTCGCGGAGTTCAGCGGAAATCCGGTGTTCCTGGAGACGGCCGACGGGCAGCTCCTGTACGCGGCCGGGGGTGATCCCGAGGTCGCCGACCCGCTCCAGGTGTGGGAGGGGATGCGCGGCAAGCCCGCCGACCGGGACGAGCCTCCCGCCTCAGCCGTGCTCGTCGACGTGCCGGGCGCCGGGCCCGGCACCGCGTCCGTGCGGGCACGCCTCGTCCTGCTGCCGGTCGCGGCACCGCTGGCGCCCGTGCACCGGATCGCGGCGGAACGGGCGGCGAGCAGCCTCGCCGTCGTGCTGATGCAGGCCCGCCAGGAGGAGGAGCTGGCGGCGCGCGGCCGCGGTGACTTCCTCACGGATCTCGCGGAGGGCCGGATCACGCCGGACGACGCCCCGGCGCAGGCGCGCGTCCTCGGGTTCAAGCCGGGTGGACAGGGGCCGCTGCTTCCGGTCGTGATGCGGCTGCCCGAGGCGTCGGTGGGCTCGGTGGGCCTCTCCCCCGGCGGCGGCTGGGCGGTCCTCGCCCGGGCGGTCGCCGAGGAGCTGGCCGCGGTGGGCGTTCCGGTCCTGCTCGGCGTACGGCCCGTCGAGGGGCGCGTTCCCCTGCTGCTCGGGCTGCGGTCGGACTCGGAGCGCACGGCGGTCGCGGACCGGGTGGCCGCGGCGCTGCGGGCGGGGGTCGAGCGGGCGGGCATGCAGCGCGCCGGGACGCAGCCGCCGGTCGTCGTGGTCGGCGGCGCGGGCGGCTGGGCCGCGGCAGCGGCCGGCCTGCGGCACGCGGCCGAGACGGCCACGGCGGCGCAGGGTCTGTCGGACCGGCCCTGGTACGACGCGCGGCGCCTCGACATCGACCTGCTGCTGTGGCGGCTGCGGGACCATCCGGACCTGGCGGCGTTCGTGGAGCGCGCGATCGGCCCCCTTCAGGCCCACGACCGCCGCGCCAAGCCCCCGCTGCTCCCCACGCTCCAGACGTATCTGGCGCACGCGGGCCGCAAGGCGGAGACGGCCCGCGAACTCCATCTGAACCGCCAGACGCTGTACAACCGCCTCGCCCGCATCAGCGAGTTGCTCGGCACGGACCTCGACGACCCGCAGACGGTGCTCGCGTTGAGCCTCGCGCTGCGGGCGCGCAGGCATGTGGGGTGAGCGTGCCGCCAGGGCCCGCCGCAGGTCGGCCTACGCCCGTGCGCCCGTCAACTCGTCGTACACGCTGAGTACTTGGGCCACCGTCTCGTCCTCCGTCGGCCACGACGCCGCCTGTACGGCGCCGCGCTCCCTGAGCTGGTCGCGGCGCGCGGGGTCGGACAGGAGGCGGGTGACGGTGTCGGCGAGGACGCGTGCGTCACCGTAAGGGACGAGTTCCGCGGCGTCGCCGACGAGTTCGGGGATGCCGCCGACATCGGTCGCGACGAGCGGCACGCGCGCGTGGAGCGCCTCCTGCGCGAGGATCGACCGCGACTCCCAACTGCTGGTCAGCAGAGCCACATCGGCGGACGCGAGCAGCTCGGAGACGTCGTCACGGCGCCCCACGAGTCGTACCGGCAGCTGCTCGCTCTCGATGCGGCGCTGGAGCGCGCCCCGCTCCGGCCCCTCGCCCGCGATGACGAGCAGCGGCACCGGGTCGAGACGGCGCCAGGTGCGCGCGGCGTCCAGCAGCGTCCCGTACCCGCGGTGTTTCACGAGGCTGCCGACGGCCATCAGCAACGGCCGGTCCACAGCGCCGAGTTCGGCCCGTGACTTGTGCCGCAGACCCTCCGGGTCCTCGGGCCCCTCGGGTCCGGTCACCGGCGCGGCTTCCGATGCGTCGGGGCGGCGCGGCGCCGGGAAGGCGACCGCGGCCAGCCGTGCGTCGCGGGCGCCGCGGACGCGGGCCCGCTCGACGAGGTCCGACGAGGTGCCGAGGACCACGGACGCTGCCCTGGCCACGCGCCGTTCGAGCAGACGCAGCAGATGGGCGCGGGCGCCCTCGGCGTGGGAGCGGGTGTGCCAGGTGACGACGAGGGGCGTGGTCCTGCCGCTGAGTGCGAGGGAGGCCCGCAGCGCGGCGTGCAGCCCGTGCGCGTGGACGAGGTCTGCGTCGGCGCAGGCGACCCGGAGCGCCGCGACGGAGCCGGGGTCGCTGCTGCGGGGCACGGTGACGTGCTGCGCGCCGACATCCGCGAAGCCGTAGACGTGTGCGACCTCGACGGGTGCGCACACGGTGACGCGTACTCCTCTGGCGACGAGTCCGGCGGCCAGCGACCTGACGTGCGTACTGCTTCCGGCGCTGCCGCCGCCGAGCACTTGCACGGTGCGCAGCGGTGACTGGCCGTGCGCTGGCTGGCTGCTCACGTGACTCACGTGGCCGGGACTCCTGGGTCGGTCGGTGCGGGACGCGCGGGATGTCGCGCCGTAACGGTCTGGGCCAAGGATGCCAGCCCGTACGGGCGTTCCGGCACCGGCCCGGAGTCCCCACCGTGTCGGAGTGGGCAACACGTCGTACGGGATCACTCACACGCGTGAATTCAGGCGTGTCGAACTCGCTCCGCCCCGCGGGCCATTGCGGTCACTTTGTCCCCGTATGCCGCGGCGAGGACCAGTCCGGCCGCGTGTGCGAGGAGTCCGGCGCGCCCGTTCCCCGCGACGACGGCGACGCCGAGCGCCGCGCCCAGGGCGTGTGCGCCGGTGTCACCGATCATGGTGCGCCCGTCGAGGTCCTCCGGCAGGACTGCGGCCACCGCGCCCATGGGGGCCGCGGCGATGGCCCCCTTCAGCAGTCCGGGCGCCCCGAGCGCGAGCACGGCCGCGGCCGCCCGCCCGGGCCGTACGTCCACCAGGTTCACGAAGTGCGCCGCGCCGGCGATCACGACACCGGCGAGCGCCTTGTCCACGATCCGTTCCTCGAGCAGCGAACCCGCGACGATCCCCGAGGCGGAGATACCGATCAACTTCACGGCCCCGCTGGTCAGTTCACCGTCACGCAGCGCCGACAGATGGGCCCGGAACCCGCTGCGCGGATCACCGGCACCCGCCACGTCGTCGTACGCGCCGCACGCCCCGGCGGCGAGCACGGCCAGGACCGCGGCCCGGCGATCCCGGCCCGAGGTGGCCGCGGCCGCACCGGCGACGGCCCCGGCCACGACGGCCGGCCCGGCACACAGGTCGACGGCCCGGCCCGCGAAGTTCGTCCGCTCCCACAGGCCCGGCCCACCCGGCCTGGCCCGCCGCAGCGCCGCAAACCCGGCCCGGGCCACGACCGCACCGGCCGCGAGGGCCGCGAACCGGCCCATCACACGCTTTTCCATGGGCGGTCACGCGTCCGCTCGGGCGGTGGCGAGCAGTTCCTCCGCGTGCGCGCGCGCCGTCTCGGAGTCCTCCTGGCCCGCCAGCATCCGGGACAGTTCGCGGATCCGGTCCTCGCCCTCGAGGACGGTGACGCCGGACCGGGTCACGGTCCCGTCGTTCGTCTTCTCGACGAGGAGCTGCCGGTCGGCGAACGCCGCCACCTGCGGAAGGTGCGTGACGACCACGACCTGTGCCGACTTGGCGAGCTTGGCGAGACGCCTGCCGATCTCCACGGCGGCCTTGCCGCCGACGCCCGCGTCGACCTCGTCGAACAGATACGTGGGCACGGGATCGGTCCCGGCGAACACGACCTCCACGGCGAGCATCACGCGGGACAGCTCACCGCCCGAGGCCCCCTTGGCGATCGGCCGCGGCGGGGCGCCGGGGTGCGGGGCGAGCAGCAGCTCGACCTCGTCCACGCCGGAGGGGCCGTACGCGACCGTGCGCCCGTCGAGCTCGACGCCGTCCGGGTCGTCGGTGCGGCGGATGTCGAAGGACACGCGCGCGTGGGGCATGGCGAGCGAGGCCAGCTCCTGCGTGACGGCCGCGGCGAAGCGTGACGCCGCTTCCGTGCGGGAGTCCGTCAACGCCTGTGCCAGGGCGCCCAGTTCACCGCGGAGCCCGTCCCGCTCGGCGGTCAGCTCACCGACCCGGTCGTCGTCGCCGTCGAGTTCGAGCAGCCGCGCGGAGCCCTGCTCGGCCCAGGCGAGCACCTCGTCCGTACCCCCGCCGGCCCCGCCGTACTTGCGCGTCAGCTGCGTCAGCGCCGCCCGCCGCTCCTCGACCGCGGCGAGCCGCAGCGGGTCGGCGTCGAGGTCGTCGGCATATCCGGCGAGTTCTCCCGCCACGTCGGACAGGAGGATGCCGATCTCGCCGATCCGGTCGGCGAGCGCGGACAGGGCCGGGTCGTGCGAACGTACGGCGTCGAGCGCCCGGTTCGCGCCGCCCACGAGGGTGGTGGCGTCGACGCCCTCGGGGTCCTCGGGGTTGCCCGCGAGCGCGGCGTGCGCGGCGGAGGCAGCCGAGGCGAGCGCCTCCGCGTGACCGAGCCGCTCGGCCTCCGCCGCCAGCTCGACGTCCTCGCCGGCGCGCGGCTCGACGGCCGCGATCTCGTCGAGTCCGAAACGCAGCAGATCGGCTTCCTGAGCGCGTTCACGCGCGCGGGTGACGATGGTGTCGAGCTCGGCGCTGACGGCCCGGAGCCGACGGTACGCGGCCTGGTACTTGGTGAGCGGCACGGCGACCGCGTCTCCCGCGTACCGGTCGAGGGCCCCCCGCTGCCGGGACAGCTTGAGCAGCCCCTGCTGGTCGGTCTGGCCGTGCACGGCGACGAGCTCGTCGGCGAGCTCGGTCAGCATGCCCACCGGCACCGAACGCCCGCCGAGATGCGCCCGTGAGCGCCCCTCCGCCGAGACGGTACGACTGATGAGCAGCGCACCGTCGTCGAGCTCGGCGCCCGCCTCCTGGGCACGCACGATGGCCGCGGTGCCCTCGGGCACGGTGATCCGGCCCTCGACGACCGCCGCCTTGGCGCCGATCCTTACGAGGGCTGGGTCCGCGCGCCCGCCGAGCAGCAGGCCGAGGCTGGTGACCACCATCGTCTTGCCCGCACCGGTCTCGCCCGTCACGGCGGTGAATCCCGGCGACAGCTCGACCACCGCGTCGTCGATGACTCCGAGCGACCGTATCCGCATCTCCTCCAACACGGACACGACCTTACGAGGTCGGGGGCCATGTGTGCGACGGGCCCTGCCCCGCTTCCCGGCCCACGGGCCGAATTCGCAGGTCGTGAGCGGCTCCGCCCGGCCCTTTTGTCGCCCCTTGTCACCCGCGAGGGCGTACCGGAACGGCCCGGGCTGCCCGCGCCGCCGCCGGGCGCCCTCAGTGGGGCTTGCCGCGCCAGCCGGAGACGGGCAGCGCGAACTTGGCGACAAGCCGATCCGTGAACGAGGCGTGGTGCAGCCGTGCGAGCCGCACCGGCACCGCCCCGCGCCGTACCTCGACGCGCGCCCCCGCGGGCAGTTCCACGGTCCGCCGCCCGTCGCACCACAGCACGCCGTGCGGAGTGTGGTGCTGCACCTCGACGGCGAGCACCGACTCCGGCGACGTCACCAGCGGCTTGGCGAACAGGGCGTGCGCGCTGATCGGCACCATGAGGAGCGCCTCGACCTCGGGCCACACGACGGGCCCGCCGGCGGAGAACGCGTAGGCCGTGGAGCCGGTGGGCGTCGCGCACACGATGCCGTCGCAGCCGAAGCCGGTGACGGGACGCCCGTCGATCTCCAGGACGACCTCGAGCATCCGCTCGGCCGACATCTTCTGCACGGCGGCCTCGTTGAGCGCCCAGTCGCGGTGCACGACATCGCCGTTGCTGTGCACGACGACGTCGATCGTCATGCGCTCCTCGACCTCGTACGCCTTGGTGACGACGCGGTCGACGACCTTGTCGAGGTCGTCGCGCTCGGCCTCGGCGAGGAAGCCGACGCGGCCGAGGTTCACCCCGAGCATCGGAACGCCGGAGGCGCGGGCGAACTCGGCGCCGCGCAGCAGCGTCCCGTCGCCGCCGAGGACGACGAGCAGCTCACAGGCGTCGAGGCACTCCGGAGTCGCCTCCTTCACGAGCTCCACGGACGCCGGGAGGGGCAGGTCCGCCGCCTCCGACTCCAGGACTCGGACGCCGATGCCGCAGCGCAGCAGCCCCTCGACGACGAGTTCGGCACTCCGGATGGCGGCGGGCCGCCCGGTGTGCGCGAGCAGGAAAACAGTACGAGCTCGAGTCTGTGTCAACGCGGCCCCTCCGCCACTGCACGGTCAACGTCCGCCGGGTCGAGTTCGGGCGCACCGGCGCGGAGCCACAGAAAATACTCGACGTTTCCGGACGGCCCGGGCAGCGGGCTCGCCGTCACACCCCGTACGCCGAGGCCGAGTTCGAACGCCTGCCGGGCCACCGTGCGCACCGTCTCGGCCCGCAGTTCCGGGCTCCGCACGACACCGCCGCTGCCGAGCCGCTCCTTGCCGATCTCGAACTGCGGCTTCACCATGAGCACCAGGTCCGCGTCGGGCGCCGCGCACCGCGCGAGGGCGGGCAGCACCAGGCCGAGCGGGATGAAGGACAGGTCTCCGACGACCAGGTCCACGGGTTTTCCATCGATCGCCTCCAGCGTCAACTCGCGTACGTTCGTACGGTCCTTGACGGTGACGCGTTCATCGCTCTGCAGCGACCAGGCGAGCTGTCCGTACCCGACGTCGACGGCGACGACATGGGCGACGCCGGCCCTCAGCAGGACGTCCGTGAACCCGCCCGTGGACGCCCCCGCGTCGAGCGCGCGGCGTCCCTCGACGGCGAGCCCCTGCGGCACGAAGGCCGCGAGCGCCCCCGCGAGTTTGTGGCCGCCGCGCGAGACGTAGTCGGGGTCGCTGTCGTCCTGCGTGACCACGATCGCGGCGGCTGTCTCCACCTGCGTGGCGGGCTTGGTCGCGGTGGTCCTGCCGACCGTGACGCGCCCCGCGGCGATCAGCTGGCTCGCGTGCTCGCGCGAGCGGGCGAGCTTCCGGCGGACGAGCTCGGCGTCGAGGCGGCGTCGTGCCACTCCTGCCACGTTCGGTTCAGCTCCTGTGTCGGTTCAAGGGTGAGGGCTCGGGGCGTGCGTCCAGCGCGGTCAGCGCGTCACGCAGGCCCCTGTGTACATCCTCGTACACCTCGATGTGTCCGTCGGCGGTGAGGTGGTCGACGTCGGCGAGCCGGTCGAGCCCGGCGTCCACGTCCGCGTTCCCGGTGGGGGTGCGCGGGACCCCGAGGAGGGCCGGGGGCGCAGGCTCGTACGACGGTTCCTCCTGGGCCTCCTGGGCCCCGGCCGCCTGGTCCGGCACCTGGTCGGGGTCCGGATGAGAGTCGTTCATGCCACGACGCTACCCCGTAGCACTGGGGTACGGTCGACCGCGATGGCGACGACGCAGGAGTGCCGTGCCGCACTCGACACACTCTCGGACAATCTGGCGGGCGCGGAGGGCGGGGTACGCAGCGCTGCTGCGCTCGACCGCTCTCTGAGCTGCCATGTCACGGACCTCAAGATCACGTTCACGGGCCGGCTCGAGAACGGCCGGATCGAGGTGCTCGACACGGTCGGCGGGCCGCCGCCCGACCGGGCGCAGATCCGGCTCGCGATGACCGGCGACGACCTGGTCGCGATGGTCGACGGCAGGCTGAACTTCGCGAAGGCCTGGGCCTCCGGCCGGATCAGGCTGGAGGCCGGCTTCCGCGACCTGCTGCGGCTCAGGACGCTGCTTTAGCCACCGCCTTCGCGGGTGCCTCCGCGTCCCGCACCCGACGCTTCCCGGCCTTCCGCGCGGCCGGCACCACCAGCGGGGTACCGGTCTCCGGATCGTCGATGACCTGGCACTTCATCCCGAAGAGCCGCTCGACGAGGTCCGCGGTGACGATGTCGCCCGGCGCTCCCTCGGCGATGACCTCGCCGCCGCGCAGGGCGATCAGGTGGGTGGCGTAGCGGGCCGCGTGGTTGAGGTCGTGCAGGACCGCGACCAGCGTGCGTCCCTGCTCCTCGTGCAGCTCCGCGCAGAGGTCGAGCACGTCGATCTGGTGCTGGATGTCGAGATACGTGGTCGGCTCGTCGAGGAGGAGCAGCGGGGTCTGCTGGGCGAGCGCCATCGCGATCCATACGCGCTGGCGCTGGCCGCCGGACAGTTCGTCGACAAAGCGATCGGCCAGTTCGGCGACTCCGGTGGAGACCATCGACTCCCGCACGATCCGCTCGTCCTCGCTGGACCACTGGCGCAGCAGGCCCTGGTGGGGGTAGCGGCCGCGGGAGACGAGGTCGCCTACGGTGATGCCGTCGGGCGCGATCGACGACTGGGGCAGGAGCCCGAGCGTGCGCGCCACCTTCTTCGCCGGCATCGACTGGATGGCCTGCCCGTCGAGGAGCACCCGGCCCGCCGAGGGCTTCAGCATCCGCGACAGCGCGCGCAGCAGCGTGGACTTGCCACAGGCGTTCGGGCCGACGATCACGGTGAAGGAGTTGTCGGGGATCTCGACCGAGAGCTCCGACGCGATCACACGCTGGTCGTAGCCCAGGGTGACGTTCTCGGCGGACAGTCGGTTCACGGTGGTACTCCTCCGCTTGTTGCTCTGGCTGGGGTTGCTGTCGCTCATATCCGGCCGGCCTTCCGCTCGGAGACCAGGAGCCACAGCAGATAGACACCGCCGACGACTCCGGTGACCACTCCGACGGGCAGCTGGCCGGCGCCGAAGGCGCGCTGCGAGATCCAGTCCGCGGTGACGAGCAGGGCCGCGCCCATGCACATGGACGCCACGACGTTCGGGCCGGGCGAGCGGGTCAGCCGCCGGGCCAGCTGGGGGGCGGTCAGCGCGACGAATCCGACGGGTCCCGCGGCGGCGGTGGCCGCGGCGGTGAGCAGCACGGCGGCCACGAGCAGGACGAGCCGCGTCCGCTCGACCCGCACCCCGAGCGCGTTCGCCGCGTCGTCGCCCATCTCCAGCATGCGCAGTGGACGCGCGTACGTGAGGACCACGGGTACGAGGACGGCGCACAGGGCGAGCAGGGGCCAGACCTGTTTCCAGTCGCGGCCGTCGAGGGATCCCGTCATCCAGACCGTCGCGCGGGCGGCGTCGACGATGTCGGCCCTGGTCAGCAGATAGCCGTTGACCGCCGTCATGATGGCGGACATTCCGATGCCGACCAGGACGAGCCGGTATCCGTGCACGCCGCGCTTCCAGGCGAGCAGATAGATGCCGAACCCGGTCACCAGACCGCCGACGAGTGCCCCGAGCGCGACCTGGGCGGCTCCCCCCGAGAACAGCACGATCATGACGAGCGCACCGGCCGTGGAACCCTGGCCGAGGCCCAGAATGTCCGGACTGCCCAGCGGATTACGGGAGATGGCCTGGAAGAGCGCGCCGCCGAGCGCGAGCGCCGCGCCCACGAGGAGGCCCACGAGGACCCTGGGCAGCCGCAGGTCGTTGACGATGAACTCCTGCCCCGCGTCACCGTTGCCGAGCAGCGTACGGATCACGTCGGCGGCGGAGATGGGGAAGTCGCCGGTGCCGATCAGCGCGACGCTCGCGGCGAGCGCGGCGCACAGCAGCGCGAGGACGACGACGAACGCGCGGATGTCGAGGCGCAGGGAGATACCGCCGCGGGTACGGATCGCCTTCACAGCTGGGTGACCTTCCGCCGGCGCACGAGGTAGATGAAGACCGGGCCGCCGATGATCGCGGTGACGATGCCGACCTGGATCTCGGCGGGCCGTGCCACGAGCCGGCCGGCGATGTCGGCGCCGAGCAGCAGTACGGGCGACAGGACGGCCGAGAACGGCAGGATCCAGCGCAGGTCGGGGCCGGTGAAGGAGCGCACGACGTGCGGCACCATGAGACCGACGAACACGATGGGTCCGCAGGCGGCGGTCGCGGCGCCGCACAGCAGCGTGGCGGCCGCCATGGACAGCGCGCGGGTCCTGTTCAGGTTCGCGCCGAGGGCACGGGCCGTGTCATCGCCCATCGCCATGGCGTTGAGCGGGCGCGCGAGCGCGAGGGCGAGCACCGTACCGACGGCGATGAACGGCAGCACCTGCCGGATCGTCGACATGTCGGCGGAGACGAGCGAACCCACCGTCCAGAAGCGCATCTTGCCGAGCGCCGCGTTGTCCATGATCATCACGGCCTGGAGATAGCCGTAGAGCGCGGCGCTGACGGCGGTCCCGGCGAGCGCGAGCCGCACCGGCGTCGCGCTGCGGGTCCCCCCGAGGACGTAGACGAGAACGCCCACGGCCGCGGCCCCGAGGAAGGCGAACCACACATAGCCCGTCAGCGAGCTGACGCCGAAGAAGCTGATGGCGGTGACGACGGCCGCCGAGGCGCCCATGTTGATGCCGAGGAGTCCGGGGTCCGCCAGCGGGTTACGGGTCAGCGCCTGGAGGACCGCGCCGGAGAGTCCGAGCGCGACACCGGCGAGGAGCCCGAGCAGCGTACGCGCGAGCCGCTCGCCGACCACGACGTCGCTGAACGTCCCGGTGTCGTCGAACAGGCCGTGCCACACCTGGTCCACGGACAGGGGTTTCGCCCCGATCGCGATGCTCGCGACCAGGAGCACGAGCAGTACGACGACGGCTCCGAGGAGCCCGACCGTACGTATCGCCCAGCGGTTCGGGGGCGCGGCGGCGGTGTCCGCGCGCTGTTCGGGGGGACTGTCGACCAACACGAGGTTAGGTTAGCCTACCCTCCCTGCCCACTTCGAGGTCGCTACCGGCATCGCTGCCGACGGGAGCTGCGCGGGGAAGCGAGGAGGCAGGTAAGCGGGGAAGCAGGCAAGCGGGAGCGTGGGAAATGCCGGACCCACCGGCACGCCTCCCCGCCCCCGCCACCTCAAACCCCCAGCCGCGCCAGCGCCTTCGCCCCGTCGAGCCCGCAGGTCCCGTCCCCGGCCGCCGTCCACGCCGCCGCGCACAGGGCACGCAGCCCGTCGACCGCCTCGCCGTCCCCCTCCAGCTCGAGATGCTCGTCCCGCGCGGTCGCGACCCAGCCCCCGCACGCGAAGCCGTCCCCCTGCGCCACGACATCCGGCTGCCCGGCGAGCAGGCCCCGCAGGTCGGCGTCGACATACGTGGGCCGGTGCTGGGGCGGCGCGGCGAGCAGCTGCGCGCCGTCGGTGACGCCGGTCAGGACGAGCAGCGAGTCCACCTCCCCGTTGAACGCGCCCTCGATGTCCGTGTCGAGGCGGTCGCCGATCACCAACGGCCGCTCGGCGCCGGTCCGCAGGATCGTCTCGCGGTGCATCGGAGGCAACGGCTTCCCGGCCACCTGCGGCTGCGCACCCGTCGCGATTCGGACGACCTCGACCGCCGCGCCGTTGCCCGGAGCGATGCCGCGCGCGCTCGGAATGGTCAGGTCCGTATTGGACGCGAACCACGGCACACCATGTGCGATCGCGTAACAGGCCTCCGCGAACCGCCCCCAGGCCATGTCGGGCCCGCCATACCCCTGCACCACCGCCACCGGCTCGTCGTCGGCCGAGTCCACCGGCTCGAGCCCGCGCTCTCTCAGCGCGACCCGCAGCCCCTCCCCGCCGATCACCAACACCCGTGACCCGTCCGGCACTTGCTCACTGATCAGGCGCGCCACGGCCTGCGCCGACGTGATGACGTCCGCCGCGTCGGTCGGAATCCCCAGCTCCGTCAGATGCTCGGCCACCGCGTCCGGCGTACGCAGCGCGTTGTTCGTGACGTACGCGAGCCCCATGCCCGCCCCGCGTGCCACGGCGAGCGACTCGGACGCGTGCGCGATGGCGTCACCGCCCGCGTACACCACCCCGTCGAGGTCGAGCAGCGCCGTGTCGTACGCCTCGTTGAGCGCCCGCTCACTGCCTTCGGGCCGCGTCCTGACGGTCTGGCTCATTACACATCGCTCCTCGTTCGATCCCACTCCCCCGATCATCGCTCATGCCACTGACACACATACGATGCAGCAATGAACACTGCAGGTCCCCCAGGTCCGACGGACGGCGACGGCCTCGACCTGATCCCGTTCAGGGGTGTGCGGTACGTCCCCGAGCGCGTGGGCAGCCTCGCCGCCGTGACGTCACCGCCGTACGACGTGGTCGTACGCCCCGACGGCCTGCACCACCTGGAATCCGCGGACCCGCACAACATCGTCCGCCTGATCCTCCCGCAGGCCGTCTCCCCGGACACCCGCAACGCCCTCGCGGCCGACACCCTGCGCCACTGGCTGTCCGAGGGCGTCCTGGCCCCCGACGAGACCCCCGCGCTGTACGTCTACGAGCAGCGCGACGGCGACCACCTCCAGCGCGGCGTCATCGGTGCCCTGCGCCTGTCCGAGCCGTCCGAAGGGGTCGTCCTGCCCCACGAGGACGTCATGCCGCACGTGGTCGCCGACCGCGCGGGCCTGATGCGCGCCACGGCCGCCAACCTCGAACCCCTGCTCCTCACCTACCGCAGCGAGGGCAACGCGACCGGCACGACCGCGGTCGTCGAACGCACGGTCAAGCGCCCCCCGCTTCTCGCGACGACCACGGAGGACGGCTTCGGCCACCGCATGTGGTCGGTCACCGAGCCGGCCGAGCTGGCGGAGATCCGCGCGGACCTCGCCCGCCACCAGGCCCTGATCGCGGACGGCCACCACCGCTGGGCGACGTATCTGCGCCTGCGCTCCGAACAGCCGTCCCCCTCCCCGTGGGACTTCGGCCTGGTCCTCCTCGTGGACACGGCCCGCTACCCGTTGCGCGTCCGCGCCATCCATCGCCTCCTGCACCGCCTCGCGGTCCCGGACGCCCTGGCCGCCCTGAAGGACTCCTTCCGCCTGCGTGAGGTCCCCGGCCCGCTGTCGCACGCCCTGGACGCCCTCGCCGACGCGGCCGCCCACGGCAACGCGTTCCTCCTCGCCGGCGCCGGCTCCTTCCACCTCGCGGACGCCCCGTCCCCGGACCTCCTGGCCCGCACGATCCCGGCCGACCGCCCGGAGGCCTGGCGCACCCTCGACGCGACGGTCCTGCACTCCACGCTCCTTGACCACGTCTGGGGCATCCCCGAGGACGCGCCGGAGCACATCGCGTACATCCATGACGCGGCGGCCACGGTCGCGAAGGCCGAACGCGACGGCGGCACGGCGGTCCTCATGCACCCGGTCCGCGAGGAAGTGGTCCGCGACCTGGCACGGCAGGGCGTGACGATGCCCCGCAAGTCGACGTCGTTCGGCCCGAAGCCGGCGACCGGTCTGGTGCTGCGCACGCTCGCGGACTGACCGCGAGCCACGCGCGCGTAGGCCGTAGGCGCATACGACGAACGGGCGGGACCCCATCGCTGGGATCCCGCCCGTTCGTCATGCTGCGTCATGCGCGGCCGTCGGCCGGCCGCTCACAGCGCCGAGCTCAGCCCTTGTCGTCCTCGGGCTCGAACTCCTCGTCATCCTCGTCGTAGAACTCTTCGACGTCCTCGTCGTCCTCGACCCAGGGCTCGTCGTCGTCACCCGCAGGAGCCTTGGGCCCCGCGGGTGCGGCGGGCGCCTCGTCGGACTCGTCCTCGAATGCGTCGACGAACTCGACCCCGTCGATCTCGGCGAGCCGGTCGGACGCGTCGGTGCCGGCGTCCCGGTCGGACTCGACGGCCTTCGCGAACCACTCGCGCGCCTCGTCCTTACGACCGGCCGCGAGCAGCGCGTCGGCGTACGCGTACCGCAGACGCGCGGTCCACGGCTGTACGGAGTTCGAGGCGAGCTCGGGGCTCTGCAGCGTCACGATGGCCGCGTCGAGCTGGTCCATGTCACGCCGGGCACCGGCCGCCACGAGCCGCATCTCGACCTGTCCGGCCTTGTCCAGCTTGGCCACCTCGGGCGCACCGGCCATGTCGAGAGCCTTCTCGGGCCGCCCGAGACCGCGCTCGCAGTCCGCCATGACGGGCCACAGCTCGACGTTGCCGGTCATGCGCCGGGCGGCGCGGAACTCGGCGAGCGCCTCGCTGTACTTCTGGTTCGCGTACGCGGCGAAGCCGGCGGCCTCGCGCACGGCGGCGACCCTGGAGGCGAGCCGCAGGGCGATCTTCGAGTACTCGTACGCCTGCTCGGGGTCCTCGTCGATCAGCTTGGCCACCATCACCAGGTTCTTGGCGACGTCCTCGGCCAGGCCCTTCGGCAGGCTCTGGAGCTCCTGCCGTACGTCCTTGTCGATCTCGTCGCCGGTGACGTCCTCGGGGATCGGCAGCCGGCGGATGGGCTCGCGGTCGCGGTCACGCTCGTCGCGGTAGCGCCCGCCACCACGGCGGTCGTCGCCCCCACGGTCGTCTCGCCCACGGAACCCGCCGGGGCGCCCACCACGGTCGTCGCGGCGCGGCCCACGGTCGCGGTCGTCACGCGGACGGTACCCACCACCGCGGCTGTCATCACGACGGAAGCCACCACCACGGCTGTCATCACGCCGGTCATCACGCCGGTCGTCGCGACGGAAGCCGCCACCACGGCTGTCGTCGCGGCGGTCGTCACGACGGTCATCGCGCCGGTCGTCACGGGGACGGTATCCACCGCGATCGGTGTCGCGACGCTCGTCACGCCGGAAGGCCGGGCGATCGCCACCGGGACGGTCGCCATCACGACGCGGTCCACGGTCACGGTCGTCACGCGGGCGGTAACCGCCACCACGGCTGTCACCACCGCGATCATCACGCCGGTCGTCGCGACGGAAGCCGCCACCACGGCTGTCTCCACCGCGGTCGTCACGCCGGAAGGCCGGGCGATCGCCACCGGGACGGTCACCGTCACGACGCGGTCCACGGTCACGGTCGTCACGCGGGCGGTAACCGCCACCGCGGCTGTCGCCACCACGGTCATCGCGACGGAACCCACCACCACGGCTGTCGCCACCACGGTCGTCACGCCGGAAGCCGCCACCACGGCTGTCGCCACCACGGTCGTCACGCCGGAAGCCGCCACCACGGCTGTCGCCACCACGGTCATCGCGACGGTAGCCGCCACCACGGCTGTCGCCACCACGGTCGTCACGACGGTAGCCGCCACCACGGCTGTCGCCACCACGGTCGTCACGACGGTAGCCGCCACCACGGCTGTCATCGCGGCGGTCGTCACGACGGTCATCGCGGGGACGGTATCCACCGCGGTCGTTGTCACGACGGTCGTCCCGCCGGTTGTCGTCACGGCGGTCATCGCGACGGAAGGGGGGACGGTCGCCATCACGACGGGGGCCACGGTCGCGATCGTCACGCGGGCGGTAACCGCCACCGCCACGGCTGTCGTCACGGCGGAAGCCGCCGCCACGGTTGTCGCCACCGCGGTCATCGCGAGGGAAGGGGGGACGGTCACCGTCACGGCGGGGACCACGGTCGCGGTCGCCGCCACGGTCCCGGTCGCCACCGCGATCGCGGTCGTCCCGGCGAGGCGCGTAGCCGCCGCGGTCGTTGTCGCGTCGCGGTCCGCCTCGGTATCCGCCCCGGTCCCGGTCCCGGTCACCACTGTCCCGGCGTCGCTGGTCGCGTTCCGGTCGCTCGTCGGGAGAGTTGGTGGACATGGGTGACTCCTGTCTTCGGTACCGCAGTCATTCTCGCGCAGCCGGGTAGCCGGCGCGCTTCGACAAAACAAAAAGGACCCCTGGTCCCAGCGTGTGTGCTGGGACCAGGGGTCCTCTAAAAATTGTTCGGCGGCGTCCTACTCTCCCACAGGGTCCCCCCTGCAGTACCATCGGCGCTTTGAGGCTTAGCTTCCGGGTTCGGAATGTAACCGGGCGTTTCCCTCACGCTATGACCACCGAAACCCTATCAGTGTCCCGTTTCAAGGAAACGGGTTCCCGAACAAGGCAGCGAACAAGCACACTCTTCAATTAAGTGGTGCAGCTGTTCAGCCGACACAACTGTTCGTTATCTGAGAACAAACACAGTGGACGCGAGCAACTGAGGACAAGCCCTCGGCCTATTAGTACCAGTCACCTCCACCCGTTACCGGGCTTCCAGATCTGGCCTATCAAC
>NZ_JBSHLM010000015.1:0-269826 GCF_053644375.1 Streptomyces sp. NPDC055400 | reverse complement strand
CCCTCCCGTTCTTGGGCCGGCACCACGATACCCCCTTGCCGTCGCTTGTTCTCGGGGGCCCCGCCGTCGAAGTGGTGCCCCGCGTCGCAGGCCCGCAGGATGCGCGGCCCCGGCGAGCTGGAGATCGTGGCCTTCGAGCGGGGGCACTTCTCCTCGTACTCGGCGTGCGGCATCCCGTACTGGGTCGGTGGCGAGGTCGAGGGGCGCGACGAGCTGATCGCGCGCACGCCCGAGGAGCACCGGGAGCGGTCCATCGACCTGCGCATGCGCACGGAGGTGACCGAACTCGACGTCGAGGGCGGACGGGTGAGGTCACGCGCGCTCGATACGGGGACCCAGGCCTGGACCTCGTACGACAAGCTCGTGATCGCCACGGGTGCCCGGCCGGTGCGGCCGCGGATTCCCGGGATCGACGCGCCGGGCGTGCACGGCGTGCAGACCCTCGACGACGGCCAGGCGCTGCTCGACACACTCGCCGCGACGCGGGGTCGGCGGGCCGTCGTCGTCGGCGCGGGCTACATCGGCGTCGAGATGGCGGAGGCGCTGATCCGCCGCGGATACGAGGTCACGGTCGTCAACCGCGGGCCGGAGCCGATGTCGACGCTCGACCCCGACATGGGCCGCCTGGTCCACGAGTCGATGACCGGCTTGGGCATCACGATGGTCGACGACGCCGAGGTCACCAAAGTCCTCACGGACGGCGACGGGCGGGCGCGGGCGGTGGCGACGAGTGCCGACGAGTATCCGGCGGACGTCGTGGTCCTCGGCATCGGCGTCCGCCCACAGACCTCGCTGGCGCGCGCCGCGGGGCTCCCCCTGGGCGAGCACGGCGGTCTCCTCACCGATCTCGCCCTGCGCGTACGCGGACACGAGAACATCTGGGCGGGCGGCGACTGCGTGGAGGTCCTCGACCTGGTCTCGGGCCGCGAGCGCCACATCGCGCTCGGCACGCACGCGAACAAGCACGGGCAGGTCATCGGCACGAACGCGGGCGGCGGTTACGCGACGTTCCCGGGCGTCGTCGGGACGGCCGTGAGCAAGGTGTGCGACCTGGAGATCGCGCGCACGGGCCTGCGCGAGAAGGACGCGCGACGGGCCGGTCTGCAGTTCGTGTCGGCGACGATCGAGTCGACGAGCCGTGCGGGCTATTACCCGGGGGCGGCCCCGATGACGGTGAAGATGATCGCCGAGCGCCGCACGGGCCGGCTGCTCGGCGTCCAGATCGTCGGCCGAGAGGGCGCCGCGAAGCGGGTCGACATCGCGGCGGTCGCGCTGACCGCGGGCATGACGGTGGACCGGATGACGGCCCTCGACCTCGGCTACGCACCGCCGTTCTCACCGGTGTGGGACCCGATCCTGGTGGCGGCGAGGAAGGCGGTGGCCGCCGTCCGGGCGGCGGACTGACCCGGGCGGACCAGTGACACATGGTGACGAATTGCGCGCGATTCATCACCATGTGTCACTGGTTGCATGATCAGACTCACCGCGCGTGCGCTTTGCGCCGCCTCGCTCGTCATCGCCCCACTCACCCTGAGCTCGCCCGCCCAGGCCGCGACCTCGTGCACGGTCAACGGCATCCCCGTCTCCAGCGGGACCGTGAACGGAACAGCGGGCAGCGACTTCATCCAATGTTCGACGGTCAGCGCCGGCGACACGGTCAACGGCCTCGGCGGCAACGACTACATCGTCACCGGCGTTGTCGCCGGCACCGTCGAAGGCGGCACTGGCTCCGACTACATCCAGACGAACAACATCTCGTCGACCGGCCGTGTCCTCGGCGACAGCGAAAGCGACTACATCCGCACCGGCACCAACCTGGGCGTCGTCGACGGCGGGCTCGGCTTCGACGTCTGCCGGGTGTCCGGCGGCAACCCGCCCGTCAGCTGCTAAGTCTGACGCACTACGACGATGCCGCCGCCTGGCCAGGCGGCGGCATCGTCATGTCCGGAGCGCTCAGACCGCCGTCTGTGTGTGGACGTACTCCACCAGGCGCGTCAGTGCGTCAGGGTTCGTCGTCGGCGGCACCCCGTGGCCCAGGTTGAAGACGTGTCCCTCAAGTCCCTTCGCGGCGGCGAGGACCTCGTCCGCCTTGGCCTCCACCGCTTCCGTCGTGGAGAAGAGGACCGCCGGGTCGATGTTGCCCTGGAGCGCCTTGCCGGGGCCGACGCGGCGCGCGGCCTCGTCGAGCGGCACGCGCCAGTCGACGCCGACCACGTCGGCGCCGGCCTCGCCCATGAGACCGAGGAGCTCGCCGGTGCCGACACCGAAGTGGATGCGCGGCACGCCGTACTCCTCGACGGCCTTGAACACCTTGGACGACGCGGGCATCACGGAGCGCCGGTAGTCGGCGGGGGCGAGCGCGCCGACCCACGAGTCGAAGAGCTGGACGGCGGAGGCGCCCGCCTCGATCTGCACCTTGAGGAACGCGGAGGTGATCTCGGCGAGGCGGTCGAGCAGGTCGGCCCACAGCTGCGGGTCGCCGTACATGAGCGCCTTGGTGTGCTCGTGGTTCTTGGACGGCCCGCCCTCCACGAGGTAGCTCGCGAGGGTGAAGGGCGCGCCCGCGAAACCGATGAGCGGGGTGGAGCCGAGCTCGGCCGTCAGCAGACCGATCGCCTCGGTGACGTACCAGACGTCCTCGGGCGTGAGGTCGCGCAGCCGCGCGAGGTCGGCGCGCGAGCGGATGGGCTGCTCGACGACGGGACCGACGCCCGGCTTGATGTCGAGGTCGATGCCGATGGCCTTGAGCGGCACGACGATGTCGCTGAAGTAGATGGCCGCGTCGACGTGGTGGCGGCGCACGGGCTGCATCGTGATCTCGGCGACGAGCTCGGGCATCATGCAGGACTCGAGCATCGGAATGCCCTCGCGCGCCTTGAGGTACTCGGGCAGCGAACGACCGGCCTGCCGCATGAACCACACCGGGGTGTGCGGCACCGGCTCACGCCGGCACGCCTTGAGGAAGGCGGATTCGTACGTCGCTGTCGGCTGCTGGCCCGTGGGGCGGAGGTTGGCACTCACGCCGGAAAGTCTCGCACGGGCGCGAACCCCGCCGGGCGCGGGGACATCGGGGCGGGGGTGCCGGGTGTCTCTCCCTGCGCGAAGGCCGCGTTCCCCTTAATCTTCCCCGCATGGCTGCGGCTGAGGGACGACTGTCGGACGGCGCTGAGGGAATGAGTGAATCGGAGCGGGAGGGGCGCAAGACGAAGGATCCGGTGGACTCGGCACCACCGCCGTTCCGGGCTGCGGTCGAGGCCTTGCAGGGAGCACGGCTGCGCCCGGAGATCGAGGTGGACCCGACCAAGCCGCCTCAGCGCCTCGCGCCCCACGCATACGCGCTGGAGGCCGCGGTGGTGGACGGCGACGACGACCTCGCGGACGGCCGCCTCGTTCTGCTGCACGACCCGGCGGGGCACGACGCGTGGCACGGGACGTTCCGTCTGGTGACGCTGGTGCGGGCGGAGCTGGAGCCGGAGATGGCGGCGGACCCGCTGCTTCCCGAGGTCTGCTGGTCGTGGCTGACGGGCGCGCTCCAGGGGCGGGGGCTCTCGTACGGGGAGGCGAGCGGCACGGTGACGCGGGCGAGTTCGCACTACTTCGGTGGGCTCAGTGAGCGTGCGCCGGCGTCGCAGATCGAGATCCGGGCCTCGTGGACACCGCGCGAAGGGCCCGGCGGGGTGCCGGACACGGCCTCGCACCTGGCGGCCTGGTGCGATCTCCTCAGCCAGATCGCGGGCCTGCCGCCGGCCGGTCCCGGGGACGCGTCCGTGGTGACACTGCCCCAGCGCCGGGGGCCGCAGAAGTCCTGAACGGCGATGCGCGAGTCCTGAACGGCGGTGCAGGAGTCCTGACGGGCGGTGAGGTACAGCCATCGGTAGGCGATTTTCGGCCGTCCGCTGCCGGTGACCAGAGGCAGGGACCGTGGCAGGTACAGAACGATCAGGACCGGACCTCGAAGAGTTCCGGTCCCGTTGTGATTCGGTTCGATCTTCGGATGATCGATCGCGTGTCCGAATTGCACGAATTGTTACTCACTAAATCGTGATCTTTCTCTAAAGGCGGGCGGGTTTACTGCCGAAGAGGTCTGTGACCTTGAAAGCACGGTTCGCCCCGGCTTCATCCCCGAGCCGGTCCCGTCCCGCACCCCAGGAGGCCTGGTGTCCGTTCTCCTCGAGCAGCCCGCAAGCCTGGTCGCCTACCGCCCGAACAAGCCGACCGCCATGGTGGTCGTGGCCGACCCGCGCGTCCGTTCCACCGTCACCCGCCACCTGTGGGCGCTCGGTGTACGTGACGTCATCGAGGCCTCGTCCGTCGCGGAGGCTCGTCCCCGCATCGGCAACCCCCGCGACATCTGCGTCGCCGACGTCCACCTTCCCGATGGCTCCGGCCTGACCCTTCTGTCCGAAACCCGTGCCGCGGGCTGGCCCAACGGGCTCGCCCTCTCCGCCGCCGACGACATCGGTGCCGTACGCAACGCCCTCGCGGGCGGCGTCAAGGGCTACGTCGTCACCGGCACCCGTACCAACGTCGGGCTGCCCTCGCGCCCCGGCGCCGCCCCCATCGGGTCAGCCGCGGCCCGTATGCACCGCCGCCCCCCGGGTGCTCCGAGCCACCCGGGCGGCTACCGCGAACTGTCAGGCCGTGAGGTCGAGGTGCTCCGGCTCGTCGCCGAGGGCCAGTCGAACAAGGCCATCGGAGTCTCGATGGGCCTGTCCGCGCTGACCGTCAAGAGCCACCTCGCCCGCATCGCGCGCAAGCTCGGCACGGGCGACCGCGCCGGGATGGTCGCCGTGGCCCTGCGCACCGGCATCATCCACTGACCCTGACTGGTTTACGTACCTTCATCGCCCGTCGACGGAACGTTCCGTCGACGGGCGCTGTACATACACAGATACCCTTGACAGGTGACCGACGCCCAAGAGACCGCAGCAGACACTTCACTGCGAACCACCGGGGGCGCACCCCCGGACGACGGCGGCTCTGTTGCGGAGGTGCCGATCCCCCTGCTCGAGCCGCGCGAGGGCATCCCGCCGGTGATCGCCGACGAGGCGTCCCTGGCCGCGGTGGTCGCGGCCTTCGCCGCGGGCACCGGGCCCGTGGCCGTCGACGCCGAGCGCGCCTCCGGCTACCGCTACGGGCAGCGCGCCTACCTGGTGCAGCTGCGCCGCGAGGGCGCGGGCTCCGCGCTCATCGACCCCGTCGCATGCCCCGACCTGTCCGCCCTCGGCGACGCGATCGCCGACGCCGAGTGGGTACTGCACGCCGCGACACAGGACCTGCCGTGCCTGCGCGAAATAGGTATGGTCCCCAGCCGCCTCTTCGACACCGAGCTCGCCGGGCGCCTGGCCGGTTTCCCGCGCGTGGGGCTCGGCGCGATGGTGGAGAACGTCCTCGGCTACGTCCTGGAGAAGGGCCACTCCGCCGTCGACTGGTCGACGCGGCCCCTGCCCGACCCGTGGCTGCGCTACGCCGCGCTGGACGTGGAGCTCCTCGTGGACCTGCGGGACGCGCTGGAGAAGGAGCTCGACCGGCAGGGCAAGCTGGACTGGGCGCACCAGGAGTTCGAAGCCATCGCCTCGGCGCCGCCCGCGCCGCCCCGCAAGGACCCGTGGCGGCGCACGTCCGGTATGCACAAGGTGCGGCGGCGCCGGCAGATGGCCGTCGTACGGGAGCTGTGGACCGCGCGGGACCGGATCGCGCAGCGGCGTGACGTGTCGCCGGGCAAGGTGCTCGGGGACGGCGCGATCGTCGAGGCGGCGCTCTCGCTTCCCGCGAATGTGCACGCGCTGGCCGCGCTGCCCGGTTTCGGGCACCGTACGGGCCGGCGTCAGCTGGAGCAGTGGCAGGCGGCCGTGGACCGGGCGAAGGAGCTGCCCGACGCGGAGCTGCCGCAGCCCGGGGCGCCGCTCGCCGGACCTCCTCCCCCGCGGGCCTGGGCCGACAAGGACCCGGTCGCCGCGGCGCGGCTCTCCGCGGCGCGGGCCGCGGTGTCGTCGCTGGCCGAGACGCTGAACATGCCGCAGGAGAACCTGATCACTCCGGACACGGTCCGCCGCGTGTGCTGGGAGCCCCCGGGCGACCGCTCCGAGGCGGCGGTGGCCGAGGCACTGCGCGGGTACGGGGCGCGGCCCTGGCAGATCGAGCAGGTCACGCCGCTGCTCGCCGAGGCGCTGCAGCAGACCGCCTGACACGCGGGGCGCCGCGCGACGCCCCGCGTTCGTCGCGGTTTCGTACCGGTGGGCCCTCTTCGCTCGTATCGGCGGGGAGGGCCTGTCTAACGTCACCCCATGATCGCCAGGGGGTACGAGGCATGGGTGCGGGACTTCGAGGACGAACGGGAGCGCCGGGCCGCGGCACCGGAACCCGCCTGGGAGCGGGGCGCGCGGGTGGACACCGCGATCTGGCGGAGCGTGCGGCGCTTCCAGATCGGTGAGAGCGGCGACGGGGCGAATCTGATCGCCAAGGCCGACCGGGCGGGCGACGCCCCGTACGCGCGTGCCGTCCGGCTGTTCGTGGCCGAGGAGCAGAACCACGCCCGGCTGCTCGGGCTGCTGCTCGGCGCCGGCGGGGTCTCGCCGCTCGCGTCGCACTGGAGCGACACCGTCTTCGTCCGGCTGCGCCGGCTTCTCGGGCTGCGGCTCGAACTCCTGGTCCTGATGGTCGCCGAGGTCGTGGCGCTGCGTTACTACCGGGCGCTGCGCGACGGCACCGACGACGGGCTCACGACGCAGGTGGCCGGCGCGATACTCGCCGACGAGGAGCGGCATGTGCCGTTCCACTGCGAGCGGCTGCGCGAGGCCTTCGCGCGGGTGCCGCGCCCGGTGGGGCGCCTGGTGCTCCTGGGGTGGCGGGCGCTGCTGCTCGCCGCGGTACTCGTCGTCGCCTGCGACCACGGCTCGGCGCTGCGCGGATTCGGGGTGGGAAGGGTGCGGTTCGTCCGTGACGTGGTGGCTTCGGCGGGGCCCGTGGTGCGCTCGGTTCTCGATCGCGCGGTGTGACCTTCGCCGCTCCGGCCGGGGGGACTACACGTCTTGGTTACCCGCAAGTAGCATGACGGTATTCGCAGCGCGCTTCCCGCATCCCGGGTGCGTGCCGCGCGGCAGTGCCATCCCGCATCTGGAGGAGAGCCATCGTGCCTCGTACCGTCAGGGACGTCGTCTTCGTCGACGGCGTCCGCACCCCGTTCGGCAAGGCGGGCCCGAAGGGCATCTACCACGAGACCCGCGCCGACGATCTCGTCGTGAAGGCCATCAGGGAGCTGCTGCGCCGCAACCCGGCCCTCGACCCCGCGAAGATCGACGAGGTCGCCATCGCCGCGACCACGCAGATCGGCGACCAGGGCCTGACCCTCGGCCGCACCGCCGGCATCCTCGCGGGCCTCCCGCAGTCCGTGCCCGGCTACTCCATCGACCGCATGTGCGCCGGCGCGCTGACCGCCGTCACCGCCACCGCGGGCTCCATCGCCTTCGGCGCGTACGACGCCGTCATCGCCGGCGGTGTCGAGCACATGGGCCGCCACCCCATGGGCGAGGCCGTCGACCCGAACCCGCGCTTCGTGTCGGAGAAGCTCGTCGACGAGTCCGCCCTGTTCATGGGCATGACCGCCGAGAACCTGCACGACCGCTACCCGCAGATCACCAAGCAGCGCGCCGACGAGTACGCCGTGCGCTCGCAGGAGAAGGCGGCGAAGGCGTACGCGAACGGGAAGATCCAGCAGGACCTCGTCCCGGTCTCCGTGCGCAACACCAACCCGGACGTCGGCGAGACCGGCTGGGGCCTGGTCACCGCCGACGAGCCGATGCGCCCGGGCACCACACTGGAGAACCTGTCCGGCCTCAAGACGCCGTTCCGCGTGCACGGCCGCGTCACCGCGGGCAACGCCGCCGGTCTGAACGACGGTGCGACCGCGTCGATCATCGCGTCCGAGGACTTCGCCCGCGAGCACAACCTGCCGGTCAAGATGCGCCTGGTCTCCTACGCCTTCACCGGCGTCGAGCCCGAGGTCATGGGCTACGGTCCGATCCCGGCGACGGAGAAGGCGCTCGCCAAGGCCGGTCTGTCGATCGAGGACATCAACCTCTTCGAGATCAACGAGGCCTTCGCCGTCCAGGTCCTGGCCTTCCTGGACCACTACGGCATCGCCGACGACGACGCGCGCGTCAACCAGTACGGCGGCGCCATCGCGTTCGGTCACCCGCTGGCCTCCTCCGGCGTGCGCCTGATGACGCAGCTCGCCCGCCAGTTCGAGGAGCAGCCCGAGGTCCGCTACGGCCTGACGACGATGTGCGTCGGCTTCGGCATGGGCGCCACGGTCATCTGGGAGAACCCCCACCACAAGGACGCCGGAGGCGACAAGTGAGCACCACCACCGCTGAGCTCCTGAAGGGCGCCGCCGAGCTGTTCCCGGACGAGGTCGTCACGTCGGCGAACGTACGCCACCTCGACCTGCCGTCCGGCGCGGGCCGGTTCGCGCTGATCACGCTCGACAACGGCTTCGACCACACCAAGCCGACCACCTTCGGCCCGGCATCGCTCGCGAACCTGAACGCCGCGATCGACCAGGTCGAGAAGGAGGCGTCCGAGGGCACGATCGTCGGCGCCGGCATCACCGGCAAGCCGTTCATCTTCGCCGTCGGCGCCGACCTCAAGGGCGTCGAGCTCCTCAAGAAGCACGACGACGCGCTGGCCATCGGCAAGGGCGGCCACGAGGTCTTCAAGCGCCTCTCGGGCCTCGCCGTGCCGACGTTCGCGTACTACAACGGCGCGGCCATGGGCGGCGGTGTCGAGGTCGGTCTGCACTGCACCTACCGCACCGTCTCCAAGGCGCTCCCGGCCTTCTCGCTCCCCGAGGTCTTCCTCGGTCTGGTCCCGGGCTGGGGCGGCTGCGCCCTCCTGCCCAACCTGATCGGCGCCGACAAGGCCGTCTCGGTCATCATCGAGAACTCGCTCAACCAGAACCGCCAGCTCAAGGGCAAGCAGGTCTTCGAGCTCGGCATCGCCGACGCGCTCTTCGAGGGCGCCGACTTCCTGGAGCAGTCGCTGATCTGGACGGCGAACGTCCTCAAGGGCGACGTGGCCGTCGAGCGCGCCGAGGTCGACCGCGGTGACGCGTGGGACGAGGCCGTCGCGCGCGGCAAGTTCATCGCCGACAGCAAGGTGCACGGCGCCGCCCCGGCCGCGTACCGCGCCCTCGACATCATCGCCGCCGCCAAGGACGGGAACCTGCAGGCCGGGTTCGACGCCGAGGACAAGGCGCTCGCCGACCTGATCATGGGCGGCGAACTGCGCGCGGGTATCTACTCGTTCAACCTCGTCCAGAAGCGCGGCAAGCGCCCGGCAGGCGCCCCGGACAAGTCGCTCGCGCGTCCGGTCACCAAGGTCGGCGTCGTGGGTGCGGGCCTGATGGCCTCGCAGCTCGCGCTGCTCTTCCTGCGCCGCCTCGAGGTGCCGGTCGTCCTGACCGACATCGACCAGGAGCGCGTCGACAAGGGTGTGGGCTACGTCCACGCCGAGATCGACAAGCTGCTCGGCAAGCGCCGCATCAACCAGGACAAGGCCAACCGCCTCAAGGCCCTGGTCTCCGGTGTGCTGGACAAGGCCGAGGGCTTCTCCGACGCGGACTTCGTCATTGAGGCCGTCTTCGAGGAGATCGGCGTCAAGCAGCAGGTGTTCGCGGAGGTCGAGGCGGTCGCCCCGGCGCACGCGATCCTCGCCACCAACACCTCGTCCCTCTCGGTCTCCGAGATGGCGTCGAAGCTGAAGCACCCCGAGCGGGTCGTCGGCTTCCACTTCTTCAACCCGGTCGCGATCCTCCCGCTCCTGGAGATCGTCCGCGGCGAGCAGACCGACGACGCCTCGCTGGCCACGGCCTTCGGTGTCGCCAAGAAGCTGAAGAAGACGGCGGTTCTGGTGAAGGACGCCCCGGCGTTCGTCGTGAACCGCATTCTCACCCGCTTCATGGGGGAGATCCAGAACGTCATCGACGAGGGCACCCCGGTCGAGGTCGCCGAGAAGGCCGTCGAGCCGCTCGGCCTGCCGATGTCCCCGCTGGTGCTCCTGGAGCTCGTCGGCCCGGCGATCGGTCTGCACGTCTCGGAGACCCTGAACCGCGCCTTCCCGGAGCGCTTCACGGTGTCCCCGAACCTCGCGGCGGTCGTCAAGGCCGGCAAGCGTGGCTTCTACGTGTACGACTCCGGGAAGCCGGAGCTCGACCCCGAGGTCGCCGCGCTCCTCAAGCAGGGCGATGTCGTCCTGACGGAGGAGCAGGTCCGTGACCGCGTGCTCGACGCGGTGGCGCAGGAGATCGGGCTCATGCTCGACGAGGGCGTCGTCGCCGAGGCGCAGGACATCGACCTGTGCCTGATCACCGGCGCCGGCTGGCCCTTCCACCTGGGCGGCATCACGCCGTACCTGGACCGCGAGGGCGTCAGCGAGCGGGTGACCGGCAAGCGGTTCCTGGCGCAGGGCGTGGCCAGCGTTCCGGCGTAACTCCCCCCGCATACGCCGGTGCCCGGCACGCCTCCTGGCGTGCCGGGCACCGGCGTATGAGCGGCCGGGTCAGAGCCGCTTCGCGCTGCGCAGGGTGCTCGCGTAATAGCCGTTTCCGTCGAGGCGGGACGTGCCGCCCTTGTCGCCGATGGTGGGGCCGTTGACCTCTTCGCGGCTCGACACGAAGATCATGTGGCCGTCCGTGTCGTGGCCCATGTACATGCCGACGTGGTCGAGGCGCTGATTCGTGCGGGCGTCGAGCTTGAAGAACACGAGGTCTCCGGGCTGCAGCACGTCGATGGACTTGGGCCGGTCCGCGGCGCCGACACCCTTGAGCGGGATGATGTCGGCCCCTACGTCCGAGCGGGCCATGCCGTTGGCGGTGCGCGGCAGGCCGTCGCCCGACTTGTCCGAGGACATCAGGGGGTAACGGGCCCGGTAGCCCCAGACCAGGCGCTGGAAGCCCGAGCAGTCCACGGACCTGGCGCGCCGCGTCTCGGGCTGCTGAGAGACGCCGTCGCGGAACGTGTACGGGATGCCCAGGTAGTCGTAGAAGTCCGAGAGTTCGTCGCGCAGGTCGTTGCCCTCGCTGCCGTTCGGGTTGATCGGACCGAAGTTGGCGTCACCGGCGTACGCGATGCCCTCGTCGTCCTTCTTGACGGGGGCTCCCTCCAGGTACTGGAAGGCGAAGGCGAAGATGTCGTCCTCCTCGCTGCCGTAGAACTCCTTGAACCAGTCCTTGAACCACTTCTCCTTCTCCGCACCCTTGCGCCAGGGTTCCGGCATGAGGCGCACCCAGTCCTCGGTGACCACACGGGACTTGGTGTTGGCGGGCTCGGTGAAGGTGCGGCTCGGGCCCTTGAGTGTGGCCGTGCGCGCGCTGTCGGTGAAGGTCGCGAGGACCTGGCCGCCCTCGCCGCGCAGGACCGAACGCTCGGGGTTCTTCAGCCGCTCCCAGGTCTGCTTGCCGCTCTTCTGTCCCGTGCTGGACTCCAGCAGCGGGGTGTCGGTGACGGCCTGGACGGCGGGGGCCTTCGCCTGCTCGTCCTTGCGCAGCTCCACCGTGAGATAGGCGCTGCCGCCGAGCAGCGACAGGACGATCGCGGTGTGCAGTACGGGGTGCTTCTTCTTGGCACTCATGGGGTCGGCTCCGGTGGATGGTTCAGGCGGACGGCATGACGCCGAGGAGGATTCCGGCGGTGAGGACGACGTACGCCATCAGCGTCACCGAGCCGGTGGCGAGGATCGTGGGGCCCTTGGGCTGGCGGACCAGCTGGTAGGCGATGAGGCCGGGGACGATGAAGCCCAGGGTCTGGTTCGCGTACATCAGCGGGAACTCGAGGGAGAGGACGATCATCACGGTGGCCTGGAGCGTCACTCCGAGCAGCACGACCGCGGCGAACAGGCGCTTGCCGTAGAGGATCACGTAGCGCTGCATCAGGAGCGTGCCCACATAGGTGAGGACGGTGACGCCCACGACCATGGCCGCGCGCTGGAGGTCTTCGACGAGCGTCAGGGCGATCCAGCCCGGGGTGATCATTCCGCCCGGCGAGAGGTTCGTCGTGAGGTAGCAGACCAGGGAGAACAGCAGCCCGATCGCGATGCCGATCGCGGCGATCTCGGGGGTGAGGACGGTGGGGATCAACGTGGTTCTCCTGGGCTGCTGTGCCACTGCTGCGGGTCTTCGGCGGGAGGTGCGGGCGGGATGCGCGGTTCGAACAGGCCACGGGGGACGGCCTGTTCGGCCGTCTGGACGGGCTGGTGCTGAGTGACAGCGGGCCAGGCCTCTCGGGGCCGCTGCGGATCCTGGTACTCGGGATGCGGGTGGTCCGCGTCGCGCTGCACGGGGATGTGCAGCTGGGGCGCGTAGCGCGTCTCGTACGCCTCGGGGTACTGCTGGTACGGGTCGATGCGGGGCGCGTACAGCTGCACCGTCTCGACGTGTTCCCGTACGGCCGGTGTGTCCTGCCAGGAGGCCTCGGCGGGCTCGAAGCGGTCCGCCGGGTCGTCGGACTCGTCCGCGGGGAGCTCGGCGAGGTGCTCCAGGAGGTGCTCGCCCTGGCCGTGGATGTTGCCGATGGCGACGAGCGAGGAGTCGGGGCCGAGACTGCCGAGCAGCTTGCCCATGAACTCCTCGGCCTCACGCCGGTCGCCGCCGAGGTCCACGGCCCGGTCCCGGTACGCGGCCGGGATCGCGTCGATGGCGGACTTGGCCGGATGGCCGATGACGAAGACCTGGTCCGGATCGAGCTCGGGGATGATCTCGCCCATCTGGCCGTTGCGCTCGACGCGGTCCGGGCGGCAGTTGATGACGACGTTCAGCGGGCGGTGGATGGCACCGAGGTCGAGGAGCTGGTTGATGTTCATCAGCGTCGACTCGGGGTCGTTGGCCGCGAAGACGTTCGCGAAGCGGAGCTTCTTGTTGTCGTGCGTGAGATAGCGCTCGACGGAGAGGACTCCGGGGTCCGGCGGGGCGTCGTACATGCCCTGGAGCGCGGTGTCCCGGTCGACGCCCACCAGCTCGGCGACGGTCAGCGCGATCGCCACGTTCTCCTTGAAGGTGAACCAGCTGAACCCGCGCAGCTCCTCGTCGCTGACCGTCTCGGGGTCGGCGTAGACCAGCTTGCAGTCCCTGGCGTCCGCCTCCTCCTGGAGGATGTGGAAGCGCTCCTGCTCGGCGGTCACGCAGATGCCGCCCTCCGGCATGGAGCGGCACAGCGAGCGCGCCACGTCGTCGAGCGTGGGGCCCATCTCGGCGAGGTGGTCCTCACGGACGTTGCACAGGACGCCGATGGTGGAGCGGATCAGCTTGGACTGGTTGATCTCCTGGAGCGCCGGCATGACGGCCATGCACTCGATGACGAGCGCGTCCGGGTTGTAGGCGGCGGCGCGGCGCACGATGCCGATCTGTTCGACGACGTTGGCGATACCGAACTTGCGGTAGACCGGTTCCTCGGTGGCGTCGGGGTGGATGAAGCGGGCCGCCGTGCCGGTCGTCTTGGCCACCGTGGTCAGGTCGCCGCCGCGCAGGGCGCCCGCGCACAGGCGCGTGATGGACGACTTGCCGCGGATGCCGTTGACGAGGACGCGGGTCGGTATGTGTTCGAGGTTGGCGAAGTGCCGCCGCTGTTCGACGATTCCGGCGATCAGCAGGACGGCTCCGCACACCACGAGCACGGTGTAGAGGAAGAGCACGGGGTTCTAGTTCCTTCCGGCTCCGGCGGGCGTGCGGGCACCGCCGTCGCGTTTGCGCTGCTGGCTCTGGATCTGCTGCCTGATCAGCTCCAGGCTGCGGGCGACGGCGCCGACCTCGTCGTGGTGGCGTGGGAACAGGACGGTCTTGCGGTCACCGTCCGCGAGCGACTCGGCCTGCCGGGCCAGGTCGCGCAGGGGCCGTACGACGACGATGTGCAGCCAGCCCAGGCAGGCCGCCGCGGCGGTGATGCCGAGCAGACCGGCCAGGACCGTGCGGTTCTGGAGGCTGTACTCGGGGATGGCGAGGCTCGATGCGGGCTGCCAGCTGACGACGGTCCAGTCGAGGGATTTGGCGGCGCCGCCTCCTACGAAGGGGGCGGCGGCGGCGATCTGGATGTCGCCGCCGTCGCGGAACAGGACCCCGCTGGGGCGCGGGCTCATGCCGACCTTCTGGTTCGTGCCTTCGACGAGCTCGTCGAGGCGCTTGCCGGGCAGCGTGTGGAAGGCCAGATAGCCGGTGTTGCCGCCGATGACGCGCCGCTCGGCGTCGACGACCCGGACGTCGCCGAGCCCGGGGCGCTTGAGCAGCGAGTTCACGAAGTCGATACGGAATTCGCCGACCACGGCGGCACCCTGGCGGCCGGGCAGCTCGGCGGTGCCCACGATGACCGGCTTCTTGCCCTGGTTGTCCAGGACGCGGATGGGCTGCGCCGAGGGGCCCTCGCCCGGTGCGTTGTGCGGGCTGCGCCCGGTCCTGGCGAGGACGTTGCCCTGGGCGTCGAGGACGTAGAGGGACTCGTAGCGCTCGTGCTCGTGCAGGGTGGCTTCGAGCACCTCGGTCATCTGCGAGGGCTTGGTCCGGTCGCCGATGAGGGAGGCGACCGACATCAGGTCGGCGTGTCCCTCGTTGAGCGCGCGGCGCACCCGGTCGGACAGGGTGTCGGTGCGTTCGCGCTGGTCGTTGACCATCTGCTGGGGTACGACGACGGTGTCGCCGGCGCGGTTGAGCATGAGCAGCAGGGGGCCCGACCAGACGAGCAGCAGGATCCCGGCGACCGCGAGGAGCAAGCGGGCGCCGAAGCGGCGGCGCGCCGGTGCGGCGGGCTGCGGGAGCTCGCCGAGCAGCTGGTGGCGCAGGCGTTCCAGGGCCGCGCCGATCCTGGCGGCCTCGCCGCGCCGGGGCACGGCGACGGGCCGGGCGAGGTCGCCGCGGGTGAGGCGGCGGCTCTCCAGGAACAGCCTGATCAGCGGCCGCTGCACGGTGCCGATCAGCAGCGCCACGGTGAGTCCGCCGATGAGCAGCAGGGCCGCCGCGGCCGCCAGGCCGAACATCGGGCCGGCGGTGACCGCCGGGTCCTCGGCGACCTTGACCATGGCGACGACGGTCAGACCGAGGCCGGTGGCGACGGTGGGCTCGCCGGGCTGCGGCGAGGCGAGAGAGGCGTAACCGGCGACGGAGCGCTCACCCATGTAGCGGTCGCCGCTGAGGCTGCCGCTGACGCCGAGGAATCCGCCGGAGCCGGGCTCCTTGGACTTGATGGGGTGCTGTTCCGCCTTGCCGGCGGCTGTCTTCGCGAAGGCCTTCAGCTGCCGGTTGGATTCCTTGACCTCGTCGCGCTGAAGGTCGGTGAGCACCTGCTCGGGCTCGGGAATGCCGTCGCTGCTGAGGACGGTGCCGGACCGGTCGATCACGGCGATGGAGCGGAACTGGCCGATGCTGATGCCCGGGAACTTCAGGCTGTTGGAGGCGACCAGCAGTTGCTGGGGCTGCCCCTTCCAGTTCAGGAGCGCGAAGGTGAGCAGGCGCGTCTCACCGTTCTGGAGGCGCACCATGCGCGGGGCGAGGCCGTTGTCGTCGGAGAGCTTGGCGCGGTCGATCGCGGTCAGCGGCACGTTCTCGCCGCGTGCGGCGAGGAGTTTGCCGGACTGGATCTCTACGACGGCGGTGCCCGTCCACTTCTGGTAGACGTTCCCGATCTTGTCGAGGACCGCGTCCGCCGACACCGGGTCACCGGCGCTGAACAGGTCGGCCGTCCTGGTGAGGTCGGTGACGCCCTCGTCGACGGAGGCGCGCAGCGCGATGGCGCCGTCCTCGGCGAAGTGCTGCTGGGAGGTGCGGACGGCTTCCGGTACGCGGTCGTGTCCGACGCGGCCGAGTGTGAGGGCGGTGATGCCCGCGAGGGCGAGGAGCAGAACCGACAGCACTGCGATGGGCGGGCGTATGCCGCCCAGCAGGGACATGTCGGCTCTTCGGCGGACCTTGTGCCGCCGCTTCGAGGGCGAAGCGGCCAACGGAGGGCTCCTCTCTGGAACATGGGGGCGCGCAGGGGCGCGCGGAAGACGCTCCGCGGGCCGTGGGGGTTGCGCGCACCGGAGCGCACACGCGTGCGATCCGGAAACATCTGACCCACGTGGGAGCCAAAGGGTTGTACTGGTTAAGAAAAAGGTGAGAAGCGTCGCATCCGCGGAGCGTCTTCACCTTGCACCTGCGCGCAGGCCCTGCTCGGACCTGCGCGCAGGCCCTGCTCGGGCAGGGCCTTACTCGGGCAGCGGCTCCAGCGGCGCGAGTCCGTCCTTGGCCGCGCCGCGGTTGAGCATCGTGCCCTCGGTGCGCTCGAAGGCCAGGCGGTAGCGGGCGCGCTGCTGCTCGCTCAGCTTCGCGGCGCCCCGGTCCTCGCGCAGGGCCGCGGCGATGTCCACGAGCCGGTGGTCCTTCACGGCACCCTTCGGGAGATTGCCCGACTCATCCGGGTCCGGTGGGATCTGCGTGAACGTCGGAACGTATTTCGCCTGTACATCCCACTTTCCGCCGCGCTTCGTGAACTCGAACCAGCCGATGACACCCTCCTCGGTCAGTCCGGTCGGCACGTCGTGGCGGGCGATCTGGTTGCCGAGTCCGTAGGCGATCCAGGTGCCGTCGACCTTCTCCATGGGCTGCACCACGTGCGCGTGGTGGCCGATGATCAGGTCGATACCGGTCTCGCGGGCCAGCTTGCGGCCCAGCTGGAGCTGGGAGCGGCTGGGGTTCGGCTGGTTCTCACGGCCCCAGTGGATGCTGAGGATCACCACGTCGGCGCCCGCGGCGCGGGCCCGCTTCTCGGCCGCGGCGATGTTCTTGAAGTCGATCTGGTTGACCAGCCACGGCTTGTCCGCGGGGATCTCGTTGCCGTTGAAGCCGAAGGCGTACGAGAGCTGGGCAACCTTGACGCCCTTGACGTCCATGATCAGCGGCTTGGCGGCCTCGGCGGCGCTGCGGGCCGAACCGGTGTGCTTCAGGCCCGCCCGGTCGAGGACGTTCAGGGTGTTCGTCACGCCGGCGGCGCCGTGGTCCAGGGTGTGGTTGGAGGCGCTGGAGCAGGTGTCGTAACCGATGTGCTTGATGGTGGTGGCGATCTGCGGCGGCACCAGGAACGCGGGAAAACTCTCGAACGGCCCCTCCGGCTTGCCCGCGACCGGTTCGAAGTGGCAGATCGCCAGGTCGGCCTTGCTGATGACGGGCTTGATCCCGGCCAGCATCGGGTCGAAGTCGAGCCCCTTCACGCCCTTGCCGGTCAGCTTGGCATCCTTGCGCGCCTGCTCGGTGAGCTGCGGGTGGATGAGGATGTCTCCGGCTGCCGCCACGGTGAACGAGGGGCCGTCCGCGGCCGCCTTGCCGTCGTCCGAACCGAAGGGGCCACAGGCCGCGGTTCCCAGGAGCAGCGCGGAGAGGGCTATGCCGGACCACGACCGGCGGGAGGGGCGTCTATTCACCGGGCTATCTTTATACAAGCATGAGGGCGAATCGGACGAAGACGGTAACGATTGCAGCAACGCTGCTGATCGCGGCGGTGGTTGCGACCGCACTCGTGGCCGGGATCACGCGACGGAACGAACCCACGGACAGCCGCGGCCCCGGCGCACACTCCGGCGGCCGCACCGGGGTCGACCTGCTGACCCGGATCACGGACTACACCGCGCGCTTCACACGCGACAGCGGCTACCGGCCCCCGACCCGCGCCGAGCGGCGCACGGCCGCCGGCGGTCTCCGGCTGCTGCTCGACGGCCACGCCGACCGGGCGAGGGAGCGCCTGTCCGGCATCGACCTCTCGCTGGAAACCGTCACGGACAGCTCCACCGGGCGGCGGTACGCGGAGATCACCGACCGCACCGAACAGGGGCGCGCACCGCGCGGCTGGGGGCGCGTCTACGTCGAGACCGGCTCCCCCGCACGCTGGTCCGTGCAGGTCCCGCACCCGGTCGCCGACCGGAATACCGAGCGGCTCGCGGTGGGCGTCCTGCGCGGCGGACACGGCGGCGTACTCGTGATTGCGGGAGCACATCGCAAAGCCGGGGTCGGTGACACTGCGGACGTCGCCCACCGCCGGGACACCGTCTTCGACGCGTTCTGCGACGAACTGGCGGAGCGTGGACTCCCCGGCCTCCAGATCCATGGCTTCGCGGACGACTCGGCGCCCGGCCGTGACGTGATCGCGTCGACGGGGCGGGGCCGGGAGGGCCGCGCCGACGGCCGGCTCCTCGCCGACGCGCTGCGCGCGCGGGACTTCGACGTGTGCCGGGCGTGGGTGCGTTCGTGTCCTCTCGAGGGGCACACGAATGTGCAGGGCACGAAGGCGGCGGCCGAGCATGTGCCGTTCCTGCACGTCGAGTTCGCGGGCGCGCTGCGTACGGACGACCGGCGCACCGCCCGTGCCGTCGATGCCGTGGGGCGGCTCACCGCCGTGTGGGAGAAGGGCCGGACCACATGACGACACTCCTGGTCGTCGACGGCGCCAACGTCGTTGGCTCCGTGCCCGACGGCTGGTGGCGCGACCGCCGCGGCGCCGCCGAGCGGCTGCGCGACAGCCTGGTGACGTACGCCGAGCGCGAGGGCGTGGACATCGTGCTCGTCGTCGAGGGCGCGGCGCGCGGCGTGGAGTCGGTGCCGGGGGTGCGGGTCGAATCGGCGGCGGGGAGCGGGGACGATCACATCGTGGAGCTGGTGGAACGGGCTGAGCTGCCCCACGAGGTGGTCGTGGTCACCGCCGACCGTGAACTGCGGTGCAGGGTGGGCGTGTTGGGCGCGAATTGCGTCGGGCCGCGGACGGTGCGGCCCGGGTGAGGCGGGGAGCTCGTACTGGAGAGTGAGGGCGCGCAGTGGTCGATGCGCGCCCTCGTGGATTCCCGGCTACGCCCGACGCCTGCGCACCACCGCGCGGGCCGCGATGCCTCCGCCGATGAGCAGGACGGCGAGGGCCGCGACCCACGTGACCGTGCCGGCGCCGGTCGACGCCAGGTCACCGTCACCCGGCTCGTCACCGGAGTGTGCTCCGCCGGACGTGGCGCTGGGCGACGGTTCACCTCCTGTGTCGCCGCCGGTGGCGCCCGTACCCGGGGTCGGGTCGGCACTGGGGTCGGTACTGGGGTCGGCACTGGGGGACGCGGACGTGGTGCTGAAGTCGATCGGCGCGGAGTCGTTCGACGGGTTCGTGTCGTAACGGGACCACTCCGCCTGCCGTACCCGGACCTTTCCGTGGGCGTCCTTCAGCGGCTTCGCCAGCTTCACCTTGAAGGGGAAGGACAGCCGGGCATCGGAGTCCAGCGGTCCCAGGGGGCAGACGTACTCGCCCGACCCGCCCCGCAAGCAGTCCTTCGGCAGGTCGACGACCGACACCCCGTCCGGCAGTTCGACGTACAGCGACGCGAACTCCGTCGGGTCCTGCACGTCTCCGAGCCAGGCCGGTCCGTCGTTGCGCAGCCCGAGGTCGGCGACGACCTCGTCACCGACCTTGCCGCTGATGTCCGCACCGGTGACGGAGAGATCCGCCGTGTTGGTGATGTAGTAGGTGGACTCCCAGGAGGTGGCGTTCCCGTACCGCTCGCCGGTCTGGGGGCCGTCCGTCCCGCGCAGCTTCAACTGCGGTCCGCTGCCTCGCTCGTAGGGGTATCCACGGCGAAGATATTCGCGCATCCCCGGGGCGTCGGGGTACACGTCGGCCTGCACCAGTTCGTGGAGGGCGGCGGCTGTGACCTCGACCGCCGCGTCGTCGGGCAGCCGGAACTCGGTCCGGGGCGGGACGTCGACGTCGAAGGCGCACAGCGCGAAGCGCTTCTCCACGAAGGAACTGCGCTCGCTGTACTCGCAGTTGTCGAAGCGCCGGGCGGGCTTGCTCCCCTCGGTGAAGCGGAACGCCATCAGGACACCCGAGGCCGACGCGCTTCCCACGTTGCGGAAGCTGACGGGGATCGGCGCGGTGTCGCCCACCTTCAGACCCGTCGGCAGCCTGTCGCCGGCAACCACCAGGTTCGCGCCCCCTACCTGCACCGTGGCGTCCACGGCCTTCAGCGCCCGGCCGTCCGCCTCGCCCGTCACATGGAGCACGCCGGAGTCCCCGGCCTGGCTGCCGGTCGCGGCCCTCAGCGTCAGGGCGACACCGGGGACGCGGTCGGGGTCGGTCACCTTGATCCGGCACGTGGCCTGACCGGCTGCCACGTCGCAGGGCTTGGCGTCGACGTCCACGACGCCCTTGAGCGCGCCGAGGTCGAGGCGGAGCACGTACTCGCGCGGCGCCGGGCCGTCCGTGCTGTCCGCGACCGACAGAGTGAGCTGCCGAGGCTGCTTCACACCGTCCTGCAGCACGGGGGTGACGGCGATCTGCGTCGGAAGTCCGGTTACGGACATGGTCCTGTCCTGCGCGTCGGCGGGCCCGGCGAGGCTGCCCGCCGTCGCGGCGATCAGAGCGAGGGGGAACAGGACCCCTCTAGCCAAGGAAAGTCTCACGGTTGATCAGACTTTTGCCGATCAACTCTTGTTGCACATAAGTTCATTACAAATCGATCACATGTGGCCACCCGCGCCATCCGTCCCGGGCTGCCCTGCGCAGGTCAGAGCGTGAGCCTGAACGTTCCCCTCAGCAGAGCGTGGTCGGACTCCGGATACTTCACCGCGTCGGCGCTGGAGGACCGGACATAGCGCCGCTCGGCGAAGACGTAGTCGATCTTCCGTCCGCCGGCGGTGGGTTCGTCGTCCGCATGGTCCGCCTCCGTGAATCGGCCGGTGAGCTGGGACAGTGCGGGCGCGTCAGGAGGCAGGTTCAGGTCGCCCGCAACTACGACGGGGACGCTCCTGGGGAACGCGGCCGCCCGGTCCTTGATCTCCCGCAGCTGCTCAGGGGCCTTGGAATAGGCATGCGCGGTGCAGGCGACGAGGCGCTTGCCGTGTACGCGGGTGTGGGCACAGAGCAGTCCCCTGTGAACCAGGACGGTGCGCCCGCCGTTGGTGTAGATCTCGCCGCCGGTGTGTGTGAAGGGGCGGTAGTCCTGCCGGTCGTCCGGGACGTCGCCCCGGCTGAGCACCGCGCTGCCGAACCGGCCCGTCCTGCCGCAGGCCGGCACGTTGTCCTGAGACGAGGCGTACGTGCCGTCCATCCGCCAGCCGGCGCGGGCAAGTTGTTCCTTGAGTGCCTCGTACTGCGTCAGGCAGATCTCATTGACGGTGACGATGTCCGGCTCTGACCGGACCGCGGACTTCACGAGGCGCGCCACCGACGTTCCGCGCCCGGACCCGCCCGCGTTCCACGGGCACCCCACGGCCGCACCGCACAGGTTGTACTGCAGCACACGGACCGTCCGCGATGCCTGAGCCGGGCTCGCCTTCTCGCGCGGCAGGACGAACAGTGTGCCGAGCAGCACCGCGATCCCGACCACGACCGCCGTGCCCCATGCGGTGAGTCCGATCCTCAAGGCTCTCCCTGCCGGTGCCGAACCGTCTACCAGTCTCCGGTGAACGGCCTGTGCTCGCATACGTCACCACACGCGTGGCGGGTGACCCCAAGGCTGCGAATCGGGCTGTCGTCGGGGATGCCGACGACCCTGAACGTGTGGGGCGCGGGCGCCGATTCGGCCGCGCCGAAGAGGGCGATCACCTCGATCGTGTGGGTTCCGGGCCGCCAGGCGTGCGCGTGCTTGAACGCCCACTCGCCCTGGTCGTCGACGCCGGTCGCACCGATCAGGACGCCCCGCTCCATCAGCACCACCTTGGTGACGCCCGGTTGCACCCTGCCGGAGAAGCGGGGGCGGGGCCCGGTGAAAGCCCCCTCGGCGGGGGCCGTGACCAGTGGGCTCGGCACGTCGGTCAGCACCGTGAAGCGGTGCTCCGCGATAGCCGAGACGCCGTCGCCGCGGAGTCCCACGCACTGGACGAGTCGCTCGCCCGCCTCCCAGTTCACCGAGCGGCGCCAGCTCCACTGCCCCGCGCCGCCCACGCTCGTACCGCCGATGTACCGGCCCTGTTCGAAGAAGAGCAGATAGTCCGTGCCGGACGCGGCGTTCCCGGAGAACTTCACCATGGCTCCGGCGAGCCCTCCCTGAGCCGGCTTGGTGATCACCGGGGCCGGGCCGGTCCCCTGGCCGTAACGAAGGGCCGACTCCGGTGCCTGGACGGTGAATTCGCCGGAGACCGGCGGCACCATCAGGGGCTCCATGAGCGCGGGGACGTTCACCTCGGACTTGTCGAGGACACCGAGGTTGCACAGTTCGGCCAGCACCAGACGGGCGACCTCGAACGCTCCCGTGTGGTTGAGATGAGCCGAGTCGATCGTTCCGTCGGGGTGCAGCGGGTGCTCGCCCGGGTCCGTCCAGCAGAAGTACTGGCGCAGTCGCGTCGGCCCGAGCTGGGACCACAGCTGCATGGTGCGGGTGGTCAGGTCCACGAGCGGCACGCCGAGCCGCGCGGCGACCTCGGCCATGGCACGGGGGTGGTCGCCCAGGGTGTTGAGCACCTCGCCCTGCGCCGAGAACGCGTAGCGCGCCATCGGCGTGACCAGGACCGGCACTGCGCCCTGGTCGTGCACGTACGCGGCGAAGAGCCGCAGGAGTTCCTGGTACTCGGGGACCGGGACGTACCGCGCGCCGTTGTGGATCATGTGGTCCACGCAGCCGAAACCGATGAGGACGATGTCACCGCGGCTCATCCGGTTGAGCAGGGCGGGCAGTCGCTGCGTGAAGTATTTGCGCGTCGTCATCGCGCTGCGGGCGTAGTTGGCCACTTCGATCGGGCCCACCAGAAGTTCCTGGATCTTCTGGCCCCACCCCGCCATCGGGGCTTCCTCCTCCGTACGGGGAGCCGGTACGGAGTCCCCGAGGACAAACAGCGTGCGGTTCATTTTCGTCTCCGTCCGCGGATCGGTCGGTGCCGGAAAGACGTCATCGGTCCACGACGTTCATGGCCATGGCGCCGGACGCCGAGCAGTACGGCCTCACCCACACGGGCTTCGCCGGGTGCACGGCGGAGAACTCCGACGGTTCGTCGCCGACCAGCGGGACGCCCGGGTAGGCGAAGGCGCTCTTGACGTCGGGGAAGTCCTCGAGCACATGGCAGATGCGCACCTTCGCGCGGTCGTGCGGATCGGGCTGCAGCCACCAATCCCAGTCCTCCCACCGCTCGAGCCGGTGGTCGACGACGCGGCGGACCGGGGCCTCGGCGCGGAAGGAATGGCTGCCGAGGACCTGTACGGGCACGGTGAAGTTGAGCGCGTGGAGGCCGCGGCGGCTCAGTACGAAAAGGGCGCCCGGCTGGATCCTGAGCCCTCCGCACAGCACGCCCGTGAGCACGATGCCGTCGTCGCTCACCTCGACGGACGTGCACTCCACGTGGGTCGCGCGCACCACGGTGCGCAGCATGAGCTTGCCGTTCGGCTGAGCGTAGGGAAGGTTCCAGCCGACCTGACCCGCCACGGGATGCGAGAGCAGGCGGGCCCGGGCGTCGATCAGCGCGCGGGTGTCGCGGAGCCCGGCCTTGAGGTGGACGTTCTCGTGCTTGGCGGAGCGCATGGTCACGCGCCAGCGGCCGTCGCCGAGTTCGTCGAGCGCGGCGGGGGTCAGTGCGGCGCCGTAGCGGGTGCCGCCGTTGGCGAGGGGCCTGCGGACGGTCCGCAGCTCCATGTCGGGCAGGGGCTGCCCGTCGGAGGGGCTGTGGCGCAGCACGAACTGCCAGCGACGCTTGCCGTCGGCCGGCCCGTCGACGGAGAACCGCAGCCATCCCGCGTCGTCGCTCGTGACGTCGGCGCGCGCCGCTCCCATGTACACGGGCGGCACGGTCGCTTCGGCGTGCGTGGCCTCGCGCGGCGCGGCGGGCCTGCGGTAGCCGCGTTCTGCGGCGGCGCGGCGGCTCGCGGCATCCTCGAAGAGGTCCACGTAGGTGGTCGCGACGGCCTCGGGATCGTAACGGGCCGAGTTGCGCAGCGCGTTCGCACCCATGCGGGTCCGGAGCATGTCGTCGGCCATGAGCCGGCGCAGCCCCTGGGCGATCGCCTCGGCGTCACCGGTCCGTACGAGGAAGCCGTCCTCGCCGTGGCGCAGGATCTCCCGCGGCCCCACCGGGCAGTCGGTGGAGACGACGGGCAGGCCGCAGCGCATGGCCTCGACCAGGGTCATGCCGAATGACTCGGCGCTCGAGGTGACCGCGGCGATGGAGCCCTTGGCCCACTCCGACTCGATCGGCGAGAACCCGCCCATGAGCAATGCCCGTCCCGCCAGGCCGAGTTCGGTGACCAGGGCGCGCAGCTTGGCGGCTTCACCGCCGTCGCCGTAGATGCGCAGCTGCCAGTCGGGGAACTCGTCCGCGAGCAGACCGAAGGCGCGGATCAGGAGGTCGTAGCGCTTGATGTGGTGCATGCGGCCCGCGCTGACGACGACCTTGTGCGCGCAGTCCGAGGGCGCGACGGCGGGCTGCGGAACGCTGTTGGGGATGCCGACGACGGGGATGCCCGGGATGGGGGTGTTCTCCATGAAGGAGCGGGCGTCCGCCTCGGTGACCGTGGTGATGGCGTCGAGGCGGGGATAGACCTGCGCCATGCGGGCCCGTACGGCGGGCGGGATCGCCAGGTGTGTCATGTGTTCCTGGGCCACGCGCAGCGTGCTGTCACGGGTGAACTCGGCGACGAAGAGATTGAGACTGGGGCGGGTGCCGATAACGACGTCGGCGCCCGTGCGCTCCAGGTCCTGGATGATGCGCTGGTCGCTGAACTTGCTGTACTGCGCGTAGAACTCCTCCTGCCGCGGCACCACTTCGCTCGGCTCGCCGCTGCCGGGCGCGTCGCGGTCGGAGGATCCGGGGCGCAGGTCGACGAGGGCGCGCACGGTGATGCGCGGAGAGATCTCGAACTTCGTGGCGGTGCTGCGCCGGAACACGGAGACGATCTCGACGTCGTGGCGGACGGCGAGGGCCTCGGCGAGGTTGATGACGGTGCGGTTGGTGCCGCCGATGCCGTAGATGTTGTTGATCAGGAAGGAGATCTTCATCGGATCTCGCTCTCCTTCCGCTGCTGGGGAACACGCTGCGTGGGGATCAGCGGCGCGTGCTGCTTCTCGAACGGGCTCGGCACGGGGTAATACGACTCCAGGAAGTCCCGCACCATGTCGCCCTGGCGCCCCACGTCGAACGTGTCGGAGACCGTGTCGTTGATGCAGAACGCCTGGCGGTCCCGCCGGGCCAGCAGGATCCCCAGGCGGCGCGCGATCTCCGGCCTGGCCAGGTCGAGATACGCGAACGCGATGTCCGAGGGGACCGCTCGGCCGGTGAAGTAGGCGTAGTAGTGGTACAGCGACGACGGGATGGAGATGTCGGTCGTGCTGCGGAACCGGCTGTGGGACGTGCCGAGGTGCGCGTCCCTGAACTCGCTCTCGATCTCGTAGAGGACGCTGCGGCGCAGGGCGTACGGCGCGTGGCGCATCTTCTGGACGATCGCGGAGCCGAAGTTCTCCAGGATGAGGCGGCGGTTGTTCTTGCCCGCCGCGTCCACCGGCCTGTCCCCCGACGCGTCGTCCCAGCGGGGGAGCTGGGAGGGGGAGAAGAAGGTGCGGGTCACGCCGTTGGAGAGGAAGAAGTCCTGGGGGGTGACGGGCGCGCCGAGGAACATGTCGTCGTTGAAGTAGAGGAAGTGCTCGGAAAGGCCGTCGATGTGGTGGAGCTGGCTCTCGATGGCGTGTGAGTTGAAGGTGGGCAGGGCGCCGGGGTCGTCGAAGATCTGGGAGTGGTCGACGACGGTGATGCGCGAGCCCCGCTCGTTCAGCCATGCCGGACGCTGCTGGTCCGTCACCACGTAGATGTGCCGCACCCAGGGGGCGTTCTGCTCCAGCGCCCGCAGGGAGTAGCGCAGCTCGTCCCGGCTGATGTAGCGGGCCGCGTTGGCGGACTCGGCGTGGTAGCCGCCGTCCTCGATACCCGCCCGCCTGCGCTGCCAGGCGGGGTCGTTGCCGTCGACCCAGGTGTAGACGACGTCGATGGGAAAGCGCACGTCCTCGGGCAGCGGCTGGGCGCAGGCCGCGACGGTGCGCACGGACCGGGTGCGCCGGGTGTGCAGGGCGGCGAAGCCGGTGAGGCGGCTGATGGGGACGCTGATCCGGGGCTCGTCGAGGGCGATGTCCTCGGTGACCCGGTTGGGGCGGGGGGCGACGAGGCGGCCCTCGCTCTCGTGCCAGAACTCGATGTCGCAGCCGTGCTCCAGGCCGAGGACCAGCGAGGCGCCGGGGTCGCTCCACACCATGCCGGTGCGCAGGACGGGCGCGGTCCGGGCGATGCGCCGTCCGCCGCGTGACGCGCACAGGACGGGCTTGCCCCGCTGGGCCGCGCCGTAGCAGGCGACGATGTACACGGGCGCGGAGGCGCGGGTACCCACGAGGACGTCGGCCACCCGCGCCCGGTCGGTCGCGGCGACGGCGAGCGTGGAGCGGAACTCGGAGGTGCCGCGCACCACGAAGTGGTCGATGCCCGCCGCTTCCAGGAGCGAGACGACGAGTTCGAGGTTGGCCTCGCGCAGCCCGAGCGGCGACGTGGTGGGGCGTACGAGGGCGATCTGCGCGCCCCGGTCGGCGAGCACAGCGAGCCTCTCGCCGTCGCCGAACAGATGCGGCCAGGCGCGCCGGGCCCGGACCCCGCGGACGAAACGGAAACCGAGGGTCAGGGTCGTCAAGCGGCGCAGCACGCGCTTGATGGCCATGCGCAGCCGCGCCGGCACGCGGCGTGCGACGCGACGTCTGAGGGAGGCGGGGACGAGGGAGCGGTATACGCCCACCGCCGCCGATGCCTCGGGGTTGCCATTGCTCACGTGTGGTCGTCCGGGTCGTCTGGGCCGCCGTGCTCGAAGGGGCTGGGCACGGGGAAGTAGCGGTGGAGGAAGCGGATGACGGCGTCGGTGCCGCCGTGGGCCAGCGCGTCGTCGCTGCCGAGTCCGAAGAAGTGCATCTGCTGGGTGTCGCGCCGCACCAGGAGCCGTTCCAGGCGACGGCCGATGTGCGGCAACGCGGCGTGCAGCGCGACGGTGGCCTCGCCGGAGGGGTCGGCGAGCCCGGAGCAGTGGGCGAAGTGGTGCGCGAGTCCGTCGCCGGGGTGGGTGCCGGGGAGCGTGGGCACCCGCTGGTCGTCGGGGCCGGGAACGAGCAGCATGCCGACGCCCGCGAGCCGACCGAGGGCCTGGCACGAGTGCGGCTGCGGACCGGAGGCGTAGCCGTGCGACACGGCGCGCCCGGTGGCGCCGAGGGCGGCCCGCGGCCACTGCTGGAAGGACTCCTCGGCGGTCCACAGCCCCTTGCGGGGGCGGGTCTCGCGGTGCGGCGTGAAGTAGTCGAAGGGGCGCACCGGACGGCCGAGGAGGGCGCCGGGGCGCATCAGCAGGAAGGTCTCGGCGACGTCGGGAAGCCGGTGCAGCTGGGAGGTGGCGCCGGCGCCCGCGGGGACGACGGTGAGCCGTTCGTCCGCGCGCAGCCAGTGCGGGGGCGAAGCCTGCGCGACGACGTGTACGAGGTCGATCCAGGGCGCGTACTGATGCAGGGAGCGCAGGGTCGCGCGGAGCAGTTCCTCGCCCCAGGGGGTCGGGTGCTGCCACAGGACCACCGCGTCGACGGGGAACGTGATCTCCTCGAGGCGCGGTATGTCGAAGTCCTCGAGGGTGATGGTGGGTTCGGCGTCGCCGTCGATGTCGGAGTACGCGCAGAGGCGGTCGAAGGCGATCTCGATGCCCAGGGCGTCGCGCGGAACGACGCGCTGGACGCGGTTGGGGCGCGGCCCGACGAGGCGCTCGTCGGCCAGCTCGTCGTTGACGGTCCAGAACTCGATCTCGACGCCCTGATCGTCACCCACCCACAGGTTCTGGGTGGGGTCGGTGCGCAGCCAGGTGAGCCGTACGACCTTGGCCTTGCCGTAGTTCTTCCACGCCTTGATGTGGCTGCCGGGGACAGTCGCGGTGTCGTTCGCGGAGGGCGACACCGAGACGACATAGCCGGTGTGTTCCTCCAGCAACGCGCGTAGTACCCGCCGAACCTGGCCCTTGTCCCGCTGTTCCACGGCGATGCAGACGCGGCGGTCGTCGAGCGCGGGCACGGTGAACCAGGGGATGCCGGCCGCGTCGAGGGCGTAGGTGACGAGATCGTGGTCGAGGCGGCGCGCGAGGTCGGCGGTCACCCCGGTGTGGACGTGGCCGATCCGGCCGTCGGGTGCGGCGACGCGGCGCTCGGAGACGCTGATGGCATCGGACCTGCGGACGCGGCGCAGCGCGCGCCGGTGCAGCCGGGCCTCACGGCGGTTGAGGGTCCTGGCGAGCCCGCCCTTCACCTTGCGCCGTACGCGGGGCGGCACGCTGTGAGCGGCGACGGAGCGGACCGGCTGCGGAACGATCCGCTGGTAGACGTGTGCGGCGGAGCTCATGGACGTCGAGTCGGACACTTCATGAACTCCGTTTCATCGCTCGTAGGGGCTGGGCGTGGGGAAGTAGGCGTTCAGGAATCCGTCGAGGAGTTCCTGCTGCGCCTCGATGTCCTCCGGTGTGGAGAAGGCGTCGTTGAGGCAGAAGGAATCCTGGCTGCGGCCGTCCAGCAGGCGCTGCAGCCGGTCCGCGAGGTCCGGCACCGCGAGCTGGAGGTAGGTGAACGGCATGGAGCCGGTCTGGGCGCGGCCGGTCATCGCCGCGTAGTAGAGGGCGAACGACGACGTGGGTGACAGGTCCGTCATCGCGCGGAACCGGCTCGCCGACGTGCGGGCCCAGGCCCGGGGGAAGTCCAGCTCCGCCTCGTCCATCGCGCTGCGCCGCAGGGCGTAGGGGATGTGCTCCATGGGCTGGGTGATGACCTTGCCGAACCGCTCGCGCAGGAGGGCGCGGTTGTTCTTGCAGGCCGCGTCGACCGGGGTGTCGGTCTCGACGACCGGGCCCTGCGGGATCCGGTTGCGGGAGGGGAAGTACCGGGCCGTGCCGGACGGCGTGAAGAAGGCGTGGGGTGCGACGGGCCGGCCGATGAACATGTCGTCGTTGAAGTACAGGAAGTGCTCGGACAGGCCCTGGATGTGGTGCAGCTGGCTCTCGATGGAGTGCGAGTTGAACGTGGGCAGGTCCGCGGGGTTGCGGAAGATCTCGCGGTGAGTGGCGATGCGGCAACCCGGCAGGTCCTCGCGCATCCACTCCGGCACCTGGTCGTCGGTGACGATGTAGATGTTCCGGATCCACGGCGCGAACATGTACAGCGAGCGCACCGAGTAGCGCAGCTCGTCGCGGCTGATGAAGCGCGCGTCGCTGGCGGACTCCGCGTGGTAGACCTCGCCCTTCGCGGAGGCCTTGCGGCGCTGCCAGGCCGGGTCGTTGCCGTCGACCCAGGTGTAGACCGCGTCGACGGGGAAGTCGATGTCCTCGGCCATGGGCACCTGGAACTCCTGCCGGGTGGGCAGGGCGGGTGCCAGGTGCGCGGGCGTCGCGTCCGAGACGAAGCGGCTGAACAGGCGGGCGGGTCCGGCCACGTTGGGCTGGTCGCCCCAGACGGACCAGGTCACGCGGTTGGCACGGGGGGCTATGAGGTGACCGCCGTGCCAGCGCCAGAACTCGATGGCGCACCCGTACTCGTGACCGAGCAGCAGGTGGCCGCCGGGGTCGGTGCGGTACCAGCTGACCTGGATCGCGGCGGCGTCGCGCACGCCCCGCCAGGCGCTGGGGTCCCCGGAAGGGAGGGGCTTGGGGGCGCGCACCGGGTCCTGCGCGATGACGCTGAGGTGACCGGGGAACCGCCCCAGGCCGCGGAAGACGGCCCCGAGAGCGCGATCACGGTCGGGTTCGGCGACGGCGATGACGGTGCCGTGGTCGGACGTGCCACGGACGGCGAAGTGCGGGATGCCCTCGGCGTCGAGCAGCGCGGCGACGGTCGAGCGGTTGGCCTCGCGGGCGCCGAGCGGCGTCACCGAGGTCTCTACGTACGCGCCTTCGTGCGGCGTCTCGGCCTGCGGGTACGAGGGAACCTGCGCCGGCACACCGGAGCGGGGCGGGACGGACTGCGGCGCGACGTTCCACGCGTCCGAGTACGTGATGGGCCCAGGGATGGTCGTCATGCGGCTCGCCCCCCGGCGTATCGCGCCGCCTGATACCCCCCGGCGCTCGGCCTCAGCCACTCGGACAACAACAACTCCTCCATCACGGAACGCAGGCGTGGACCTGCGGCGAACCTCAGGTCCTGGCGTGCGCGACCCCCCCGAGTCGTTTGCCTTTTGCCTTAAAAAACTTCGATCAAGCCTGATCAAGCCTGAATTGTGCCAACAAATGACCGACATTCACAGGCTGGGCACATCTTCAGGTGCCGACTCAGCCGGTGTCAACACAGCCCACATGTCTGCATTAATCGGATTTCTAGCCTTACCTCATGACATAGCGGACAGCATGAACAGGGAAAGAACAGAAGCCGAGTCTGAGGATTCGAAAATACGTCTATAGTGCATCGACATCCACGCAAAGCCCCGGGCCGGCCGCCTCCCCCCACCCGAGCCCAGTCCCACCTGCACCTCGGGTATCGGAATTCGAAAGCGGAGAGAGGCCTCCTGGCATGTCGCACACCCTGACGGACTCCGGTGCGCGCGGCGCCCGGCGCGCGGCGCCCGACCGGCGTAAGAAGAAACCCAAGCGCAAGCGCCGGACGGGACGTTGGATCGTCCTCGGCCTGGTGCTCGTACTGCTCGCCCTCGGCGGCACAGCCTGGTGGATGTACAGCAGCCTCAACTCGAACCTGAACAACGTCGACATCGACAAGGCTCTCGGAGACGACCGCCCCGAGAAGCTTCCGACCAGCGGCCAGAACATCCTGGTGCTCGGCTCCGACTCGCGCGCGGGCGCCAACTCCGCGCTCGACGGCGCCAAGGTCAGCGGAGCCCGCTCCGACACCGCCCTCGTGGTGCACATCCCGCAGGGCCGCAGCCGGGCGACCGCAGTGAGCATTCCCCGCGACACCCTGGTGACCCGCCCGGCGTGCACGACGACCTCGGGCAAGTCTCTGCCCCAGGCACAGCGCGTGATGTTCAACTCCGTTTATTCGACGGGCGGTCCGGCCTGCGTCGTGAAGACGGTCGAGAAGATCTCCGGCATCCGCATGGACCACTACATGGAGATCGACTTCGCCGGCTTCAAGGGCCTCGTCGACGCCATCGGCGGCGTGACGGTGACCGTCGACAAGCCCATTCACGACAAGTCGAGCGGCCTCGACCTCGAAGCGGGCACGCACAAGCTGAACGGCACCGACTCGCTCGCCTTCGTCCGGACCCGGCACGGCGTCGGTGACGGCAGCGACCTCGGACGCATAGGCCTGCAGCAGCAGTTCATGCTGGCGCTGCTGAGCGAGATCAAGAAGCAGGATCTGCTCGGCAGCCCCACGAAGACGTACAAGATCGCCGACAAACTGACCTCGTCGCTCACCACCGACTCGGGCCTCGACTCACTGACGTCGCTCGCGGACTTCGGACGCAGCATGCAGGGCGTCGACCCCAACACCATGGAGACGATCATGCTCCCGGTGGCGTACGACAAGCAGGACCCCAACCGCGTCGTCGCGGCCGAACCGCAGGCGCACGACCTCTGGAAGGCGCTGCGGGCCGGCGAGCCCGTCCCGGAGTCGGCGAAGAAGTCGCCCGCCACGGGCGGCTGACCCACCGTCACGAACGAAGCGTCCCGCCCGGATCTCTCCGGGCAGGACGCTTCGTGGTTCACGTGGCGTGTCCCGTCGCCTGACGGGACCGCGACTGCGGGCGGTACGGCGTCAGGCGCGGACCGAGGTCTCCAGGGCGAGGCCCGGCTCGCGCCGCTGGCGCGCGACGTAGAGCGCCCCGTCCTTGCCGATGACGGCGAGGACCACGCGGCCGAGGGCGTCCACCGCCAACGCGGGTGCGCCCACGGCCTGCTCACCCGTGGGAGACCACCACAGCCCCTGGCTCTCGTTCTCGGAGACACAGGCCGCGAGCATGATCTGGTCGTCGACCCCGCGATGCGCGAGCACCGTGCAGTCGTAGCCGTCGAGGTTGGCGCGCAGCGCGGCGACCGGGCTGGGCGCGGGCGCGCCCCCCAGGGGGATCGCCCAACTGCCGGGCCGGTAGGCGACGATCCCGTTGCCGCCCGTGTCGTTCCAGTAGTAAGTCAGCCGGTCGGGGCCCGTCTCCAGACCGACGACGCCGTCGGCGGGCGCCGAGAGCGGGACGTTCGGGGACTGGTGGAACTCGCCGTCCGTCTCGGTCTGGTACCAGTGCGGGGCAACGGGGTTGCGCGTCGGGGCGAGGACCTCGACGCGTCCGGCCGAGGTGGGGACGGCGGCTATTCCGTCGCTGAGGCCGCTGCCCTTCAGGTCCGCCCACGCCTCCCAGCTGCCCTTCCTGTCCTCACGGCGCATCATCAGGCCGCCGCCGGCGTTTCGGGCGAAGACGTGCACCGTGCCGTTCGAGTTCACGGCGCCAACCGGCACACCGAACCGGGCGCCCTTGGCACGGTCCTTGTGCGGGTTGCCGAGCGAGCGCCACTCGGTGACCGGCCTGCCCGTCTGGTACTGGATGGCGTGCACGACGTCGACGTCCACTCCCCCGTCGGCCCGTGGCTTCACCCGGCGGCCGAGGAAGTGCACGTACGTGTCCGCGCCCTGCACGACGGTGACGTGGCCGAGATGGGTGCCGGGGAGGAAGTCGGGCCCTGTCCACCGGGGGCCGCCGGGCGTCACCTCGGTCCACCGCAGCATGCCGCCCTCGGTGAGCGCGTACGCGGTGAGCCTGCCATCCTTGCCCCGTGTCAGCCAACGCCCGTCGGCGGCACCGGTGGCGGTACGACGCTCGGCGCCGTGGTCATCGGTTCGCTCGTCGATAGCGTTTCTGCCCCGCATGACCGCCGTCACCTTCCGTCAACCTCACGCCCGGCATGTGCGCAGGGAAACCATGAATTCGCCACATCATATGCCTCAGCGAAATCCGTCCCCACAGCGTTACCGGGTGTCACGGCCGCCTAGGACTGTCCGGCCTCCCTGCCCAGCCGGCTGTGCGAGCGCCCGTACACGAAGTACACGATGAAGCCGAGCACCATCCAGACGGCGAAGCGGATCCAGGTCTCCGCGGGCAGGTTCAGCATCAGCCACAGGGACGCGAGCACCGACAGGACCGGGATGAACGGCACCAGGGGGGTGCGGAAGGCGCGGGGCAGGTCGGGGCGGGTGCGGCGCAGGATGATGACGCCGAGCGCGACGACGACGAACGCGAAGAGCGTGCCGATGTTCACCAGTTCCGCGAGCTCGCTGAGGCTGGTGAACCCGGCCAGGATCGCGATGATCACGCCGAGCAGGATGGTCGGCCGGTACGGGGTCTTGAACTTCGGGTGGACGACGGAGAAGAAGCGGGGCAGCAGACCGTCGCGGCTCATCGCGAAGAACACCCGGGTCTGGCCCAGGAGGAGGATCAGGCAGACCGTCGTCAGGCCGACCGCGGCGCCGAAGCTGATGACACCCGCGTACCAGGGGTGCCCGGTGGCCTTGAAGGCGTCGGCGAGCGGGGCGTCGATGGACAGCTCGCTGTACTTCTGCATGCCCGTGACGACGATCGACACCGCCACGTAGAGAGTCGTGCAGATGAGGAGGGAGCCCAGGATGCCGCGCGGCATGTCCCGCTGCGGGTTCTTCGTCTCCTCGGCGGCGGTGGCGACGACGTCGAAGCCGATGAAGGCGAAGAAGACGACGGAGGCTGCGGTGAAGATACCCATGACGCCGAAGTCGGTGGGCGTGTAGCCGAACATCAGCTGCACGAGGGGGGACTGGATGCTGCTGCCCGCCTCCTGCGGCTGCGCCTTCGGGATGAAGGGCTTGTAGTTGTCGGCCGTGATGAAGAAGGCGCCCGCGATGATCACGATGAGGACGACGGCCACCTTGACGGCGACGACGACCGTGGTGACGCGGGCGGAGAGCTTCATCCCGAGGACGAGGATGACGGTGAGCACCAGGACCAGGGCGGCGGCGAGGATGTCGAAGCCGAACCCCGTGGCCCCGTCCCGCCCGCTCAGCGACTCGGGCAGATGCCAGCCCGCGTTGTCCATCAGCGAACGCACATAGCCGGACCAGCCGACGGCGACCACCGCCGTGCCGAGCGCGAACTCGAGGACCAGGTCCCAGCCGATGATCCAGGCGGGGAGTTCGCCGAGCGACGCGTACGAGAAGGTGTAGGCGGACCCGGCGACCGGGACGGTGGAGGCGAACTCCGCGTAGCACAGCGCGGCCAGGCCGCAGACGACGCCGGCCACGACGAACGCGAGCGCCACCGAGGGGCCCGCGTTCTCCTTGGCGACCTTGCCGGTGAGGACGAAGATGCCGGTGCCGATGATGACACCGACCCCGAACACGGTGAGGTCCAGAGCGGACAGCGACTTCTTGAGTGCGTGCTCCGGCTCCTCAGTGTCCAAGATCGACTGTTCGACCTTCTTCGTCCTGAAGAGGGTGCTGCTCACGGGCGTACCTCCCACGCATTGTCGTCCTCGACATGATCGAGGGGGCTTTCGCTCCGCATGCCCCGGCGCGGGCGCGTTCACGCGAATGGGCCGGTCCCACCACCCTTGCGTGGTGGGACCGGCCCATGGAGCAGCCTCTGGAGGGTCAGTCGCGCGCGGGCTCCACGGCGTCCGTGGCCGTGGCGCGCTCGAAGCGGCCGTCCAGCTTGGCGACCAGACCGGTGACCTGACGCGCGATGTCGGGGGCCGTGAGGCCGATCTCGGCCATGACCTCCTTGCGCGAGGCGTGGTCGAGGAAGCGCGGCGGGATGCCGAAGTCGCGCAGCGGTACGTCGACGCCCGCGTCGCGCAGGGCCTGCGCGATCGCCGAACCGACGCCTCCCACGCGGGAGTTGTCCTCGACCGTGACGACGACGCGGTGCTGCTCGGCGAGCGGCGCGAGCGCCTCGTCGACCGGCTTGACCCAGCGCGGGTCGACGACGGTCGTGGTGATGCCCTGCTTGTCGAGGAGGCCGGCGATCTCCAGGCACATCGGGGCGAGCGCCCCGACGGAGACGAGGAGCACGTCCGGCCTGGCCGCCGACGCCCTGCGCAGCACGTCCATGGAGCCGACCCTGCCCACGGCCGGGACCGCGGGTCCGACGACGCCCTTCGAGTAGCGGACGACGGTCGGCGCGTCGTCGACCTCGACGGCCTCGCGCAGCTGGGCGCGCAACTGCTCGGCGTCGCGCGGGGCGGCCAGGCGCAGGCCGGGGACGACCTGGAGCATGGACATGTCCCACATGCCGTTGTGCGAGGCGCCGTCGTCGCCCGTGACGCCGGCCCGGTCCAGGACGAAGGTGACGCCGCACTTGTGCAGCGCGACGTCCATGAGGACCTGGTCGAAGGCGCGGTTGAGGAACGTCGCGTAGACCGCGAAGACCGGGTGCACCCCGCCGGTGGCGAGGCCCGCGGCCGAGGTGGCGGCGTGCTGCTCGGCGATGCCGACGTCGTAGATGCGGTCGGGGAAGGCGTCGGCGAACTTCTTCAGGCCGACGGGCTGGAGCATCGCGGCGGTGATCGCGACGATGTCCTCGCGGTCGTGGCCGAGCTTGACCATCTCGTCGCCGAAGACGGACGTCCAGCTGGCGGCCGAGGCCTTGATGGGCAGGCCGGTGTCCGGGTGGATCGGTCCGATGCCGTGGAAGCGGTCGGCCTCGTCCTGCTCGGCGGGCTTGTAGCCGCGGCCCTTCTCGGTGAGGCAGTGCACGATGACCGGTCCGCCGAACCGCTTCGCGCGGGCCAGGGCCGACTCCAGGGCCTCGATGTCGTGGCCGTCGATGGGGCCGACGTACTTCAGGCCGAGGTCCTCGAACATGCCCTGCGGGGCGATGAAGTCCTTGAGGCCCTTCTTGGCGCCGTGCAGGGTCTCGTAGAGCGGGCGGCCGACGACCGGCGTGCGCTCCAGGAGGTCCTTGCCGCGGGCCAGGAAGCGCTCGTAGCCGTCCGTGGTGCGCAGGGTGGCCAGGTGGTTGGCGAGGCCGCCGATGGTGGGGGCGTACGAGCGCTCGTTGTCGTTGACGACGATCACGAGGGGGCGGTCCTTGGCGGCCGCGATGTTGTTCAGGGCCTCCCAGGCCATGCCGCCCGTGAGGGCTCCGTCGCCGATCACGGCGACGACGTGGTCGTCCTTGCCGCGCACCTCGTTCGCCTTGGCGAGGCCGTCGGCCCAGCCGAGGACCGTGGAGGCGTGCGAGTTCTCGATCACGTCGTGGTCGGACTCGGCGCGCGAGGGGTAGCCGGACAGGCCGCCCTTGGTGCGCAGCTTCGCGAAGTCCTGCCGGCCGGTGAGCAGCTTGTGCACGTAGGACTGGTGACCGGTGTCGAAGAGCACCCGGTCCTTCGGCGAGTCGAAGACGCGGTGCAGCGCGATGGTGAGCTCGACGACGCCGAGGTTGGGGCCGAGGTGGCCGCCGGTCTTGGATACCGCGTCGACGAGGAAGGTCCGGATCTCGCCGGCCAGCTGGTCCAGCTGTTCCAGGCTGAGCCGGTCCAGATCGCGCGGTCCCGTGATGCGGGTCAGCAGCGGCACCCGTGCCTCCTTGCGATAGAGCTGTTCGAGCTTTTGCCGGGCCTGTCGAGTCTAATGTTCCGCCTCGGCGCGCGGCGCCCGGGCTCTGCGTTGTACATCACGCGATTGGCCGTACAGATGGGGAACATCCGTTCCCGTCCGGTCCGGGCATGACTGTGCCCGGCGTCTCCATTGACGCCGGGCACAAGCCCCGCGCCCAAGGGGCGCGGGGAACTGCGCGACCAGCCACAGCGGGCCCGCAGAAATCAGCAGAGATCAGCAGAGATCACACGTAACCCAGCGGAGCGCTCACGCGCGGCCTGCCGACTTCTGGGTCTTGCGGGTGACCGAGTCGATGACGACCGTGGCGAGGAGCACGCCGCCGGTGATCATGTACTGGATCGGGGTGGCGATGCCCTGGAGGGCCAGGCCGTACTGGATCGACGTGATCACGAGCACACCGAGCAGGGCGTTCCAGGTGCGGCCCCGGCCGCCGAAGAGGCTGGTGCCGCCGATGACGGCCGCCGCGATGACGTTCATCAGGAGGTCGCCGGAACCGGCGCTCTGGTTGGCCGCCGCGATCTTGGAGGCCCAGAAGAGGCCGCCGACCGCCGCGAACAGACCCGCGACGGCGAAGACCGAGACACGGACCGCCGTGACGTTGATACCGGCGCGGCGCGACGCCTCGACGCTGCCGCCGAGCGCGAAGATCTTGCGGCCGTACGAGGTACGACGCAGCACGAAGTCGCTGCCGACCAGGACGATCGCGAACAGCAGCACGGCGAGCGGCAGGCCCTTGTACTGGTTGAACATGATCGCCACGCCGAAGGCCGCGATCGCGAGCAGCGCCGTGCGCAGCACGAGCTCGCTCATCGGGCGGGACGGGATGCCGGCGGCCTCGCGGCGCCGGTTGCCGAGGAACGCCGTCAGGAAGTACGCGGCGACCGCGACGATCGCGAGCCCGTAGGCGGCCGCGACGTCCGAGAAGTAGTACGTGGTGAGCTTGCCGACCACGCCGTCGCCGTCGATGTTGATCGTGCCGTTGGAGCCGAGGATCTGGAGCATGAAGCCGTTCCAGAACAGCAGGCCGGCCAGGGTCACGGCGAACGCGGGGGCGCCGATCCGGGCGAAGAAGAAGCCGTGCAGGGCGCCGATGACGGCACCGGCGGCGAGGGCGGCGAGGACCGCGACCCACTCGTTGACGCCGTGGGTGACGCTCATCACGGCCGTGATCGCCGCGGAGACACCGGAGACGGAGCCCACCGACAGGTCGATCTCGCCGAGCAGCAGCACGAAGATGATGCCGACCGACATCATGCCCGTCGCGACCATGGCGACGAAGATGTTGTTGAGGTTCTCGGCGCCCAGGAACGCCGAGTTCAGGCTCTGGAAGATCGCGCAGATGACGATCAGTCCGATGACGACCGGCGTCGCGCCCAGGTCACCGGCGCGCATCTTGCGCTTGAACTCGCTTATGTAGCCCGCGAATCCCTGCTCGCGCACGAGGAGACGGGGGTCGATGGCCACGCTCGCGTCGCCCGCGGCCGCCGGGGCGTCCACGGCGGCGTGCGGCTTGTCGGTCTTTTCGATGCTCACTTCTGAGCCTCCGCGTTGCTGCGCGCCGCACGACGGGTCACGGCGTTGTCCGTGGCGCCGGTGATGGCGGAGATGATCTCTTCCTGCGAGGTGGTCTTGACCTCGAAAACGCCGTTGTTGCGGCCGAGCCGCAGGACGGCGACCTTGTCGGCGACGGCCTTCACATCGGCCATGTTGTGGCTGATGAGGATGACCGCGTGCCCGCGTTCGCGAAGACGCTCGACGAGGTCGAGGACCTGCGCGGTCTGCTCGACACCGAGGGCTGCCGTCGGCTCGTCGAGGATGACCAGCTTGGGCTCGCCGAGCATGGAGCGGGCGATGGCCACGACCTGGCGCTGACCGCCGGAGAGCGAGGCGATCGGGATGCGCACGCTCGGGATGCGGATGGAGAGCGTCTCGAGGAGCTCCCTGGAGCGGCGCTCCATCTCGACCTCGTCGAGGACACCGCGGCGCTTGAGCTCACGGCCCAGGAAGAGGTTGCCGACGACGTCGATGTTGTCGCACAGCGCGAGGTCCTGGTAGACGGTCGCGATGCCCAGGTTCTGGGCGTCGTGCGGCTTGTTGACCGCGACGGCCTTGCCGTCCCACTCGATGACACCTTCATCGATGGGGTGCACACCGGCGATCGTCTTGACAAGGGTGGACTTTCCGGCACCGTTGTCGCCGACCAGGGCGACCACCTCACCGGCGTGGACCTCAAGCTCTACATCGGTGAGCGCCTGGACGGCACCGAATCGCTTGGAGACTCCGCGCAACGCCAGCACGGGCGTAGCGGACACGTGAACCATCTCCTTCGCCGCCTAAGGCCTGACCCGGCGGGAGGTTGAACAGAAAAGACTGAGAGGGGGGTGCGTACGTGCGGGGATGGTGCTCTCGTACGTCGTTCCGTCCGGCGCCCCGCCGTTGAGCTTGCGGGGCTGTCGGCGGCAGGGCGCCGGACGTGCTCACACGGGGCGCCCCTTCAAGGTGCGCTCGAGTCCCGTGCAGGACAAGGGAGTTGCCGGGGCGACTCCTGCGTGGTTAGTTCAGGCCGATCTTGTTGCAGGCGGCCTTGTACTTGGCCGTGCAGATGTCGTCGAGGGTGTAGTAACCCTCCTTGACGACCGTGTCCTTGATGTTGTCCTGGGTCAGGGAGACCACCGGGACGATCACGGACGGGACACCCTTCTCGGTGCCGCTGTCGACCGTGCTGGTCTTCAGGGAGCTGTCGAGCTTGCCCGTCTTGGCGATCGAGACGGCCATCTTGGCGACGGTCTCGGCCTCCGCCGGGTACGACTTGAAGACGCTCATGTACTGGTCGCCCGTGACGATGCGCTGCACACCGGCAAGCTCGGCGTCCTGGCCGGTGACCGGCGGGAGCTTGCTGAGGCCCGCGGCCTTCAGGGCGGTGATGATGCCGCCCGCCATGCCGTCGTTGGCGGAGTAGACGCCGGCGATCTTGCCCTTGCCGATCGCGGAGATGGCGCCTTCCATGTTCTGGTTGGCGTTCTCCGGCTTCCACTCCTTGGTGTCGTAGGACTTGGCGACAGTCACCTTGTCCTTGAGCACGGAGAGGGCGCCCTTCTTGAAGAAGGCGGCGTTCGGGTCGGTGATCGCGCCGTTCATCATGACGATCTTGCTGCTCTTGGTGGCCTTGGAGCCCATGGCCTTGAGGAGCGCCTCGCCCTGCGTCTTGCCGACCTCCTCGTTGTCGAACGAGGTGTACGCGGAGATCGGGCCCTCGGCCAGGCGGTCGTACGCGACGACGGGGATGCCGGCGGCCTTGGCCTTCGTCACACCGCCCGCGACGGCCTTGTAGTCGACCGCGTCCAGGATCAGCACGTCGACCTTCTTGGTGATCATCGTGTCGATCTGCTGGGACTGGACGGTCGCGTCCTGCTTGGCGTTCAGGTACTCGACCTTGCCCTTGCCATTGGTCAGCGTCGAAATCTGCTTCTCAATGATCGGCTTGTCGAACTTCTCGTAGCGCGCGGTCTGGTTCTCCGGCAGCAGCAGGCCGACCGTGATGGCGTCGCCCTTCTTGGAGCTCGCCTTGTCGCCGCTGTCCTTGCCGCCGGACTCCTTGGCGCTGCCGCAAGCGGCGAGAGAGACGGCCATACCAGTGGCACAGAACGCAACGGCGGCACGACGCATACGCGTGTTCACTTCAGAAACCTCCCTGACGAGGCCGCGACGTTGCGGCCGAGGTAGCGGGAAGTCAACTCGGCCGCAACCCCGGCGTCAAGGAGTAAATCCTTAACGAGATGGCAACGGTGTCATGCGTTCTCTAAGTGAAGGCAGGTGCTACCGCGGACAGGGATCCGTCCAAAAGGGTCGAATCGCCCATTTCGCTGAGCGCAAGGGCGAGCGCCCCGAGCACCTCCGCGCGGCCGCCCAACGCCCCTGGAAGGACGGACAGTTGGCGCGCCGCGCTGGGGATCGCATAGCGCCCCACGGACTCCCTGATGGGCCCCAGGACCAGCTCTCCGGCCTCCGCCAGATCGCCGCCGAGGACGACCCGGCTGGGGTTGAGCAGGTTGCAGAGATTCGCGACACCACTGCCGATGTGACGGCCCACGTCGGCGATCACCCGCCGGCACCCCGGGTCGCCGTCCCGCGCGAGCCGCACGACGGACTCCATGGTCAGCCCGGTGCCGTGGCTGGACTCCAGGAGCGGCAGCACGTAGCGCGCCGCGGTGAAGGTCTCCAGGCAGCCGCGGTTGCCGCACCGGCAGACGGGACCCGACTCGTCGAGGGTGATGTGCCCGATCTCGCCCGCGGTCCCGCCCGGGCCCCGGTAGATCTTCCCGCTGATCACGAGCCCGGCGCCGACACCGCTGGCGACCTTGATGTACGCGAGGTCCTTGACGCCGCGCCCGCTGCCCCAGACCAGCTCGCCGAGGGCGCCCAGGTTGGCGTCGTTGTCGACGTGCACGGGCACGCCGAGGCGTCTGCTCATCTCCTCGGCGGGCTTGGTGCCGGTCCAGCCCGGCAGGATCGACGTGGAGCCCAGCGTGCCGCTCTCGACGTCGATGGGGCCGGGTACGCCGAGCCCGACGCCCGCCACCTTCGTACGGTCCACGCCGGTGGCCGCCACGAGCCGCTCGACGAGCTCCTCGGCCCGGTCGAAGCCCTGCGCCGCGGAGGCGTCCACATCGAGGGGTTCGGCCTCCTCGGCGAGCACCTGGTGGGCGAGGTTGCCGATCGCCACCCGCAGGTGGGTGTGGCCGAAGTCGACGCCGATGACGATGCCCGCGTCGCCGCTGAGCGAGACGCTGCGGGCCCGCCGGCCCCCGGCCGAGGTGGGCGTGACCTCGACGGTCCCGCCGTCCTTGAGCTCCCGGACGATGTTGGAGACCGTCGCCGCGGACAGGCCCGTCGTCCTCGCGATCTCCGCCTGCGTGAGCGATCCGGCGAGCCGCACGGCGCGTACGACCCGCTCCAGATTGGCCCGATGCAGCGACGACTGCGACCCCGGAGTCTCCATTGACTCTCCACCCTTAGCCCCTGGCCCGCGTCACACCGGGTGACTGAGCCTTGTACAAGTTATGAACTCCAAACTCCGCTGGATGCACCTATGGCGTCAAGCCCTTGACAGAAATCGGTTCCATCGCCGTACACAGGGGTCGGGCCCCGGAGAGTTGTCTCTCCGGGGCCCGACCCCTGTGCGCAGCGGGTGAAGCAGCGATTACGTGATGGCGTCGGCCGCCGGACCGGCCGAGCGACCCGGCCGGCCGTACGGCGCGACGGTGGGCGTCAGCGGAAGGTGCCCTGCGACACCGAACCGGCGATCCGGCGCTGGAAGATGATGTACACGATCAGCACGGGCACCACCGTGACCACGATCGCCGCGAACAGCCCGCCGTAGTCGATGTCGTAGACCTGCGAGGACGCGTAGGCGGCCATCCCCTGGGTCAGCACCCACTTGTCCTGGTTGGTGTTGAGCGCCACCGGCAGCAGGAACTGGTTCCACAGGCCCAGGAAGTTGAAGATCGCCACCGCGGCCATGCCCGGCTTGGCCATCGGCAGCATCACCTGGAAGAACGCCCGCCAGTCACCGGCACCGTCGATCAACGCGGCCTCGTAGACGTCATGCGGCAGTGACCGGAAGAACGAATAGAGGAAGAACATCGTGAACGGCAGCGCGAACGCGACGTAGGTGAGGATCAGTCCCGGACGCGTGTTGAGGAGACCGAAGTTCTGCAGCTGGAAGAAGAGCGGCACGATCGCCAGGAAGACCGGGAAGGTCAGCCCGGCGAGCATCACGTAGTAGATCAGCCGGCGCCCGGGGAACTCGAACCTGGCCAGGATGTAGGCGCACATCGCGCCCAGCAGCATGACCAGGACCAGCGCGCAGACGACGATGATCACCGAGTTGAGAAAGTACTTCCCGATGTTCGCGTCGGTCCACGCGTGCGCGTAGTTCTCGAACCGCCAGCGTTTCGGCAGGGAGAACGGCGACGACAGGATCTCCTTGGTCGTCTTGAACGACGAGACCAGCACCCACAGCATGGGCACGATCACGATCACGGACCACAGGATCAGCAGGGTGTGCGAGATCACCGCGAACCGGCGGTCGCTGTTCGCGGCGGCGCGCGTCAGCTTGCGGTCACGCGCCGGCTTGCGGTCCGTCGTCTGCTCCCGGTCGGCGACTAGGGCGCTCACTGGGCACCTCCCTTGGCTGCGGCACGCCGAGCCTTGGCCCCGGGCGCTTTCTTTCTGCCCTCGCCCTCGCCGCCGCCGGTCAGGCGGTTGACGAGGAACACCAGCGCCGCGAACACCAGGGTGACGACGGCGAGGACGACCCCCATCGCGGTGGCGAGTCCGAACTGCTGCTTCGCGAAGGCGACGTTGAACAGCCGCTGGCTGATCGTCAGGGTCGAGTTGTTCGGGCCACCGCCCGGCAGCATCGCCTGGACGTAGACGAAGGAGTCGAGCGCGGCGATGCCCAGGTAGATGTAACCCGTCTGCACGGTGTCCCGGATCGACGGCAGGGTGACCGAGAGCGTCATCCGGAACCGGCCGGCTCCGTCGATCCTGGCCGCCTCGTACAGCTCGGCCGGGACGCCCTTGATCGCGGCGATGAAGAGCACCGCGTAGAACCCGACGAGCCCCCAGACGATGACGAACATCAGGGCCGGCATCGCGCTCGCCGTCTCGCCCAGCCAGGCGAACTTGTCGAACCCGTCGAGGCCGAGCCCGGTGAGGACGCCGTTGATCAGGCCGGCGTTCGGGTCGTACATCTGCGCCCAGACCAGGCCGACGATGATCGCCGGCACGACGTAGGGGAAGAACGAGACGATCCGGTAGAACGACGCTCCCTTGATGCCCCGGACGGGGCCCTTGCTGGGACCGCCCAGGGTGACCGCCACCGCGACCCCCAGGGCGAGCGTCAACGTCACCAGCGGCACACAGACCGCGAGGAGCGCGATGTTGCGCAACGCCTTCACGAAGACGTCGTCCTGGAACATCTTGGTGAAGTTGTCCAGGCCGACGAACTCGTAGTCCGGGCTGAAGCCGCGCCAGTCGGTCATCGCCCAGAAGATCGCCTGGACGAACGGGTACAGGACGAAGAGCACGAAGATGGCCAGCGGGACACCGAGGAACGCGAGGAAGAACGTCACCCGGTCGAAGGTGAGCTTGCGGCGCCGGGGCCGCCCACCGCGAGCGGCCGGCGCCGGCCGGCGGCTCGCGGTGTCGGAGATGGTGGTCGTTTCTTTCATCGCGGTGCTAGCTGACCTTGATCTTGTCGACGGAGTCGTCTTCCCTGACCTTGTCGGAGATCTTCTGCAGAGCCGAGGTCAGCCCCTTGGCGTCGATGTCGCCGGAGAGGAACGAGTTCCACGGCACCAGCTGGTCCGTGTTCATCCCGTAAGCCTCGACGAAGTTGTAGGTGAAGATGTTGGTGCCGGCGGCCTCGAGCATCTTCGTCTGCGAGACGAGGGCCGACGACCCGTAACCGTCGGCGGGCACGGTGCCCTTGACGATCGTCGGGGCCAGCTTCGTCTTGGAGAAGTTCGCCGCCGCCTTCTCGGACAGCATCGCCCGCAGCACTTCCTTGCCGCCGCCCGGGTTCTTGCCCTGCTTGGGCACGATGTACGGCTCGCCCGCGGCCGCGCGAATCGCCTCGTAGGGCAGCTTCGGCTTGTCGGTGAGCGTCATCGACGGAAAGCCGGTCATCTGGAAGTCGCCCTTGGTGGCCTTCTTCATCTCGTTCTCGATCCAGCCACCGGACGGGTAGAGCAGCGCCTTCTGGTCGTTGCTCCAGATCGCCTGCGCCTTCTGGAACTGGGTGCCGGAGCCGCCGGGGACGAACATCTTCTGCTTGACCATGGTCTCCATGACCTTGATCACGCCCTGGACGGCCGGGTGCGACCAGCAGCCCTTCTCCAGGTTCTCCAGCGCGAGCCGGACCTCGTCGCCGCCCTCCTTGATCGCCGAGTCGATCAGGAGCGTGCGGTAGTAGGTCGCCGCCTCCTTGCCGTGGACGAAGAGGTACTTGCCCTTCTTCTTCGCCTTCTGGCCGAGGTCGAGCGCCTCGTCCCACGTCTTCGGCGGGGTCCAGCCGTTCGCCTCGAACAGCGTCTTCGAGTACCAGACGCCGTAGACCGTCATCACGTAGTTGAGCGCGACGAACTTGTCCTTGAACGTGCCGGGGCCCTTGACGCCGGGGTAGACGATGTCGGCGATCTTCTTGCCCTCGTAGGTGTTGGCCTCGAAGACGTCGTCGAGCTCCTCGAGCTGGTCGAGGATGCCGAGGAAGCCGATCTGGTCCTCACCGGAGTTGTCGATGAGGTCCGGCGGGTTGCCGCCGACGAAGCGGGGCTGGAGCTCCGGGGCGATGTCGACGACCGGCTTGACCTGGACCTTGAGGCCCTTGACCTGGCTGCCGACGACCTGGTTGGTGTAGTCGACGTAGTCGGTGCCGTAGCCGCCGTCGAAGATGGCCGCGTCGACCTTGGAGTTCTTGGCGACGCCGAACGGGTTCGTGGCGCTCTTCTCGCCCTTGGGGCCACCGCCGCCATCGCCCTTGCCGGAGGGAGAGCCACACGCCACCGCGAACGAACCCATCGCCGCGGTTGCGATCGCCCCGCGCAGGAGCGTCCGCCTGTCAAGAGAGCCGGCACGAATGGTCATCTCTGCATCCTCACTGATCGGTTGGAGCTGTACGGTTTGCTGCGTGTTCGGCTGCCGGGCCGGGGTGGCCCCGTGCTTGCCGCACTTCTCTTTGAGCGCGTCCTGGTGTGGGTCTCCGCCTGGGAGTTCGGCGGAGATGCACATCGGGGCGTTTCGCCGTCGTCTCGGAGCCGCTCAGCGGCACCGATGGTGATCAGCTGAGCGATGTGGGAAAAGCGGTCGCCGGGGCCGCGGTGGGAGCGACAGTCGCGCTCCGCTCGATCAGATCGCGATGGCCTACGCCGGGGTTGGATCCCATGCTCAAGTCCTCGCCTTCTCCAGGACTCAGGCGGTGAACCGGATCCTCCCCGGCACCGCGGTGACGTGCTGTGTTGTGCCCCTGCTGAGGGGGGAACGCAGATGGAGCTGGGTAGTGCGTGAGGACCGGGGTGCGCGGGGGAGACACGGATGCGGGGACGCTTGAGCCACCCCCTGCCGTTTCCCCCCGTCCCCCGGGCCCGGCCTCGGTCTGTGTGCGATCCGGGCCAGACGCCGACAGGTATAGTCCACTTCACGTCAACTGGGCAAGATCGAATGCCGGTTTGGACGGCGTTCTTTCCCGAGTTGAGACCTCTCGGATATATGAGGCGCCCATGAGCGGCCCCTGCGCGCCCTGGACGACCGATGACCTCGCTCAATGGATGGTCGCGCCAGTCTTCTCGCCCCCCGCGTCGCACACGCCGAGTTCAACACCCTTGACACCACAGGCGACTTACCTCCCTACTGGACCCTGCGCTGCAACTGACAACGTTGTCTCACGCCGGGAGGGTGCTCGCGAATGGACGGCAGATCCAGACACAGACTCAAGGCCACGGCCGCCCTGGGGGCGGCCTCACTCGCGCTCGTCGCCGCCGGTCAGGGGGCGTCCGCCGCGTCCCCCGGCCAACAGCCACGCGCCGACCGCGAGTTCAGCTCCTCGTTCGAAACGGGCGATCCCGCCCCCACCTGGCTGAACACGGTGGATACCACCGCGGACGGGACGAAGCGGTCGTCCGGGGTCGACGGCGGCGACAGCGGCGGATTTCCGGGCAATGTCAACAGCCATGTCACGGAGGTCCGCGCCAGCGACGAGAACACGGGCGGCGGTGAGACCAAGGAGAACCTCGTCGACGGTGAGTCGAGCACCAAATGGCTCTCCTTCGAACCGACGGCCTGGGTCGAGTACGACCTGGACGCACCGGCCAAGATCACGACGTACGCCCTGACGTCGGCCAACGACCACGCCGAACGCGACCCGAAGGACTGGACGCTCAAGGGTTCCACCGACGGCAAGGAGTGGACGACGCTCGACACCCGCACCGGGGAGAGCTTCGCCGACCGCTTCCAGACCAAGAAGTACGACCTCCAGAGCCCGGCCGAGTACCAGCACTTCAGGATCGAGTTCACCAAGAACAACGGCGCGGGCGACGCCACGCAGCTCGCCGACCTCCAGCTGGCCACCGCCGACACCGGCTCGCCCACGCCCGACGACATGCTCTCCCTCGTGGACAAGGGCCCCAGCGGCTCCCCCACCGCGAAGGCGGGCGCGGGCTTCACCGGCAAGAAGGCCCTGCGCTACGCGGGCACGCACAAGGCCGACTCGCGCGCGTACTCGTACAACAAGGTCTTCGACGTCGACGTGGCCGTCGCCCGCGACACGGAGCTCTCGTACAAGATCTTCCCGTCGATGGCGGACGGCGACCGCGACTACGACGCCACGAACGTCTCCGTGGACCTCGCCTTCACCGACGGCACCTATCTGAGCGACCTGAAGGCCACCGACAGCAACGGCGGGCTGCTGACGCCGCAGGGCCAGGGCGCGGCCAAGCGGCTCTACGTCAACCAGTGGAACGCCGTCGCCTCCTCCATCGGCTCGGTCGCGGCCGGCAAGACCGTCGACCGGATCCTGGTCGCGTACGACTCCCCGAAGGGCCCGGCGAAGTTCCGCGGCTGGGTCGACGACATCGCGCTGAAGGCCGCGAAGCAGGAGCCGCCGAAGGCGCATCTGTCGGACTACGCGGTCACGACGCGCGGCACGAACTCCAGCGGCGGCTTCAGCCGCGGCAACACGTTCCCGGCCACCGCGGTCCCCCATGGCTTCAACTTCTGGACGCCGGTGACCAACGCCGGCTCGCTCAGCTGGCTCTACGACTACAGCCGCGACAACAACGCGGACAACCTGCCGACGATGGAGGCGTTCAGCGCCAGCCATGAGCCCAGTCCCTGGATGGGCGACCGGCAGACGTTCCAGATGATGCCGTCGGCGGCGTCCGGCACCCCGGACACCTCGCGCGCCGGCCGCGCGCTGCCGTTCAAGCACGAGAACGAGACGGCCCGCCCCTACTACTACGGGGTGCGCTTCGAGAACGGCCTCAAGGCCGAGATGACGCCGACCGACCACGCGGCGATGCTGCGGTTCACCTACCCCGGTGACGACGCGAGCGTGATCTTCGACAACGTCTCCGACCAGGCGGGCCTCACGCTCGACAAGGACAAGGGCATCGTCACCGGCTACTCGGACGTGAAGTCCGGGCTGTCCGCGGGCGCGACCCGGCTCTTCGTCTACGGCGTCTTCGACACCCCGGTCACCGGCGGCGACTCCACCGGCCCCAAGGGCTACCTCCGCTTCAAGCCGGGCGCCGACAAGACGGTCACCCTGCGCCTCGCGACGTCCCTGATCGGCATCGACCAGGCCAAGGCGAACCTCGCGCAGGAGCTGCCGTCCGGCTCGTCGTTCACGTCCGTACGGGACAGCGCCCGCGCGCAGTGGGACAAGCTCCTCGGCAAGGTCGAGGTGGAGGGCGCCACGGCCGACCAGCGCACCACCCTCTACTCGTCCCTGTACCGGCTGTACCTGTACCCCAACTCCGGCTTCGAGAAGGTCGGTTCGAAGTACCAGTACGCGTCGCCGTTCTCGCCGATGCCGGGCCCGGACACCCCGACCCACACCGGCGCGAAGATCGTCGACGGCAAGCCGTACGTCAACAACGGCTTCTGGGACACGTACCGCACGACCTGGCCGGCGTACTCGCTCCTGACGCCGAAGAAGGCGGGTGAGCTCGTCGACGGGTTCGTGCAGCAGTACAAGGACGGCGGCTGGATCTCGCGCTGGTCGTCGCCGGGCTACGCGGACCTGATGACCGGCACGTCGTCGGACGTGGCGTTCGCCGACGCGTACGTCAAGGGCGTCAAGTTCGACGCGGAGGCGGCGTACAAGGCGGCTGTGAAGAACGCGAGCGTCGTGCCGCCCGCGGCCGGCGTCGGCCGCAAGGGCATGCAGACGTCGCCGTTCCTCGGCTACACGAGCACGGACACCCACGAGGGTCTGTCCTGGGCGCTCGAGGGATACCTCAACGACTACGGCATCGCGCAGATGGGCCAGGCCCTCTACAAGAAGACCGGCGAGAAGCACTACAAGGAGGAGTCGGAGTACTTCCTCAACCGGGCCCGCGACTACGTGAACATGTTCGACCCCAAGGCGGGCTTCTTCCAGGGCAAGAGCGAGAAGGGCGACTGGCGCGTCGAGTCGTCGAAGTTCGACCCGCGCATCTGGGGCTACGACTACACGGAGACCAACGCCTGGGGTTACGCCTTCACCGCACCGCAGGACTCGCGCGGGCTCGCCAACCTCTACGGCGGCCGCGACGGCCTCGCCAAGAAGCTCGACACGTTCTTCGCCACCCCGGAGACGGCGACGAACGACGTCGCGGGCTCGTACGGCGGCGTCATCCACGAGATGACGGAGGCGCGTGACGTCCGGATGGGCATGTACGGCCACTCGAACCAGGTGGGCCACCACATCACGTACATGTACGACGCGGCGGGCCAGCCGTCCAAGACGCAGGAGAAGGTCCGCGAGGTCCTCTCCCGCCTCTACACGGGCAGCGAGATCGGCCAGGGCTACCACGGCGACGAGGACAACGGCGAGCAGTCGGCCTGGTACCTCTTCTCCTCGCTCGGCTTCTACCCGCTGGTCATGGGCAGCGGCGAGTACGCCATCGGCTCCCCGCAGTTCACGAAGATGACGCTGCACCTGGAGAACGGCAAGGACCTCGTCGTCAAGGCTCCCAAGAACAGCGCGAAGAACATCTACGTGCAGGGCCTGAAGGTCAACGGCAAGAACTGGACGTCGACGTCGCTGCCGCACTCGGTCGTCGCGAAGGGCGGGGTCCTGGAGTTCGCCATGGGGCCGAAGCCGTCCACGTGGGGCACCGGCAAGAACGCGGCGCCGGTCTCGATCACACAGGACGACAAGGTGCCGTCGCCGCGCAAGGACGCCATCACGGGTTCGGGTCCGCTGTTCGACAACTCCTCGGCGACGAGCGCGAGTTCGGAGTCGGTGGAGCTGCCGGTCGGCACCGACGGCGCGAAGGCCGTGCAGTACACGCTGACGTCGGACGACAGGGCGAAGGCCCCGGCGGGCTGGAAGCTGGAGGCCTCGGCCGACGGCTCGACGTGGAAGACGCTGGACCAGCGGTCCGGCGAGTCCTTCTCCTGGGACAAGCAGACGCGGGCGTTCTCGGTGAGCCGGCCGGGCACGTACAAGCACTACCGGCTGGTGTTCGCCGGTGGGGCCGCGACGCTGGCGGAGGTGGAGCTGCTCGGCTAGAACCTGCCTTGAATTGCGATGGCGCCGCTGAACTCAGCGGCGCCATCACGCATTTAATTACGTGGACAGGGCCTCGTCGGCCCGTCTAATGTCTGGCCCGAACCGTGACGCAGCCCGAGGAGGTGGGACCCATGACCGCAGTACGTATGTGGGTGCTCCTCCCTTTCCCACGGTCGGTCGGCTGACATAGGTCGCCCGGGAGCGCCTGGACAAGGTGATCCCGAAAGGCAGAGACCTATGAACACAACACTGATCACGCGCGTCGCCGACAGGCAGTGGCACGCGCTGGAGGACGACCAGGTGGTCGGCCGGGGCGAGGCATGGCCCCGGTACGACGGACGGCTGTTCCTCAGTATCGACACCTGGCAGGACGCGGCGTTCGAGCAGCTGACCGATGCCATGCTCGCGGACCTGCCGAGGCCGCTGTACACGATCGTCGACGACTCCGACGTGGACCTCAGGTCCCGGTGGGAACGCGCCGGTTTCACGGTCCGGCGCCGCGAGTGGCTGTACCGCGTACCCACCGACCCGCAGGTCACGGGACTCGGCTCGGCGTATCCGCCGTCGGGCGTGACGATCCTTCCCCCCGGTGAGTCGGAGAAGGATCCCCTGCGCGCCCTCGACCGCGCGATCCGGGACGAGGTCGAGTCCTCCGTCGGCTGGCAGGAGATGCCGGCCGAGGTGCTGCCACGCCTGGACGACGCCACCGTCGTGGACCCGACGAAGTACACGATCGCGATGGACGTGGAATCCGGCGAGTACGTGGGACTGCTCCGGATCGCGCCGGTGCCACGCCAGCCACGGCTCGGCCTCGTCGCGGTCCGGGCCGACCGGCAGCGGTCGGGCATCGCCCGGTCGCTCCTCGCCGAAGCCCTCGGCTCCCTGCACCGGTCCGGGGTCCGGACGGCGACGGCCGAGGTCGGCGAACGGAACCTCGCCGCCTCGGAGCTCTTCGACAAGATCGGCGCCGAGCGCGTCGGCGCCAACCTGGAGGTCGTACTTCACTCATGACGAAGACAAACCCTGGAATCGAGATCGAGGGCACCGTCGTCGAGTGCTTGCGCAACGCCACGTTCCAGGTGGAACTGGCGAGCGGGCACAAGGTACTCGCGCACATCAGCGGCAAGATCCGGAAGAACTACATCAAGATCCTGCCGTTCGACCGGGTGCTCGTGGAGGTCAGCCCCTACGACCTGACGCGCGGCCGGATCATCTTCCGTTACCGGAACTGACACCGGCACACCACCGGTCACTTCCGCCAGAAGAGGTGATGGGTCACGGTGCCGCCCGGGCTGGGCACGACGTCCACGTGGAACCGGTCGCGCAGCTCGTCGGGCGACTCCCACAGCCGCGTCCCCGACCCGAGTTTCACCGGCGACACCGCCACGTGCAGGGTGTCGACGAGGTCCGCGTCGAGGAACTCCCGGATGACGCTCGCCCCGCCGCCGAGCCGCACGTCCTTGCCCCCGGCCGCCGCCCTCGCCTGTTCGAGGACGGTGGCCGGGCCGGCGTCCACGAAGTGGAACGTGGTGTCGGACAGGGTGATCGACGGCCGCGGGTGGTGGGTCATGACGAACACGGGCGTGTGGAACGGCGGTTCGTCGCCCCACCAGCCCTGCCACTCCAGGTCCTGCCAGGGCCCGCGCTGCGGCCCGAACTTGTTGCGCCCCATGATCTCGGCGCCGATGTTGTGGTGGAAATCGCGGACGAGGTAGTCGTCCAGGCCCCGGCTGCCCCCGGGATCCGTACGGTTGGGCCAGCTCGCCGTGGCCCCGCACCACGCGAACATCTCCCCCGGTTCGGCGTGCCCGAACGGCCGCTCCAGACTCTGCCCCTCCCCGGCGCCGAACCCGTCACTGGAGACGTTGAAGTTCTGGACCTTCAGCAACTGCGTCACGCGTTCCTCCTGGGGTTGGGGTGACATCGGTACGACTCTCGCCGCCGCCAGAACTCATCGCCGCGGGGGCGCGCCGGGCCGTGGCCAGTTCGCACCACACCACCTTTCCGGGGTCCCGCTCCCCCACGCCCCACTTGTCCGCGAGCGTTTCCACGAGGAGCAGGCCCCGGCCGCCCTCGGCGTCACCGGTGGTTTCGTCGTCCGGTCGCGGCACGGCCGGTACGCCGTCGCCGCTGTCGTGGACCTCGACGCGGACCCCGTCCTCGTACGGCAGTACACGCAGGAGGAAGCCGCGGCCGGGCGGGACGCCGTGGACGAGGGCGTTGGTGGTGAGTTCACTGACGCAGAGCAGGATGTCGTCCGCCCGCTCCTCCGTCACACCCCAGTCGGCGAGCGCCTCGCGCGTGAACTCCCTTGCGACGGGGACCGATTGGCGTTCTCGGCGGTAGAAGCGCTCACGGAAGGTTTCCTCGGTCATAGGTTCCATGGCGCGAATATCGCGCACGGTGATTCACTGACAGCAGTACGTGAACCCCGACAGATCTTTTGTCGGGGTCCGAGTGGGGTCGAGTGAGAGTGGGGGCGGGGAGATTGACCGTCATGAGCCCCGGAAAGCGCCCGCCCAAGAATCCGTCGGCGATGAGGATGGTCGGTCAGCTCGTCGCCCTCTTCCGGAAGGCCGCCGGGATGACCCAGGCGGCGCTGGGCGAGCGGCTGATAGTCACAGAGGCGACCATCGCGTCGATCGAGCAGGGCAGGCGGCCACTGTTGCCGGATCTGGCCCGAGAGATGGACCAACTGCTCGACACGAAGGGGGCGTTAGCCGTTGCCGTGGCCAATCTCCCAGAGATCGACCAGTATCCGCTGTTCGCAGAGCAGTACATGGCGCATGAGCGGGAGGCCATTGCGTTGTCCTGGTACGACGCCTTGGTGATCCCAGGTCTGCTCCAGACCTCGGAGTACGCCCGAGCGCTGCTGGCACAACGCGTGCCCGCGTACGACGAGGACGAGGTCGCGACCAAGGCTGCAGGCCGTGTCGAGCGGCAGCAGATCCTTCACCGCAAGGCCCCGCCGACCATGAGCTTCATCGTCTGGGAACCCACGCTCAGGATGGCCTTCACCGAACCGGCCGTGCGTTCAGCTGAGTTGGGGTTCCTGCGCGAGTGCACCGGCCTGCCCGGCCTGACCTTGCAAGTGCTCCCCCTCGATGCCCCGGAAAACGCCGGGGACGCGGGTCCCTTCATCCTCCTGGAGACCCCGGACCATCAGCACCTTGCGTACACCGAGTCCCAACGGGGCAGCCAGTGGGTTTCCGCCCCGGACGAGGTGTCCATCCTGGCGCGCAAGTATGCGATGCTGCGATCACAGGCCCTCACCCCCAAGGCAACCCAGGGCCTGTTGGACCGGCTGCTAGGAGAGTCATGAGCACCGCACCACTGAACTGGTTCAAGTCGAGCTACAGCAGCAGTGAAGGCGGCGCCTGCGTCGAGGTCGCCACCCACCCCACCGCCGTCCACGTCCGCGACTCCAAGAACCCCGAGGGGCCTCACTTCACGGTCGCCCCGGAGGCCTGGGCCGCGTTCCTGGCCACCAGCGGAACCGGAAGCGCCCCCGCGTAGTAGGGGTAGAGCCAGAGGCCCCCGGCACCGGCCTCAAGTTCCGTGCGGCGAAGGCCGCGATGCGGGGGCGCAGGGTGGGGAGCCAGCGGGCGATGGCCTGCGGATCACGCCGGCGTCGGCTTCGGGTCCGGTGAGGCCGGACATGTGGTCGAGCCAGGGGTCGATGGAGCCCGTCGCATGGGCGATGCCCTCGACGAGTTCGGTGCACCACTCAAGTGGGCGGCTGGTCGTGGTCACCGCGAGGGTCCACCGACGGCGCGAAGGCCGTGCAGTACACGCTGACGTCGGACGACAGGGCGAAGGCCCCGGCGGGCTGGAAGCTGAAGGCCTCCGGCCGACGGCTCGTCGTGGAAGACGCTGGATCAGCGGTCCGGCGAGTCCTTCTCCTGGGACAAGCAGACGCGGGCGTTCTCGGTGAGCCGGCCGGGCACGTACAAGCACTACCGGCTGGTGTTCGCCGGTGGGGCCGCGACGCCGGCGGAGGTGGAGCTGCTGTCGTGACGGAGTGAGTGCCGCGCTCAACGGGCGGGGCGGGACCGGCAGTTGCCGGCCCGCCCCGCCCGCCTTCGTGGGGTCAGCGGAGCTCGCGCACGCCTGCGACGAGGAGCCCGACCAGCCGGTCGCGCGTCGTAGCGGGGGGTCGTTCTCGGCGCCGATGCAGAGGATTCCGATGCCGCGCACGAGCTGGGGCCGGCGGTGCGACCGGCGCCGCTCAGGAAGGGCAGGCGCCCGCCTTGTCACCGCGGTAAGTGCGGTACACCGGCGGCGACTTCGCGGATGTGGACGGGAACTCGACGATCGGGACGGGCTTGCAGACCGCCCACTGGTCGTTCTCGCCCGGGCCCGTGAAGCCGTACGTGCCGCCGGCGCCCACCAGACAGCCGGCGCAGTCGTTTCCGTCGATGGTCGAGATGGTCAGCGTGCTGTACACGTCCTTGGCCGTGGGGAGCCGGGCGGGTTCCCGGGTCTGCGTCCCGCCCTCGTTGACCTCGCTGTACGTGCGGTCCACCGCGCCGGCGAGCAGGGTGAAGCCGTCGTAGTACATCGCCGCGTAGCCGTCGGAGAGCGGCGACGACCCCACACCGTAGGCCTTGTCGATCTTCTGGAAGCGGGCCAGGAAGGCGGCGGAGCCGCGGGGCGGGGAGTTCTCGCCCTTCGCCCAGTCGGGGTCGTAGGCGGAGGCGTCCACGATCGTCGTGTTGGTGGTGTGCAGGCTGCGCACGGTGGACGGGGTGGTGAGCGTGGGCTCCAGGCCGACGCCGATCTTCAGGATGCGCAGCTGCTGACTCCGGTCACAACTGCCTTCGTTCGCCAGGCGGTTGATGAACGCGGGCAGGTCCTGGTCCCGGCCCGCGAAGAAGACCGTGTCGGCCTTGTCACGGCATATCTTCTCGGCCGCGTCGGCGAACCGCCGCGGGATGCCCTGGTCGTCGCCGGACGAGCCGATGAAGTGGGAGTTGTTGGCGTCCAGGTCGTAGGCGGTGCCGAAGCGCTTCTCGAAGACGGCCCGCAGGTCCTGCGAGTAGACGTCGTCCTCGCGGCTGTCCCAGACGAGGAAGCCTCGGCTCTTGCCGGGGTGTTCTTTGAGGTACTCGCCGAGAGCCCGGGCGAACTGCTCGTTGTTGGGGGACGTCTTGAAGAAGTAGCGGGAGTTCATCGAGGCCGCGGTGATCACGGGGCCCACGGTGGGAATGGAGCGGCGGGAGAGCTCGGCGACCGCCTTGCGGGTGTGGATCGTGCTGCTGGGGATGCCGGTCACACCGACCAGTGGCGCTTCCTTGTCCCGGGTCAGTTCACCGAGCCGGTCGACGACGTCCTGCCACTGGTCGAGGTCGCGGCCGTCGGGGGCGAGGAGCAGCTGGTAGTGGGGGCCACTGGCGCTGTTCGCCTGCTGCTGCGCCGCGAGCGCGCCGGCCAGAGCGCGCCGGATCATCTCGCGGGTCATCGCGCTGGTGGAGTCCGAGGTGAACGGCATCATCAGCGCGATCCGCGCGTACGGGATGCGGGCCGACTGGCCCTGCGGGTCGTCCCATTGGCGCTTCACGCGCGCGTTTTCGTCCGCCACGGCACGGAGCATGCTGTCGACGGTGTCGTCGCCCGTCTCGAAGGCCCGGTCGGTGACGCCGACGCAGTCGTCCCCGCGCTTGTCCATGCCGTCGCCGCACGGGCCGGGGCGGGTCTGCTGCCACGCGACGAAGCCACCGGTCAGGACGAGTACGACGACCAGGGCGACGCACCAATCCAGCGGACCCCACTCCTTGGGTCGGCCACTGAACATCATGATCCTTCGATGGCGGGGATGGGCAGGGGCTGTCTCTTGCGGGCGGCGGGCGGCCAGTCGCGGGCGGCCCTGCCGAGCGCCGCGTACCACGTGGGGTGGCGCCGGGAGAGGAAGCCCAGTTCATCACCGACCGCCTGGCACAGGGTCTCGGCGTCGGGGTCGATGGCCGCGTCGGCGTACGGCTCGGACAGGTACCACAGGGCGTGCAGCAGGCGGTTGATGCCGCGACCCGCCTCGTCGAGGTGGGTGTAGCGGGAGGCGTGCTCGCCGAGCGCGATCTGTACGCGCTCGTCGGTCCATGGGGCGGCGCCGTCCGGTGCGCTGTCGGCGGGCGGGGTCGGGGCCGAGGCACAGCGCCGCAGGCAGAGCAGCCAGTGCTCGACGCTCTGCTCGGCCTCCTCGGCGTCGAACTCGTCGGCCAGCATGTCCACGACCTGCGCCGCGTTCCCGGTGGCCAGGCTGTGCCGCAGCGCATCGGCCTCCTCGGTGTCGGCGCGCTGTACGTGGTGCAGGTGCAGGAAGCGGTGGATCTGGTGCCAGCTGTGCGGCTCGCCCGCCGGGGGCGAGGTGCGGCGAGCCTCGTGAACGAGGAGCGTCTGAAGCAACGCGTGGTCCACCAAGGGCACTTCGGGGGGGACGGGGCGCTGCCACTGGCGCTCGACGAGGTACTGGGCCGCCGCGTTCACGGGCAGTTGCTCCGGCCCGTCCAGGGCCAGGTCCTCGGCGAGCGCCGCCGCGGCCTGGTGGTCCCTGGCCAGACACAGCACGACCAGGCGGTCGCGCTGGCGGCGGTCGGGCAGCAGGTCCTCCAGGAGCACCTGAGTGACGGGCCGCCCACTCTCCGTCTCCAGGTCGAGCAGGTCCTTGGGCGTGACGGTGCGGTGCTCCCCCGCGGCGTGCACCACCGCGTCGCAGAGCAGCTTTCCGGCCAGCGGGTGCCCGCCGGTCAGGGCGTGCAGTGCGGAGGCCAGGTGGGGGTGGAGCAGCCGGGAGGAGGCCCGGTCGAGCATGGCCAGGACGTCGTCGCGGCCGAGCGGGGTGAGCGGCACGACGAGCAGACCGGCCGACGGGTCGTGGCCGGTGCGCTGCCAGACCTGGGCGGCGTGGTCGCCCTGCGGGCCGCCCGCAGGAGGCAGCAGGTCGGCGAGTTCCCTGCGTACGGCGTGCGGGGCCTCGTCCTCGGGGAGGTCGCCGAGGCGGGCGGCGACGACGGTGATGCGGTCGCGGCCGGGCCGCTGCGGCGCGGCGCGGTGTTCGAGGAGCAGGTCCAGGAAGCGCTGCCCTGCGGGGGTGTGCGCCTCGTCGAGCAGGATGAGTGGCCAGGGGTCACGGTTCAGGAGGTGCACCCAGCCATAGGCCGCGCCGACTTCCTGGAGGAAGGCCGCCATGAGGTCGGACTCGACAGCGCGCCGGTAGTCGCCGCCGCGGTGGAAGCGGCGGCCGAGCTGCACCAGCGGGTCCCGGCCGCCGTCGGCTCCCTCCGCACCGTCGCCGCCTGCGGCATCGTCGGCGAGGGGGTGCCGCTTGGCGTACCACCGGCGGGCTGCGCCCGCTGGGCGCAGAGCGTCGAGTTCGCGCAGGACGGCCCGGGTGACCGGCAGGGAGTCTGCCTCCTCGGCGGCGTCGGCCGCGCCGTCGGCGTGCGCCGCGACGGACGCCTCCACCTGCGCGGACCACTCGCGTGCCACGTCGCGCTCGTCGCCGGTACGCAGGCCGCAGGCGATCAGCAGGCGGGCGTGGCGAGCGCAGAGGGCGTCCCGCTCCTCGACGTCGCCGGCGTGCCAGCCGGTGACGGCGAACAGGCCGGGGACCAGCACGGGGAACCGGGCGAGCGTGGGGGTGAACGCGCACACCAACCGCTCGACGATCTCCACCAGGTCGGCGGCACCTGCCGGTTCGGGACCGCCCGCCGGGGCGGGCCGTGCGGCGTCCGGTGCGGTGGTGGTGCCCGCGGGCACCACGCGCACATGGGCGAGGGCGAGTCTGCGGTGGTAGTGCCGGGCGAGCCCGTCGAGGACGGCGCTGCGGCCCGTGCCGTGCTGACCGGTGATCAGGACGACGGGCACATCGTCGCCGAACTCCCGCTTCCTGCGGGCCCGTTCGTCGTAGGCGAGGCCGGTGAGGGCGGGGACGAGGGAACGCACCAACGGGTCGCGCGCGTACAGAAATGGCACTGGCGACCTGCCCATCAGAAGTGTCCCGGTTCCCCTCGGTGTGCACAACTGCCTCTCGTACCACCGAACTTACCGGCGTAATGGATCTCTCGCCAGAGGATCACGCGGGCGGTCGCGGTCCGGAAGGGCAGGGCAGTGCGTCAGGAAAGTGCGTCAAGGTGCGTCAAGGCGGCGCGTCAGGGATGCGGATATATCTCCAGGTCGACTCCGTCGGGCAACTCCTCGGCCCCGCTCACGTTGCGCGCGTAGGCGAGCCGCACCCGGCGCAGTGCGCTCATGCCCTTCAGCGGCGCCAGGTCTATGTCGGTGCCCTGGGTGAGGTGGAGCTCCGACAGGCCGGGCAGCCAGCGGGCGATGCGCCGCAGCGACACGGATGACCCGGGTTTCGCGTACACGTAGAGGTGGGTGACCGCGGATATCTGCGCGCGCTGGCCGAACAACAGCACGCTCAGCTGCTCCGGCGACACGGTCAGCGTGCGCAGCGTCGTCAGGGTGGCGAGGGTCTTGCCCCAGTCGTCGGGGAGCAGCTTGTCGCCGGCCTCGTGCAGGCGCAGTTCCCTCAGCGCCGTGCAGCGGGCGAGCTCGGCCAGCTCCACGGTGCCCTGGGGCAGCGCGAGGACCCGCAGCCGGTCGAGGAAGGGCAGTTCGGCGAGGCCGCGCCAGGGTACTTGGGGCCCCAGGTGCAGGGCGTCCAGGCCGGGGCAGCCCGCCAGGTCGGACAACGCCTCGAACTGCGGCAGGTCGGCGAGGGTGAGGCCGCGCAGCCCGGGCAGCCGGGTGAGCGGGGCGGGGTCCGTGAGGTTGCGGCAGCCCTGCAGGGTGAGTTCTTCCAGGGCGCCGAAGTCGTCGAGCAGCGTCAGGTCGCGCAGCTGCCGGGCTCCGCGCAGTCGCAGTTCGCGCAGCCGGGCCGGGTCGAGAGCGGCTCGGACGGCCTCCGGGTCGAAGTCGCCGTGGATACCCACTCGTTCGCAGCCCGGCATCGCGGCGAGGGCGGCGAGCTCGGCCGCCGAGCGCACGGTGACCGACTCGGCCGGGGAGGTGGCCAGCAGCGGCCGGATGATCTCCTCGGCGTAAGTGTCGGTGTCGAACCGGTCCCAGTGACCGAGGAGTTGAGCGCGTACGGCCGACTGGCGGGTGTCGAGGAACTCGCGCAGCCGGGGGATGGCGGAGTCCCCGCCGATCTGGCAGATGGCGTGGACCGTGGCGAGTTCCTCATCGCCGTCGAGTGCGTCGGCGCGCGGCAACAGGCCGAGCAGGAGGGGCCCCGTGCGTGCGAGAACCCGGGCCTGGCGCAGGCTGCGCGGTGGCAGCATGCGCGCGGCCTCGGCCTCGATGGTCTGCCGCACGGCGGGTTGCAGACGGGTCGCCTGCTCCAGGGAGGCGAGGGCGAGGAGACGTAACCGGGCCCGGACGGTGTCGTCCTTCTCCCGGTTGCCGCGGTCGCTCAGCCGCATCAGCAGATCGGCGCGCCCGTTGTGGTCGGCCTGCGCGACGGCCATCTGGACCACGTCCTCCCAGTGATCGACATGAGCGTTCCTCACCAGCATGCCGAAGTCACGCTCCTCCAATACAGCCTTGGCGCCCAGGTAGTCCTGAAACGTGCGATGGATGAAGTCCACGGCGCCCGCGACGGGTTCGCGCAGCAGACCGGAGCGTTCGAGCAGGTACTGGAGGGCGTCCTCGGGTTCTCCGAGGCTGTCCAGGCTGGGCACTTGGGGCTGGAGGCGGCGCATCACGTCCACGGCGTCGTCCCGCTCGATCTGGGTGCGCTCGTTGCGGATCAGCCAGTACGCGAGGCGCTTGAGAGGCTCGGTGGCGGCCTCCTCGTCCAGCTCGGGTCCGCCGCCGCGTCCGTACAACTCCCTTTCCATGTCGCGCCGCTCCAGCAGCATGGACAGCGCGGCCTTGTAGAGGGCGGCGCGGCCGCGCGGCAGGAATCCGCGGCGCTCGCGGTGCAGGGCGCAGATCAGGCTGCACATCAGCGGGTTGGTGGCGAGCCTGCTCAGGCCGGGGCTCGCGCGCAGCGCCTGGATCAGCTCGTCGCCGAGTCCCGGGCGCGCGTCGGCCGCCTCGTGCCAGCGGCCGATGAAGCTGCGCAGGTCGGCCGGGCGCAGCGCGTCGAGGGTGAACTCGTGGAAGTCCTCCCGCCGCAGCCAGCCGGGTCCGAGCGCGGAGGGACGGGTGGTGGCCAGCCACAGGTTGCCGGGGAAGATGCCGAGGAGCTCGCGCAGCCAGTTCCGGGTGCGGGTGCGGTCGGCCTTGGGGATCTCGTCCAGGCCGTCGACGAGGATCAGGCCGCGGCCGTTCTGCAGCACGCGGGTGGCCCAGCCGTCGGGTTCGGTGCCGACCAGCGGGCAGTCCATCCAGCGCAGGAAGTCGTCGGGCAGCGGGAGCCCTGCGCCTTCGCGGGCGAGGTTGCGCAGCGGGAGCACGAAGGGGACGCGGCCCAGGAGCTGCGGCAGGTTGCCGGGCACGCTGTCCTGCCGCGCGGTGGTGAGCGCGAGCCACTGCACGAGGGTCGTCTTTCCGGTGCCGGCCAAGCCGTGCAGCAGGACGCGGCCGCGGGTGGCGAGGGCCTCCTCGACGCTCTCCTCCAGTCCGCTCTCCGGCTCGTCGCCGGGATCGTCGGACTCGCTGCCGGGGGCCGGGGCGGCGACGGCGCGCAGACTCAAGTAGGCGGTGTCCAGGGGCCATTCCAGGCCTCCGGGGTCGCGCAGGTCGACTCCGTAGATGGTGAGAGTGCCGTGTCGCCGGACAACGTACTGCGCGTAACTCTCCTCGAATCGCCCGTCGAGGGTGGCCCGGTCGTCGCCCGACACCCTGCGCAACACGACCTCCAACGTCCGGTGGACGTCGCGCAGTTCGCGGGCGTCCGCGAGCCGCGCCCGGGCGTCGAACCCAGGCCGCTGCGTGAAGAACCGCACCAGGTGCACACAGGCCGTCTCCAGGAGGCGGTCGTGGAAGAGGGCCGCGTCCCGGGTCAGGAGCCGGCGGGTGTCGGGGCCTGCCTGCCGGGACAGCGCGGCGGCCAGCTTCTCGGGCCCCATGAGGAAGATCTGTACGTCGTCCATGTCCAGCTCGCCGAAGGCGAACAGGGTCCGGGTCAGGGCCTGGCCGACGGCGTCGTGCTCGTCGTCCTCGACGGGCCGCTCGTGGGGACCGGCCGCGCGCACCGCACGCCGCACCAGCTCCCGGGCGAGCCGGTGCAGATCGTCCCGGCTGACGGTGGGGTGGTCCCCCACGAAGGACAGCAGGCCCTGGATGCGCACGGGCCCTTCGGTGAACTCGGCTCCCGGGGCCTTGGGCGGGGGCAGCACGAGCCGCTTCAGCAACGGCACCACCACCGCCGACGCGATCCGCAGTCCCACTGTCCCCGGATCCACTGCCCACCCCCGTCGGCCACCTGCGTCGGCGTACGTTTCTCGACGCGCATACGTCACGGAACGCCTTCCACCATAAGGGCAGGCATCAAGAGTCGAATCAAGTGCCGTACAGCCGTGGGGAGTTCAGGCCAATCGAACGCCGGACCTCGTCTCGCTTCCGCCGGAACGGTTGGCCCGGCACCTCATCGCCGCGCGCGACGCGCCATGTCCGCCCGCGACGTCCCCACAGGCCCGCGCAGCAGTCGTGCGATCCCCGCACCGAGCCTCAGACCCATCCCCTGATGCCACACCCCCTCAACGGGCGCGACGGGGAGGGTGGTTGTTCCGGACCCGCGCGGGAGCCCCCGAAGGAGTGAGGGCGGACGGAGGTTCGCAATTGATCGAACCTGACCTTCGCACGACAGAGAGGTATGATGGAAGTAGAACCTGGGCGACGGTCGGGACGAAGGGACACACCATGCCGGACGAGGACGGCCACCCCACACCGGCCGAGATGGACCTGCGCACGATCCTGCACGCACTCGCCGACCCGCTGCGCTTCGGGGTGATCGCCCAGTTCCTGAGAGAACCGGCGGACACCGAACACACCTGCGCCTACTTCGAACTGCCCGTCTCCAAGTCGACGACCTCGCACCACTTCAAGGTGATGCGCGAGGCGGGCCTGCTGCGCATGGTCGACCACGGCAACAGCCGCACGGCCGTCCTGCGCCGGGCCGAGCTGGACAAGCGCTTCCCCGGCCTGCTCGGCCTGGTGCGCGCCGAGGCCTGACGCACGCGAAGGGCCGCACCCCCGAAAGCTCGGGGATGCGGCCCAACCGCCTTGCCGGACCGCTTACTTCCGGATCAGGCTGCGGAGCACGTACTGCATGATGCCGCCGTTGCGGTAGTAGTCCGCCTCACCGGGGGTGTCGATGCGGACGACCGCGTCGAACTCCACACCGGTGTCGGTGGTGACCTTGACCGTGCGCGGCGTGGTGCCGTTGTTGAGCTCCTCGACGCCGGTGAAGGAGAAGGTCTCCTCGCCGGTCAGGCCGAGGGACTCGGCCGAGGCGCCCTCCGGGAACTGGAGCGGCAGGACGCCCATGCCGATGAGGTTCGAGCGGTGGATGCGCTCGTACGACTCGGCGATGACGGCCTTGACGCCGAGGAGCGCGGTGCCCTTGGCGGCCCAGTCGCGGGACGAGCCGGAGCCGTACTCCTTGCCGGCCAGGATGGCCAGCGGGGTGCCCTGCTCGATGTAGTTGCGCGAGGCGTCGTAGATGAAGGAGACGGGGGCGCCGTCCTTCGTGAAGTCGCGGGTGTAGCCGCCCTCGGTGCCCGGCGCGATCTGGTTGCGCAGGCGGATGTTGGCGAACGTGCCGCGGATCATGACCTCGTGGTTGCCACGGCGCGAGCCGTAGGAGTTGAAGTCACGGCGCTGGACGCCGTGCTCCGTGAGGTACTGGCCGGCCGGGGTGTCGGCCTTGATCGCACCGGCCGGGGAGATGTGGTCGGTGGTGACCGAGTCGCCCAGCTTGGCGAGGACGCGCGCGCCCGTGATGTCGGAGACCGGGGTGGTCTCCATCGTCATGCCCTCGAAGTACGGGGGCTTACGGACGTAGGTGGACTCGGTGTCCCACTCGAAGGTGTTGCCGGTCGGGATCGACAGGGCCTGCCACTGGGCGTCGCCCGCGAAGACGTCCTGGTAGGACTTGTTGAACATGTCCTCGCCGATGGAGTTGGCGACGACGTCGTTGACCTCGGCCTCCGTCGGCCAGATGTCCGCGAGGTAGACCGGCTTGCCGTCCTGGTCGATGCCCAGGGCGTCCTTGGTGATGTCGACCTTCATCGAACCGGCGATGGCGTACGCGACGACCAGCGGCGGGGACGCCAGGTAGTTCATCTTGACGTCGGGGTTGATGCGGCCCTCGAAGTTGCGGTTGCCGGACAGGACCGACGTGACCGCCAGGTCGTGCTCGTTGACCGCCTTCGAGACCTCCTCGGGCAGCGGGCCCGAGTTGCCGATGCAGGTGGTGCAGCCGTAGCCGACGAGGTTGAAGCCGACCTTGTCCAGGTACGGCGTCAGACCGGCCTTGTCGAAGTAGTCGGTGACGACCTTCGAGCCCGGGGCGAGGGTGGTCTTGACCCACGGCTTGCGGGTCAGGCCCTTCTCCACGGCCTTCTTCGCGACGAGCGCGGCGGCGACCATCACGTACGGGTTCGACGTGTTGGTGCAGGAGGTGATCGCGGCGACGGTGACGGCGCCGTGGTCGATCTCGTACGTCGAGCCGTCGGGGGCCGTGACCAGGGTCGGGCGCGACGGGACGCCGTTGGTGGCGGCCGGGGAGTCGGAGGCCGGGAAGGACTCCTTGCCCGCCTCGTCGTCGTCCTCGACGTAGTTGCGCACGTCGAGCGCGAACTGCTGCGCGGCGTTCGCGAGGACGATGCGGTCCTGGGGGCGCTTCGGGCCGGCGATGGAGGGGACGACCGTGGAGAGGTCGAGCTCCAGCTTCTCGGAGAAGTCGGGCTCGGCGGCCGGGTCCAGCCAGAGGCCCTGCTCCTTGGCGTACGCCTCGACGAGCGCGACCTGCTGCTCGTCGCGGCCCGTCAGCTTCAGGTACTTCAGCGTCTCGTCGTCGATCGGGAAGATCGCGGCGGTGGAACCGAACTCCGGCGACATGTTGCCGATGGTGGCGCGGTTCGCCAGGGAGGTGGCGGCGACGCCCTCACCGTAGAACTCGACGAACTTGCCGACGACGCCGTGCTTGCGCAGCATCTCGGTGATCGTGAGCACGAGGTCCGTGGCGGTGGTGCCGGGCTTGAGCTCACCGGTGAGCTTGAAGCCGACGACGCGCGGGATGAGCATGGAGACCGGCTGGCCGAGCATCGCGGCCTCGGCCTCGATACCGCCGACGCCCCAGCCGAGGACGCCCAGGCCGTTGACCATCGTGGTGTGCGAGTCGGTGCCGACGAGGGTGTCGGGGTAGGCAACACCGTTACGGACCATGACCGTACGGGCCAGGTGCTCGATGTTGACCTGGTGGACGATGCCGGTGCCCGGGGGGACGACCTTGAACTCGTCGAAGGCGGTCTGGCCCCAGCGCAGGAACTGGTAGCGCTCCTTGTTGCGGCCGTACTCCAGCTCGACGTTCTGGCCGAAGGCGTCGGCGGTGCCGAACTTGTCGGCGATGACGGAGTGGTCGATGACCAGCTCGGCCGGGGCCAGCGGGTTGATCTTGGCCGGGTCGCCGCCGAGCTCCTTCACGGCCTCACGCATGGTGGCGAGGTCCACGACACAGGGCACACCGGTGAAGTCCTGCATGATCACGCGGGCGGGCGTGAACTGGATCTCCTGGGACGGCTGGGCCTGGGAGTCCCAGCTGCCGAGCGCACGGATGTGGTCGGCGGTGATGTTCGCGCCGTCCTCGGTGCGGAGCAGGTTCTCAAGGAGAACCTTCAGGCTGTAAGGGAGGCGCGCGGAGCCCTCGACCTTGTCCAGCTTGAAGATCTCGTACGACTCGTCGCCCACGCGCAGCGTGCTGCGGGCGTCGAAGCTGTTCGCCGACACGACAGTCTCCTTCATATATGTGCGCGTTCCACCGCATCCTGCCGCCACGACGATTCCGCCGATCCGCTAAGGTAAGGCTAAGTTAGGTAACCCTTACCGAGCCTGGCGACTGCGGTGTGCCTCTGTAGATATCTCGATGTCGAGATAACTCTAATACATGAGGCCGGACTGGTCATGCCCGGCCTTGGCCGAGCCGTCCCGCCGCACCACCGGCGGACCGTCCCCCTCATCGTCCCGCACACGCGCCCGCGCGCCACCAGGGCCGATTGACGGCCCGTCACTCCAATGGACCCCCCGGAATGCGGCATCTCATATCTGAGATAGCCTGCCGACATGGCAGACGACTACCTCGTACGCATCGGCAAGCTCATCCGTGACGCCCGTCAGCACCGGGGCTGGACACAGTCGCAGCTTGCCGAGGCGCTCGGTACCAGCCAGAGCGCCGTCAACCGCATCGAGCGCGGCAATCAGAACATCAGCCTTGAGATGATCGCCCGCATAGGCGAAGCGCTCGACAGCGAAATCGTCTCCCTGGGCTACTCGGGTCCGATGCACCTGCGAGTGGTCGGCGGCCGTCGCCTGTCCGGGGCGATCGACGTGAAGACGAGCAAGAACGCCTGCGTGGCGCTGCTGTGCGCCTCGCTCCTCAACCGGGGACGCACCGTCCTGCGCCGCGTCGCCCGCATCGAGGAGGTCTACCGCCTCCTCGAGGTCCTGAACTCCATCGGCGTCCGCACCCGGTGGATAAACGACGGCGTCGACCTGGAGATCGTGCCGCCGGCCGCGCTCGACATGGACGCCATCGACGCGGCCGCCGCCCGCCGCACGCGCTCGATCATCATGTTCCTCGGCCCGCTCCTGCACCGCCTCGACCACTTCAAGCTGCCGTACGCGGGCGGGTGCGACCTCGGCACCCGCACCATCGAGCCGCACATGATCGCGCTGCGCCGGTTCGGTCTGGACATCACGGCGACCGAGGGGCTCTACCACGCACAGGTCGAGGCGGGGGTCTCCCCCGGCCGGCCGATCGTACTGACCGAGCGCGGCGACACCGTGACCGAGAACGCGCTGCTCGCGGCCGCCCGCCACGACGGCGCCACCGTCATCCGCAACGCGTCCTCGAACTACATGGTCCAGGACCTCTGCTTCTTCCTGGAGGCCCTGGGCGTACGCGTCGAGGGCATCGGCACGACCACCCTCACCGTGCACGGCGTGCCGCAGATCGACGTCGACGTGGACTACTCGCCGTCCGAGGACCCGGTCGAGGCGATGAGCCTGCTGGCCGCCGCGGTGGTCACCGAGTCCGAACTGACGGTGAAGCGGGTGCCGATCGAGTTCCTGGAGATCGAGCTCGCGGTCCTGGAGGAGATGGGCCTCGACCACGACCGCACGCCCGAGTACTTCGCGGACAACGGCCGCACGCGCCTGGTGGACCTCACCGTCCGGCCCTCCAAACTGGAGGCGCCGATCGACAAGATCCACCCGATGCCGTTCCCCGGCCTCAACATCGACAACGTGCCCTTCTTCGCGGCCATCGCCGCGGCGGCGCAGGGCAAGACCCTCATCCACGACTGGGTCTACGACAACCGCGCCATCTACCTCACCGACCTGAACCGGCTCGGCGGGCGCCTCCAGCTGCTCGACCCGCACCGCGTCCTCGTCGAGGGCCCGACGCGCTGGCGCGCCGCCGAGATGATGTGCCCGCCCGCGCTGCGCCCCGCCGTCGTCGTGCTCCTCGCGATGATGGCCGCCGAGGGCACGTCCGTGCTGCGCAACGTCTACGTGATCAACCGCGGTTACGAGGACCTGGCCGAACGGCTCAACTCCGTTGGCGCGCAGATCGAGACGTTCCGGGACATCTGACGCGATGGGCGCCGTTCAGGGCCGCGGGAAGAGGTTGAGCAGTTCCTCTTCCGCGGCCCATCGGCGTATCTGCTCCACGATCAGGCGCTCGGCGCGCGGGCGGAAGGCTGCCGAACCTCCGGCCACGTGCGGGGTGAGGAGGACTCCGGGGGCGTGGCGCAGGGCGTGGTCCGCGGGGAGGGGCTCCGGGTCGGTGACGTCGAGCGCGGCGCGCAGCCGGCCCGTGGCGGTCTCGGCGAGCAGGGCCTCGGTGTCGAGGGTGCGGCCGCGGCCGACGTTGACGACGAGGGCGCCGTCCGGCAGAGCGGCCATTTCCTTCGGGCCGAACAGGCCGACCGTGGCCGGGTTCTCGGGCAGGACGAGGACCACGATGTCGAGGCCGGGGAGCAGTTCGGGCAGGTCGGCGATCGCGTGGACCCGCTCGTCGGGGCGGGCGCGCCGGGCGACGCGGACGACCTCCGCCTCGCAGGCGAGGAGCCGCGTCTCCAGGGCCGAGCCGATCGAGCCGTAGCCGACGATCGCGACGCGGCTGTCCGCGAGTGAGCGCGTGAAGTGCGGGTCCCAGCGGCCCGCCACCTGGTCGGCCGCCCAGCGGGGCAGTTCGCGCTGGGCCGCGAGGACGAGGCCCAGCGCGTGCTCCGCGGTGGAGGCGTCGTGCAGGCCGCGGCCGTTGTGCAGGGTGACGCCCTCGGGCAGCAGCGGCTGGAGCTTCTCGACCCCGGCGCTGAGCGACTGGACGGCGCGCAGGCGCGGGAGCCGGGGCAGCAGGCGGTCGGCGTCGGGGACCGCGTAGGGCATGACCCAGAACTCCACGGCGTCCAGGGCGTCCTGCGGGAGTTCGGACGCGGGCGTCACTCCGTCCCACACGTGGACGCGGACGCCGTCGGGCCAGGGGCCGTGTCGCCGGTCGAGCTGCGGCCAGGGGACGAGCACGTCGGTTTCGGTCATCGCGGGTTTCTCCTTCGGCTGCTTGGCGTCGCGGCAGGCGGGCGAACCATTGACCCGGCCGCCACTCCCTCGTAACGTCTTCCCGCCCAGTGAAACACTTTCCATCTCACGGAAAACAGGGGGTCAAGGGATGACAGCGCCGTCGCCCTCCCGGCCGTCCACCGGCGGCTTCTGGAGCTCGACCCGCGCCCGGCACCTGATACCGGTCGCGTTCATCACGTACTCGCTCGCCTATCTCGACAAGTCCAACTACGCGATCGCGTCCGCCGGCGGCATGGCCGACGAGCTGCGTCTGTCCGCGGGCCTCGACTCGCTCATCGCCGCGTCGTTCTTCCTCGGCTACTTCTTCTTCCAGATCCCCGGCACGATCTACGCCGAGCAGCGCAGCGCGCGCCGCCTCGTCGCCTGGTCGACCGTGCTGTGGGGACTGCTCGCCGTGGTGCAGGGCCTGCTGAGCAGCCCGGGGCAGCTGATCGCCGTGCGGTTCGCGCTCGGTGTCGTCGAGGGCGCGGTGCTCCCGTCGATGGTGATGCTGCTCAGCCGCTGGTTCACGCACGGCGAGCGCGGCCGCGCCAACACCCTGCTCATCCTGGGCAATCCGGTCACCGTGATGTGGCTCTCCGCCCTGTCGGGCTGGCTGGTGTCGGTGACGGACTGGCGCGTGATGTTCATCGTCGAGGGCGTGCCCTCGGTCATCTGGGGCCTGTTCTGCCTACGCCTCATCAGGGACCGCCCCGAGGACGCCAAGTGGGTCGCGCCCGGCGAACTTCAGGCTCTGCGCGAGGACCGCGCCACCGCTCCGGCCGCCTCCGGGAACCTGCGCGAGGAGTACGGCAAGGTCCTGCGCTCGCGCCCCGTGCTGCTGATGTCGGTGCAGTACTTCTTCTGGTCGTTCGGCATGTACGGCTTCATCTTCTGGCTGCCGTCGATCGTGAAGAAGGGCTCCGGAGAGGGCATCGGCGCCACCGGTCTGCTGACCGCCGTGCCGTACGCGTTCGCGGTCGTCGCCATGCTGCTCAACTCGCGCCTGTCCGACCGCAGCGGGCGGCGCAAGGCGGCCGTGTGGCCCTGGCTCGCCGTCGGCGGACTCGCCCTCTTCGGCTCGTACGCGGCCGGGTCCCACTTCCCCGTGGCGCTCGCGCTGCTCGTGGTGGCCGGGCTGTGCCTGTACGCGCCCTACGGCCCGTACTTCGCCCTCGTCTCCACGCTCGCCCCGGCGGGCGTCTCGGGCGCGGCGGTGGCGCTGGTCAACTCGTTCGGCGCGCTCGGCTCGTTCGCCGGGACGTATCTCGTGGGCTGGGTACGCGGCACGTCGCTCGGCGACGCGGGGGCCTTCGCGTTCATGGCGGCGGGCGCGCTGGTCTCGGCCGCGCTGATGCTGGCGGTGCACGAGCCCCGGCCGTCCGGTTCACGCCCGGGTACGGTGAACCGGCAGCCCACCGCTGCCACCACCACCTGAGTGCGCCGGGACCGGTCCCGGCGTACGGACGCAGCACACGGGAGACGAGCAGCGTGACCACGACGTCCGGCGACGACATGCTCGGCCGGGGCCTGCGGCTCCTCACCGTGCTCGCCGACCATCCCGCGGGCCTGGGGGTGAGCGCCGCGGCCCGCGCCGCGGCGCTCCCGGTCAGCAGCGCCCACCGGCTCCTCGGCCGGCTCGCCGCCGAACGGTTCGTGGCGTACGACGAGGACACCCGGCGCTACGCCCTGGGGGCCCGGGTGCTCGAACTGTCGCGGGGTTTCCAGCGCTCACCGGCCGGCTACTCCGCGGCGGCGGCGCCGATGCGCAGGCTCGCCGACCGCACGGGCCTGCCCGCCATCGCGGGCATCCTCTACGACACGGACGTGCTGCTCGTCCTCACGGCGCAGGGCACCCAGCACCTCCAGCTGCGCAGCGCGGAGGGCACCCGTAACGCCTGGCACGCGACCTCGCTCGGCAAGGTCCTCGTCGCGGGCCTGCCCGGGCGCGAGCGCGACGAGCTGCTCGCGGCCGAGCTGGCCGCGGTGACCGGCCGCACGGTGACCGACCCGGCGGCGGTCCGCAAGGAGCTCGACGCCGTGCGCGAACGCGGCTGGGCCGAGGTCGACGAGGAGAACGAGGTCGGCGTCCGGTCCATCGCCGTCGCCGTGCCCTCCCCGCACGGGGAGGCGCCGCGCCTCGCCGTCTCGCTCGGCGCGGCCGTCGCCCTGACCGGCGCCGACGAACTGCGCGCGCACGTCCCGGCCCTGCGCGCGTGCGCGGAGGACATCGCGGCCCACATGGACCACTGAGCGGATCCGCGGGTGTGACGGGCGCCGCCCGGTGACATCCATCCCGGGAGGGCGGCCACCGGGCCCCCGCACCGCTCCCGGGAGGAACGCACGATGACCGAGCTGATGAAGGCCGTCCAGTACCGCGCGGTGGGTGCCGCCCCCGAAGTCGTGCGGATCCCCGTGCCCGCCCCCGGTCCCGGCCAGGTGCTCCTGCGCGTGACGGCGGCCGGTGTCTGCCACTCCGACATCGCCGTGATGAGCCTGCCCGCCGAGCAGCTGGGCTTCCCGCTGCCGCTCACACTCGGCCACGAGGGCGTCGGCACGGTCGCGGAGGTGGGTGACGGGGTGGCGGGTGTCGGGGTCGGCGACGAGGTCGCCGTCTACGGGCCGTGGGGCTGCGGCACCTGCGCCAAGTGCGCGCAGGGCAAGGAGAATTACTGTCTGCGCGCCAGGGAACTCGGCATCTTCCCGCCCGGTCTCGGCGCGCCCGGCGCCATGGCCGAGTACATGGTCGTGGACGGCCCCCGCCACCTCGTGCCGCTCGGCGGCCTCGACCCGGTGCGGGCGGTGCCGCTGACCGACGCCGGCCTGACCCCGTACCACGCGATCAAGCGGTCGCTGCCGAAGCTGGTGCCGGGGTCGGCGGCCGTCGTGATCGGCACGGGCGGGCTCGGGCACGTAGCGATCCAGCTCCTGCGCGAGCTGTCCCCGGCCTGGGTGATCGCGCTCGATGTGAACGAGGAGAAACTGGCGCTCGCCCGTGAGGTGGGCGCCCACGAGGCGATCCTGTCGGACGCCGAATCCGTGGGAATGGTACGGGAGTTGACCGGCGGCAGGGGCGCCGAGGCGGTCTTCGACTTCGTCGGGGCCGCACCCACGGTGGCCATGGCGGGCGACTGCGTGGCGGTCGAGGGCGATGTCACCGTCGTGGGCCTCGGCGGCGGCAGCCTCGCGGTCGGCTTCGGCACGACACCGTACGAGGTGTCGGTGACCGCCCCTTACTGGGGCAGCCGCAGCGAGCTGATGGAGGTGCTCGACCTGGCGCGGGCCGACGTCGTCTCCGTGCACGTGGAGACGTACGGCATCGACGACGCGCCCACCGCCTACCAGCGGCTGCACGACGGGACGGTGCGCGGGCGCGCGGTGATCCTGCCGCAGGAGTAGTCGCCCGGGACCGGCACCCCCTAGTCCGGCACGACCGCCAGACCGTCCAGTTCCACCAGTGCCTGCTCGTCCCACAGCCGGGTCGTGCCGATCACCGCCATCGCCGGATAGTCGCGGCCCGCCGACTCGCGCCAGATACGCCCGAGTTCACGGGCGTGGGTGCGGTAGTCGGCGACGTCGGTGGCGTAGACGGTGACGCGGGCGAGCGTGTCGGGAGTGCCTCCCGCGTGGCGCAGTGCGGTGAGGAGATTGGTCAGGGCCCGCTCGAACTGCTCCGGGAGCGTGTCGCCGGTGATCTTGCCGTCCGCGTCGAGGGCGGTCTGTCCGGCGAGGAAGACCAGGCGGCCGCCGGTGGCGGTGACGGCGTGCGAGAAGCCGGTGGCCGGGGAGAGTCCGGGTGGATTGATCCGCTCGATACCGCTCACGCGTACAACTCCTTGGCGATGATCGCGCGTTGGACCTCGCTGGCCCCTTCGTAGATGCGGGGTGCCCGCACCTCGCGGTAGAGGTGTTCGAGGAGGTGGCCGCGTTGCAGGGCGCGGGCGCCGTGCAGCTGGACGGCGGTGTCGACGACGTGCTGGGCGGTCTCGGTGGCCAGGAGCTTCGCCATCGCGGCGCGCTGCGGCACGTCGGGGGCGCCCGCGTCGTACGCCGAGGCCGCCGCGTAGACCATGAGGCGGGCCGCCTCCGTGCGCAGGGCGAGATCGGCCACCTGGTGGGCGACCGTCTGGAGGTCCTTCAGCTTGCCGCCGAACGCGTCGCGCCGGGCGGTGTGGTCGAGCGTCGCGTCGAGCGCGGCCTGCGCCATGCCCACGGCGAAGGCCCCGACGCTCGGGCGGAAGAGGTTCAGGGTGGTCATGGCGACGCGGAAGCCGCGGTCCGGTTCACCGAGCACGTCCTCGGCGGTGACCGGCACCGCGTCGAAGCCGAGGGAGCCGATGGGGTGCGGGGAGAGCATGTCGAGGGGGGTGCCGGTGAGGCCGGGGCGGTCCGCCGGGACCAGGAAGGCGGTGACGCCACGGGCGCCGGCGCCCTGGGCCGTACGGGCGAAGACGGTGTAGAAGTCGGCCTCGGGGGCGTTCGAGATCCAGGTCTTCTCGCCGATGAGGCACCAGCCTCCGGTGCCGTCGGGCTCGGCGCGCAGGGCGAGGGCCGCGGCGTCGGAACCCGCGCCCGGCTCGCTGAGGGCGAAGGCCGCGACGGCCGTGCCGTCGCTGACGCGCGGCAGCCACTGCGCGCGCTGCGCGTCGGTGCCGTACGCGTGCACCGGGTGGGCGCCGAGTCCCTGAAGGGCTAGAGCGGTCTCGGCCTCCGTGCAGACGCGGGCGAGGGACTCGCGCATCAGACACAGGTCGAGGGCGCCGGAGCGCAGCAGCCGCTCCAGGAGGCCGAGCCGGCCGAGCTCGGCGACGAGCGGCCGGTTCACCTTCCCCGGCTCGCCCTTCTCGGAGAGGGGTGCGAGCCGCTCGGCGGCGAGCGCGCACAGCTCGGCACACCAGGCGGTCTGTGCTGGGTCGAGCGAGAATGACGGAGCTGCGGACTGTGCGGTCATGTGTCGGCGCCTCCCGGTTCGCCGGCGGCTCGGGCCGGCTCCGTCACGTTATCGCGGACCGTTGACTGTCGTCACCATCACGATACGCTCGTTCCGCGAGCCCACCGACACCTGTTTGCGCGAGCCCACCATGACAAGGGGGCGCACGGCCATGACAGACGCTCCACCGCAGCACACATCGGCCCACGTCGACACCTTCGCGCGCGACCATCTCCCGCCGCCCGAACTCTGGCCCGACCTCGTCTTCGACCTCCCCGAACTGCGCTATCCGCAGCGGCTCAACTGCGGGGCCGAGCTGCTCGACCGCACCGTCGAGCGGTTCGGCGCGGAGCGTCCCGCGTTCCGCACCGGCGACGGTCAGGTGTGGACGTACGGGGAACTGCTCCGCCGCGTCGACCGGATCGCGCACGTACTCAGCGCCGAGCTGGGCGTGCGCCCGGGCAACCGGGTACTCCTTCGCGGCCCCACCACGCCCTGGCTCGCGGCCTGCTGGCTGGCCGTGATGAAGGCGGGCGCGGTCGCCGTCACCGTCCTCGCGCAGGCACGGTCGCAGGAGCTGGCGACGATCTGCTCCCTCGCGCGGGTCACGCACGCGCTGTGCGACGCCAGGACCATGGACGACCTGCTGAAGGCCGAGGTACCCGGGCTGCGCGTCACACCGTTCTGCGGCGAGGGGCCCGACGACCTCCTGCGGCGCGGCTGTGGACAGCCTGAGACGTACGACGCCGTGGCGACCGCCTCCGACGATGTCGCCCTGATCGCGTTCACTTCGGGCACGACCGGGCGCCCCAAGGGCTGCATGCACTTCCACCGGGACGTCCTGGCCATCGCCGACACGTTCGCGCGCCATGTCCTGCGGCCGAGGCCGGACGACGTGTTCGCGGGGAGCCCGCCGCTCGGTTTCACGTTCGGGCTCGGCGGTCTCGTCATCTTCCCGCTGCGGGCCGGCGCCTCGTCGCTGCTGCTGGAACAGGCCGGGCCGCGGCAGCTGCTGCCCGCCATCGCCGAGCACGGGGTGTCCGTCCTGTTCACCGCGCCGACCGCGTACCGCGCGCTCCTCGACGGGATCGACGGCACCGACGGGCGCGCCCTCTCCTCGCTGCGGCGGTGCGTCTCGGCGGGCGAGAACCTGCCGGCCGCGACCTGGCGCGCCTGGCACGAGGCGACCGGGATCCGCATCATCAACGGCATCGGCGCCACGGAACTCCTGCACATCTTCATATCCGCCGCCGACGACGCGATCCGCCCCGGGGCGACGGGCGTGCCCGTACCCGGCTGGCAGGCGCGCGTGATCGACGCGACCGGGGCCGAAGTACCGGACGGGGAACCGGGGTTGCTCGCCGTACGCGGCCCGGTCGGCTGCCGCTACCTCGCCGACGAGCGGCAGACGACCTACGTCCGCGACGGCTGGAACGTCACCGGGGACACGTATGTCCGCGATCCCGACGGCTACTTCCGGTACGTCGCCCGCGCCGACGACATGATCATTTCCGCGGGGTACAACATCGCGGGCCCCGAGGTCGAGGACGCGCTGCTGCGGCACCCGGACGTCGCGGAGACCGCGGTGGTGGGCCGCCCCGACGACGAGCGCGGGCAGATCGCGGTCGCCTACGTCGTGCTGCGCGAGGGCGCCCGCCGGAACCCGGACGCGCTGCGGGCGTTCGTGAAGGCCGAGCTGGTGCCGTACAAATGCCCGCGCGAGATCGTGTTTCTGGACGCGCTGCCGCGCACGGCGACCGGGAAGCTGCAGCGGTTCCGGCTGCGCTCCACCGGCGATCTAGAGTGACCACGTGTCCGACCTGCACACTCCCCGGTCCCTGATCGTCACCCTCTACGGCGCCTACGGGCGCGGCTTCCCCGGCGCCGTGCCGGTCGCCGAGCTGATCCGTCTCCTCGGCGCGGTCGGCGTCGACGCGCCCGCCGTGCGGTCCTGCGTGTCCCGCCTCAAGCGGCGCGGGCTGCTCCTGCCGGAGCGCACGGGGTCGGGAGCCGCCGGGTACGCACTGTCGCCGGCCGCGCGGCAGCTTCTGGACGACGGCGACCGGCGCATCTACGGGGCGCCGGCCGACGGGGCGGACGGCTGGGTGCTCGCGGTGTTCTCCGTGCCGGAGGCCGAGCGCGCCAAGCGGCACGTCCTGCGCTCACGCCTTGCCGGGCTCGGCTTCGGCTCGGCGGCGCCCGGCGTGTGGATCGCCCCGGCGGGCCTGCACGAGGAGACCCGGCACACCCTGGAGCGCCTCGGGCTCTCCCCGTACGTCGATCTGTTCCGCGGCGAGCACCTGGGGTTCGCGGCGACGGCGGACGCGGTCGCGCGCTGGTGGGACCTGGACCGTCTCGCCGCGCTGCACGAGGCGTTCCTGGACGAGCACGCGCCGGTGCTCGCCGCCTGGCAGGCCCGCTCCCCCGGCGACGCGGCTCCGGAGGAGGCGTACCGGGACTACCTCCTCGCCCTCGACTCCTGGCGCCATCTGCCGTACGCCGACCCGGGGCTGCCCGCCGGGCTGCTGCCTGCGCGGTGGCCGGGGACCCGCTCGGCGAGCGTGTTCCGGGCGCTGCACGAGCGGCTGCGGGACGCGGGGGCGGCGTTCACCACCGTCAACCACCCAGCGTGAGCCGGGGCTTGGGCGCGTCCAGACGTCCGGTCTGCGGTGGCCTGCTGCCCGCCTCGTACGGCTTCGGCCAGGCGACACCGGGGCCCGCGTAGCCCTGTTCGGCCGCCGCGTGCAGGGTCCAGTGCGGGTCGTAGAGGTGGGGCCGGGCCAGCGCGCACAGGTCGGTGCGCCCGGCCAGGATCAGCGAGTTGACGTCGTCCCACGAGGAGATCGCGCCGACCGAGATCACCGGGATCCCGGTCTCGTTGCGGATCCGGTCCGCGAACGGCACTTGGTAGGAGCGTCCGTAGGCGGGTTTCTCGTCGGCGACGACCTGGCCGGTCGACACGTCGATCGCGTCTGCGCCGTGCGCGGCGAAGGCGCGGGCGATCTCTACGGCGTCGGCCGCGTCGGTGCCGCCCTCCGCCCAGTCGGTGGCGGAGATCCGGACGGTCATGGGCCGGTCACCGGGCCACACTTCGCGTACGGCGTCGAAGACTTCGAGGGGGAAGCGCAGCCGGTTCGTGAGCGAGCCGCCGTACGCGTCGGTCCGGTGATTGCTCAGCGGCGACAGGAAGCCGGACAGCAGATAGCCGTGGGCGCAGTGCAGTTCGAGGAGGTCGAAGCCGGCGTCGGCGGCACGCACGGCGGCGGACGTGAACTGCTCGCGGACATCGGCGAGTTCGTCCCGCGTCAGCTCGTGCGGAATCTGGCTGCCCGGCTTGTACGGGAGCGGGGAGGCGGCGACCAGCGGCCAGTTCCCGTCGGGGAGCGGGTCGTCGATGCCTTCCCACATCAGTTTCGTGGAGCCCTTGCGGCCGGAGTGCCCGAGCTGGACGCCGATCGCCGTGCCGGGGGCCTGGGCGTGCACGAACTCGGTGACGCGGCGCCAGGCCGCGGCCTGCTGCGGCGTGTAGAGACCGGCGCAGCCCGGGGTGATGCGGCCCTCGGGGCTGACGCACACCATCTCGGTCATGACGAGTCCGGCGCCGCCGAGGGCCCGCGTGCCGAGGTGGACGAGGTGGAAGTCGCCGGGGACGCCGTCCTGGGACGAGTACATGTCCATGGGCGAGACGACGACGCGGTTGCGCAGGGTCAGCTCGCGCAGGCGCAGCGGCGTGAACATCGGGGGCGTGCCGGGCGGGCAGCCGAAGTCGCGCTCGACGGCCTCGGTGAAGCGGGGGTCACGCAGGCGCAGGTTGTCGTGCGTGACGCGGCGGCTGCGGGTGAGGAGGTTGAACGCGAACTGGCGTGAGGGCTGGTCGAGATAGAGGCCGAGATTCTCGAACCACTCCAGGCTGGCGCGGGCCGCGCGCTGCGTGGAGGCGACGACGGGCCGCCGCTCCGCCTCGTACGCGGAGAGCGCCTCGGCCGTGGTGGGCTGCTCCTGGAGGCAGGCGGCGAGCGCGAGGGCGTCCTCGACGGCGAGCTTGGTGCCGGAGCCGATGGAGAAGTGCGCGGTGTGCGCGGAGTCGCCGACGAGGACGACGTTCCCGTGCGACCACTTCTCGTTCACGACCGTGCGGAACGCGGTCCAGGCGGATTTGTTCGACCTCAGGCCACGGCCGCCGAGTGCCTCGGTGAAGATCTTGGCGCAGCGCTCGACGGACTCGCGCACGTCGGGCCCGTCGAAACCGGCCGCCCGCCAGACCTCCTCGCGCATCTCGACGATGACGGTGCTGTCGCTCGCCGAGTACGGGTATCCGTGCAGCTGCATGACGCCGTGCTCGGTCTCGGCGGTCTCGAAGCGGAAGGCGTCGAACGCGAAGTCGGCGGCGAGCCAGATGTAGCGGCAGCGGTGCTCCTCGATGTGCGGCCGGAACGCGTCGGCGTGGGCCTCGCGGGTCGCGCTGCGCACTCCGTCGGCGGCGACGACGAGGTCGTGGTCGCGGGCGAGGTCGGCTGCCGACGGGGCTTCCGAGCGGAAGCGGAGGTTCACGCCGAGCTGCCGGCAGCGCTCGTGGAGGATTTCGAGGAGCCTGCGGCGGCCGAGCGCGGCGAAGCCGTGGCCGCCCGAGGTGTGACGGGTGCCGCGGTGCACGACGTCGATGTCGTCCCAGCGCACGAACTCGGCCTGGAGCGCGGCGTGGACGACGGGGTCGGCGTGCTCGATGCCGCCGAGCGTCTCGTCGGAGAGGACGACGCCGAAGCCGAAGGTGTCGTCGGGGGCGTTGCGCTCCCAGACCGTGATGTCGCGGCGCGGGTCGAGCCGCTTGAGGAGGGCGGCGGCGTACAGGCCGCCGGGTCCGCCGCCGATGACGGCCACGCGCAGGGGTCCCATGGTCACCGCCCCCGCCACTTGGGTGCACGCTTCTCCGTGAAGGCCGCGTGGAACTCGGCGTAGTCCTCGCCGTTCATGAGGAGGGCCTGGGTCGCGGCGTCCATTTCGACGGCGGCGGCCAGCGGCATGTCGAGCTCGGCGGTGAGCAGCGCCTTGGTCTGGGCGTACGCGAGGGCCGGGCCCTCGGCGAGACGGCGGGCCAGGGCCTGCGCGGCCTCGTCGACCTGGCCCTCGTCGGTCAGCTCGCTGATCAGGCCGATGCGCTCGGCCTCCGGGGCGCGCACCGGCTCGCCCAGCATGAGCAGGCGCGTCGCGTGGCCGAGGCCGACGACGCGGGGCAGCAGATACGCGGCTCCCATGTCGCCGCCGGACAGGCCGACGCGGGTGAAGAGGAACGCGAAGCGGGCGCTCGGGTCGGCGACACGGAAGTCGGCGGCGAGTGCGAGGACGGCGCCGGCGCCCGCCGCGACGCCGTGCACGGCGGCGATCACGGGGAAGGGGCACTCGCGCACGGCCCGTACGACCTGGCCGGTCATCCGGTTGAAGTCGAGGAGCTGGGCGGTGTCCATGGCGAGGGTGGCGCCGATGATCTCGTCCACGTCACCGCCGGAGCAGAAGCCGCGCCCCTCTCCGGCCAGGACGAGGGCGCGTACGGAGCGCTCACGGGACAGCTCGGCGAGCAGGTCGCGCAGGTCGGCGTAGGCGCCGAAGGTGAGCGCGTTGAGCTTGTCGGGGCGGGCCAGGGTGACGGTGGCGACCCCGTCGTCGACGGCGTACCTCAGGTGCCGCCAGTCGTCGGTGCGGGGCGCGGAGCCGGTGAAGGGACTCATGGCGGTGCGGCCTCCTCGGGCGGGGGCGGCGGACGGGACGGCGCGCCTGCCTGGGGCACGTCGCCCCATGAAGTTATCACCGCTTCGTGACTTCCGTCACGAGTACGCTATACGCGATCCTGGCAGCGGGCCCACAGCCCTTGCAGGGCAAGTGCAGGGAGGCCAGAGCCGGACGTCCCGAAGAAAGGTCGCCGGGCGGCTCTGTTCACCGACGCATTACCCTTCGTATGGTTGAAAGCAGGACAGCCCCTCCGCTGTCAGCCCCTGTCGCCCCCTGTCAGGACACCTGCACCCTGAACGGACCCGCCGTGCCCACACCGCCCGCCCCCACTTCCTGGCGCATCGCGCTGCCGCACACCGCTGCCGCGGTGCCGGTCGCGCGCGCTCTGGTGCGCACGGCCCTGACGGAGATCGAGTCGCCCGCCGCCGACAGCGACACGGCGGAGCTGCTCACGGCCGAGCTGGTGGCGAACGCCGTCGAGCACACGGCGGGGTCGGGCCCCATCGAGCTGGTGATCGAGCTGCTGCCGTCGGGCTGTCAGGTCGAGGTGCACGACGGGGACCCCGCGCCGCCCGGCGATCTGACCCTGCCCGGCCCGGACGAGGAGCCGGACCCGTGGCAGGAGCACGGGCGCGGCCTGCTGCTGATCCGCACCCTGAGCGCGTCCTGCGGCCATCGCCCCACCGCGTCCGGCAAGGCGGTCTGGTTCACCCTTCCCGCGATACCGGCGCAGCGGACGAGCCCGGAGCAGTAGCCCCCTCCCCTGCCGGGGGACGTCAGGCCAGCGTGGCGACCATGATCGCCTTGATGGTGTGCAGCCGGTTCTCGGCCTCGTCGAAGACGACCGAGTGCGCCGACTCGAAGACCTCGTCCGTGACCTCCAGCGAGTCCAGGCCGTACGTCTCGTGGATCTCGCGCCCGACCCTGGTGCCCAGGTCGTGGAAGGCGGGCAGGCAGTGCAGGAACTTGACGTCCGCGTTGCCGGTGGCGCGCAGGACGTCCATCGTCACGGCGTACGGCTTGAGAGCCGTTATGCGCTCGGCCCACACCTCCTTGGGCTCACCCATGGAGACCCAGACGTCGGTGGCGACGAAGTCGGCGCCACGGACGCCCTCGGCGACGTCCTCGGTGAGTGTGACGCGGGCGCCGCTCGCCTCGGCGAGCTTGCGGGCCTCGGCGACGATCTCCTCGGCCGGCCAGTACTCGCGCGGCGCCACGATCCGCACGTCCATGCCCAGCAGCGCGCCCGTCACCAGGTACGAGTTGCCCATGTTGAAGCGGGCGTCGCCGAGGTAGGCGAAGGCGATCCGGTCGAGCGGCTTGTCACAGTGCTCGATCATCGTGAGCACGTCGGCGAGCATCTGCGTGGGGTGCCAGTCGTCGGTCAGACCGTTGTAGACCGGCACGCCCGCGTACGCGGCGAGCTCCTCGACGCCGGGCTGGCTGTCCCCGCGGTACTCAATGGCGTCGAACATCCGGCCGAGGACCCGGGCGGTGTCCCGCACGGACTCCTTGTGGCCGATCTGCGAGCCGGACGGGTCCAGGTAGGTCGTGAACGCGCCCTGGTCGGCCGCGGCGACCTCGAAGGCGCAGCGCGTACGCGTGGAGGTCTTCTCGAAGATCAGCGCGATGTTCCGGCCCGCGAGGTGCCGCGCCTCCGTCCCCGCCTTCTTGGCCGCCTTCAGCTCGGCGGCGAGGTCGATCAGGCCGCGGAACTCCTCGGCGGTGAAGTCCACCTCCTTGAGGAAGTGGCGGCCGGTGAGGTCGGGACGGACTGTCGCCATGGGGCGCTCCTGGGGTACGCGTAAAAGGGCTGGGGCATCGGAGATACTGGAAGTCTATACGACGTTCCACATTTCTATACAGGATTCCAGGGTCAGGCCTCCCCACGAGGCCCCTCTACAGGGTCCCTCTCGACCGGGCAGCTCATGCAGCGCGGGCCGCCCCTCCCGCGCCCCAGCTCGCTGCCGAGGATCTCTATGACCTCGATGCCCTGCTTGCGCAGATAGGTGTTCGTCGTGGCGTTGCGCTCGTAGGCGACGACGACGCCCGGCTCCACGGCCAGCACGTTGCACCCGTCGTCCCACTGCTCCCGCTCGGCCGCGTGCACGTCCTGCGTGGCGGTCAGGACCCGGATCTCGCTGAGGCCGAGCGCGGCCGCGACGGCCCGGTGCATGTGCTCGGGCGGATGGTCCGTGACCTTCAGCTCCCGCTCCCCCACACCCGGTTCGATGGTGTACGAGCGCAGCATGCCGAGCCCCGCGTACTGCGTGAACGTGTCGCCGTCGACCATCGTCATCACGGTGTCGAGATGCATGAACGCCCGGCGCTTCGGCATGTCGAGCGCCACGATCGTCTGCGCGGAGCCCGCCGCGAACAGCTTGTGCGCCAGCATCTCGACGGCCTGCGGGGTGGTGCGCTCACTCATCCCGATGAGGACGGCGCCCTGCCCGATCACCAGGACGTCGCCGCCCTCGATCGTGGACGGGTAGTCGGCCTGCCCCTCCGACCACAGGTGGAAGCCCGTGTCGCGGAACAGCGGATGGTGCCGGTAGATCGCCTCGAAGTGGACGGTCTCGCGCTGCCGGGCGGGCCACCGCATCGCGTTGATGGAGACGCCGTCGTAGATCCAGGCCGAGGTGTCGCGGGTGAAGAGGTGGTTGGGCAGCGGGCCGAGCAGGAAGTCGTCGAGGTCCATGGCGTGGAAGCGCACCGACGTCGGCTCGGGGTGCCGGTCGAGGAACTCCCGCTTGGTCATGCCGCCGACCAGCGCCTCGGCCAGGTCCGTGGCCGGCATCGTCTCGAAGGCGGCCCTGAGGTGGTCGATGGCGAGCGGCCCGTACTCCTTCTCGTCGAATACCCGGTCGAGGACGAGGGATCTGGCGTCCCCGATGGCGAGCGTCTCGGTGAGCAGGTCGCCGAAGAGATGCACGGTCACACCGCGGTCGCGCAGCACGTCGGCGAACCCGTCGTGCTCCTGCCGCGCGCGGCGCACCCACAGCACGTCGTCGAAGAGCAGCGCGTCCTTGTTGCTCGGGGTGAGCCGCTTGAGCTCCAGATCGGGGCGGTGCAGGATGACGCGGCGCAGCCGCCCGGCCTCGGAGTCGACGTGGAATCCCATGGATCCATCTTTCCCCGGCCGGACGGCCCGTGCCCGTGCAATCAAGGAGCTGGGTGGCGGCTCACATCCGCGCGCTCACAGCCTCGGGTCGACCGGCTCCGACTCGAGCGCGAGGACCGCGAACACCGCTTCGTGGACGCGCCACAGCGGCTCCCCGTCCGCGAGCCGGTCGAGCGCCTCCAGGCCGAGCGCGTACTCGCGGACGGCGAGCGAGCGCTTGTGCCCGAGGAAGCGGCCGCGCAGGCGTTCCAGGTGGTCGGGGCGCGTGTACTCGGGACCGTAGATGATCCGCAGGTACTCGCGGCCCCGGCACTTGATGCCCGGCTGTACGAGACGGCCCTTGCCGTCGCGCGTGAGCGCCTCGACCGGCTTGACGACCATGCCCTCGCCGCCGCGGCCCGTCATCTCCAGCCACCAGTCGACACCGGCGCTCACCGACGCCTCGTCGCCGGTGTCCACGAAGAGCCGCCGGGTGGTCTGCAGGAGCCCGGACCCGTCGTGCTCGACCATGCGGTCGATGAGGGCGAGCTGCTCGTCGTGCGGCAGCGCGGCCAGCGACCGGCCCTGCACGGCCAGGATCTGGAACGGCGCGAGCCGCACCCCGTCGAGCCCGTCCGTCGTCCAGCAGTAGCGCCGGTAGGCGTCCGTGAACGCGGCCGCGTCTTCGGCCCGTTCACGCTGCCTGCCGAGCAGTTCACCCACGTCGACGCCCCGCGCCGCCGCCGCTTCCAGGCCGGCGATGGCACCCGGGAACACGGCAACGGACGCGGCGCCCACGGCGGCGTACTGCGAGCGCAGCAGGCCCGACGCCTTGAGCGACCAGGGCATCAGCTCCGTGTCGAGCAGCAGCCAGTCCGTGTCGAGTTCGTCCCACAGGCCTGCGTCCGTGACGGCGGCGCGCACCCGGCCGAGGATCTCCTCGGTGACCTGCTCGTCGGCGAAGAAGGACCGTCCGGTACGGGTGTAGAGCGCGCCGGTGGGCCCCTCCAGGACGCCGAAGCGCTCGCGCGCCACGCCCGCGTCCCGGCACACCAGGGCCACGGCGCGCGAGCCCATGTGCTTCTCCTCGCACACGACGCGCCCCACTCCGTCGGCGGCGTACTGGGCGAAGGCCTCGGCGGGGTGCTCCAGGAAGTGTCCATCAGCGGCTCCGCCGCGGGTGTCTTCCCGTGACGTGGCCGTCGGCGCCATCGTCGGCGGCAGGTACGGGACCAGGCGCGGGTCGACGGCGAAGCGGCTCATGACCTCCAGGGCCGCCGCCGCGTTCTCCTCGCGCACGGCGACGCGTCCCGCGTGCCGGGTCTCGACGGCCCGCCGTCCGTGCACGTCGGCGAGGTCGAGCGGCCGCCCGTCCTGCCCGCCGGGCGCCTCGGTCCGCAGCGGCTTCAACGGCTCGTACCAGACCTTCTCGGCGGGTACGTCGACGAGTTCGCGCTCCGGCCAGCGCAGCGCGGTCAGCTTGCCGCCGAACACGGCGCCGGTGTCGACGCAGATGGTGTTGTTGAGCCAGGTGGCCTGCGGGACCGGCGTGTGGCCGTAGACGACGGCCGCGCTGCCCCGGTAGTCCTCGGCCCACGGGTAGCGCACGGGCAGGCCGAACTCGTCGGTCTCGCCGGTCGTGTCCCCGTACAGCGCGTGCGAGCGCACCCGCCCGGACGTGCGGCCGTGGTACTTCTCGGGCAGGCCCGCGTGGCACACCACGAGCTTGCCCCCGTCGAGGACGTAGTGGCTGACGAGGCCGTCGACGAACTCCGCGACTTCCCGCCTGAACTCCTCGCTCTCGCCCGCGAACTGCTCGACGGTCTCGGCGAGGCCGTGCGTGTGCTGGACCTTTCTGCCCTTGAGGTAACGGCCGAACTTGTTCTCGTGGTTCCCGGGCACACACAGCGCGTGGCCCGACTTGACCATCGACATGACGCGGCGCAGGACGCCCGGGGAGTCGGGCCCCCGGTCGACGAGGTCGCCGACGAACACCGCCTTACGGCCGTCGGGGTGCACACCGTCCGCGTAACCGAGCCTGGTGAGCAGCGTCTCCAGCTCAAAGGCGCAGCCGTGGATGTCGCCGATGATGTCGAAGGGGCCCGTGAGGTGCGTGAGGTCGTTGTAGCGCTTCTCGCGTACGACCTCGGCGCTGTCGGCTTCTTCCGCGCCGCGCAGGATGTGGACCTTGCGGAAGCCCTCGCGCTCCAGGTGACGCAGGGAGCGCCGCAGTTCGCGGGTGTGCCGGGAGATGACGCGGCGGTGCATGCCGGCGCGGTCGGCGCGCTCCGCGTTGCGCGCGGCGCAGACCTCCTCGGGGATGTCGAGGACGATGGCGATGGGCAGCACGTCGTACTGCCGCGCCAGGTCGACGAGCTGTTTGCGGCTCTCCTGCTGGACGTTGGTCGCGTCGACGACGGTGAGCCGCCCGGCCGCGAGGCGCTTGCCCGCGATGTAGTGGAGCACGTCGAAGGCGTCGCGGCTGGCGCTCTGGTCGTTCTCGTCGTCGGCGACGAGCCCACGGCAGAAGTCGCTGGAGATGATCTCGGTGGGCTTGAAGTGCCGCCGCGCGAACGTCGACTTGCCGGACCCCGAGGCGCCGACGAGGACGACGAGGGACAGGTCGGTGACGGGGAGCGTACGAGCGTGGGAACCGGGGGTGGTGGTCATGCGGCCTTCGCCTCCTTCGGACTCGGGTCGGTCGAGGTCCGGTCGGTCGGGGTCCGGTCGGTCGGGGTCCGGTCGGTCGGGGTCCGGTCGGTCGGGGTCCGGTCGGTCGGGGTCCGGTCGGTCGAGGTGAAGACGGCCATCTGGGTGGGCGGGCCGACCTCCGGGTCGTCGGGTCCTACGGGCTCGAACTCCACGTCGTAGCCGTGCCGTTCGGCCACCGCGCGCGCCCAGGTGCGGAACTCCTCGCGGGTCCACTCGAAGCGGTGGTCGCCGTGCCGGACGTGCCCGGCGGGCAGGGTCTCCCAGCGGACGTTGTACTCGACGTTCGGCGTCGTCACGAGGACGGTCCTCGGTCGCGCGGAGCCGAACACCGCGTACTCCAGTGCGGGCAGCCGCGGCAGGTCGAGGTGCTCGATGACCTCGCTGAGGACCGCCGCGTCATACCCCTTGAGCCGCTTGTCGGTGTACGCGAGCGAGCCCTGGAGCAGCGTGACGCGGGCGGCCTCGCGCTCGCCCATCCGGTCGGTCTTGAGGCGCCGGGCGGCGATCGTCAGGGCCCGCATCGACACATCGACACCGACGATCTCGGTGAACCGGGTGTCCTTGAGCAGCTCGTGCACCAACTGGCCCTGCCCGCAGCCCAGGTCGAGCACCCGCCCGGCCCCCGCCGCCCTGAGCGCGGCGGTGATGGCGTCGCGCCGCTGAACGGCCAGCGGTACGGGCTGCTCCTCGGTGTCCGTCGCCTCGTCGACCGCGTTGTCGATGGCCTCCACGTCGGTGTCGTCCGCGTCGGCGAGCCGGACCAGTTCCAGTCGCTCCATGGCGCTGCGGGTGAGTGCCCGACGTCGCGCGAGGTAGCGGCTGGTGATCAGCTTCTGCTCGGGGTGCGTGGGCAGCCAGCCCTCACCCGCCCGAAGCAGCTTGTCGACCTCGTCGGCCGAGACCCAGTAGTGCTTGGCGTCGTCGAGCACGGGCAGCAGCACATACAGGTGCCGCAGCGCCTCGGCGAGCCGCAGCTCGCCCTCCAGGACGAGACGCACGTAGCGCGAGTCGCCCCACTCGGGGAACTGCTCGTCGAGCGCCACCGGGTCGGCCGTCACCGTGGTCCAGCCGAGCGGCTCGAAGAGCCGGCGCACCAGCGCGGCCCCGCCGCGGGCGGGCACCGCGGGCACCTCGATGCGCAGCGGCATCGGCTGCCCGGCCCGCTCGGGCATGGCCTTGCACTGTCCGCGCAGGGCGCTGGAGAACACATGGCCGATCGCCACGGCGAGCAGGGACGACGCGGCGTACGGCCGGTCGTTCACATACTGCGCGAGCGCCGCGTCGGGGGCGCCGCCGCGGCCCTTTCCCTTGCCGCGGCGCACGAGCGCGACCGGATCCACCTCAAGGAGCAGCGCCGCGGTGCAGCGCTCCGGGGACGCCTCCGGGTAGAGGACGTGCGCGGTTCCGTGCGAGGTGGAGAACGCCTGCGCGTTGTCGGGGTGCTTGTGCAGCAGAAACCCGAGGTCGGTCGCGGGGCGTTCAGGGGTGCCGGTCGTACTGATCGTCAGGAACACGCGTCCGAGTATGGTCCGCCAGTACCGCCTCCGACCACGCATTTCTCTCCCGGGACGCTGCGGTTCTAAAAGGTCACCAGAAGTGACCGGTGCATGATGGATGAATGGATCTTCGAGTCTTCACAGAACCGCAGCAAGGCGCGACCTACGAGACGCTTCTCCGTGTCGCGAAGGCCGCTGAAGACCTCAATTACGGAGCGTTTTTCCGGTCTGACCATTACTTGCACATGGGTTCCGCCGACGGGCTCCCCGGCCCCACCGATGCCTGGATCACGCTGGCCGGGCTCGCCCGCGAGACCAGGCGGATCCGCCTCGGCACACTGATGACCGCCGGCACCTTCCGCCTCCCCGGCGTCCTCGCGATCCAGGTCGCGCAGGTCGACCAGATGTCGGGGGGCCGCGTGGAGTTGGGCCTCGGCTCCGGCTGGTACGGGGCGGAGCACGAGGCTTACGGCATCCCCTTCCCGAAGGAGAAGTTCGGCCGCCTCGAGGAGCAACTCGCCGTCGTCACGGGCCTGTGGAGCACGCCCGTCGGCGAGCGCTTCAACTTCAACGGCACCTACTACCAGCTGACGGACTCCCCCGCGCTGCCGAAGCCGGCGCAGAGCAAGGTGCCCGTCCTGATCGGCGGGCACGGCGCCAAGCGGACCCCGGCGCTCGCCGGGCAGTATGCCGACGAGTTCAACATCCCCTTCGCGTCGCTCGCCGACACGGAACAGCAGTTCAAGCGGGTCCGTGCGGCGGTTGAGCAGCACGGCCGCAGCGCCGACAGCCTCGTCTACTCCAATGCCCTGGTGGCGTGCGTCGGCAAGACCGACGCCGACGTCAGGCGCCGCGCCGCCACGATCGGCCGTGACGTGGACGAGCTGAAGGCGAACGGGCTCGCCGGGTCGCCGGCCGAGGTCGTCGAGCGGATCGCCGCGTACCAGGCCGTCGGCTCGCAGCGGATGTATCTCCAGATGCTCGACCTGGACGACCTGGACCACTTGGAACTGATCGCCACCGAGGTGATGCCCCAGCTGTCCTAGGACGAGGACACGCGTCAACTCCGCTGGTCCCGGTGCTCCGGCCCCGCCCCCGTCGGGTGAACATCCGTCAACCGGGCACGTGGCCGGGGCCCCGGCCAGTGACCCGTTCACGCGAGTGATCGTTGGCTCGGGCGGAGCCGGACCGCCCGGCACCCGCACCGGCGGCGACTGCCGCTGCCGGGCGACGCTTGCGTCAACCGCCTTCCCCCGCGGGGAGGGCGAGGGCCGAGGAGGCCGCCATGTCCCAGGAAGCCATGTCCGAGCAGGTCGTCCACGAACCGGCCGGGCCGGATCAGGAGGGCGCGCCCAAGGGTCTGCTCCAGCAGATGGAAGAGCTGATGGCCGCGCTCAACGCGGATCTGTCGCAGCTCGACGCCGACCTTCAGCAGTCCACCGGACCCGGCGCCCCGTCCGCCGACGAGGGCCACCGCCTCTGACCCCGCCGGGGGCGCGTCGCACCGATGCCGGTGCGCCCCCCGAAGCCCGCCGCCGCACCAACTGGCGCGCCCTCTATGCCGCCGAGTCAGGCTCCGACTCCGACATGGTGTCGCGGCGCAGCCCGAGCCGGCGGATTATCTCGAGGACCCTGTCCCGTGATTCGTCGGCGGCGTCGATGGCGTCCATGCAGTGCCAGTAGTCCCCCTCCTCCTCCGCCTCGCTTGCTATGCCCACCAGGGCGATCCCCACTTCCCCGAGCAGCGCGGCCAACCCGACCAGTGCCTGGTGCGCCTCGGGCAGCTCCGTGAGCTGCGCCGCCCGTATGCCGCCCGCCCCGATGACCGGGATCGCCGAGCCCGAGCAGCCTCTGCCGCCCGCCTCGCTCAGTCCGCGGGCCTCACCCCTCAGCTCCGGCGGGCCCTCTCTCGCCAACCTGTTCCCCATGGCCTGTGCGAGGGCCTGGGCCTGCCATGCCTCCCGCGTGATGGCCGGCGCGTCCTGGCTCTCCGCCAGGGCCCGTCGGCTCGCCCTGATGAGTCGCACCGCGTCCATGCGCCGCCCCCGTCCCGAACTCCCTGGTCCACTACCCAGAGTGAGGGTCGGAGAGGTGAAAAGCCAGAGGACGACCGAAATCTGTGGACACGGAATCCAATGTTGATAATTTCGTGACTCCATAGAGTGACAAGACCGGTCGTGCGGCCCTTCCAGCCGGTCTCAGCCACCGGTCCCAACCGCCTGTCTCAACCGCGGACCTCAGCCCTCCCCCGGCACCGGAAACCGTTCCTCGTTGCGGTCGATCTTCGCCGACAGGGCCGCCAGCGCGTCGATCCCGAGCACCTCGCACAGCTGCAGCAGATACGCGAGGACATCCGCGACCTCGTCGCGCACCCGGTGCGCCGTGTCCGGGTCCGCCATCACGCCGGCCGACTCCTGAGGGGTCAACCACTGGAAGATCTCCACCAGTTCGGACGCCTCCACGCTCAGCGCGGCCACCAGGTTCTTCGGCGTGTGGTACTGCTCCCAGTTCCTGGCCTCAGCGAACCGCGCCAGCCGGCGCTGCAGTCCCGCCACATCAAGTTCTGTCACGACCCAAGGTCTACCACCGCCGCTCCGTGCTCCCGCGCCGCCCACGTCCCGTCGCCGACCGCACCCGCCAGCCGGATGTGCCCGCGCCCGCACATCCGCACCGCGAGCGCCGTCAGCTCCCGCAGCTGCCGCGGGTCGAGGCTGCGGTCGAGGCCGTCGGCGAGGACGGTGAGCGTCTGGTACGCCTCGGGGACCTCCGCCGCCGGGTCGACCTCGAGCACCCGGGGGCCGGTGAGCAGGACCAGGGCGAGCGCCAGGTACCTCAACTCGCCGTCCCCGAGCCGGTCGACGGGGGTGCGCAGACCGTCGCCGCGGTCGAGCACGGCCCGCACCGTGCCGTTGCCGAGGTCCTCCGACAGGACGTCGACGACGGGTCCCGCGCAGCCGGCCCGGGCGGCGGCGACGAGCAGCGCGTGCCGGATGCCGCACTCGGAGCGCGTACGCCACAGGACGGCGGCGAGGTTGTCGCAGCCGCTCAGCAGGCGGTCGGCGGTGGCCTGGGCGGGACCGCGCATGCGGGCGGGCTGGGGGTCGCAGGAGAAGACGGAGCGCAGGGCGACCACCACTTGTTCGGCGGCGGCGATGACGAGCCGCTGGCCTGGTGTCTTGCCCGCGACGCGCAGCGGCAGGAGCGCCGTGCCGAGCAGGTCGTCCGGCAGGGGCGCGCGGGTCACCGAGGTCGCGCCCGCCGTGTGCCAGGCGGCCTGGACGACGCGGCGCCCTGGGTCGCGCAGCGCGGTCTCCAGGAGGATGCGGCCGTCGCAGGTCAACCGCTCGCCCACGATGCGCAGTTCGGGTTCCGCCTGGATCGCGAGGTCGAGACGGACCGGTCCGACGGGCCCGGTGACGGTGCAGCCGATGCGGAAGCCGCGGCGCCGCTGCGCGTCGGGCCGGGCCCGGTCGGGGACGCAGGCGGCCGGATCGGCGTACACCTCGTCGAGGCCCGCGCCGCCGGCGAGCCGGGCCAGACCCTCATAGGCCTTCAGCGCGCTGGACTTGCCGCTGCCGCTCGGCCCGGCGAAGAGGGTCAGCGGGCCCAGCGGAAAGCTTGCGCCGCGGTGCGCGGCGAAGGCGGAGAGCCGCAGTTCGGTGACGCTCGGCCGGTCCTGGGGGGCCGGGGGTGCGCCCCGCGCGAGCAAGCTCATGTTCGGACGGTAAGCGGGGGCGGGCCGGGCGAACCGTTCCTCCGGGCGGACCTTCCTACGATCGGGGGACCGGTGGTCCCGGCCGGGTGACTATGCCCGGGGAACAGCCCCCGCCACGAAGTCCTGCACCTCGGTGCCGGGAGGGGCGAGCAGGAAGACATTGCGGTCGACGCGGTGCATTCCGCAGCCGAGGCCCATGACCACTCCGCTGCTGAAGTCCAGGACGCGCTTGGCGACATCGGACTCCGCGCCGCTCAGGTCGAGCAGCACGGGGATGCCCGTCATCACGGTCTCGGCGACCTCGCGGGCGTCCGCGAACACATTGATCCGCAGCACGACGAACCGTCGCCGCGCCTCGGTCTCCGCTTCGGGAACGGCCCTGTGGTCGACCGCCGACGGCCATGCGTTACGGCCGCGCAGAGGTACGACCTGGGCGAGCCCTTCCCACTGTTCGTCAGTGACGTCGTGGCTGTTCACTGCCCCCACCCCGTCCGGGCTCGTACTGTTGTCTGCACCCGCCATTCTTACGCCAAGTCACCCGTTCAGCCCAACAGCGACACGGTCCGCATCCGCCGTGGTGGCGGGCGCGGACCGTGCCGGGCGCTTCGATCCGGTGTCAGGCGGCGATCGCGACGGCGTCCACGGCCTTGACGCGCAGGGTCCTGCGGGCCGTGCCCAGACTGGTCACCAGGGTCGCTGCGGCCGCGAGTGCCACGACCGTGAGCCAGATGCCGAGGCCCTGGTCGGGCAGGAGCGAGTCGGTGCGGACCGCGGTGAAGGGCACGATTCCGGCCAGGCCCGCGACCGTGCCGAAGAACACACCCGTCACCGTGAGGACGAGGCTCTCGACCGCGACCGTCCCGAGGACCTGGACCGGCGTGGCACCGGCGAGGCGCTGCCGGCCGAACTCGCGGACCCGATAGGAGGTCTCCGCGTACAGGGTGTTGACGAGCATGACGCAGGCGAAGACGACGATGATGCCGACGACCACGAAGTTGAGGGTCTCCAGGTTCTTGTCCCCGACGGACTTGGCGACGCCGGACGCCTTGATCGCGTCGCTCTCGACGGCCTGCATGTAGAGGGTGGCCGTGGCCATGCCGGTGAAAAGGATCAGCGGCATCAGGACGCCGGAGAGCTGGTCGGCGCGCTGCCGCATGTTCCGTACCGTCAGATAGCCGCTCGCGCCGGCGAGTGCGGTGAGCAGGGGTTCCGTGCGGCCGAGGAAGCCGCGCAGCAGCGCAGGGGAAAGCATCGCGAAGCCTACGGAGAGCAGGATCGCGCCGTAGGCGGGCGCCGCCATGAGGGCCGCGTCGGTGGCCTTCATGGCGAAGGTGCACAGGACACCGGCGGCGCCGGCGGCGAGCGCTCCCCAGGCGGCGAACTTCCGCGCCCTGCCCCGCCCTTTCCGCATCCCTGCGGCGTTCCTCGTGGCGCGCCGCACCGCGAGGAACGCGGCGCCCGCGGAGGCGAGCAGAGTGATGGCGACGCCGGACACGAGGGCGACGGGACCGAAGACGTGGCTGACGCCGCCGGCGACCTGGCCGCTGTCCTTGAACACGTCGAGCAGTGCCTGGCCGCCGAGCATCGCGGGCCCGACGGCGAGCGCCGAACCGGCGAGGGCCACGATCACGGACTCGCCGACGATCATGCGCTTGATCTGAGCGGGGGTGGCGCCGGTGTGGCGCAGGAGGGTGATCTCGCCGGCTCGCTGACGGACGTTGACGGTCAGGGTGGAGGCGACGGCGAAGAACACGAGGAGCGTCCCGTAGCCGCCGACGACACTCGCCGCGGTGGTGAGGCTCTCCGCGCTGACGTGGTCGACGCCGGCGGCGCCCGCCGTGTCGTGCAGCGAGTTGAACGTCATGATGATCGCCGCGCCGAGGAAGGCCGACAGGAGTGTCGCGAGGAGGCGTCCGGGGCGCAGGCGGACGGAGCGCAGGGCGAGTGCGAACATCCCTCACACCCCCGTCAGTGTGCTGTCGCCGAGGTGCGCGAGGCGTTCGGCCACGGCGTCGACGGTGGGTGCGGTCATCTCCCCGGCCAGGCGGCCGTCCGCGAGGAAGAGCACGGAGTCCGCGTACGAGGCGGCGACCGGGTCGTGCGTCACCATGACGACGGTCCTGCCGTGCAGGCGCACGGCTTCCTGGAGCAGGCGCAGGACGTCGCGGGCGCTGCGGGTGTCGAGGGCGCCGGTCGGTTCGTCCGCGAAGATCACGGCGGGTTCGGTGACGAGGGCGCGGGCGATGGCGACGCGCTGACGCTGGCCGCCGGAGAGCTGGTCGGGGCGGTGGCCGAGCCGGTCGCCGAGGCCGACCTGGGTGAGGATGTCCTGGGCGCGGGCCCGGTTGATCCGCCGCCCGGCGAGCCTGAGCGGCAGGGTGGTGTTCTGCGCGACGGTCAGCGTCGGCAGCAGGTTGTACTGCTGGAAGACGAAACCGATCCGGCGGCGGCGGAACTTGGTGAGGGCCGCCTCGGTGCCGCCCGTCATCGCCTCGCCGTCGACCATCACGATGCCGCTGTCGGGCCGGTCGAGTCCGGCCGCGCACTGCAGGAGCGTGGACTTGCCGGAGCCGGAGGGCCCCATCACCGCGGTGAACGTCCCGGTCCGCAGGCTGAGGGTCACGTCGTCGAGTGCGGTGACAGCGTTCTCGGCGCCCTCTTCGGCCCCGTACGTCTTGCTGACCTTGACGAGGCGCAGGGCCTCGCCGCCGTGCCCTGCCGGTCCGCTGCCGCCCGCTCGGCCCGTACGTCGGAACATGGTCTCTCCCCGTCCACCGTCGTCGTCACGGCGCTGTCTGCGCCATGCCTACGACGTTAGGGACGGCGGCGTTCCCGCACATGGGGCGTACAGCCCGGACCTCGGGTGTTGCTACGTACACCCCGCGCTTACGGGTGCCCGGTGGGCCGGGTCAGGTGAGGTCGATGTGCACGTTGGTCGACTTCACGCGGGCGATGGCCTGCATGCCCACTTCGAGGCCGAGTTCCTCGACGGCCTCGCGGGTCAGCAGCGAGACGAGCCGGTGCGGGCCCGCCTGGATCTCGACCTGGGCCGCCACGTCGCCGAGCTTCACACCGGTGACGATGCCGGGGAAGGCGTTGCGCGCGGAGGTGTACGAGGCGTCCTCTCACCTCGTCGAGGGACGCATGGAGAGGCCCCGGCGCCGTCGCGACCGCCGTGCCGCGGCCAAATTGAACACCATGCGTCCGCAGGGCCGCGCCGGCGGTGGCGTGTCTACGCGGAGGCCGGCAGGCCCATCAGCGCCGACGCGGCCTGGAGCGGGGTGAGTTCAGCCCCGGCGGAGCCGCCCGCGGAGACCTCGGTACAGGTGAAGCCGAGCGAGGTCAGGGCCCTGACCACCTCAGCGGAGGTGAAGTCGCGCCGGTCCTGCCGGGTGATGACGGCCCCGACCTGCTTGACGGGGTAGCGGCGCCGCCCGATGACCACGGAGTCGCCGGTCACGGGTTCGGGTTTGACGCCCTTCATCGCGTCCAGCACGTCGCTGCTGAACAGGTCGAAGGGGAATCTGGCGATGACACAGCGCATGAGGGCCTCACAGGGAGAGGGACGGAACGCAGTTGTGGACGATGTCCCGCAGCTGGGTGCGATCGGTGTAGCGGGCGCTGTCGCGCGCGGCGCTCAGCTCGGCGCGGCTCACCGTGCCGGTGCAGCGGCCGTCCTCGTCGCAGAGGAGGAGCCGGCCGGCACGGGAGCTGTCGAGGACGGACAGGGCGACCTCGACGGTCATGTCGGCCCAGACGTGAGGTTCCGACGGCCTCAGGGAGGCTGCCCCCGAAGGCGGGCGGGCCGTCTTGCGCGGATGTGTCTCGACCAGAGTCAAAGTGCCTCCTACGGGATGGCGGGTTGGGGCGGGGCTGCGGGCCGTGGCGTAACAGGTCAGGAGGCCGCGGCGACCGGTGGCACGGACTGCCGGAAGGGTGCCGCGCCCTGCCCCGCGCGCGGCTGGTCGGTGGCGCGCCTCGGATCGGCGGCGCGCCGGGCCTCGGCGGAACGGCTGCGGCGGCCACGGGTGCTCGCCCCGCTGCGCCGAGGGCGTTCCGTCACCGGCGCGGTGATGACGACCGGCACACCGGACGGCGTCCGCGCCCCGGTGATGCGGCTCAACTCGGCTTCTCCCGCCCGGACTTGGGCGATCCGCGGGGTGATTCCGGCGTCGCGCATCAGTCGGCTCATGTCGCGGCGCTGGTTGGGCAGGACGAGGGTGACGACGCTGCCGGACTCCCCGGCACGGGCCGTACGGCCGCCGCGGTGCAGGTAGTCCTTGTGGTCGCTCGGCGGGTCGACGTTGACCACGAGGTCGAGGCTGTCGACGTGGATGCCGCGGGCGGCGACGTTGGTCGCGACCAGGACGGTGACGTGGCCGCTCTTGAACTGGGCGAGCGTGCGACTGCGCTGCGGCTGGGACTTGCCGCCGTGCAGGGCGGCGGCGCGCACACCGACGCCGAGCAGGTCCCGGGTCAGCCGGTCCACGGCGTGCTTGGTGTCGAGGAACATGATGACCCGGCCGTCGCGGGCCGCGATCTCGGTGGTGGCCGCATGCTTGTCGACGGGGTGCACGTGCAGGACGTGGTGTTCCATCGTGGTCACCGCGCCGGCCGACGGGTCGACGGAGTGGACCACGGGGTCGTGCAGATAGCGGCGCACGAGGAGGTCGACGTTGCGGTCGAGCGTGGCGGAGAACAGCATGCGCTGACCCTCCGGCCGCACGTGGTCGAGCAGGGCCGTGACCTGGGACATGAAGCCCATGTCGGCCATCTGGTCGGCCTCGTCGAGCACCGTGACGGCCACCTCGTCGAGCCGGCAGTCGCCTCGGTCGATGAGGTCCTTGAGCCGCCCCGGGGTGGCGACGACGATCTCGACGCCGCCGCGCAGCGCTCCGGCCTGACGTCCGATGGACATGCCGCCGACGACGGTGGCCAGGCGCAGCTTCAGCGACCGCGCGTACGGGGTGAGCGCCTCGGTGACCTGCTGGGCGAGTTCGCGGGTGGGGACGAGGACCAGGGCGAGCGGGCTGCGGGGCTCGGCGCGCCGTCCGGCGGTACGGGCGAGGAGGGCGAGCCCGAACGCGAGGGTCTTGCCGGACCCGGTACGGCCGCGGCCGAGCACGTCACGCCCGGCGAGGGAGTTGGGCAGGGTCGCGGCCTGGATGGGGAACGGCTCGTTCATGCCGAGACTGGTGAGCATCCGAAGGAGCTCGTCCGGCAGGGCGAGCTCCCTGAAGGAAGCGACTGCGGGGAGGCCCGGCCGAACGGTCTTCGGCAGCGCGAACTCCCCGGAGACCACGCTCCGGCTCGTCCGCCCGGCTCGACTCCCTCGATCTGCCCCATACGTACGTTTCATGATCGGCAAAACCTTCCTGGACGCGGCACGAAAATACACGGCACGCGTCAGGGAATTCCCGCGACATTTGAACAGCACAGGGAATCGCAGGAACGAGCCGAATCATTGGATGCCAAAAACATGAACGGCACCCGGAAAAGCAACGAGCTGGGGCCCGCACCCCAAGGTGCGGGCCCCAGCTACGGTCTACGCGTCAGCGACGGCGTCAGGCGGGAACGATGTTCTCGGCCGTCGGGCCCTTCTGGCCCTGACCGATGTCGAAGTTCACCTTCTGGCCTTCCTGCAGCTCACGGAAGCCCTGGGCGGCGATGTTCGAGTAGTGGGCGAAGACGTCGGGGCCGCCGCCGTCCTGCTCGATGAAGCCGAAACCCTTTTCCGCGTTGAACCACTTCACGGTGCCAGCAGCCATGTCATATCTCCTTCGGGGCAGTGCCCGGAGCCCGCACTGTGCGCACTCCTGTCGCCGCGATCATCGCCCCGCCCGGAAAGGACACCGGAAACACAGAAGCGCTCCCGCCGGAAAGAATATCCCGGCGGAGGCACTCGAAGTTTTTGGGAACCACAACTGCAACTAAATCCAACAGTAGCATGCCATCGCGAAATCCCCGCAGAACTCCAATTCCTCAGCCCTGCCACCCGGAAAAACGTCAGCCTCCCGCCCTCAATTTCTGCACTCGCCGGAACAGATATCAGGTAGCGGTCGCCGGTGCGCTCGGTGATGAAGGCGAGCAGGGCGGACGTGAGCGGAGAGATGTCGAGGTGCTGGTGGAGGGCCTCACCGAGGGTGTGCCGCCCACGCCCGGGGCCCTACCGGTCGGGGGACTCGTCGCTCCGGACCACGCACAGCGCCCAGATGACGAAGCCCGAGATCGCGATCAGCACGACCGACCAGACCGGGTAGTACGGGAGGGAGAGGAAGTTGGCGATGATCACGAGTCCGGCGATGACCACGCCGGCGACGCGTGCCCATGTCGCCTTCTGGATCAGCCCGTAGCTGACGATCACGGCGAGTACGCCCAGAATGAGATGGATCCAGCCCCAGCCCGTCAGGTCGAACTTGAAGATGTAGTTGCGCGTGGTGACGAAGATGTCGTCCTTCGCGATCCCCATGATTCCCCGGCAGATGCCGAGCAGACCGACGATCGTGAGCATGATGCCCGCGAAGAGCGTCAACCCGCCTGCCCACGCCTGCTTCGTCGTGTCCGCCTGTTGTGTGTGGGTCGTGGTCATGTCGGTTCCTCGTTTCGCGTCGCCCGGCACATGCTCAGCTTCCTGAGCCGGTGGTCTTGTCGGTACCCGGGCGCTCGGCAGGGCCGTGGCCGCTCAGGACCAGCTCCTTCGCCCTGTTGAACTCCTCGTCCGTGATGTCGCCGCGGGCGCGGATCTCGGACAGCCTGGAGAGCTCGTCCACGGTGTTGGGCCGGTCCGTACCGCCCGCGGTCTTCTTGATGTAGCTGTCGAAGGCCCTCTGCTGCTCCCGGGCCTGCGCGATCTCCCGGCGGCCCATGTTCTTGCCGCGGGCGATCATGTAGACGAAGACTCCCAGGAAGGGCAGGAGGACGGTGAACGCCAGCCAGCCGGCTTTCGCCCAGCCGCCCAGGTCGTCGTCACGGAAGATGTCCCCGATGATGCGGAACAGCAGGACGAACCACATGATCCACAGGAAGAACCAGAGCATGCTCCAGAAGACGCTCAGCAGGGGATAGTCGTACGCCAGGACCGTCTGCGCGTTCATGTCTCTTCTCCGTCCCGAGCGCTCACCGGCCGCGTTTGCGAGCCGTATTCAGCGTGCTCACGGCCGGGGCCGCGTGGCCTCACCCGACGCGGGTGAGCCTGTGGACGGCCCGGCATCCGCCGATGGACGTGCTCCTGCGACAGGACGTGCGTACGGGTGGGCACGCTTCTGCGCCAGGACGTGCGTACGGGTGGGGCCCGGTGTCAGGCCGTCGTCGAGGGGCCGGGCTGGTCCGTGACGCCGGCCTTTCGAAGCGCGGCCCGCCAGGCGAGGGCGACCGCCGCCTCGGCCAGACCGAGCAGGACGAGCCACAGTCCGAGCAGCCGGGTCAGGGCTTGTGCCGACTCGGCAGGCAGGGCCAGCACCACGATCCCGGCGACGATGCCGAGCACCGCGACGCCCAGGAGCACGCCGCGGTGCGGGAGGCCCTTGGAGGCGATGGCGGTGTAGAGGGTGAGCACGCCGGACACGAGCCAGACGACGCCGACGATCAGGGAGAGCGCGGTGATGGTCTGCAGCGGGTTCCGCAGGCACAGCACCCCGGCCAGAAGGAACAGCACGGCGAGGAGCAGCCCCGACAGCCGTTCGCCGTGCCCGTCCCGTGCGAAGACGGCGACGAACCGGAACACCCCCGTGACCAGCAGGTACAGGCCGATGAGGACCGCGAGGACATGCAGTGTCTCCTTCGGCCAGACCAGGATCAGGACGCCTGGCACCAGCGTCACGACCGCCGAGCCCATGATCCAGGTCCATGAACGGCCGAGTCGCGCCAGTACGTCCGCGGCGTCGTCGGCCGGGCGGGGGGCGTCCCCGTCGGCGGGAGGTTCCGGTTCGGTGTGCGGCGCCGGACCACGCGGCATGGTCATGGCTCCTCCTCGCGCGGATCGAGCGGGCCGTTCCCGGACGCCGAAGGGGCCGTACGCGGGGACCTGACAGCCCCAGCGTCCCGCGCGCCGCAGGCCGCCGGGTCACCCACGGCGGGTGATCCGTGAGCACGGCCATGACGGTGTGGAAGGGCGGGAGACCGCCTTCCTCGAGTTCTCCGCGTTCGGTGGATCAGCCGCCGGTTCACCGCGTTCGGGCGCATCAGCCGGCCGGATCCTCCGGCAGCTGCCGCATCTCCAGGACCCGCTGTCCCAGAGACTGGAGTCGGGCCAGCAGACCGTACAGGTGCGCGTCGTCCACGACGCGACCGAACAGGATCGTCTGGCCGGACATCATCACGTGGCCCAGCTCCGGAAAGGCTTTGGTCAGCGTTTCCGACATGTGTCCCTCGACGCGGAACTCGCAGCGCATGGGCTTTTCTCCCGCCGGCGGTGTGGGGCAGGTGGGCGACATCCCCTCCTGCGAGCCTCCGCCTCGACGCCCGGCCGGGCCTCACCCGGTACAGGTGACCTGCCGCGCCCGACGCACGACGACCCGGCTCCCACCCGGCCGGCGACGCCCGTTCACACGAGTCCGAGCTCGCGCGCGCGGCGCACCGCCTCGTTGCGCCGGTTCACCCCCAGCTTCCGGTAGACGCTCTTGAGGTGGGTCTTCACCGTGTTCACCGACACGTAGAGGTCGGCGGCGATCTCCTCGGTCGACATCATCAGGGCCAGCCGCTCCAGCACGTCCCGCTCGCGTCCGCTCAGCTCCCCGGCAACGAGCTGTGGGGGCCGCGCGTCGGTCGTGGCCGGTTCACCTCGGCGCGACGGAGCCGGCGTCAGCCAGTCCGCGGCCAGCTCCTGGAGGGGCGCGGCCGACAGCAGAGGCCGGATCCACGGCCGGGCATCGAGGAACGGTCTGCGAAGCCGCTCGCGCCGGGCGCCGAGCAGTGCCTGCGCGACGAGCCGGCGGGCCGTGGCGTCGTCTCCCGCCCCCTGTGCGGCCTGAGCCCTGACCAGCGCTGCCCGCACGGTCACGCCCGGCCCGGTCCGGCCCCCGGTGTCGATGCTGTCGAGCAGACCGACGGCCTCTTCCGGGCGACCTGCGGCGAGCAGCATCCGCGCGGCTTCCACCGCACACACCGGCTGTTCGCCGGACACACCCTGGAGCACCTCGGCCGCCCTCTCCAGCCGTCCTCCGGCGACATGCGCGGCGGAGGCGGCCAGCGCCTCATGGTCCGCCGCCCAGGGGGACGCGACAGCGACAGGAACGCCTGGGTCCGCCGCCTCGACGGCGGCAGTGGCGTTTCCCTGGACCAGCAGGAGACGCGCCCTGGTCATGGCCCGTCCCGCGGCGATCACCGGATCGTGTGTCGCGGAGGGGAGCCGGGCCGTCTCGTCGAGGAGCGTCTGCGCACGGCCCAGCTCGTCGCGGTCGACGGCCACGGCGGCCAGCACCAGCAGCCCGATGCCGGTACCGGTGCCGGCAGCGCGAGTCCGGGGCAGACAGAACCCCTCCGCCTCGGAGGCACCGGCCAGGGCCTTGCGTTCCGCCCTGCCGTTCCAGCCGTTCAGGTAGTCGATCAGTGCCAGGTGCCCCAGCGACTCCTCACGGGGCAGCACGGTGGACGCTCCGCCATGAGTGCCTGCCACAGTGGTCAGGGCAGCACGCGCGTCCTCGAAGCGCCCGGCCCACAGGCGCGTGGAGCCGAGGTGGGTCAGAAGGAGCGCGGTGAACTCGGGATGCCTGTCGAGCAGGTGCTCCGGGACCGCCCGCCGGAGGCGGCCGGCCGCCTCCGCGGCCTCCTCGGCCAGCTCGGGAGAACCGGTCAGCCGGGCGGCCAGCGCCTCGAGCAGCGCACAGCTCAGCTGCGCGGCCGCTCCGTCGGACCGGTCGGCGGCAAGCCGCTCCTCGGCACGGTGCAGGTGGGAGAGGCCACGCTCGATGTCGCACCGGGACAGCTCGCGGGCCGCCCGGACGAGATCCGTCGCGGCACCGGTGGCATCGGGGTCCATCCCGGAGAACAACTGGTCGACGTCGCCCGAGCGCAGGCCGGTGAAGAGCTGTCCGATCGCCAGGTCGCCGACGAGGGCACCGGCGGTGAGACCCCAGTCGCCCGAGGCGGCGCCGTGAGTGAGTGTCTCCAGGAGGGACCCGGAGCGGCGCAGCCACTGCGCGGCACGTCGGTGGAGCTCGGGCTCGAGGCCCGGCAGGCGGACCCGCAGATGGGCCCGGAGTATCTCCCCGAACAGCGGGTGGAGCCGGTGCAGCGAGTGCCCGAGGTCCTCGACGAACGCGTTCGCGCGGTGCAGCTCGGCGAGCAGGGGCTCCGCGTCGGTCCGCCCGGTCAGCGCGTTCGCCAGATCAGGGCTGAAACGCTGCAGGACGCTGACGCGCAGCAGGAGATCCTGTGTCTCCTCCGGCTGCCGTTTGAGCACCTCGGCCAGCAGGAAGTCCGCGACCGTACTCCGGTCCGCCTCGAACTCCTTCAGGTAGAGCTCGGGGTCCGTGCTCTCGCGCGCGGCCAGGGCGCAGAGGCACAGGCCGGCTGCCCAGCCCCGGGTGCGGTCCACCAGGGCGCGCGCGGCGTGGACCGAAACGTGCAGACCGTGCAGTTCGAGCAGCGGGACAGCCTCCTCGGGGGTGAAGGCCAGCTCCGCGCCGCGCAGCTCCGTCAGCTCGCCGGCCGCCCGGTAACGGTGCAACGGCAGCAGGGGTTCGGTGCGGGTGACGAGGACCAGACGCATGCCCTGCCCGGTGTGGTGCAGGACGAATTCCAGCTGCTCGGCGACCTCCGGGTTGGTCACGCGGTCGAACTCGTCGACCACGAGGATCACGGGCTGCTGACGTGCGTCCAGATCGGCGGCGAGCGCCGCCAGCAGCTTGCGGTCCACGCGGGCCGCCTCCATCGGGACCCCGACCGCGCCGGAGACCGGCGCACCGCACGCGCGCAGAGCCTCGATCACGTACGCCCAGAACACACCGGGCTGCCGGTCCTCGTCCTCAGCGGTGAGCCAGGCGACCGGCTGCGGCAGGCCGGCGGCCCAGTCGGCGGCCAGCAGGGTCTTGCCCGCGCCGGCCGCGCCGTTGACCAGTGTCAACCGCGTCCGAAGAGCCTTGTCGAGGTGCCGGTCGAGCCGCCGCCGCCGCAGGTACGTGGCGGGTCGCGCCGGCAAGGCGATCCGCGTGCGGAGAAACGAGTCCCCCAGAGGGTCCAGTGACGGAACAGCCGGACCGGCCGGTCCTGGAGCATGCTCGTGGAATTCCGCCACGGCACTCACCATCGCTGCCCGTCAGGGGTCGAATCACGGGCCCTCTCCCCGCCAGGATCCCAGCCTTTCCGGCCATGCGCGCGGGGGCGGAGTTGTCGACGGGGAGCCCCGCGCTGAACACCTCAAGGGAACATGCAGGCAGTTGCCCCATTCAGCGAGATCGAAGACCGCGGCTGGCATCTCCTGCCGGCACGCGAAAGGCTGGAGCGGTTGAGAGGGCGCCGTATTCAGCGCATCGGCCTGTCGGCAACCGTCGGGAATCCACAGCAACTGCTCACCTGGCTCCGGGGCGCGGGAGCCGATCGGCGTTACGGGCCGGGTCGTGGCTGCGGGCACGCGACGTCACGGTCTTCCTGTCGCACGCCTTGCTGTCGACGGATGAGCGAGCCAGATCCGACCAGGCATTCACCGAGGCACGCGACTGCGTCATTGTGGCCACCTCAACCCTGGAACTCCGCATCGACGTGGGCGACTTGGACCGCGTCATCCAGATCGACGCGCCTGGCACCGTAGCCTCGTTCCTCCAACGCGTCGGCCGCACGGGGCGCCGGCAGGAAGCATCCGCACCTGCCTGTTCCTGACCACGCAAAAGGCCACCCTGTCGCACGCCGCGGGGCTCCGTCTCCTCTGGAGCCGCGGCTGGGTCGAGCCGGTCGTCCCCGGCCAGGAACGCGGGCGTCGTGCACCTCGGCCGACTGAGCACGGCGGCGTCGCGGCTCCCGTGACATGCCTGTGGCGGGGTTCTAGCCTGGAGGTATGCAGGGTGATCTGATCACGCTGTGCCTCGCCGGCGACGTGATGCTCGGGCGGGGCGTCGACCAGATACTTCCGCACCCCGGTGATCCGGCACTGGCGGAGACGTACGTCCGGGACGCCCGCTCCTATGTCGAGCTGGCGGAGGCCTCGAACGGGCCGATTCCCCGCCCGGTCGGTTTCTCCTGGCCCTGGGGTGACACGCTGCGGCTCCTCGACCGGGCCTCTTCCGACGCCGTGGTGCTCAATCTGGAGACCAGCGTCACGCGGAGCGACGACTTCGCACCCGGCAAGGCCGTCCACTACCGCATGCATCCCGCCAATCTGCCCTGCCTCACCGCCGCCCGCCCCGACGTCTGTGTCCTGGCGAACAACCACGTCCTCGACTTCGGCCGCCGCGGGCTCGCGGAGACCCTCGACGCGCTGGCGGGCGCCGGTATCGCCTCGGCGGGTGCGGGACACGACGCGGACGCGGCCCGTCGGCCGGCGATCGTCCCTGTCAAGGGCGGCCGGCGGATCCTGGTCCACTCCTTCGGCATGCCGTCCAGCGGAATCCCGCCGAGCTGGGCCGCCGCGGCGGACCGGAGTGGGATCGACTACGTGGCCGAGGCCTCGGACGCCGCAGCGGCTGCGGTGGTCACCCGGATCCGGCAGGTGAAACGACCGGGTGACATCGTCGTCACCTCGATCCACTGGGGTTCCAACTGGGGCTACACCGTCCCCCGCGACCAGGTCCGCTTCGCACACGCACTCGTCGACGGAGGCGCGGACGTCGTCCACGGGCATTCCTCGCACCATCCCCGGCCGCTCGAGCTGTATCGGGGAAAGCTCATCGCCTACGGCTGCGGCGACCTGGTCAACGACTACGAGGGCATCTCCGGCTACGAGAACTACCGCGACGACCTGCGGCTGCTCTACTCCCCCTCGCTGGAGCCCTGCACCGGCAGACTCCGCGAACTGCGCATCACGCCCTTCCAGACCCGGCGGATGCGGCTTCGGAGGGCGTCGGCGAAGGACTGCCAGTGGCTTCAGGACCTCCTGGGCCGGATCAGCCGCGGCTTCGGCTCGCGCATCGCGTACGACCCGGACGGCGTCCTCACCCTCGGCGCCGACGGGTCGCCCGTCCACAACGGCGCCCGGCCGTCATGAGCGCGTGAGGGACGACGGCGTCCGGCTCACCGTCCGGCCCAGCGTGGCCGCGGCCCGGGCGAACTTCGCAGCGTCGACGACGGCAGCACCGCCCAGGTCGTTGTTGAAGTACACGTACACGTCGTCCCGGTCCTGCCAGGCGCCGGCGATGCGACCGGCCCAGGACTTCAACGCCTGCCGGCCATAGCGGGGCGGCGGCTGGGCGATGCCGCCGTGGAAGCGCACGTAACCCCAGGACGCGGTACGCCACAGCGGCGTCACCGGCCGTGATCCCCGGTCCGCCCAGCACAGCGCGCTGCCGTGCCGCTCAAGTACCGTCCGAAGCTCCCGCCCCGCGTCCCACCAAGAGGGGTGCCGCGGTTCAACGGCCACCCGGACCGTGCTTGAAAAGCAGCTCAGGCACGCATCCAGCGCTCCGACGTCCTCCCGGAGGTGGGGCGGCAATTGCAGCAGTACGGGCCCCAGCCGGTCACCAAGGCCCTCGGCACGGTCCAGCAGACGGTGCACCGGCTCCTCGGGGTCGTGCAGCCGCTTCATATGGGTCAGATAGCGGCTGGCCTTGACCGCCATGACGAACCCCTCAGGCGTCCGCTCCCGCCAAGACCCGAAGATCTCCTTCGTCGGAAGCCGGTAGAAGGCGTTGTTGTTCTCGACGGTCGCGAATCGCCGGGCGTACTCCTCCAGCCACAGCCGCTGCGGCAGGCCGGTCGGGTAGAGAGCGCCGCGCCAGTCCTCGTACTGCCACCCCGAGGTTCCGACGAGCATGGGCATGCACGGCCCCTACCCGCGAGAAATAGGGATATCCATACCGAAACAGGCTGAAATCGCCAAATGACCCTGTACGGAGGGATTCTGGAAACTGCTGGACTCGGAGGGACCGGAGCCTGAGGAGGCACGTCATGACACACACCGAAGAGTGGAAGGTCGGCGTCTACCTGACCGAGGAGGACGGCGTCACCAAAGCACGGGCAGTGCTCGGCGACGGGAAGACGCAGATGGTCGGACGAGGCAAGGCGCGCTGCAATCCCCAGGACGTGGACATCCCCGCGATAGGGGACGAGCTCGCGGCGAGCCGGGCGATGCGCGACCTGGCCGGTCAGCTGATGCACGCCGCCGACCGGGACCTGGCGGCGGTGGGCGCCGTACCCGATCCGCCGCGCACCGCCTACGGCTGGCCGGATGACGCGGGCCTGGCCAGGTAGGCTGCGGCGCCGCCGCGGCTGAGCGTCGTACCGTTCCGGCACGCACGATTCCGCGGCACCGGCAACGGGACTCCACCCGCGTGCGTCAGACGTGCGTCAGACATGCGTCAGGATTTCGCCGTGACGCATGCGGCGCACATCACCGCACACCTGATAAAGATGCAGGTCAGGCGTCCTTCTTCACCGGTTCCAGAATGGCCACGCACTCCACGTGATGCGTCATCGGGAACAGGTCGAACGCCCGCAGCATCCGGACCTTGTAGCCGCTGTCGCGGAAGTACGCCAAGTCCCGCGCCAGCGCCGCCGGGTCGCACGCCACGTACGCGATGCGGCGCGCACCGAGCGACGCCAAGTGCTCCACCGTCTTCTTGCCCGCACCCGCGCGAGGCGGGTCCAGGACGATCAGGTCCACCTCGGTGATGCCCGTGCGCGGGAGGACCGATTCGACCTTGCCCTGTTCGATGCGGACGCGGTCGAACGCGGCCAGGTTGTGGCGGGCGTCCTCGACCGCGCGCTTGCCCGACTCGATGCCGAGCACCGCGCCCTGGTCGCCGATGCGGTCCGCGATCGCGCCGGCGAAGAGGCCGACGCCGCAGTACAGGTCGAGCGCCATCTCGCCCTTGCGGGGCAGCAGTCCCTGCATGACCGCCTTGACCAGCGTGTCCGCCGCCTGCGGATGCACCTGCCAGAAGCCGCCGCTGCCGACGCGGTGCGTGCGGCCGTCGGCGCGCTCGCGTACGAACCCGCGGCCGTGGACCCGGTGGATGCCGCCGTCCTTCTCGTCGACGCGCAGCACGGAGACCGGCTTGTCGAGTTCGACGAGGGGCAGGCGCGCGCCGGGGCGCGGGGTCAGGATGACCTGGCGGTCCTGGGAGCCCGTCGCCGCGATCGCCTCGATGGACTCCATGCCCGTCCAGTCGCGCTTCTCGATGCCGAGCTCGGAGACGCCCGGCGCCGCGATCATGCAGTGCTCGACCGGCTCGACCTCGTGCGAGCGGTGGCGGCGCAGGCCCGCCTTCCCGGTGTCGGGGTCGACCGCGTACTGCACCCGCGTGCGCCACTGCGGGACCTCGCCCGCCGGGAGCTTGTCGCCCTCGGCCGGCATGACCGTGCCGTCCCAGCCGGCCTCCTCGGGCGTGAGGCCCGCGAGGCGCTGGAGCTGCTCGGCGATGACCTCGCCCTTGAGGCGGCGCTGCGCGCCCGGCTTGGCGTGCTGCCAGTCGCAGCCGCCGCAGCGGCCGGGACCGGCGTACGGGCAGGGTGCCTCGACGCGGTCCTTGGACGCCTCGATGACGGTGACCGCGTCGGCGCGCAGGAAGCGGGCGCCTTCCTCGCCGTCCGTGACGCGGGCCACGACCTTCTCGCCGGGCAGCGCGTGCCGGACGAACAGGACCTGCCCCTCGTCCGTGCGGGCGATGCAGTGGCCTCCGTGGGCGACGGGGCCGATCTCGACCTCGTACTCCTCCCCGACCAGCGACTTCTTCGGTTCTGCCTGCATGGCGGGGGACTCCACAACGTAAGAAAGCAAGGGACACGGCGAACGGCCGGACAACAGCCCACCAGTCTACGTGGGTGTGGTCCGGCCGCTCGCCACACGACAGCCGAGGGGGGTCAGCCCTTGTTCGAGGGCTCCTTCGGGCGCTTCTCGACGGGGCCGCGGCGCACGGCGCCCGGCGCGTTCCAGTCCTGGCGCCTGCGAGCCCGCTTCTTGGCGGCCTCGGAGGACTCGAGCTGGTAGGGCACCGAGGTGACCATGATGCCGGGGGTGAACAGGAGTCGGCCCTTGAGGCGCAGGGCGGACTGGTTGTGGAGCAGGTGCTCGTACCAGTGGCCGACCACGTACTCGGGGATGATCACGCTGACCGCGTCGCGGGGCGATTCGCGGCGCAGGCCCTTGACGTACTCGATGATCGGCCGGGTGATCTCGCGGTAGGGGGAGTCGAGGACCTTGAGCGGTACGTCGATGCCGCGCCGCTCCCACTCCTCGCGCAGGGCCTTCGTCTCGGCCGGGTCGACGTTCACGCTGAGCGCCTCGAGCGTGTCGCTGCGCATGAGCTTGGCGTAGGCCAGGGCGCGCAGCGTCGGCCGGTGGATCTTGGAGACGAGGACGATCGAGTGCACGCGGGACGGCCGGACGCTGTCGTCGGTCGGCGTCTCGGGGGCCTGGATCTCCTCGGACACGCGGTCGTAGTGCTTACGGATCGCGGTCATCGTCGCGTAGAAGATGCACATGCCGAGGAGGGCGACCCAGGCGCCGTGCGTGAACTTCGTGACGAGGACCACGACGAGCACGAGGCCGGTGAAGAACGCGCCGAAGGTGTTGATGGCGCGCGAGCGGACCATGTGGCGGCGCTTGGCCGGGTCCTTCTCGGTGCGCAGGTGGCGGTTCCAGTGCCGGACCATGCCGGTCTGGCTCAGCGTGAACGAGACGAACACGCCGACGATGTACAGCTGGATGAGGCGCGTCGAGTCGGCGCCGTAGATCACGACGAGGAGCGCCGCCGCGCCCGCGAGGAGCACGATGCCGTTCGAGAACGCGAGGCGGTCGCCGCGGGTGTGCAGCTGGCGCGGCAGGTAGCGGTCCTGGGCGAGGATCGAGCCGAGGAGCGGGAACCCGTTGTACGCGGTGTTGGCCGCGAGGAAGAGGACCAGGGCGGTGGCCGCGGCGAGGATGACGAAGAGGAAGCTGCCCTTGCCGAAGACGGCCTCGGCGACCTGGGAGATCACCGGGTTCTGGACGTAGCTCCCGCCGACCGCGACGCCGTTGTGGATCAGGTCGGTCGCCGGGTTCTCGGCCATGCGGACCTTGGTCGTCATGGCCAGGGCGATGATGCCGCAGAACATGGTGACGGCCAGCAGGCCCATCGCCGCGAGCGTGGTCGCCGCGTTCTTCGACTTCGGCTTGCGGAACGCCGGTACGCCGTTGCTGATCGCCTCGACGCCGGTGAGCGCGGCACAGCCGGAGGAGAACGCGCGCAGCAGCAGGAAGACGAGGGCGAAGCCCGCGAGGCCCTGGTGCTCGGCCTTGATGTGGAAGTCGGCGGTGGGCGCCTTCATCGTGTCGTCGAGGACGAGTCCGCGGAACGCGCCCCACGCGATCATGATGAAGACGCCGGCCACGAAGACGTAGGTCGGGATGGCGAAGAGCTTCCCGGACTCCTTCACGCCGCGCAGGTTCATCAGTGTGAGCAGCACGATGACGAGGACCGCGCACAGCACCTTGTGCTCGACGACGAACGGGATCGCCGAGCCGAGGTTCTCGATGCCTGAGGCGATCGACACGGCGACGGTGAGGACGTAGTCGACGAGGAGGGCGCTCGCGACGGTGAGGCCGGCCTTGGGGCCGAGGTTCGTGGTCGCGACCTCGTAGTCGCCGCCGCCGCTCGGGTACGCGTGGACGTTCTGGCGGTAGGAGGCGACCACGGTGAACATCAGCACCACGACCGCGACGGCGATCCAGGGGCTGAAGTGATATGCCGACACGCCCGCGATGGACAGGACCAGCAACACCTCGCCCGGCGCGTAGGCCACGGAGGACAGCGGGTCGGAGGCGAAAACGGGGAGGGCGATGCGCTTCGGCAGGAGCGTTTCTCCGAGCCGGTCGCTGCGCAGAGCGCGCCCGATCAAGATCCGTTTGGGCACGTCGGTCAGTTTGGACACGCAGAGGATCGTAAGCGTTCGAACGGGGAGCCGCCCACCCACCACCCCCCAAGTGCACCGGAACCTCACACCGGGCGCCTGACAGACCAGTCCTGGCGAGGGCTTACGGCCTCAGTCGCCACCGGCGCGGGAGACGGATCGCCCCGCCTTGTCCCAGTTCGAACGCAGCCGGGCCAGATAGTCCGCGGCCTGGCTCCCGGGCTTCACACCGCGCGCGAAGGCCTGCATGTTGCCCGCGCCCGTGTTGTAGCCGAGGGCGAGCAGCTCCTGCCTGTCGTACGGGCCCGAGGGGTGCGCGGGCAGGTGCCGCGCCAAGTCGTGGAGATACCAGGCAGCCGCGCGCACGGCGAGGTCCCGGTCGTCGGGCAGCTCCTCCCACCGGCGCCCCGCGAAGGCCCGGCCCCGCTTGGTCTCGTCGAACGCGGCGCGGTGCATATTGGCGATCCCGAAGGCGGCGCCCGGCTTGTAGCGCTGCCAGGCGCGCTCCAGGGCCGGGTCGTGCGGCTTGTACGACTCGTTGTAGAGGATCGCCATGAGGAGCTGCGGACTCACCCCGGCCTCGGCCGCGCGGGAGCGGACCTGCGGGGCGTATGCCGCCGGGTCGTACGTACCTGACGAGACTGAGGGGGCGGTGGGGCTGCTGAGGCGGGGCTTCGGGGCGTGGCTCGGAGAGGGCGTTCGCGAGGGGTGGGCGGACGCATCCGGCTTCCCAGTGGTTCCCGCGGTCCCCCTGGTCCCACCGGTCCCGGCAGCCCCCGTATCCCCCGACCGCCCGCACGCCCAGGCCATCACCAGAACGAGCACCACCGCACCCCAGAGCCAGGGCCTGCGCCGGGCCTGCCCGCCCCGCTCCCCCATCGCCCGGCCTCTCTAGGCCCCGGCCCCGCGGAGCCGGCGGGCCGGGGGCCGTTCGGCTCGTTCGGCGAGGCGGCCGATCAGCAGCCGCACCACGGCGACGATGTCCGGGTCGTCCACGAAGTAGACCTGGCGGCGCCCCTCGCGCCGGGACCGGACGAGCCCGGCGAGCTTCAGTTTGGTGAGGTGCTGGCTCACTGCCGGCAGCGCGCCGCCGACGCGTTCGGCGAGGCCTGTGACATCGCTCTCACCCTGCGCGAGGGCCCACACGATGTGCAGCCGGGCCGAGGACGCGAGCAGCCCGAACGCGCCGGCCGCCTCCGCGATGACCTCGGCGGGCGGGTCGTCGAAGGCGGGCCGGTCATCGAAGTCGCGTACGCGCGTCACCACCGTCGTCGTCCTCTTCCACATCCGCTTCGGCTCACCGGGCCGAGGAGGACCCCAGTCTAGGTGGGCACTGTGACGCCCGTAACGCGGCTGTGGCCCGGGTTTACGCGCGAGATAAGGGGTGGATACGGTGCGGGAGATGTCCCGCAACCACCTCCCCGCGCAACGGCCGGTCACATCTCAGGGTGACCACACCGCGCCGTTGCCGGAACCCGCGTCCGTACCCGCCGCGCTCCCGCTGGAGAAGCCGCCCACGACGCACGGGCGGGCCGCGGAGAGACGGAGCGAGCAGCAGACGGTCGCGGAGAGAGGCGACAGCCAGGCCGCCAAGCCGCGCGACGCGTTCTTCGACAACGCGAAGTACCTCGCGATCGTCCTCGTCGCGATGGGGCACGCCTGGGAGCCCCTGCGCGGCGACAGCCGGGCGGCGGCCGCCCTCTACATCACCGTCTACACCTTCCACATGCCGGCGTTCATCGTCATCTCCGGCTACTTCTCGCGCAGCTTCGACGCGAGCCCGGGCCGCCTCAAGCGTCTGGTGACCGGGGTGGCGGTCCCATACGTGATCTTCGAGGTCGCGTACACCTTCTTCAAGCGGTGGGCGAACGACGACCCGACGTACCCGATCAGCCTGCTTGATCCCTGGTACCTCACCTGGTTCCTGATCGCGCTGTTCATCTGGCGGCTCACCACCCCGCTGTGGAAGACCGTCCGCTGGCCCGTGCCGCTCGCGCTGGCCATCGCGGTGCTCGCCTCCGTCTCCCCCGACATCGGCGACGACCTCGACCTCCAGCGCGTCCTGCAGTTCCTCCCCTTCTTCGTGCTCGGCCTCGTCCTCAAGCCGGAGCACTTCCAGCTCGTACGGCGTCGCGAGGCGCGGATCCTGGCCGTCCCCGTCTTCGCGGGCGCGCTGCTGTTCGCGTACTGGGCGGCTCCGCGCATGAACGCCGCCTGGTTCTACCGGCGCGACAGCGCGCAGGAACTCGGCGCCCCCGGCTGGTCGGGCACCGTCATGACGCTCGCGATGTTCGGCTGCTCCGTCGTGCTCGTCGCGTGCTTCTTCGCCTGGGTCCCGCGCCGCAAGACGTGGTTCACCGCACTCGGCGCAGGCACCCTGTACGGCTATCTGCTGCACGGCTTCGTCGCCAAGGGCTCCCGCTTCTGGGACTGGTACGACCTTCGGTGGCTGCACACCCCGCTCGGCGAGATCACCGTGACGCTGGCGGCAGCCGCCCTCATCACCAGCCTGTGCACCCCGCCCGTGCAGCGCCTGTTCCGCTTCGCGATGGAGCCGGAGATGAAGTGGGCGTTCAGGCGGGACGCGGCCCGGATCGCGGGCAGGGGCGGCGCGCGGCGAAGCTGATCAGGCTTCCGGCTACGCGGATGCTGGCAACTCAGGCCATGCGGCTTAAGCTCATCTCCGGGCAACGCGGCACGCGATTGCCTCTAGTTGCCCGGCAGACTGAGAGAGAAGAGTGAGCGAGATGTTTTCGCAGGTCATCGGGGCGACCAGGAGTGCGGGGTAGCGGCCGGTGCACATCGTCATCATGGGGTGCGGCCGGGTGGGTTCCGCCCTGGCCCAGACCCTTGAGCAACAGGGGCACACGGTCGCGGTCATCGACCAGGACCCCACGGCCTTCCGCCGCCTGGGTTCCGGCTTCGGCGGCCGCCGCGTCACCGGGGTCGGCTTCGACCAGGACACCCTGCGCGAGGCGGGGATCGAGGAGGCCGGCGCGTTCGCCGCGGTCTCCAGCGGTGACAACTCGAACATCATCGCCGCCCGCGTGGCCCGCGAGATGTTCGGCATCGAGAACGTCGCGGCCCGTATCTACGACCCGCGTCGCGCCGAGGTCTACCAGCGCCTGGGCATCCCGACCGTCGCGACCGTGCGGTGGACCGCGGACCAGATGCTGCGCAGGCTCCTGCCGTCGGGCGCCGAGCCGCTGTGGCGCGACCCCACCGGGGGCGTCCAGCTCGCCGAGGTGCACGCCTCGGTGGCATGGGTGGGACACAAGATCAGCCGGCTCCAGGAGGAGACCGGCGTCCGGGTCGCGTTCGTCACCCGGCTCGGCGAGGCGATGCTGCCCACGTCGCAGACGGTGCTGCAGGAGGGCGACCTGGTGCACGTGATGATGCGCACCGACGACGTCGAGAAGGTCGAAGCGGCGTTCGCCGAGGGTCCTGAAGAGGAGGGCGGTCACTGATGAGGGTCGCCATTGCCGGAGCGGGCGCGGTGGGCCGTTCCATCGCCGGTGAGCTCCTGGAGAACGGGCACGAGGTCCTTCTCATCGACAAGGCGCCGACGGCCATCTCGGTCGAGCGCGTCCCGCAGGCGGAGTGGCTGCTCGCCGACGCCTGTGAGATCACGTCCCTGGACGAGGCGGCGCTCCAGCGCTGCAATGTGGTCATCGCGGCCACCGGCGACGACAAGGTCAACCTCGTCGTCTCGCTGCTCGCGAAGACCGAGTACGGGGTCCCGCGGGTCGTCGCCCGTGTGAACAACCCGAAGAACGAGTGGCTCTTCAACGAGTCGTGGGGCGTCGATGTCGCGGTCTCCACGCCGCGCCTGATGTCCGCGCTCGTCGAGGAGGCGGTGAGCGTGGGCGATCTGGTCCGCCTGCTGCGCTTCAGCCACGGCGACGCGAACCTGGTGGAGCTGACGCTGCCGCCCGAGTCGGCCCTCGCCGGCACGCGCGTGGGCGACGTCCAGTGGCCCGAGGACACGTCCCTGGTGACGATCATCCGCGGGACCCGCGTCCTGGCCCCGTCGCAGGACGACTCCCTGGAGGCGGGCGACGAGCTGCTGTTCGTGGCGGCCCAGGCCCGCGAGGAACAGCTCGAGGACCTGCTGTCGGTCCGCCGCGAGGACGTCGCGGGCTGACGGTTCTTCCGTGGGTACGAAGAGGGGGCCCCGGAGTGCGAACTCCGGGGCCCCCTCTTGCTTCTAGGGGCGCAGGGAACTGCGCGACAAGCCCCCACTCACCGCAGCCGCCGACGCCGCTCAGACCTCACGGCGATGACGCGCAGCCCCCGACTGCTTGCGGGCAGCCTCCGCTTCCTTCTCGGCCTTCTCCTGCGCCTCCATCTCCGCGAACACGTCGATGGGCGCGGGCGCCTTCGCCAGGAAGACCCAGGTCAGCCAGACGGCGAGCAGGAACGGGGGGATCTTCAGGGCGATCAGGATCCAGCCGAACTTCGTGGTGTCGGCCCACCAGTACATCGGGAAGAGGATCGCGCACTTGGCGAGCAGGATCAGGCCCCAGGCCCAACTGGCCTTCGCGTAGGCCTTCTTGCGGCCCGGGTTGCGCGTGCGCCAGGAGAGGTTCTCCTTGAAGACCGGCCCGAGGATCAGGCCGATCAGCGGCACCCCGCACAGCGTGGTCACGATGTAGGCGACGGCCAGGCCCAGCGTGTAGAGCATGCCGGGCAGGTAGAAGTCCTTGGCGTTGCCCGTCATCATCGCGAAGACGACGCCGAAGGCCACGCCGAAGACGCCGCTGAAGGCGTGCTTGACGGTGTCCTTCATGACCAGGCGGACCACGACCAGGACCAGGGACACCGCGAGGGCCGCGATGGCCGACATGTGCAGGTCCTTGTTGATCGTGAAGATGGTCACGAAGAGGAGGCCGGGAACGACCGTCTCCACCATGCCCCGCACGCCGCCGAAGGCCTCGAAGAGGGCGGCCTCGGTCACCGCCTTCGAGTCGGCGTCCTGATCCGCGGTCGGCTTGTCGAGGGACGTCACCGGCTACTCCCGTCCGAGCGGTCTGAGTTCGTACTTCGGGTTGAAGAGCACCCTACGGCCCCGGCTCATCGAGACCCGTCCGGAAGCGATCAGCTTGCGGCCCGGCTCGATGCCGACGATGGACCGGCGGCCGAGCCATACGACGTCCAGAGCCGCGGAGCCGTCGAACAGCTCCGCCTCCAGGGCCGGGACTCCGGCGCGTGGTCGGAGGGTGACCGTGCGCAAGGTACCAGTAACGGTGACTATCTGCCGGTCCTGGCAGTCCCCGATGCGGGTACAGCCCGTGGTCTGCGAGTCCTCACGCAGCTCCTCCGACTCCAGGTCCTCCTGGGAGGAGGACAGCCGGTCGAGCATGCGCCGGAAGCGGCCTGCCGGCTTCTCGGACGGCGTATCGGAACGAGGGACAGCACTCATGAATCAAGCGTACCGGGGGCCGGGGGCAACGGATGAGCGGGTCAGCGCTCGAAGCGATACCCCATGCCGGGCTCGGTGATGAAGTGCCGCGGATGGGCGGGGTCGGACTCCAGTTTGCGGCGGAGCTGGGCCATGTAGACGCGCAGATAGTTCGTCTCGGTGCCGTAGGAGGGGCCCCAGACCTCCTGGAGGAGCTGCTTCTGGCTGACGAGGCGGCCCGTATTGCGGACCAGGACCTCCAGGAGGTGCCACTCCGTGGGGGTCAGGCGCACGTCGCGGCCGTCGCGGTTGACCTTCTTCGCGGCCAGGTCGACGGTGAAGTCCTCGGTCTCGACGATGCCCTCGTCCTCGCCGCCGCCGGTGGGCTCGGCCCGGCGGACCGCGGCGCGCAGCCGGGCCAGGAGCTCGTCCATGCCGAACGGCTTGGTGACGTAGTCGTCGGCGCCCGCGTCGAGCGCCTCGACCTTCTCGTCGGAGGAGTGCCGGGCGGACAGCACCAGGATCGGTACGCGGGTCCAGCCGCGCAGGCCCCTGATCACCTCGACGCCGTCCATGTCGGGCAGGCCCAGGTCGAGCACGACCACGTCGGGGTGGAACGCGGCGGCGAGCTGGAGCGCGCCCGCGCCGTCGGCCGCGGCCTCCACCTCGTACTTGCGCGCCTTCAGGTTGATGACGAGGGCGCGCACGATCTGCGGCTCGTCGTCGACCACGAGCACCCGGGTCATGCGTACCTGCCTCTCTGAGCAATGGCTGAGCTGGTGGGGGCGGCCGGCGGGTGGCCGGGCGCGGCGGTGAGCGTGAGGACCATGGTCAGGCCCCCGCCGGGGGTGTCCTCCGCGGTGAGCGTGCCGTTCATCGCCTCGACGAAGCCGCGCGCGACGGCGAGGCCGAGGCCCACTCCGGCGCCGCGCGGTGCGTCACCGTAGCGCTGGAACGGGGCGAAGATCCGGTCCTTCGCGGCGTCGGGGACACCGGGACCGCGGTCCACGACGCGCACCTCGACGCGGTCGCCGAGTGTGCTGGCCGCCACGAGGACCGTCTCGTCCTCGGGGCTGTACTTCACGGCGTTCTCGACGATATTGGCGACGGCGCGCTCCAGGAGTCCCTTGTCCACGGTGACCATGGGCAGGCTCTCCGGAATGTCGAGGTCGACGCTGCCGTCCGGGACACCCACCAGCGCCATCGGGACCACCTCATCGAGATCGATCTCGCGCATCAGCGGGGTGACGGTGCCGGTCTGGAGGCGGGACATGTCGAGGAGGTTGCCGACGAGGTGGTCGAGGCGGTCGGCGCCCTCCTCGATGCCGGCGAGGAGTTCCGCCTGGTCCTCCTCGGACCAGGCGACGTCGTCGGAGCGCAGTGAGGAGACGGAGGCCTTGATGCCGGCGAGCGGGGTCCGCAGGTCGTGGCTGACGGCGGCGAGCAGGGCGGTGCGGATGCGGTTGCCCTCGGCGAGGGTGCGGGCCTGGTCCGCCTCGGACTGGAGGCGCTGGCGGTCGAGGACGACGGCGGCCTGGGCCGCGAAGGCCGCGAGGACGCGGCGGTCCTCGGCGGGCAGCACGCGACCGGACAGGGCGAGCGCCATGTGGTCGCCGACCGGCATGTCGACGTCCGCGTCCTCGGGCCGTTCCTGAGGGTGCGGGCCGACGCTGGCGGCGCAGGTCCACGGCTCCACGTCGTTCGCGCGCTCGAGGAGGGCCACGGAGTCCATGGCGAAGGTCTCGCGAACCCGGTCGAGCAGCGCGTCGAGGCTGTTCTCACCGCGCAGGACGCTGCCGGCGAGGAAGGAGAGGATCTCGGACTCGGCTCGCAGCCTTGCGGCCTGATGGGTGCGCCTTGCCGCCAGGTCGACGACGGAGGCGACCGACACCGCGACCCCTACGAAGATCACGATGGCGACGATGTTCTTGGGGTCGGCGATGGTGAACAGGTGCAGGGGCGGTGTGAAGTAGTAGTTCAGGAGGAGCGAGCCGACGGCGGCCGAGGCCAGGGCCGGGAGGAGGCCGCCGACGAGGGCGGCGGCCACTGTCACGGACAGGAAGAGCAGCATGTCGTTCGCGAGGCCCGGATCGGACTCGACATGGGTGAGCGCGAGGGACAGCAGGGCGGGGCCGCCGACGCCGACGAGCCAGCCCCAGATGATCCGGGAGCGGCCGAGGCGGGCGCCGCGTGCGACGGGGAGGCCGCGGCCCTTGGCCACTTCCTCGTGGGTCACGATGTGCACGTCGAGGTCGGGGCCGGACTCGCGGGCGACGGTCATGCCGACGCCGGGCCCGAAGACGTACTGCCAGGTCCTGCGGCGCGAGGAGCCGAGCACGATCTGGGTCGCGTTGACACCGCGCGCGAACTCGAGGAGCGCGGCCGGTATGTCGTCCCCTATGACGTGGTGGAAGGTACCGCCCAGGTCCTCGACGAGGGTGCGCTGGAGCGCGAGTTCCTTGGGGGACGCGGCGGTGAGGCCGTCGCTGCGGGCGATGTAGACGGCGAGGATCTCGCTGCCCGAGCCCTTGGCGGCCATCCGCGCCGCGCGCCTGACCAGCGTACGGCCCTCGGGTCCGCCGGTCAGGCCGACGACGATGCGCTCGCGGGCCTGCCAGGTGGAGCGGATGTTGTGTTCGCCGCGGTACTGCTGGAGGTATTCGTCGACGCGGTCGGCCACCCACAGGAGGGCCAGTTCGCGCAGGGCGGTGAGGTTGCCGGGGCGGAAGTAGTTGGAGAGGGACGCGTCGATCCGGTCGGGCTTGTAGATGTTGCCGTGGGCCATGCGGCGCCGCAGCGCTTCCGGCGACATGTCGACCAGTTCGATCTGGTCGGCGCGGCGCACGACCTCGTCGGGGACGGTCTCGCGCTGGCGCACGCCGGTGATCGACTCGACGACGTCGCCGAGTGACTCCAGGTGCTGGATGTTGACGGTGGACACGACGTCGATGCCGGCCGCGAGGAGTTCCTCGACGTCCTGCCAGCGCTTGGCGTTGCGCGAACCGGGCACGTTCGTGTGGGCGAGTTCGTCCACCAGGGCGACATCGGGGCGGCGGGCCAGTACGGCGTCGACGTCCATCTCGGTGAAGACGACGCCGCGGTAGGTGAGCTCCTTGCGGGAGATCTGTTCGAGACCGTGGAGCATCACCTCCGTACGGGGCCTGCCGTGGTGCTCGACGAAGCCGACGGCGCAGTCCGTGCCCCGCTCGATACGGCGGTGGCCCTCGGAGAGCATCGCGTAGGTCTTGCCGACGCCCGGTGCCGCACCGAGGTAGATCCGAAGCTTGCCGCGTCCCATGGCCCCATTGTCTTCCCGCGTCACGTGTTGTACGCAGCGTCGACCCTACGGCCACCAATTGCGGCAAATGGGGCGCGGGAGTCGCGGACATGCGTCTTTGACGCAACTCTGATGCGGGCCTCGCCGCACCGGCGGCGTTCGGGTCAGCGCCCCTCCGCCGCCGTGACCTCCGTGATCTCGCCGTCGCGGAGTTCGAGCACCCGGTCGGCGAGGTCGAGCAGCGCCGCGTCGTGGGTGGCGACGAGAGCGGTGACGTGTTCGCTGCGCACGACGGCGCGCAGCAGCTCCATGACGGCGAGGCCGGTCTCGGCGTCGAGCTGGCCCGTGGGTTCGTCGGCGATGAGGAGGGCGGGCCGGTTGGCCAGCGCGCGGGCGATGGCGACGCGCTGCTGCTGGCCGCCGGACAGCTCGCCGGGGCGCTGCTTGGCGTGGTCGGCGAGGCCGACGAGGGCGAGGAGCAGCTCGACGCGCTCCTCGCGTTCGCGGGGGTCGGCCTTGCGCAGCCGCATCGGCACCCCGACGTTCTCGGCGGCGGACAGGATCGGGATCAGGCCGAAGGACTGGAATATGAAGCCGATGCGGTCCCTGCGCAGTTCCAGGAGCCCGTTCTCGCCGAGCCCCGAGAGGTCCCGGCCGTCGACGGTGATGCGGCCGGCGTCGGGTTCGTCGAGCCCTCCGACAAGGTTGAGGAGGGTCGTCTTGCCGGATCCCGAGCGGCCCTTGAGGGCGACGAGTTCACCGCGCGGCACCTCGAAGGACACGCCGCGCAGGGCGTGCACGGCCGCGGCCCCGGTGCCGTAGGAGCGGTGCAGGTCCTCGATGACGACCATGGGGCCGGCGCCGTCCTGGTCGAGGACGGCGGCCCCCGCTTGCGTGCTCTCGCTCATGTGCTCTCCCCCGCGCGTTCCCCGGCCGGGCGCCAGTATGGTCACGAGGCGCCCGGCCGGGCAATGGCCGGGATCAGCTGGGGTTCTCGGCGTGGGTCAGGGTCTCCCAGGCGACGAACAGGTTGTTGGAGCCCGCCGGGCGGTTCTGCTCGGTGAGCTTCTGGGTGTTCGTCATGGCGTTGCCGAGGCGGGTGTGCATCGCGTTGTAGCCGACCTCGGTGACGGGGCCGAGCCCGCGCGTGACGGACCCGCCGCACAGCCAGCTCGGCGGCGCCTCGCCCAGCTCGTACTTGGCCTGGAAGCCGAGGGCCTGCTGAAGGCGCTGCCCGACGTCGGTGCCGTACAGGTCCTGGCCCTGGATGCGGCTGGTCTCGGCGATGTGGGAGATGGCGGAGATGCCGTATCCGGTGTGCGTGAAGTCGCGGCAGGTCTCCTGGGTGAGGCCGGTGACGAAGGTGGACTGCCCCTGCCAGTAGCTGACGATCTTGGCCTTGGTGTCGAGGTTCTGGCTCGGCACGGTCTCCGGCAGGTCGCCGTCGGAGGCGAGGTAGACGTAGGCGGCCGTGCGCGTGCGGAACTTGGCCATGGCCTTGTCGTACGACGTCCTGTCCTCCAGGAAGACGGAGATGCCGACGGCGGCCTCCATCATCGACAGCTCCCAGTTGCCGTTGGAGTTCGAGCCGTTGATGACCTCGGGGAGGTAGACGTCGCGCAGCATCGTCCTGAAACGGCCCTCGTTCGCCCAGCCGCCGGTGTACGTGTACTTGATGATCTCGGCGGCCTTGGGCCAGGAGGAGCCGGCCCAGCCGGTCTGGAGGGGCGCGTTGCTGTTGGTGTGCTCCTTGATGGTGGCCGACCAGGCGTCCATCAGCTCGATGGCCTTCTTCGCGTAGCGGTCGTCGCGCGTGATGTACCAGGCCAGCGCATCGGTGTACGCGGCTATCGCGTCCTCGCGCTCGTCGGTACAGCCGTAGTTGGGGTTGGAGTACGAGCCGCACTCGACGGTGGCGCGGGGCTTGGCGGTGCGCGTGAGGGAGGCGTACTTGCTCGCCAGCATCTGGTCGTACGCGCCCTTCCAGGGCTGGGCGCCCGCGTTGACCTTGTCGCGGGTGAAGTCCAGCTGGCCCTTGGAGACGGTGACGCCGGGGTGGGCGAAGGTGGCGGGCGCGGCGTCGGCGCGGTCGGCGCCGGGCCAGGCGAGGAGGGTGGCGACGAGAGCGGTGGTGGTCGTCGCGAGGGTGGCGAGGAGGGCGGTGCGTCGTCTGCGCCGGTGACGGGCGGGGGCCGGTGTGTTCGGCATGTGGGGGGCCATCCGTTCTTCTATGTGAACGTGAAGTACCTTTATGAACACGGGTGTTGGCCGGAGACCCTAGGTACGGACCATCCTTCCGTCAAGAGGTGAAGAAAGAGCCGCAGTTCAGCTGTCGGTCCGGTCGTCACGATCCGGCCATACGCCCACGTGGCCCGCCTCACCCGTGAGCCGAACCCGACCGCGGAGCCCGTACCGCTCCACGCAGTCGCGCGGCAGCGGGAGCCGGCCCGCCCGGTCCAGAACAGTGAACTCCTCGCCCTCTCCCCCGCGTTCGCGCAGCCTCTCCGTCGAGATGCGGCCGTCGCGAATGCGGACCGTGCGACGCACCGGACACGAGTTCGGCGTGCTGTTCCGCCCCTTCGAGGGCGACGACGGCGACGGTCGCATCGGCGCGGGGGCGCGCTGCGGCCTCGACGACAGCGGCTGGATCGGTGGCCGGCCGGCGCTGCACCCCGCCCTCGGGGGCCTTCCCGGTGAGGGCGGCGAGCGCCCTGACCGCGAGCAGGACCGCGATCCCGGCGGCACACAGGACCAGCCGATGGTGCCCGCTCCCCCGTACCACGGCAGGCACCGCCGTACGTCCACGAACCGGTCTCCCCCGTACGCGCGGCACATCAGGGGGTTGCGCGAAGGCCTCGCAATGGTCTGGACAACCTTCTACCGCCCCGCCGCGCAACGCCGATGGGCCGCACACTCCCATGGAGTGCGCGGCCCATCGATGGCCGTACGGGTGCGGCTCAGCGCACCTCGGTGATCTCGGGGCCGCGCGCCAGCTGCCCCATGCCGCCCGCGAACCGGGAGCCTTCCTGCGGCTCCTGCTGCACGCCCTCGGCGACCATCTGCGCGTCGTCCGGCAGCTTCAGGACGATCGGGTCGCGCGGGGCCATCGGGCCCTCACCGCGGACCACGACGGTGTCCCGGAAGATCTGCTCGAGAAGCCCGGCGGCCTGCGGCTGCACCGCGCCCTGCCCGGAGATCACTCCGCGCAGGAACCAGCGGGGGCCGTCGACGCCGATGAACCGGACGACCTGGAAGCCGCCCGTGCCGTCCGGCAGCTGCACCGGCACCTGGGCCCGCAGCTCCCAGCCGAGCGGACCCTCGACCTCGTCGATCACGCCACCCTGCTGCGTGATGCCCGAGGCGATCTCCTCACGGACCTCGCCCCAGATGCCCTCCTTCTTGGGGGCGGCGAAGCCCTGGAGCTGCACGGCGCTGTCCTGGAGGACGACGGTGGCCGCGACGATCGCGTCGCCCGCGACCTCGACCCGCAGCTCCATGCCCTCGACTCCGGGGACGAAGAGTCCGCCCAGGTCCACGCGGCCCTCGCCGGGCTCGCGGACCTCGGAGACGTCCCAGGGGCCGTCGGGACGCGGCTCGGGCTCGAGCCGCACGCGCTGCGGCTCGCCCTCGTCCGCGTCGCTGTCGCCGGCTACGCCGTCGACGACCTGCTCGGCCTCGCCCGCCGCGTCATCGGCGGCGCCGTTCTTCTTGCGACGTCCGAACACGTCACTGTCCTTCCCGGTCGGATACGACCGATGCGTATCGATTCCCACCCTGATGCCCACCCGGGCCCGGCCCCACGGCGGCATGACCACCGGTGGACCCGAAGCCCCCCTCGGCCCGCGCCGAGTCGGGAAGCTCCGCCACCTCCTGGAAGCGCACCTTCTCGACCTGCTGGACGACCAGTTGGGCAATCCGGTCGAAGCGCTCGAACCGCACGCTGTCGCGCGGGTCGAGATTCACCACGATCACCTTGATCTCTCCACGGTACCCGGCATCCACCGTCCCTGGGGCATTCACCAGGGCGACACCGCAGCGGGCGGCGAGGCCGGATCTCGGGTGCACGAAGGCGGCGTACCCCTCGGGCAGCGCGATCGACACCCCCGCGGGAAGTACGGCCCGCTCGCCCGGCGCGAGCTCGCACGCCTCGGTGGTCCGCAGATCCGCGCCCGCGTCACCGGGGTGCTCGTACGACGGCAGCGGTACGTCGGGGTCGACGCGCCTGATCAGCACGTCGAGAGAGGCTCGGGTCACGGGTTCACCTCGAAGGCACGAGTGCGCCGGACCTGGTCCGGGTCGCTCATGGCCGCCTGGATCTCCTCCGGGCGGCCGTTGTCGATGAAGTGGTCGACCTTCACCTCGATGAAGAGGGCCTCGGCGCGGACCGCGACGGGCCCGTCGGGGCCGCCGATCCGGCCGGTGGCGGTCGAGTAGATCTTGCGGCCGGCGACGGCGGTGACCTCGGCGTCCAGGTACAGCACGGTGTCCACGGGCACGGGCCGCACGAAGTCCGTCTCGAGCCGGCCGGTCACCGCGATGACACGCAGCAGCCAGTTCAGCGAGCCGAGCGTCTCGTCGAGGGCGGTGGCCAGGATTCCGCCGTGCGCGAGGCCGGGCGCGCCCTGGTGCGCGGGGCGCACAGTGAACTCGGCGGTGACGCGGACGCCGTCCTGCGCGCGCGCCGCCAGGTGCAGCCCGTGCGGCTGTTCGTCGCCGCAGCCGAAACAGTGTCCGTAGTGCGCGCCGAGGAGCTCGCCGGGTGCGGGAGCATCGGGGTGCCGCACGGGCGCTATGGCGTCGGCGGGGGGCGTCAGAGCTGCAGAAGTACCACTCACAGGCGCAGACCTTACCCGCGCGTCCTGGGAGTAAGCGCACCGTGCCAAGCTTGGGTGCATGGAGCTCTCCACCGCACCGTTCGAAGAACGCCTCACCGCCCCCCGCTCGTGGTGGCTCGTCTCACTCCTGCTCGGCGTCGCCTGCGCCCTGGTCCTGCTGCCGTTCGGCACGCTGCCGCTGCTCGGAGGGCTCGTCGGCGGGACGGCCGCGGCGGCGGTGGTGACGAGTTCGTACGGCTCCGTGCGCATCCGTGTCGTGGCGGACTCGCTGGTCGCCGGGGACGCGAAGATCCCGCTGTCGGCGCTGGGTGACGCGGAGATCCTGGACGCCGAGGGGGCGCGCGCCTGGCGCACGCACAAGGCCGACCCGCGCGCCTTCATGCTGCTGCGCAGCTATGTGCCGACGGCGCTGCGCGTGGACGTCACCGACCCGCAGGACCCGACCCCGTACCTGTACCTGTCGACGCGGGACCCGAAGGGGCTGGCCAAGGCGCTCGGCAAGTAGCGCCGGTCAGCTTCCGAGCCCCTTGGGCTTGGACGCGTCACCCGGGATCAGCGGGTGCGGGTCGCTGGGGCGCTCCAGGGGCGGCAGCTCCGGCAGGGCGTCCCAGGGGACCTGGATCTTGCGCAGGTCCTTGCGGATCCGCTCCGCGAACTTCTTGGTGTCGCGGCGGTTCATGACCGCCCCGACCGCGGCGCCGACCATGAACGGCATCAGGTTCGGCAGGTTGCGCACCATGCGCTTCATGATCTGCTGGCGCAGCTCGCGCTTCATCTGACCGCCGAGCGCCGCGTTGATCGTCGAGGGCTTCGTCACCTCGATGCCGCGCTCCTCGGTCCACGAGGCGAGATAGGCGGCGCTGCGCTCCTTGAGGGCGCCGGGCGGGCGCACGCCGTAGACCTCGTGCAGCTCGGCGACGAGCTTCATCTCGATGGCGGCGACGCCGGTGATCTCGGCCGCAAGCTCCGCGGGCATCGCGGGCGGTACGGGCATCATCGCGGCGGCGCCGATCCCCGCACCCACGGTGGAGGTGGCGTTGGCCGCGCCCGCGACGAGTTTGTCCGCGAGCTGTTCGGCGCTCAGGCCGGGGAACTGTCTGCGCAGGGTCGCCAGATCGCGCACCGGCACACGCGGCGCGTTCTCGATGATCCGGTCGGCGAGGTAGCCGAGTCCTGCTTTGGCGGCGGTGCCGCTCTTGCGGACGCCGTCTCTGACGGCGGCCACACGGCGCCTGGCGACCTGTGCACGGCCGCCGATCGGCGCTTGGTCACCCGCGGTGGGCACGGCGGGCAGGTCGCTGAATCCCGCCGCCGCGAGGTCGCCCGTCACCTCTTGGTCGTCCGCGTCCTCGAGCGAGGCTGCTCCAGTGGGGGAAGAGCCTCGCTCGTCGTCACGCACGCCGTCGCCGGACGGGCCACCGTCCGCTTCCCGGTCCTTCCGGGAGCGGCGCTTCCAGGGCGGGGTCGAGCCAGTCACGGCCGACCCTGCCTCAGTCGCAGTCGCGGCAGATCGGCTGGCCGTTCTTCTCCCTGGCCAGCTGGCTCCTGTGGTGCACCAGGAAGCAGCTCATGCAGGTGAATTCGTCCTGCTGCTTGGGCAGGACCCGGACGGCCAGCTCCTCGTTCGAGAGGTCGGCGCCGGGGAGCTCCAGGCCTTCGGCGGCCTCGAACTCGTCGACGTCGACCGACGAGGTCGACTTGTCGTTCCGCCGAGCCTTGAGCTCCTCGATGCTGTCCTCGTTGACGTCATCGTCGGTCTTGCGTGGGGTGTCGTAATCCGTTGCCATGTGTCGCTCTCCCCCTCTGGGTGTATGCGGTGTCTCCAGCGCACAACGCGCGGGAGGCCGGACTTTGTGCCCGACCTGAGGCGGAGATTTTGCCTCACATCAAGGTCTGTTACTCAATCGACACCCAACCGGATCCCCTGTGAGTGATCGGGTTGGATGGCGATCGGGACCGTACACGGTCCGAAGGTGGCACCTCACGGGCGCCACCCCGTGTACTTCCCGTGATCCGGACCCCTGAAAACCCGGATTTTCCCGGCTTTCCGGGGGCTTTCGCGATCACGGAGAGTAGATGGCCGGAAATTCGCCCTTGTGATCGATCACACACGGTCTCCCCAGGATCAGGTCCCGAAAATTCCGCTAAAAGCGAACTCGCCCGGCACGTCGGCGGAAGCATCTCAGATCGGTCGCCGACCCGCATCTCGGAAGGCTCGAATCTGCGGGTGACACGCATCTCGGAGGCCTCAGATCGGCAGGGTGACCCGCATGACGAGCCCACCCCCTTCACGAGGCTCCGCGATGATACGGCCCCCATGAGCGCGCGCCACCGAGCGGGCGATCGACAGGCCGAGCCCCACTCCCTTGTCGCTCCCGGTGCGCTCGGTGCGCAGCCGCCGGAAAGGCTCGAAGAGGTTGTCGATCTCGTACGCGGGCACCACGGGCCCCGTGTTGGACACCACGAGGACCGCCTGGCCGTGCTGGGCCTCGGTGGTGACCTCGACCCAGCCGCCCTCCGGGACGTTGTACCGGACGGCGTTCTGGACGAGGTTCAGGGCGATGCGCTCGAGGAGCACGCCATTGCCCTGGACGACGGCTTCCTTGCGCTCGCCGCGGATCTCGACGCCCTTCGCGTCGGCCTCCGAGCGGGTCTGGTCGATGGCCTGCGAGGCGACCTCGGCCAGGTCGACCGGCTTGCGCTCCACGATCTGGTTGTCGCTGCGGGCGAGCAGGAGCAGGCCCTCGACGAGCTGCTCGCTGCGCTCGTTCGTCGCCAGGAGCGTCTTGCCGAGCTGCTGGAGCTCCACCGGCGCTCCGGGGTCGGAGAGGTGGACCTCGAGCAGTGTGCGGTTGATCGCGAGCGGCGTGCGCAGCTCGTGCGACGCGTTGCCGACGAACCGCTGCTGCGCGGTGAAGGCTCTCTCCAGGCGGTCGAGCATGTCGTCGAAGGTGTCGGACAGCTCTTTGAGCTCGTCGTCCGGGCCGTCCAGCTCGATGCGCCGCGACAGGTCCGTGCCGGCCACGCGGCGCGCGGTGCGCGTGATGCGGCCCAGCGGGGACAGGACGCGGCCCGCCATCGCGTACCCGAAGGCGAACGCGATCACGGCGAGGCCGAGCAGGGCGAGGAGCGAGCGACTGAGGAGATTGTCGAGTGCGTGCTGACGCATCTCGTTGACGCACTCGTTCAGCGCGGAGTTGAGCTGGCCCGTCGTGGGGTGGTCGGGCAGGCCCGAGAAGTTGCGGCAGGTCCCGCTGCTCACCGAGCCGTTCGTGACGGTGAACGGCAGGTCACTGCCGACGTTCAGGGCCTGCGCGGCGAGCAGATAGATGATCGACAGCAGCAGGATGCCGGCGATCAGGAACATGCCGCCGTACAGCAGGGTGAGGCGTATACGGATGGTGGGGCGCAGCCACGGGTAGGGCGGCTCGGCTTTTCTGGGGTCCCATGTGGGTTTCGGAGGCGCGGCCGGTGGCGCGGGTGACGAGGCCACAGGGGATCAGATCCGGTATCCGGAGCCGGGCACGGTCACGATGACGGCCGGCTCTCCGAGCTTGCGGCGCAGGGTCATGACGGTGACCCGTACGACGTTCGTGAAGGGGTCCGTGTTCTCGTCCCAGGCCTTCTCCAGGAGCTGCTCGGCCGAGACGACGGCGCCCTCGCTGCGCAGCAGCACCTCGAGGACGGCGAACTCCTTGGGCGCGAGCTGGATCTCCTTGCCGTCGCGCAAGACCTCGCGGCGGTTCGGGTCGAGCTTGATGCCCGCGCGCTCGAGGACGGGCGGCAGCGGCAGGCTCGTACGGCGTCCGAGCGCCCGCACACGGGCCGTCAGCTCGCTGAACGCGAACGGCTTGGGCAGGTAGTCGTCGGCACCGATCTCGAGGCCCTCGACGCGGTCGCTGACGTCGCCGGAGGCGGTCAGCATCAGGACGCGGGTCGGCATGCCGAGTTCGACGATCTTGCGGCAGACGTCGTCGCCGTGCACGAGCGGGAGGTCCCGGTCGAGGACGACCACGTCGTAGTCGTTCACGCCGATGCGCTCGAGGGCGGCCGCGCCGTCGTACACGACGTCGACGGCCATGGCCTCCCGGCGGAGTCCGGTGGCCACCGCATCGGCGAGCAGCTGCTCGTCCTCGACGACGAGTACGCGCACGTCGCTGTCCTTCCTGTGTGACCTGCGGGCAGGTTCTGAGCACCTGTGAGCAGGTCCGGGTCGTGGAGTGTGGCCTCCATCCTGCCCCTTTCGGCCATAAACCGGCTGTAAGGCGGTGGGGCGCCCCGGGAATGCGGATTTTCTCGCCGGTCGAGGTTTCTGCGGAAGTGAGCGCGGGGAGGACGGATTTACACCCGCGATCACGCTTTGTATGTGGCGTGCCACGACCCGCTTTCCGCAGGGCGGTGTGAGACGTGATCGCCCCTTCCGAGGGCACACCCCCGTGCCACCGACCCACGACCCAGGACGAGGGGGCGCAACCATGGACGCATTCACCGCAGGACTTCTGCAGCGCATCAAGGCGACCGAGTCCGATCTGAGCCGGGCTCGCGAGACGGGCGACGAATTCCTCGTCGAGATCGAGCAGGACGAGCTGGACGACCTGCATCGGCTCGCCGCCGAACACGGCGTGGAGCTCGGCGTCTCGCACGTCTGACGCAGCACGGAAGGGCCCCGGCGCCTGGTCGATCCAGGCAGGCGCCGGGGCCCTTCTCTGTGCTCAGCAGGCTGGGGACGCCCTTCAGTCGTGCCAGGCCCCGAGCTCCTCGAGGCGGTTCTGGAGCTGCTCGAAGAGTCCGGGCGGCGCCGCGATGGTGAGCTCGCCGGACGGCACGTCGCCGGGACGGCCACCGGTGAGCGCGCCCGCCTCCCGCGCGATGAGGTCGCCGGCCGCGAGGTCCCAGGGGTTCAAGCCGCGCTCGTAGTACGCGTCGAGGCGTCCGACGGCGACGTCGCAGAGGTCGATGGCGGCCGAACCGCCACGCCGGATGTCGCGCACATGCGGCACCAACTCCCGTACGACATCGGCCTGGTGGGCCCGGCGGGCGGCGAGGTAGCCGAATCCCGTGCCGACCAGCGCCTGCTCGAAGGGGGGCGCCACGCGCGCGTGTGCCGGGCGGTCGTTCACGAACGCGCCCTGGCCGAGGACCGCACGGTAGGTCTCTTTGCGCAGGGGCGCGGCGACGACCCCGACGAGGGTCTCGTCGCCCTGGCGCGCGGCGATGGAGACCGACCATTCGGGGCGCCCGTACAGGTAGTTGACCGTTCCGTCGATCGGGTCGATCACCCAGGTGATCCCGCTGCTGCCCTCGGTGCTCGCGCCCTCCTCGCCCAGGACGCCGTCGTCCGGCCGGCGCTCGGCGAGGAAGCCCGTGATCAGCTTCTCGGAGGCGATGTCCATCTCCGTGACGACGTCCACGGCGCTGGTCTTGGTGGCGGCGACGCCGAGGTCGGCGGGGCGTCCGTCGCGCAGGAAGGTCCCGGCGCGGGCGGCGGCCTCCAGGGCGACCTCGAGGAGTTCGGCCTTCAGGTCTGTCACGTCGGGATCCTTACGCGTACGGGCTGTCGGCGCCCGCGGCCGCGGGCTTGGGGGCACGGGAGGGGCAGCAGCCCACCGGGCAGAGGTTGTGGCTCGCGCCGAGCGCGCCCAGGGCGCAGGGCGTGACGGACCGGCCGCTCTCGGCGGCGGACCGCTCGAGGACGAGGTCGCGGACCGCGGCGGCGAAGCGGGGGTCCGCGCCGACCGTGGCGGAGCGGCGCACCGGGAGGCCCAGCTCGGCGGCCTTGGCCGTGGCCTCGGTGTCGAGGTCGTAGAGGACTTCCATGTGGTCGGAGACGAAGCCGATGGGCGCCATCACGACGGCCGGCACACCGGCGCCGTGCCGCTCCTCGAGGTGGTCGCAGATGTCGGGCTCCAGCCACGGGATGTGCGGGGCGCCGGAACGCGACTGGTAGACGAGCTGCCAGGGGTGCTCGATGCCGGTCTCCTCGCGGACCGCGTCGGCGATCACGCGCGCGACGTCCAGGTGCTCCTTCACATAGGCGCCGCCGTCGCCGTGGTCACCGACGGGCCCGGAGACGTCGGCTGCCGCGGTCGGGATGGAGTGCGTCGTGAACGCGATGTGAGCGCCGTCCCGTACGTCGTCGGGGAGGTCGGCGAGCGACTTCAGGACACCGTCGATCATGGGGCGCACGAAGCCGGGGTGGTTGAAGTAGTGCCGCAGCTTGTCGACGCGCGGCACCTCGAGCCCCTCCGCTTCGAGGGCGGCGAGCGAGTCCGCGAGGTTCTCGCGGTACTGACGGCAGCCCGAGTACGACGCGTACGCGCTGGTCGCGAGGACGAGGATGCGCTCGTGGCCGTCGGTGACCATCTCGCGGAGGGTGTCCGTCAGGTACGGCGCCCAGTTCCGGTTGCCCCAGTAGACGGGCAGGTCGAGGGCGTGGTCCGCGAAGTCCTTGCGCAGCGCGTCCAGCAGGGCGCGGTTCTGCTCGTTGATGGGGCTGACCCCGCCGAACAGGAAGTAGTGCTGCCCCACCTCCTTGAGCCGCTCCTTGGGGATGCCCCGGCCGCGCGTCACGTTCTCCAGGAACGGGACCACGTCGTCCGGGCCTTCGGGGCCTCCGAACGAGAGCAGCAGCAGGGCGTCGTAGCCGTCGAAGGGCGTGGGATCGAGCGCATCGGACATGCCTTTGATCCTGCCATCCGTCACTGACAGGCGGAAAACGGGCATGCCCGCAAGCCCCGGGACCCGTAAGCTGTCTTGGCCACCTACGCGCCTTACCGGAGTCGACTTGCCCAGCCCCTACCGCGCCATATTCGCCCTGCCCGGCACCAAGAGCTTCTCGGTCGCCGGGTTCCTGGGCCGGATGCCCCTGTCGATGATGGGCATCGGGATCGTCACGATGGTCTCCCAGCTGACCGGCCGGTACGGGCTCGCGGGTGCCCTGTCCGCCACCGTGGCGCTCTCGGCGGCGGCCATCGGCCCGCAGATCTCACGCCTCGTCGACCGGCACGGACAGCGCCGTGTGCTGCGGCCCGCCGCCCTGGTCTCGCTGGTCGCGGCCGCCGGTCTGCTGCTGTGCGCGAAGTTCGCGGCACCGGACTGGACGCTGTTCGTCTTCAGCGCCCTGATCGGCTGTGTGCCGAGCGTCGGATCGATGGTCCGGGCGCGCTGGGCGGCCCTCTACAGGGACACCCCTCAGCTGCACACCGCGTACTCCTTCGAGTCCGTCATCGACGAGGTGTGCTTCATCTTCGGGCCGATCATCTCGATCGGCCTGTCGACGGCATGGTTCCCGGAGGCGGGGCCCCTGCTCGCGGGCTGCTTCCTCGCTGCCGGGGTCTTCTGGCTGACCGCGCAGCGCGCGACCGAGCCGGTGCCGCATCCGCGCGGACAGCACTCCGGGGGGTCCGCCCTGAGGTCGCGCGGTCTTCAGGTCCTGGTGGCCACGTTCGTCGCGACGGGCACGATCTTCGGTGCGGTGGACGTGGTGACCGTCGCGTTCGCCGAGGACGAGGGCCACAAGGCGGCGGCCAGTCTCGTGCTCGCGGTGTATGCGGCGGGTTCCTGTGCCGCCGGAGCGGTCTTCGGGCTGCTGCACTTCAAGGGAGCGCCCGCGCGCAGGTGGCTGGTCGGTGTCTGCACGACGGCCGTGAGTATGATCCCCCTCCTACTGGTCGGGAACCTTCCGTTTCTGGCCGTGGCGCTCTTTGTCGCGGGCCTGTCCATCGCACCGACGATGATCACGACGATGGCCCTCGTCGAGCAGCACGTACCACGCGCGAAACTGACCGAGGGCATGACCTGGGTGAGCACCGGACTCGCGGTCGGTGTCGCGCTCGGCTCCTCCGCGGCCGGCTGGGTGATCGACGCCGCCGGCGCGAAGGCCGGGTACGGGGTTCCGGCCGTGGCCGGCGCCGTCGCGGTGGCGGTCGGGTTCCTGGGGTACCGCCGGCTGAAGCAGCCGGTGCCGCAGCGGGGAGGAACCAATGAGCACGGGGAACTCGGGCAGCAGCGCGACGAACGCCCGGCAGGCCAGGACACGGAACGAACCGTGGCGTAACTGGGCGGGGAACGTCACCGCGCGGCCGGTCCGCGAGGTGACGCCCGCGTCGGTGGAGGAGCTGTCGGCGGCCGTCCGCGCGGCGGCCGATGACGGCCTCAAGGTGAAGGCCGTCGGCACGGGGCACTCGTTCACCGCGGCGGCGGCCACCGACGGTGTATTGATACGCCCTCAACTGTTGACCGGCATCCGCAACATTGACCGCGACGCAGGCACCGTCACGGTGGAGGCCGGCACCCCGCTCAAGAGACTCAACCTCGCCCTGGCCCGCGAGGGTCTGTCGCTCACGAACATGGGCGACATCATGGAGCAGACCGTCTCGGGCGCCACCAGCACGGGCACGCACGGCACGGGCCGCGAATCGGCGTCCATATCCGCACAGATCAAGGGCCTCGAACTGGTCACCGCCGACGGCACGGTCCTCACATGTTCGGAGAAGGGGACCGCGGAAGAGCGCGCGGTCTTCGCGGCCGCACGGATCGGACTAGGCGCCCTCGGCGTCATCACGGCGATCACGTTCGCCGTGGAGCCGATCTTCCTGCTCACCGCCCGCGAGGAGCCGATGACCTTCGACAGGGTCACGAGCGACTTCGACGCGCTGTACGCGGAGAACGAGCACTTCGAGTTCTACTGGTTCCCGCACACGGGCAACTGCAACACCAAGCGCAACAACCGCAGCGCCGGCCCGGAAGCCCCTGTCAGCAGGTTCAGCAGTTTCCTCGAGGACGAGCTCCTGTCGAACGGCCTGTTCCAGGCGGTCAATTCACTCGGCCGCGCGGTCCCCTCGACGATCCCGTCGATCGCCAAGATCTCCAGCCGCGCGCTCTCCGCCCGCACCTACACGGACATCCCTTACAAGGTCTTCACGTCCCCGCGCCGCGTCCGCTTCGTGGAGATGGAGTACGCCGTTCCGCGGGCGGCCCTCGTCGAGACCCTGCGCGAACTGAAGACCATGGTCGAGCGCTCGAACCTGCGCGTCAGCTTCCCGGTCGAGGTCCGCACGGCCCCCGCGGACGACATCACGCTCTCCACGGCGTCCGGCCGGGAGAGCGCGTACATCGCCGTCCACATGTACAAGGGCACCCCGTACCAGGCCTACTTCACGGCGGCCGAGCGCATCTTCACCGCGCACGAGGGCCGGCCGCACTGGGGCAAGGTGCACACGCGCGACGCGGGCTACTTCTCGACGGTCTATCCGCGCTTCGGCGAGTTCACGGAGCTGCGCGACCGTCTCGACCCGGACCGCCTGTTCGCCAACGACTATCTGCGCCGGGTCATCGGCGACTGACCGCGCTCACCCCTGCGGCGTCTCGTCCTGCTGCGGCGGCGCGTCAGTTTCGTCGCTGCTCTCCGAGGTGCTCTCGGAGGGCGTCGGGGTAGGCGTCGGCGTGGACTTGTCCCCGCCGGTGCCGGAACCGCTGCCCGAGCCGTTGGCGTGACCGGTGCCGGAGTCCTCGCTCGCGCCGGCCGTGGGCGTGGGCTGCTCGGTGTCGCCCTTCTGCCCCCCGTCCCCGTCCTGCGGCGTGCCGCTCTGCGTTCCGGAGCCGCTGCTGTCCGACGGCTCCTGCGAGGTGCTCGGCACGGGGGAGCGGTCGTTGCGGGACGGGTGGCCGCCTCCGCCGGTGAAGGCCTCGCGCAGCGTGGTCCGCTGCCCGTCACCGCTGAAACTCTGCCCCGAGGCGAGTTCGTACGTCGTGATGCCGGCCATCGTCACTCCGAAGACCACGGCAGCGGCGACGAGGGGCCGCTTCCAGCTCCGCACACGTGCGCGATGCGTGGTCCCTTCGGTGAACTCGTCGCCCAAGTCGCCCGGCGGAGGCGGCAGTTCCGGCCCACCGGCCCCGACCTCTCCCCCGTCCGCCGGTGCGGCACGCAGCACGCGCGTGGCGTCGTCCACGACACCGGGACCGGCTCCGACCCTCAGCAACTGGGTCTTCTCCACGGCGGCACCACCGGCCGCCAGAAGGAGCGTCCGATCCGGATCACCAGCATCCGCCCCAAGGAACTGCGTCCGATCCGGATCACCGGCATCCGCCCTGAGGAGCTGCGTCCGCTCGGCGTCCAGCACCGGGAGGACAGTCGTCGCGTCGGCGCCCTGTGCCGATGCGCCGCCCATCCCCCACGACGTGGTCCTCGGCAGCAGTTCCGTCCGCATCACCGCCGTGGCCGCGGGCGGCGTCACGGAGGCGGGGACCATGTCGGACCGGAAGGTCTCCGGTACCGGACGCCCGTCGTCCGTCACCGGGATCGGCCGGCCCTTCGGTATCGCCTGGCCCGCGACGTCACGTATCTGCTCGCCCGTGCGCCGGAAGAAGTGCTGGAAGAGCGAGCCGCCGCAAGTGGCCAGCGCGCTCACCACACCCGCGCCCACGATCGTCCCGTACACACCGAGCCCGGCGGCCAGCTTGGCGGCCACCACGGCGGCCACGGCACTGCCCGCCACCTGGGGCACACTCAGGTCGAGCCGCTTCCCCTTGGGCTTTTCTTGTGCATCTTGGGAGGTTTCCGGCTTCTCGCCCATCTCCGACCCTTGCCTGCCTTTCTCGACTTACTTCACGAGATAGGGACGGATGCACGAAGTGATTAGTTCCGTTTCCGGGGATTCCGTGAAGCATGCCACGTCCATGAACCCCGAACGAGTGACCCCCCGCACCCAACTCCCGTCCCCCATGAGAACTTCGATGGCGTGCCGGTCCACCCGAGTGGCCCGAATGGAGTACCGTTGCGAGCCCTGGGTCCGGTCTCCCGTCAGGGTGCCCGGGGCCTTCCAGGACCGCCGGGAGGGGGTTCGTTGCACAGGGTGACGAGCTCGGTCACTTAGCGTTGCGAACAGGTAACCGTGCCATAACGGCGATCCAGGGCCCATGCCCGACACGCCGGGCAACTCGGCAAGGTTGTGGCAGGCTGCACCCGGGCAGGCCACACTCGACTAGCGGAAGCAGCGACGCACGTGACGTCGGCAGGCACCACCCGGGAGGTCCCCATGCCCGAACTGCGTGTCGTGGCCGTCTCTAACGACGGCACACGGCTGGTGCTGAAGGCTGCGGACAGCACGGAGTACACGCTTCCGATCGATGAGCGCCTCCGGGCCGCCGTGCGCGGCGACCGTCCGCGCCTCGGCCAGATCGAGATCGAGGTGGAGAGTCATCTCCGCCCCCGCGACATTCAGGCGCGTATACGTGCTGGTGCCTCCGCCGAGGAGGTGGCCCAGCTCGCCGGCATCCCCGTCGACCGCGTCCGCCGCTTCGAGGGCCCTGTCCTCGCGGAGCGCGCCTTCATGGCCGAGCGGGCCAGGAAGACCCCCGTACGCCGTCCCGGCGAGAACGCGGGCCCTCAGCTCGGCGAGGCGGTGCAGGAGCGTCTGCTGCTGCGCGGCGCCGACAAGGAGACCGTCCAGTGGGACTCGTGGCGCCGCGACGACGGCACCTGGGAGGTCCTGCTCGTCTACCTGGTCGCGGGTGAGCCGCACTCGGCGAGCTGGACGTACGACCCGCCCCGGCGGCTCGTCCAGGCCGTCGACGACGAGGCGCGCTCGCTCATCGGCGAGACCGACGACATCGCCGCGCCGGAACCCAGCTTTCCGTTTGTGCCGCGCATCGCGAGGCTGCCCCGTGACCGCCCGCTCGACCGGGCTCTCGACCGGCAGTTGGAGCGCCCCACGCCGCCGGCCCCCGCACCGGAGATCACCGAGGAGAGCCCGGCGGCCGTCTCCGCCACCGAGCGTGACTCGCTGACCAGCCTTCTGGAAGCCGTACCCAGCTACCGCGGCGACATCGTCGTCCCCGAGCGCCCCTCGCTGCCCGCACCCGATCCCGTCACGGACGAGCCGGAGCCCGCCGAGGCGGAGGAGCCCCCGGCGCCCGCCGCGTCCGCGGGAGCGGGTTCCGCCTACGCGGACGTCCTCATGCCGCGCAGCGTCGCGGGACACCGGGACCGCCTCACCGGCACCACCGACCGCCAGGCCGAGGCCGACGGGGTCCGTCCCGGACGGCGCGCGGCCGTGCCGAGCTGGGACGAGATCGTCTTCGGCACGCGCCGCAAGAAGCAGGACTAGCCCGCAAACGGTACGCACAAGAGGGCCGCGCCGATCGGGGCGGCCCTCTCGTGTACTCACCTGCCGAAGCCCTACTGAGGCTCGGGGCCGGTGGCCACGGGGCGTGACTCGTCCGAGGACCACTCGGACCACGAACCGACGTACAGCGCCGCGTCGATGCCCGCCACCGCGAGGGCGAGGACCTCGTGGGCGCCCGAGACGCCGGAGCCGCAGTACACGCCGACCTCGCCCGAATCCCCGGACGCGCCAAGCGACTTGAAGCGGGAGGCGAGCGCGTCGGCGGGCAGGAAACGGCCGTCCTGCGCCACGTTCTGCGACGTCGGCGCGGACACCGCGCCCGGGATGTGACCGCCGACGCGGTCGATCGGCTCCACGTCGCCCCGGTAGCGCTCGGCGGCGCGGGCGTCGAGCAGGATCCCCGAGCGCGCCAGCGCGGCCGCGCCGTCGGCGTCCAGGAGCGCCACTGCGCCCGGCGCGGGCTCGAACGTGCCCGGCACGGGCGACGGCACCGCGGTCTCCAGCGGGCCCTCCCACGCGCCGAGACCGCCGTCGAGAACTCGCACGGACGGGTGACCCGTCCAGCGCAGCATCCACCAGGTGCGCGCGGCGGCCCAGCCCTGCCCGCCGTCGTACACGACCACGTCCCGGTCGGCCGACACGCCGGCCCGCCGCATCACGGCGCCGAAGGACGCCACATCCGGGAGGGGGTGGCGGCCTGCCGGTCCGGCCGGTCCCGCGAGGTCGGCGTCGAGGTCGACGTAGACCGCGCCGGGGATGTGTCCGGCCTCGTATGCGGCCCGTCCGTCGAAGGCCGGGGCGCCCGCCGCCTTGGCCACGCTCAGCTGCCAGCGGATGTCGAGGATGACGGGCGGGGCCCCGCCGGTCGCCTCGCTCGCGAGTTCGGTTGCGGAGATGATGGCATTCATGAGGGCCATCCTTGCTCATGCTCTGGCCCGAGCGCCGTCGGTCGGCTAGCGTGCACGATCGACTACCGAGCGTTGACCGACCGGACATCGCGAGGCCATGGCGCGGCAATGGATGCGGACATCTCACCGGGCATCCTCGCGCGAGGATCCGGCCGTGGCGGCGCGGCCGACGGGCGTCGCGCGGCACGGAGTGCCACCATCAGCTCGGGCGCGTTGCGACACGTGATTTTGTTCCGAGGAGAGAGTGACGATGACCGAGGCAGCAGCCAGGCGCGCGCCGGGCACCCCGTGCTGGGTGAGTCTCATGGTGCACGGCATGGCGGCGACCCAGGAGTTCTACGCGGCGTTGTTCGGCTGGGAGTTCCGGCCGGGACCGCAGCAGCTCGGCCCCTACGTGCGGGCCCTGCTCGACGGTCATGAGGTGGCAGGGATCGGGCAGATGCCGCCCGACCGCCATCTGCCCGTCGCCTGGACCCCGTACCTCGCCTCGGACGACGTGGACGCCACGGCCGAAAGCATCCGCCACTGCGGCGGCACCGTCGGCGTCGGCCCGCTCGACGCCGCGGAGGCGGGCCGGATGGCCATCGCGTCGGACCCCGCGGGCGCCGTGTTCGGCATCTGGCAGGCGGCGGAGCATCTGGGGATGGCACTCACCGGGGTGCCGGGGGCGCCGGCGTGGAACGAGCTGGTGACGCAGGAGACGGCGAGCGTCGCCAAGTTCTACGAGGTGACCTTCGGCTACGAGGAAGTGGCCGTCGTCTCCGCCGACTTCGACTATCTGACGCTGCACCTCAACGGCAGCCCGGTGGCATCGGTGCACGGCGTGGGCCAGGCGCTCCCCCGCGACCGGGGCGCGCACTGGATGACGTACTTCGAGGTGGCGGACGTCGACGAGTCGGTGTCCCTGGTCGAGGAGCTCGGCGGCCACGTCCTGAAGCCCGCACGCGACGGCTCCCAGGGCCGCCTGGCGACGGTCGCGGACCCGGAGGGCGCGGTGTTCACCCTCGTACGGTCGGCGGCGCGCGAGGAGGACTAGGGGGTGTCCTGACGGGCGCCCGCGACAGCTCAGGCCGAGGCGACCGGCAGGACTTCGGGGGACAGGGCCGCCGCGTGCGCCGTGGCGCTGGTGAGTTGCTTGCGGTGGTGGCGTCGGCACAGGACCTCGTAGCCGACCTCGTCGTCGCTCCGGTCGACGTCGCCGACGACGACCTGGGCGCCCTCGACGACCATCCGCCCGCCCACCGTGCGGGCGTTGTGCGTGGCGCGGGCGCCGCACCAGCACAGCGCCTCGACCTGGAGGACCTCGACGCGGTCGGCGAGTTCGACCAGGCGCTGGGAGCCGGGGAACAGCTTGGACCGGAAGTCGGTCGTGATGCCGAAGGCGTAGACGTCGAGGCCGAGGTCGTCGACGACGCGGGCGAGCTGGTCGATCTGGCCGGGCGCGAGGAACTGCGCCTCGTCCGCGATGACGTAGTCCACGCGGCCGCCCTGGGACAACTGGTCGACGACGAAGGCGTACACGTCGAGGTCGTCGGCCACCTCGACGGCGTCGGTGACGAGGCCGAGGCGCGAGGAGAGCTTGCCCTCGCCCGCCCGGTCGTCGCGCGTGAGGATCATGCCCTTGAGGCCGCGTGCCGAGCGGTTGTGCTCTATCTGGAGAGCCAGGGTGCTCTTTCCGCAGTCCATGGTTCCGGAGAAGAACACGAGCTCGGGCATGGGGAGTTGAGGACCTTTCCGCGGTGGTGGGGGACGATCAGGAGCGTACTTCGAGCAGCGGTACCAGCTGCTCGGCGGGGGTCATCGAGCCGTGGTTGCCGACCATGGCCGACTCCTTGGGCTCCCGCTCCGAGGCGATGATCACCACGTCGTCGTGGGCGGCCGCGATGACGTCGCCCAGGCGCGCGTAGACCCGCTCGTCGATGTGCGGGCCGAACCAGCCGGCCTCGATCGCCTCGTCCCGGCTCGCGATCCAGAACTGCTCGCCGAGCACCTCGCGCCACACGGTCAGGACGTCCGCCTCGGCGCCCGGCACCGCGTAGACGTGGCGCGCGCGGCCCTCGCCGCCGAGGAGGGCGACGCCTGCGCGCAGCTCCCAGTCCTCGTCGAAGTCGATGCGGGACTGTTCGTCGAACGGAATGTCGATCATGCCGTGGTCGGCCGTGATGTAGAGGGCGCTGCGCGGCGGGAGCTGCTCTGCGAGGCGCTGGGCGAGGCGGTCGACGTACATGAGCTGGCCGCGCCACGGGTCGGAGTCGACGCCGAAGCGATGGCCCTTGCCGTCGACCTCGCTGTAGTACGTGTACACCAACGACCGGTCGCCCGCCGCCAGTTGCTCGGCCGCCAGGTCCATGCGGTCCTCGCCGGAAAGACGCCCGCGGAAGGTGCCGCCGCTGAGGGCGATCTTCGTGAGAGGGGTCGACTCGAACGCGGGGGCGGAGACCTGCGCGGTGTGCACTCCGGCGTCGTGGGCGCGCTGGAAGATCGTCGGGTACGGCTGCCAGACGTGCGGCTGGGTCCAGGGGATCCAGCGGAGCTGGTTCATGAGCTCGCCGGTGTCCGGGTTGCGGACCGTGTAGCCGGGCAGGCCGTGCGCCCCGGGCGGCAGGCCCGTGCCGACGGAGGCGAGCGAGGTCGCGGTGGTCGCCGGGTAGCCCGCGGTGATCGGGCGGCCCGTGCCGCCGCGCGAGGACGCGAGGAGCGAGGTGAGGAACGGTGCCTCGTCGGGGTGGGCCTTGAGCTGCTGCCAGCCGAGCCCGTCGATCAGGAACACGCACGCGCGGTCGGCGGGCGCGAGCTCCGGTATCGCCGGAGGGCAGTCGGGGACGCCCAGGTGGGAGCCGAGGGTGGGCAGCAGGTCGGCGAGGGAGCCGGCGCCGTATTCGGGCACGGGGGCGGACCGGACGGCGAGGGGCTCCACGTCGTCCCAGCTGGGCATGGCCATCAGCGTGCGGTCGCCGCGGTGGCCTCGGACAGGGACTGGGCGAAGGCGAGGGTCTGACGGACGGTGTCGGGACCGTCCCCGGTCTCGCTGACGCGCAGGCTCAGGTCGTCGGCCGTCGAGCTGCCCGTGTACCCGTGGTCCGCCTCGCAGTTGGGGTCGCCGCACGCCGCGGGCTCGAGGTCGATGCGGGCGACGGCGCCCCAGCCGATGGTCAGGACGACCTCGCGGGGCAGGGTGCCCGGAACGTACTTCTCCGGGTTGGCGACGACGCGGCTGAGCACGACCGACGAGATCCGGCCGAGCTTCACGGACTCGGTGGACGTCGTGGCGTACGGCGTCGGCGACGTGGTGTCGGCGGCCTGCTCGTCGGTGTGGCTGACGATGAAGCGGGTGCCGGTGAGGACCAGCACGGTGACGTGCCTGCGCACCTCGTTCGAGTCGAAGGTGGTCTCCTGGTGGACCAGATACGACCCGATGGGTTCGCCGCCGACCGCGGCCTCCACCGCCTCGGCCACGAGGGCCGGGTAGTAGCCGCTGCGCTCGATCGCCGCGCGAAGCCCTTGGGTCGTCGTACTGGTCTTGGCCATGAGACCCATCCTAAAGCCCGGCGGGGGGCTCGCGGTGCGCCTGTGGACGGGTGCGGAAAACACCTGTATGTGGGGCTCGTCTCACCGGTCCGCTCAGTACGCGGGCAGGGTGCGCGGGCCGAGGTCGTCGCGGGCGGGGGGCGGGGCGAGCCGTATCGAGGCACCGAGGACCGACAGACCGCTCTGGGCGACGACGACGGGCTCCAGGGAGACGGCGACGACCTCTGGGTGGTCGTCCACGAGCCGCGAGACCCGTTGCAGCACCTCTTCGAGCGCTGCCGTGTCGACGGGCGCGGAGCCGCGCCAGCCGAAGAGCAGGGGCGCGGTCTTGATGCCCCTGACGATCGACTGGGCGTCGCGGTCGGTGACCGGAATCAGCCGGTGCGCGGTGTCGCCGAGCAGCTCGGACGCGGCGCCCGCGAGCCCGAAGGAGAGCACCGCGCCTGCGGCGGGGTCGATGACCGCGCGGACGACGGTGTCGACACCTCGGGGTGCCATGGCCTGGACGACGGGCCGCAGCTCCTCCGGCTTGCCGAGCGATTCGGACAGCTCTTCGTAGGCGCGGCGCAGCTCCGCCTCGTCTCCCAGGTCGAGGCGTACTCCTCCGAGGTCGGCGCGGTGGCGCAGGTGCGGGGCGGTCGTCTTGAGGGCGACGGGATAGCCGAGGGTGCGCGCGGCGGCGGCCGCCTCGTCGGGCCCGGGGGCGGGCAGGGTCTGCCGTACGTCGATGCCGTAGCGGGCGAGGAGGGCGCGGGCGTCCTCGGGGGCGAGCTCGGCGCCGCGCGGGTCGTCGTCCTTCGCGAGGAGCGCGGTGATGAGCTCGGCGGCGCCCGTCTCGTCGATGCCGTCGTACTCGGGGACCTTGCCGGGCTCCGCGGCGTCGCGCCGCCACTGGGCGTACTTGACGGCTTCGGCGAGGGCGTGGACGGCGCGCTCGGCCGCGGGGTAGGCGGGGATGAGCGCGGGCGTGGGGGCGGGCTCGTCCGTGGGCGGGCGTCCGGCCGGGGGGCCGCCGGGGGTCTTGGCGAGCGCGCGCGGGCCGGTGCTGGTGGCCGCGGAGAGCGCCTCGGCGAGGCCGCCGAGCTCGACGTGCACGACCAGGACCGGCTTGGTGGGGGCGCCGGCGGCGGCCGAGCTGAGCGCCTCGGCGAGCGCCGCGTCCTCGGCGGTCGACTCCCCCACCGCGGGCATGGCCGTGACGACGACCGCGTCGCACTTGTCGTCCGCGAGCGCCTCCGTGAGCGCCGCGTGGAAGTCCTCGGCGGACGCCGCGGTCGTCAGGTCCCTCGGCGGCTTCGGCCGCAGGCCCTCGGCGAGGCAGACGTCGTACGTGAGGAGGCCGAGCGACTCCGAGTTCCCGAGGATCGCCACGCGGGGGCCCGGCGGGAGGGGCTGGCGGGCCAGCAGCAGGCCGGTGTCGACGAGTTCGGTGATGGTCTCCACGCGGATGACACCCGCCTGGCGCAGCAGGGCCGAGACGGTGGCGTACGGCAGGCGCGTGGCGCGGACGGCGTGGCCGAGGGGCGCGATGCCACTGTGCCGGGCGCCCTGCACCACGACGAGGGGCTTCGCGGCGGCCGTGCGGCGGGCGAGGCGCGTGAACTTGCGCGGATTGCCGATGGATTCGAGGTACATCAGGGCGACGTCCGTGTCGGGGTCGTCGTACCAGTACTGGAGTACGTCGTTCCCGGACACGTCCGCGCGGTTGCCGGCGGAGACGAACGTCGACACACCTGTCACTCCGGTCACGCCGCCGCCGCGCCGCTGGAGGCGGGCGAGCAGCGCGATGCCGATGGCTCCGGACTGGGCGAACAGGCCCATGCGGCCCGCGCGCGGCATCTCGGGCGCGAGCGACGCGTTGAGCCGCACCTCGGGCGAGGTGTTGATGACGCCGAAGGCGTTCGGCCCGATGAGGCGCATGCCGTACGAGCGGGCCTGGCGCACCAGTTCGCGCTGGCGGGCGCGGCCCTCGCTGCCGGACTCGGCGTATCCGGCGGAGACCACGACGATCCCCCGCACGCCGCGCTCGCCGCATTCGGCGACGACTTCGGGGACCTGCTCCGCGGGAACCGCGACGACGGCCAGGTCGACGGCCTCGGCGGCGTCGATGTCGTGGACGGAGCGGTGGGCGGGGACGCCGTCGAAGTCGCTCAGGTCGTCGGGGAACGCCTTGTTCACGGCGTGGAGGCGGCCGGTGAAGCCGGCGTCGCGGAGGTTGTCGAGGACGCTGCGGCCGACTCCGCCGGGCGTGCGGCCCACGCCTATGACGGCGACGGAGCCGGGGGCGAGGAGCCGGTGCACCGAGCGGGCCTCGGCGCGCTGCTCGCGGGCGCGCTGCACGGCGAGCGAGGCCTCGGTGGGTTCGAGGTCGAACTCCAGGCGGACGACGCCGTCCTCGAAGTGTCGCTTCTGGGTGTATCCGGCGTCCGTGAACACCTTGATCATCTTGGTGTTGGCGGGCAGCACCTCGGCGGCGAAGCGGCGGATGCCACGCTCACGGGCGACGGCGGCGATGTGCTCCAGGAGCGCTGACGCGACGCCCCGGCCCTGGTGGGCGTCCTGAACGAGGAAGGCGACCTCGGCCTCGTCGGCGGGGGCGGAGGCGGGCTTTCCCTGGGCGTTGATCCGGTCGTAGCGGACCGTCGCGATGAACTCGCCGCCCACAGTGGCCGCGAGGCCCACCCGGTTCACGTAGTCGTGATGGGTGAAGCGGTGGACGTCCTTGGCGGACAGGCGCGGGTACGGCGCGAAGAAGCGGTAGTACTTCGACTCGTCGGAGACCTGCTCGTAGTAGCTCGTGAGCCGCTCGGCGTCGTCGATGGTGATGGGCCTGATGCGCGCGGTGCCTCCGTCGCGCAGCACCACGTCTGCTTCCCAGTGGGCGGGGTATGCGTGCCGGTCCGACGGGGTCTGCATGGGGCCAGCGTACGGCGCGGCGGTGACAGTCGTACGGGTCGCGGCGCGAGCGGGCCGAAGGCACGCTATGAGGGCCGACGGGCGTGTGCGGGCGGTACGCAGGGCTCACATCGGGAACGTCCACCGATGTGGGAGACTGGTCTAGACAACCTTGAGAATCCTGAAGGGCAGCATCACATGGCTGAGCGCCGCGTCAACGTCGGCTGGGCCGAGGGCCTTCACGCCCGCCCCGCCTCCATCTTCGTCCGCGCGGCCACGGCCGCCGGCGTCCCCGTGACGATCGCCAAGATCGACGGCAACCCCGTCAACGCCGCCTCCATGCTCGCGGTGCTCGGCCTGGGCGCCGGCGGCGGCGAGGAGATCGTCCTGGCCTCCGACGTCGAGGGTGCGGACATCGCACTCGACCGTCTGGCCAAGCTGGTCGCCGAGGGGCTCGAGGAGCTTCCCGAGACCGTCTAGTACGGGCCCCGGTTCCGGGTCTCGCGATTCTTGGGCGCCGCCTCCTGCTCACAGAAGACCGCGCCGTACAAAGGGTCTGTTCGGATTTTCCGAGCAGACCCTTTTGCTTTCTGCGGATCTTTTCTCGGAATTTTAGGGCAGGGGAAACAGAGCCCTTGGAAATGGGCCGCCCTCTTTGTATACGGCGCCTCTGTTAATGCTGAAGCCCCACTGTGTTGACGGGATGTTGCGAAGTCCTCACACGGCCATCCGGACGGGGGGCGCGCGGGCGATGAGCGGCCGCGGCGCGCTCCGTGTGCTGCGCCGTGAGCGCCCGCGCGCGCTCCACGTCACCGCGCGCCACGGCGTCGACGATCGCCCCGTGCTCGGCCCAGGAGTCGGCGGGCCGCGCGGGCTGTTCGACGGTGTACATCCACGCGATCTTGTGGCGGAGCTGAGTGAGCATCGTGATCAGCCCCGGGCTGCCGGACGCCTGCGCCAGCGTCTCGTGGAACCAGCCGCCCAGCGAGCGCAGATCCTCGCTCTGACCTCGCCTGGAGCGCTCCTGGCCGAGCCTGACCAGGCCCCGCAGGACCTTCAGGTGCGCCTCGGTGCGGCGCTGGGCGGCGCGGGCCGCCGCGAGCGGTTCGAGGAGCATGCGGATCTCCAGCTGGTCCGCCGCCTCCTGCGCTGAGGGTTCGGCGACGCACGCACCCGCGTGCCTGCGGGTGACGACGAAGCCCTCGGCCTCCAGCGTGCGCAACGCCTCGCGCACGGGGACGCGCGAGACGCCGTAGCGGCGGGCGAGCACCTCCTCGGTGAGCCTGCCGCCGCGCTCGTAGACACCGGAGACGATGTCGTCGCGGATCGCCGTGCATACCGAGTGCGCCGGAATGCGCATGCCCCGACCTCCGCCTTAATCCCCGCGAAACGCGGTCGATAGTCGCCCGTACAGCGCGATTGACGTCTTGTTCAGCTCGCCTGTCCAGCGACTCTATTCCAGCGGGCGCGAATTTCCGACGGCAGGCCGTAATCCATGGATATTTTTTGGACACCGGCGTCAGGAACAGGCGGGCGGGGAACAAGCGGGTCCGGGAACGACGAATGCCCCGGCTCAGTGAACCGGGGCATTCGGTGCGTCTTCGCGAGGTACGCGGCGAAGGTCAGACGTTCACGCCGTGGGAGCGCAGGTACGCGACGGGGGCGATGTCCGAGCCGTACTCGGGGCTCGTGCGCGCCTCGAAGTGGAGGTGCGGGCCCGTGACGTTGCCGGTCGCTCCGGAGAGGCCTATCTGCTGCCCCGGGGTGACCGTCTGGCCGACGGAGACACCGATGGACGACAGGTGGCCGTACTGCGTGTACGTACCGTCGTTCATCTTGATGACGATGTTGTTGCCGTAGGCGCCGCCCCAGCCGGCCTCCACGACCGTGCCCGCGCCCACCGCGTGGACCGAGGTGCCACTGGCGGCGTGGAAGTCGATGCCGGTGTGGCTGCCGGAGGACCACAGGCCGCTGCCGGCCTTGTACGCGGTGGACACGTACGAGCCGGTGACCGGGATGACGAAGGCGTTCAGGCGCTTGCGCTCGGCCGCACGGGCGGCGCGCTCCTTGGCCTCGCGCTCGGCCTTGGCCTTGGCGGCGGCCTTGCGCCGGTCCTCTTCGGCCTTCTTCTTGGCCTCGGCCTCGGCCCTCTTCTTCGCGGCGGCCTCGTCGGCGGCCTGCTGCTGGGCGGCGGCCTGCGCGTCGATCTGCTCCGCGAGGGAGTCGCCGATGGAGATGGCCTTGGTCAGGCCGGTCTGCTCCACGGCCGCGTCGTCGGCGGCGAGGGCGGGGGCGGCGAGGCCTCCGACGACACCGGTCGTGGTGAGCGCGGCGACGCCGGCGACCTGCGCGGTGGTGCGCGTGAGACGGCTCGGGCGACGGTGCTTCCCGCTGGCACGGGTGAACGCCATGGGGTGGCTGATCCTTTCCTTCCTTCTCGCCTACCGGGTTAGCTGACGGGTTCGGAGCAGGAAGGTCTCCTACGGACCCCCTTCAGGGAAGGGCGTCCGATTCACCCCAGGGACGGTGGGTCCCCGGCTCCCCCGGCTCGCGCCTTGGGGGACTCGGCGATGACTGTCCGGTGCCACGGGCGCGGCGTACATCTGGCGGACAGCCGGACCGACGCTAAGCGGGGCAACTTTCAATCAACAAACGGAACCGGGCTTTTGTAGCGCATGCCACAGGGCAGACAGGCAACCACTGGTTCAATCCGGACAAACAAGGGCCCCGGTGGCCATCTCACCCACCGGGGCCCCTCGTTGCACGCCGGTCGCGGTCAGCCCGTGACGACGGTCACCTCTCCGATGCCGAGCGCCCTGACGGGCTCCTCGATCTGCGCGGCGTCACCGACGAGCACCGTCACGAGACGGTCCATCGGGAAGGCGTTCACGACCGCCGCGGTGGCCTCCACGGTGCCCGTCGCGGCGAGCCGCCGGTACACCTCCGCCTGGAAGTCGTCCGGCAGGTGCTGCTCGACCTGGTCGGCGAGCGTCCCCGCGACGGCCGCGGCGGTCTCGAACTTGAGCGGGGCGACGCCCACCAAGTTCTGTACGGCCACGTCCCGTTCGGCGTCGGTGAGGCCCTCCGCCGCGAGCGTGCGCAGCACCGTCCAGAGGTCCTCGAGCGCCGGACCCGTGTTCGGCGTGTCCACGGAGCCGCTGATGGCGAGCATCGCGGCGCCCGTCCCGTCCGGCGCCGAGCGCAGCACCTGGGCGAACGACCGCACGCCGTAGGTGTATCCCTTCTCCTCGCGCAGGACGCGGTCCAGGCGGGAGGTGAGGGTGCCGCCCAGGCAGTACGTGCCGAGCACCTGCGCCGGCCACACCCGGTCGTGCTTGTCCGCGCCGATGCGGCCGATCAGGATCTGCGTCTGCACCGCGCCCGGCCGGTCGACGATGACGACCCTGCCGGTGTCGTCGGCCGTCACGGGCGGTACGGGGCGCGGCTCGGCCGTGTTCCCCGTCCAGGCGCCCAGCGTGTCCGCGAGGAGGGCGTCGAGGTCGATGGCCGCGAGGTCGCCCACGACGACGGCGGTGGCCGTGGCGGGACGCACGTACCGGTCGTAGAAGGCACGTACGGCCGCCGCGTCGATGGCCGTGACGGTCTCCTCGGTGCCCTGGCGCGGGCGGGACATGCGCGCGGTGGCCGGGAAGAGCTGCTTCGAGAGCTCCTTGGCGGCGCGGCGGCCCGGGTTCGCCGTCTCGTGCGGGATCTCGTCGAGGCGGTTGCGCACGAGGCGTTCGATCTCGCTGTCCGCGAACGCGGGCGCCCTGAGGGCGTCGGCGAGCAGGCCGAGCGCTTTCGGAAGGCGGGAGACGGGGACCTCCAGGGAGACCCGTACGCCGGGGTGGTCGGCGTGCGCGTCGAGCGTCGCGCCGCAGCGCTCCAGCTCGGCGGCGAACTCCTCGGCTGCCAGCTTGTCGGTGCCCTCGGAGAACGCCCTCGCCATGATGGTGGCGACGCCGTCGAGCCCGGCGGGCTCGGCCTCCAGGGGCGCTGCGAGGTTGATCTCGACCGCGACGACCTGCTGGCCCGGGCGGTGGCAGCGCAGCACCGTCAGGCCGTTGTCGAGGGTGCCGCGCTCGGGCGCGGGGAAGGCCCACGGCCTGGCCGTGCCGGCCTGGGGCTGCGGGTGGAAGTCCATGGTCGCGAGCTCGGTCACTTGCCGGCCTCCTTGTCTGCGGCCTCGATGGCGTCTGCGGTCGCGCCGGCGGTGTCGTCTGCGGCCTCGTCCGTGAGGGACGCTTCGGCGGTCTCGTCGGCCTCTTCGGGGGCCGTGGGCTCGTAGACGAGCACCGCGCGGTTGTCGGGACGCAGGTGGGCCTTGGCCACCTCCTGGACCTCCTCGGCGGTGACGTCGAGGACGCGCTGGACGGCGGTCAGGGCGAGCTGCGGGTCGCCGAACAGGACGGCGAACCTGCACAGTTCGTCGGCGCGGCCCGAGACCGTGCCGAGCCGGTCGAGCCACTCGCGCTCCAACTGGGCCTGGGCGCGTTCCATTTCCTCCGGGGTGGGCCCGTCGGCGGCGAACCGCGCGAGTTCCTCGTCGACGGCCTCCTCGATGACCGGGACCTCGACGTCGGCGGACGTCTTCACGTCCAGCCAGCCCACGGAGGGCGCCCCCGCGAGCCGCAGGAGGCCGAACCCGGCGGCGACGGCGGTCTGGTCGCGCCGTACGAGCCGGTTGTAGATCCGGGACGACTCGCCGCCGCCGAGGACCGTCAGGGCCAGGTCGGCCGCGTCGCACGCGCGCGTACCGTCCTGCGGCAGCCGGTAGGCGGCCATCAGCGCGCGGGCCGGGACCTCCTCCTCGATGACCTCGCGCACGCCCTCACCGATCAGGTCGGACAGGGCGCCGTCGCGCGGGGGCTGCTTGCCGTCGTGGCGCGGGATGGAGCCGAAGTACTTCTCGACCCAGGCCAGCGTCTGCGCGGGGTCGATGTCCCCGACGACCGAAAGCACGGCGTTGTTCGGCGCGTAGTACGTACGGAAGAACTTCCGCGCGTCCTCCAGGGTGGCCGCGTCCAGATCGGCCATGGAGCCGATGGGCGTGTGGTGGTACGGGTGGCCCTCCGGGTAGACGAGGGCGGTCAGCTTCTCGAACGCGGTCCCGTACGGAACGTTGTCGTAGCGCTGGCGGCGCTCGTTCTTGACGACGTCGCGCTGGTTCTCCATCGACTCCTCGTCGAGCGCGGCGAGGAGGGAGCCCATCCGGTCGGCCTCCAGCCAGAGCGCGAGCTCCAGCTGGTGGGTCGGCATGGTCTCGAAGTAGTTGGTGCGCTCGAAACTCGTCGTCCCGTTCAGCGAGCCGCCGGCGCCCTGCACCAGCTCGAAATGCCCGTTCCCGTGGACCTGCTTCGAGCCCTGGAACATCAGGTGCTCGAAGAGATGAGCCAGGCCCGTGCGGCCCTTGACCTCGTGGCGCGAGCCGACGTCGTACCAGAGGCAGACGGCTGCGACCGGGGTCAGGTGGTCCTCGGAGAGCACCACGCGCAGGCCGTTGGCGAGGCGGTGCTCGGTCGCTGTCAGGCCGCCGGAGCCGGCCTCGGCGGTGGCCGTGTGACCCATGGGCATGTACGTCCCTTCGATCGCTGAACTATCGCGGAAACTGCAGATGTGCTGCCAGTTCTGCCACTGTATGCAAGCGTTCTGACGCCTGGCGAAGTTCCCGCACTGGGTACGCCGAGAGCGAGCACCGAACGCCCTACGGACGGGTCGCGGTCGGCGTTGTCAGTGGGGCGGTCCACAATGGTGCGCGTCAGATTCTCGTACATGCCCCGGCAGCATCTGTGAAGGAGCCGCAGCAGCGATGGCCCGCCGCAGCACGAAGACCCCGCCTCCCGACGACTTCGAGGAGCGGATCCTCGACATCGACGTTGTCGACGAAATGCAGGGCTCCTTCCTCGAGTACGCGTACTCGGTGATCTACTCCCGGGCCCTGCCGGACGCCCGTGACGGCATGAAGCCCGTGCACCGGCGCATCGTCTACCAGATGAACGAGATGGGCCTGCGCCCCGACCGCGGCTACGTGAAGTGCGCCCGCGTCGTCGGCGAGGTCATGGGTAAGTTGCACCCGCACGGAGACGCGTCGATCTACGACGCCCTGGTGCGGCTCGCCCAGCCGTTCTCGATGCGCCTCCCCCTGGTCGACGGCCACGGCAACTTCGGCTCCCTGGGGAACGACGACCCGCCGGCCGCCATGCGGTACACCGAGTGCCGGATGGCCCCGGCGACGTCGCTGATGACGGAGTCGATCGACGAGAACACGGTCGACTTCGCGCCGAACTACGACGGCCAGGAGCAGGAGCCCGCCGTCCTGCCGGCCGCCTACCCGAACCTCCTGGTCAACGGCGCGTCCGGTATCGCCGTCGGTATGGCGACGAACATGCCGCCGCACAATCTCGGCGAGGTCATCGCCGCCGCGCGCCACCTGATCAGGCACCCGGGCGCCGATCTCGAGACGCTCATGAAGTTCGTCCCGGGCCCCGACCTGCCGACGGGCGGCCGGATCGTCGGCCTGTCCGGCATCAAGGACGCCTACGAGTCGGGCCGCGGCACCTTCAAGATCCGCGCCACGGTCTCCGTGGAGGACGTGACAGCGCGCCGCAAGGGCCTGGTCGTCACCGAACTGCCCTTCGCAGTGGGCCCCGAGAAGGTCATCTCGAAGATCAAGGACCTGGTCGGCTCGAAGAAGCTCCAGGGCATCGCGGACGTCAAGGACCTCACCGACCGCCAGCACGGCCTGCGCCTGGTCATCGAGATCAAGAACGGCTTCGTGCCGGAGGCCGTCCTCGAGCAGCTCTACAAGCTGACGCCGATGGAGGAGTCCTTCGGTATCAACAATGTGGCGCTGGTCGACGGCCAGCCCCTGACCCTCGGCCTCAAGGAACTCCTGGAGGTCTATCTCGACCACCGCTTCGAGGTCGTGCGCCGCCGCAGCGAGTTCCGCCGCACGAAGAAGCGGGACCGGCTGCACCTGGTCGAGGGCCTCCTCGTCGCGCTGGTGGACATCGACGAGGTCATCCGCCTCATCCGCTCCAGCGACAACTCCGCACAGGCGAAGGAGCGCCTGATGGAGCGCTTCTCGCTGAGCGAGATCCAGACGCAGTACATCCTGGACACGCCGCTGCGCCGCCTCACCAGGTTCGACCGCATCGAGCTGGAGACGGAGCGCGACCGGCTCAACGGCGAGATCGACGAGCTGACCGGGATCCTCGACTCCGACGCCGAGCTGCGCAAGCTCGTCTCGGCGGAACTGGCGGCGGTGGCGAAGAAGTTCGGCACCGAGCGCCGCACCGTCCTCCTGGAGTCGGCGGGCACGACGGTCGCCGCCGTGCCCCTCCAGGTCGCCGACGACCCGTGCCGCGTGCTCCTGTCGTCCACGGGCCTCCTCGCACGCACGGCGAACGCCGAACCGTTCGGGGACGACGAGGACGCCAAGCGCACCAAGCACGACGTGATCGTCTCCGCGGTGCCGGCGACGGCACGCGGCGAGATCGGGGCGATCACGTCCACGGGGCGCCTGCTGCGGCTCAACGTCATCGACCTGCCGCAGCTCCCGGAGACGGCCTCGGCGCCGAACCTCTCCGGGGGCGCGCCTGTCACGGAGTTCCTGTCGTCCCTGGAGGCGGACGAGAAGGTGGTCTGTCTGACCACCCTCGACGAGTCCTCGCCCGGCCTCGCGATCGGCACCGAGCAGGGCGTGGTCAAGCGCGTCGTGCCCGACTACCCGGCCAACAAGGACGAGTTGGAGGTCATCGGCCTGAGGGATGGTGACCGCATCGTCGGCGCCGTGGAGCTGCGCACCGGCGAGGAGGACCTCGTCTTCATCACGGACGACGCGCAGTTGCTCCGCTACCAGGCGTCGCAGGTACGTCCGCAGGGCCGGGCCGCGGGCGGCATGGCGGGCATCAAGCTGGCCGACGGCGCCAAGGTGATCTCGTTCACCGCCGTCGATCCGGCTGTCGACGCGATCGTCTTCACGGTGGCCGGGTCGCGTGGCACGCTCGACGACTCCGTCCAGACGACCGCGAAGCTCACCCCGTTCGACCAGTACCCCCGCAAGGGGCGCGCCACGGGAGGCGTGCGCTGTCAGCGCTTCCTGAAGGGCGAGGACTGCCTGAGCCTGGGCTGGGCGGGCCCGACGCCGGCCCGCGCGGCGCAGAAGAACGGCACCCCGGCCGAGCTGCCCGAGGTCGACCCGCGGCGCGACGGCTCGGGCGTCTCCCTCGCGAAGACGGTCTCGGTGGTGGCGGGACCGGTCTAGCCCGCGTCGCTTTCCGCGTCGCTCGGCTCCTGTACGTACCTCAGGACGCCCCACATGCTGTGCTCGTCGGCATAGGTGTGCGGGGCGTCCTGGGCGCAGGCGGTCACTTCCTTGGTCAGCCGCGGGGCGTCGATCCCTGCACCGATGAGGACGAGCCGGCTGAGGCGCGGCTCCCCTGGAGCCCAGGGCTCCGGCGAGAAGCGCAGGAACCGCCCGACGGCGTGCACGGTGTACTTGTTGCGCGCGTCGGCCGCACCGAAGTCGACGTACCCCTTGATGCGGTAGAGCCCTTCGGGCCTGCTGTCGAGGAAAGCCATCAACCGGCGTGGATCGAGGGGCACTTCGGACTCGACGGAGACGCCGTCGTAGGCGGAGTGCAGATGTCCGTCGTGCACGTCGTGCTCGTCGCGCTCGTCTCCGCCTGCGCCGTCGCTGTCGCTGCCGCTGCCGCTGCCGTCTTCGTGATGTCGGTGCAGGTCGTCGAACGACAGCTGTCCGATCCGCTCCCTCGTCGGCCGGCAGTCGAAGAGGAACTCGGGGTCCACGCGCGCGTACGTCGCAGGAACGACTGCCGCGCCTCCGGCCAGCCCGCGCACGCGCTCCAGGACGCGCCGGTGCACCGTCTGCGGGACCCGGTCGGCCTTGTTGACCACCACGAGGTCGGCGATGGCCAGATGCCGGTCGAGCTCGGGGTGCTGTTCCCGCGTCGCGTCGAACTCGACGGCGTCGACGACCTCGACCAGACCGCCGTACACGATCCGCGGATTCTCGCTGGCGAGCACCATGCGCACGAGCTCCTGCGGCTCGGCGAGCCCGCTCGCCTCGATCACGATCACATCAATGCCATCGATGCCGTTGCGGGCAGACGGCCGGGTGAGCCGGTCCAGGTACTCGTCGAGCTCGCTCGCGTCGACGGCACAGCACAGGCACCCGTTGCCGAGGGAGACGGTGGAGTCGCCGAGCTGCCCGGCGACGGCCATGGCGTCGATCTCGATGGAGCCGAAGTCATTGACGATCGCACCGATCCGCGTGCCGCCGCCGTGGTGCAGCAGATGGTTCAGCAGGGTCGTCTTGCCTGAGCCCAGGAACCCGGCAAGCACGACGACCGGGATCTGCTGCGGATGCTCCTGCCTCGGCTGACTCAACGCGCGACCTCTCTCACACCGACGCGTACGCCGGTCTCATACCGACGCGCATACCGGCGTTCTTACGACGAATGAATGCCGCCCCAGGATACGAGCGCGTAGAAACACCGCGAAGTGAACGATTGTTAGCGTCGCGGGCTGGGCACACGACAGGCATGGCGCCCGGACGAGCGACCCCTGCTTCCCTCCGTGTGCCTCCTCTCCGCCTCCCCGCCGACCAGCGCCGCTCGGCACCCTGGGGGGCGGCAAGCGCGCCGCCCACCGCTCGCCGGTCCTTTTCCCGTCGCCCCGCACTCGACGACCGGCGGACGGTCGCCCGATTCGGGGGTTGACATGGCCACACAGAGTTCTGGGGTACGACGCTGCAGCGCCGCGACGACAGTCGGTGTCAGCTGCGCCGCAGGCTTGGTTGCCGCTGCAGTTGCGTTGCACCACCAGGCCAAATCGGCACGGACAGCCCGGGCCGAACTCTCCGAACGCTATCGTCAAGCAACGTTGGCTCATCAACAACGGATGCACTTCGACCTGCTGAGCAAAGCGATGGACGATCCAGACCTGGCTGCAGTGCTCGACACATACGACCCTCCTGTGTCGCCACGGGTCCAGCGTCAGTTCCTGTTCGCCAATGCCCTGTACGTGAATACGCTCAATCTCTGGCGAACAGGCGTCATGGAGTGGGAGGAACTTCACGGGCATCTACGTCTTATCGCCCAGAACTCCATATTCAGGGACTACTGGAGCGCCACACGCCCACACCGAGCCAGCTTGCTCGACGGTTCGGAAGAAGCCAGGCTGGGCCAAATGGTGGATCGACTTCTGCAAGATCTCGAGGATTCAGAATCCGACGAATGGTGGGTCATAGGCGAACCGCCAGCAGAGTAAGGGCAGTTCAGAGGGATGGAACGCTCCCGAACATCCCGGCGGGGCCGGCGTCTCACTGGTCAGGTAGTTGACGTCCAGCTTGTTAGGCAAGGGGACGTGCCTCTACCGTTAGGCGCGCGTTGCCCCGATTCCCTGCGTTCAAACGTTTAAATGGGGGTGCGTCTCCATGTCCAGCCCCCAGAACGGACCCGTCGTCTTGAAGATTGTCCGCCGCATCGGCGACTCCCCCAAGCAGCGAGGGAGCACCTCAGGTCAGTCTTGCCCGGATGTCTTCGAGTTGAGCGACGGGAACTTCGCGGTGATCGGCACCGAAGCCACCGCCCAGCTCGATGAGCAGCTTCCACCCGACGCCTCCCGCGCCGATTACGAACGCATCGTGATTGTGAGCCGGGATACGTTGGTGCGTGCAAAGAGAGACATCCCCGACGCGTAGACGCCCGCCGTCCGTGGCACTGGGCACCCCACAGGCGACGGGCGCCATTCACGGTAACCGCGGCGGCGCTGATCGCCGCGGTTCCCCCATCAAGCCACCCTTGGCACCGGCACCGGAGCCGCCGGTCCCACATACCGCGCCGCCGGGCGGATGATCTTTGAGTCCCGCGCCTGCTCAAGGATGTTGGCGCTCCACCCCACCACCCGCGCAGCGGCGAACGTGGGGGTGAACATCGTGCGCGGCAACCCGCACAGCTCCATGACCACGCCCGCGTAGAACTCCACGTTCGTGTGAAGTTCCCGCCCGGGCTTCAGCTCCGCGAGGATCGACTCCACATGGCGCTCGACTTCGACGGCGAACTCCACCATCGGCCCGCCGAACCCCTCGGCGATGCCCCGCAGCATCCGCGAGCGAGGGTCCTCCGTGCGGTAGACGGGGTGACCGAAGCCCATGATCCGGTCACCCGCGAGGACCCGCTCACGGATCCACCCGTCGATCCGGTCCGGTGTGCCGATCGCGTCGAGCGTGTCGAGCGCGCGGCTCGGGGCACCACCGTGCAGCGGCCCGGAGAGCGCCCCCACGGCGCCGACGAGACAGGCCGCGACATCGGCACCCGTCGACGTGATGACCCTCGCCGTGAACGTTGACGCATTGAACCCGTGATCAATAGTTGAGATCAGGTACTGCTCGACGGCACGGGCGTGAGCGGGCTCCGGCTCCGAACCCGTCAGCATGTAGAGGTAGTTGGCCGCGTACGACAGGTCGTCGCGCGGCTCGACCGGTTCGAGCCCGTCGCCGAGCCGGTGCAGCGCCGTGAGCAGCGTCGGCACGACCGCCGCGGCGGCCAGCGTGTCGTCGCGCCGTTGCCCGTCGTCGATGTCGTACACGGGGCGGAAGCCCTGTGAGGCACCGAAGAGCGACAGAGCGCTGCGCAGCCCGGCGAGCGGGCCGGAGAGCGCTCCGGCGCGGGCGATCACAGGCAGCGCGGCCCGCACGTCGTCGGGCAGCCTGCGCAGGGCGGCAGTACGCGTGGCGAAGGCCGCGGACTGCGCGGCGTCAGGCAGCTCGCCGTGGACCATCAGATGCCATACGTCCTCGAAGCTGCGGGTCTGCGCGAGCTCGACGGCCGAGTACTGGCGGTAGTGGTAAAAGCCCTCACGCCCTCTTACGTCACCCAATTCGGTGTCGGTGACGACGACGCCCGCGAGTCCCCGCGGTACGTCGACAGGGGCGGCCGTGGTCCCGTTGATCGGCATGTTTCCTCCCTGGACTTGATTCGACTGTCCATGCTTGACTCCATGTCTGTCAATATTGATTGAATCAATACAAGCGATGCGGATATACGGTGGCGCGCATGACGGATCACGAACCCGCACCCGCGCGGGAAGCCCGGCGGCTCAGCACCAAGGAGACGGCCGAACTGCTGGGCGTGAAGCCCGAGACCGTGTACGCGTACGTGAGCCGCGGGCAGCTCAGCAGCCGCCGGGCGGCGCCGGGCTCGCGAGGCAGCACGTTCGACGCGGCCGAGGTGGAGGCGCTCGCACAGCGCAACAAGCGGGAACCCACGGCCGGTTCGGCCCCTGGCGAGCTCTCGGTGCGCACCCGCATCACGTTGATCGACGAGGACCGCTACTACTTCCGCGGGGTCGACGCGGCCGAGCTCGCCGCGCACCACAGCTACGAGGAGGTCGCCGAGTGGCTGTGGACCGGGGTGCTGCGGCCGGGGGTCCGGTTCACCGCTCCCCGGCAGTCGCTCGCAGCGGCACGGCGCGCCGTGGGGGCCCTGCCGGAACACAGCAGTCCCGTCGACCGTCTGCGGGTCGCCACGGTCGCCGCCGCCGTCGCCGACCCGCTGCGCTTCGACCTCTCCGAGGAGGCCGTACTCGGCACAGCCCGCACCCTCATCCCGACACTGGTGGCCGCCCTGCCACCCGTACGGCACACGCACCACGACGGCGGACCGCTCGCCCAGCGCCTGTGGGGCCGCCTCTCCGGACGCGAACCAGACGATCCGTCACTGCACGTACTGGACACGGCACTTGGACTCCTCGTCGACCACGACCTCGCCGCGTCGACGCTCGCCGTCCGGGTCGCCGCGTCGGCGCGCGCGCACGCGTACGCGGCGGTGTCCGCGGGCCTCGGCGTCCTGGAGGGACCGCTCCACGGCGCCGCCAGCGGTCTCGCGCACCGCATGCTCCTCGAAGTCCTCGACCGCGGCAGCGCGGCCCCCGTCGTGGCGGACGAACTGCGTGCCGGGCGCCGCGTCCCGGGCCTCGGGCACCGCCTGTACAAGGGCGAGGACCCGCGCGCCGAGGCCCTGTTCGCCCTCCTGGAAGAGATCCCGCAGGTCCACCCAGCGCTCGCCGCGGCCCGCGACGTCGTGGCGACGACCGCCCGCCACACCGACCTGCACGCGAATGTGGACCTCGCCCTCGCGGTCTTCACCGTCTCGTGCGGCATGCCCGCCGAGGCCGGCGAGACCGTCTTCGCGGTGGCCCGGACGGCGGGCTGGATCGCGCACGCTCTGGAGGAGTACGGCGAGCGCCCGCTGCGGATGCGGCCGAGCGGCCAGTACGTGGGACGGCGCCCGCCTCAGCCGCTGCCCGCGCCCGACGCCCCACTGCCTGCCGAGTGAGGTTAGGCTCCCCTACGTGAGTACGTGTACGACCGCCTCGCAGGACCTGAACGAGCCTCTCGCGGGGACCGCCGCCACCGCGAGTACCTGGCTGCTGATCGAGCAGCCGGGCCCCTGGGGCGTGAAGGCGCTGACGTCCAGCCATCTGGACCCGGAGCTCGGCAGGGCCCTGGAGGCGGCCGCGGAGGGGACCGGCGTACGCGTCGCCCTCATCAGGCGCCCGGGCCGGCACGCGGACTCCCACGCCACCACCCGGCGCCATGTGTACGTGGCCCACACCATCCCGGGAAACACCTGGCTGCGCGGCACCATGACCGAGTCCCCACAGGACTTGCTCGCACTCGACTTCGCCGCCCTCGGGGCGGGTGATCACCTCGGCTTCGGCACACCGCACAAGGGCGCGCCGCTCGCGCTCGTCTGCACCAACGGCAAGCGCGACCGCTGCTGCGCCCTCCTGGGCCGCCCGCTCACCGCCGACCTCGCCGCGTCCGGACAGGAGGGCATCTGGGAGGTCACCCACCTCGGCGGCCACCGCTTCTCCCCCACGCTCCTCGTCCTGCCCTACGGGTACGCGTACGGCCGTGCCGACGCCTCGCACGTCAGGGACACCCTCGACGCGGTACGGGCCGGCCGGATCGCCACCGACGGGTGCCGCGGGAACTCCGCGTGGGAGCGGCCCGGGCAGGCCGCCGAGCTCGCCGTGCGCACGTCTGCGGGAATCGATGACGCAGGAGTGCTGAGTGTCGTCGGCACGAAGGCCGTGGCGCGGGAACCCGTGGCTCCGCTCTGGGAGGTGACCGTCGCCCACACGGACGGCCGCCGCTGGCACGTCACCGTCGCGCAGAGCGCTTCGCAGCCGCCCCGCCCCGAAAGCTGTGGTGCCGCACTGGGCACTCCGGCGCGCATGGACGTACTAGCGGTGGACGAGACCGCGCCCGTCGTCACAGGCCCCCTCAGCGCGAGCGGCTGACCCGGCGGGGCTCACCCCGCACCGGCGTACTCGCGGCACCCCACCACCCCGGACGAGCCGCATCCCAGGTCGCGAGATACCCGCCACATCCGCTACGGAGTAGCCCGCTCGCCCCCTTACCGTTCTTCGTATGAGCCCCACTCCCCCCACCCGCCGGCTGCGCTTCGGCCTGCCGCGGCGCGTCTTCGCGCAGGTGCTGCTGATGCAGGTGGCGATCGCCGCCGGCGTGGCCGTGCTCGCGACGGGGCTCTTCCTCGCGCCGCTCAGCGACCAGCTCGACGACCAGGCGATGCGCCGCGCGCTCGCCATCGCGCAGACCACCGCTGCCCAGCCGAGCATCGCCGAGGACCTGCGTCATTCACGTCCCACGGTCGACGGTCCCGTCCAGCGGGAGGCCGAGCGGATCCGCCGGGCCAGTGGCGCCGAGTACGTAGTGATCATGAACAAGGAAGGCGTCCGCTGGTCGCACACGGATCCGGGCGAGGTCGGCAGGATCGTCTCCACGGACCCCAGCGAGGCGCTCGCGGGCCACGAGGTCATGGAGATCGACAGCGGCACCCTGGGCCGCTCCGCGCGCGGGAAGGTGCCCCTGCGCGACGCACAGGGCGACATCGTCGGGGCCGTCTCGGTGGGCATCGAGTACGACAGCGTCAGGGCGCGGCTCATCCACGCCATTCCGGGCCTGTTCGCGTACGCGGGCGGCGCCCTCGCGGTGGGTGCACTGGCCGCCTACCTGATCTCGCGCCGGGTCCAGCGGCAGACCCGTGACCTGGCGTTCTCCGATATTTCGGGGCTGCTGTCGGAGCGTGAGGCCATGTTGCACGGCATTCGCGAAGGCGTCGTCGCACTGGACCGCGGCGGCCGGATCCGGCTGCTCAACGACGAGGCGCACCGGCTCCTGGGCATCGGCGACGAGGTGATCGGGCAGTCGCTCGACGACGCCCTGGGCCCGGGTCGTACGACCGATGTGCTGGCGGGCCGGGCCACGGGCACGGATCTCGTGACCGTCCGCGGACAGCGCGTCCTGATCGCCAACCGCATGCCCACGGACGACGGCGGCGCCGTCGCCACCCTCCGGGACCGCACCGAGCTGGAGCAGCTGGGCCGCGAGCTCGACTCGACGCGCGGCCTGATCGACGCCCTGCGCGCCCAGGACCACGAGCACGCCAACCGCATGCACACGCTGCTCGGCCTGCTCGAACTGGAGATGTTCGACGACGCCGTCGAGTTCGTCGGCGAGGTGGTGGGCGACCACAGGGCGACCGCGGAACAGGTGACCGAGAAGGTGCACGATCCGCTGCTCGCGGCGCTCCTGGTCGGCAAGGCGACGGTGGCCGCGGAGCGCGGAGTCGCCCTGTGGATCTCCGACAGGACACTCCTCCCCGACCGGTTGATCGACCCGCGGGGACTCGTCACGATCGTCGGGAATCTGGTCGACAACGCGGTGGACGCGGTCGCGGGCACCCCCCACGCGCGCGTGGAGGTCGATGTACGGGCGACCGACGACCACACAGTGGAGTTGCGGGTACGCGACACGGGACCCGGCGTCCCCGCCGCCCGACGGGAGTTGATCTTCACGGAGGGGTGGTCCACCAAGAAGCTGCCCTCCCACGGGAAGCGCGGCATCGGCCTGCCCCTCGTGCGCCGGCTCGCGGAACGGCAGGGCGGCAGCGTCCGCGTCGGCGAGCCGGACGGCGGGGGCGCCGAGTTCACCGTCGTCCTGCCCGAGGCGCTCACGGATCCCGGCCTCGCGCAGGACGCCACCGAAGCACCCACGACCACCACGGCCGACACCGTCGCCGATGCCATGGCCACCCCCACGAAGGAGGACCCACGATGATCGAAGTGCTGGTCGTGGACGACGACATCCGCGTCGCGCGCGTGAACGCGGCCTACGTGCAGAAGGTGGCGGGCTTCCGCGTGGTGGCCGAGGCGCACAGCTCGGCCGAGGCCCTGCGCGAGGTGGAGGCCCGGCCGCAGATCGACCTGATCCTCATGGACCACTACCTGCCGGACGAGACGGGTCTGGCGACCGTTCAGGAGATCCGGCGCCGCGGCCACCAGACCGACGTGATCATGGTGACGGCGGCGCGAGACGTCTCCACCGTGCAGGCCGCCATGCGACTCGGGGCGCTGCAGTACCTGGTCAAGCCGTTCGCGTTCGCGGGGCTGCGCGCCAAGCTGGAGGCGTACGCGGGGCTGCGCCGCACCCTGGACGGCGGCGGCGAGGCCGAACAGGCCCAGGTCGACCGGATCTTCGGCGCCCTCTCGGCCGACACCGAGCCGGACCTCCCGAAGGGGCACTCCCTCGGCACGGCGGAGCTCGTCCGCAGGGCGCTGGTGGACGCGGAGGGCCCGCTCTCGGCGCAGGAGGTCGCCGACCGTACGGGGCTGAGCCGGCAGACGGCCCAGCGCTACCTGAAGCTCCTGGAACGTACCGGTCGGGCCGGCCTGACCCTCAAGTACGGCGATGCGGGCCGCCCGGAACACCGTTATGTCTGGGCGACCCGCACCTGAGCCACGTACATAGCGCTGACGTGGTCAGCCGGCGGCCTTGTCCACGAACTCGGTGGTGTAGGTCTTGCTCAGGTCGACCTTGGCGTTCTTGATGTTCGGGTTGAACGCCTTGAGCACACTCTCAACGGTCTCGGGGCCGTTCTTGGGCATCACGCCGTCCGTCGTGAACATCGGCAGCGTGGCCTTGATCGCCTCGGCGTACAGCTTCTTGTCGCCCTGCGAGTAGTCGGCCGGCATCTTGGCCGCGATCTCGTCGGCGCTGTGCGTGGACATCCACTTGAGCGTCTTCACGAACGCGTTGGCGAGCTTCTGGACCGTCGGCTTGTGGCTGTTGACCCAGTCGGTCTGCATGTAGAGGCTCGACGACGGGTACGGGCCGCCGAGCGCCTCCTGGGAGCCCTCCGGGGTCCGCATGTCGACGAGGACCTTGCCGAGCTTTTTGTCCAGGATCGTGGCGACGGTGGGGTCCGTCGTCATACCGCCGTCGATGGCGCCCTTCTGGAGCGCGGAGACGAACGTCGGGCCGGCGCCGACGGCCACCGGCGAGAACTGACTCGGCTGGACGCCGTTCTTGACCGCCAGGTACTTCGTGAGGAAGTCCGTCGAGGAGCCGAGGCCCGTGATGCCGAGCTTCTTGCCCTTGAAGTCCTTGGGCGAGGAGATGGCCCCGGACGCCTTGTTGGAGACGATCTCCACCTCTCCGGGAGCGCGTGAGAACTGCACCACGGACTCGACGGCCTTGCCCTTCACCTGAAGGTCGAGGGTGTGGTCGTAGAAGCCGACGGCCCCCTGGACCTGGCCGGAGACGAGCGCCGTCTCGGCCTGGACACCCGCGGGCTCACTCAGAAGTTGGACATTCAAACCCTCATCCTGGAAGTAGCCGAGCCGGTCCGTGAGCATCGCCGGCATGTAGATGACCTTGTCCAGGCCACCGACCATGATCTTGACGTGCTCACCCTTGCCGTCCGCCTTCTTGCCGGAGCCGGTGCTCGTACTGGCGGCGTCGTTGGCGCACGCCGTGAGCGAGGAGAGGGCGAGCAGACCGGTCGCTGCGAGGGCACAGAGCCGCGCGGTGTTACGCATGGTGGTTCACGTCCTTGTGAAGAGACTGAAGAGACTGAAGCGAATGAAGCGGGTGGGAAGAGCGGTGCGGGGAAGCGCCGGTGGCGCGCCGAAAGGCAGCCGTCAGCTGTCCGAATCCGCCGGCTTCCAGCGGAAGATGCGGCGCTCGGCAAAGGTGAGCAGCCCCTCGGCGAGCAGGGCCACGACGGCGAGGATGACCATCGCCGCGTACACACCGGCCGCGTTGAACGTGCCCTGCGACTGCGCGACGAGCAGGCCGACGCCCTTGGTCGCGCCGATGTACTCGCCGACGATGGCGCCGATCAGCGCGAAGCCGAAGCTCACATGGAGGCTGGTGAAGATCCATGACGTGGCGGACGGGATGACGACCTGAAGCGTCACGCGGCGGTCGCTGGCGCCGAGGATGCGGGCGTTGGCGACCAGGTTCCGGTCGACCTCACGGGCTCCCTGGAAGGCGTTGAAGAACACCGGGAAGAACACCAGGACCACGGCGGAGGCCACCTTCGAGGCCGGGCCGAGGCCGAACCAGATCACGAAGATCGGGGCGAGCACGATCCTCGGGATCGAGTTGAGGACCTTGATGTACGGGCCGAGGACGTCGGCGAGGAAGGTGATGCGCCCGAGCGCGATACCGAAGACGACACCGGCGATCACACCGATGATCCAGCCGACGAGCGCTTCGTAGAGCGTGAACCAGACCTGTTCGCCCAGCGAGCCGAGCGCCGTGCCATGGGTGGTCCACGTCCAGATCTGGTCCCAGATCTTCGAGGGCATCGAGAAGTTGAACGGGTCGATGATCGCGGCGCGCGAGAGGACCTCCCAGAGGCCGAGCACGGCGACGAGAAGCAGGACCCGGGCGCCGCTGATCAGTACCTTGCGCCGACGGGCGGCGCGGGCCTTGGTGACGGCGCGTTCCGGCTTGGCGGCGTCGGTGACGGGCACGGCGGTGGCGGTCTCAGGCGACATCGGCGGCACCCCTCTCGCGCGTGATGCGGACCTCTTCGCCCAGGGACTCCCAGATCTCGCGGTAGATCTCGATGAACTCGGGCAGCAGGCGTACCGATTCGACCTTGCGGGGGCGCGGCAGGCCGATGTCGAAGACCTGCTTCACGGTGGCCGGGCCCGCGGTCATGACGACGACCTTGTCAGCCAGCGCGATGGACTCCTCCAGGTCGTGGGTGACGAAGACGACCGAGGCACCCGTCCCCTCCCACAGCTCCAGGAGCTCGTCCGACATCAGGGCCCTGGTCTGCACGTCGAGCGCCGAGAACGGCTCGTCCATGAGCAGGATCTCGGGGTCGTTGACGAACGTGGCGGCGAGCGCGACCCGCTTGCGCTGGCCTCCGGAGAGCTGGTGCGGGTACCGGTCCTCGAAGGAGGCGAGGCCGACGCGGGCCAGCCACTCGCGGGCCTTGGCCTTCGCCTCGGCCTTCGGCACGCCGCGGAAGCGCGGACCGGCCATGACGTTGGACAGCACCGTTCGCCAGGGGAACGTCGCGTCCTGCTGGAACACGAATCCGACCTTGTCGCCGACTCCCTCGACGGGCTCGCCGGCCACCAGAACCTCGCCGTCGGTGGGTTCCTCCAGACCGCTGACGAGGGTGAGGGTGGTCGACTTGCCGCAGCCCGTGGGGCCGACGACGGCCACGAACTCGCCGCGTCCGACGGTCAGATCGAGCTCCCTGACCGCGGTGTGCAGGCCGCCCGAAGGTGTCCTGAAGGTTTTGCTCGCGCCCCGCAGTTCGATGGCGGGGCCGGTGTCTGTGCTCATGGCCGGAAGGTAGATGTGACCTGGGACACCGCATCAGTCTTCTGGGCGCAAGGTGTACTTCTGCTTGCAAGAGGCTGTTGTGCTCGTTTTGCTCGCGCTACAACAGCTGAGCCGAAACACGGGCTTAACAGCTCGCCTGGGCTTGAGGGAGAGAGGCCCGATGATTGACGTCCTGGTCGTGGACGACGACTTCCGTGTCGCCGAGATCAACGCGAAGTACGTGGGAAAGGTTCCCGGCTTCCGGGTGGTGGCCCGCGCTCACAACGCCGCGCAGGCACTGGCCTTCGTGGAGCGCCAGCGCATCGACCTCGTGCTGCTCGACCACTACCTGCCCGACATGACGGGCCTCGAACTCGCCCACCGGATGCGGGAGAACGGCCACAACACCGACGTCATCATGATCACGGCGGCCAGCGACGTCCTGACGGTGCAGGCGGCGATGCGCCAGGGAGCCCTGCACTACCTGGTCAAACCGTTCACATTCGCCGCGCTGCGCTCGCGGCTCGACTCGTACGCGGCGCTGCGCCGCACCGTGGACCGGGTCAGCGGCCGCGGCGCTGCGGGCCAGGAACAGGTCGACCGGATTTTCGGTGCGCTACGGGCACTGCCCATGCCCGCGTCGCCCGGCCTGCCGAGCGGTCAGTCGGAGCCGACCACGGATCTGATCTGCGATGTGCTGCACCGAGCCGACCATCCGCTGTCCGCCCACGAGGTGGCGGCTCAGACCGGCCTGAGCCGCTCCACGGCGCAGCGGTATCTGCGCCACATGGAACAGTCGGGCCGGCTCCACCTCTCGCTCAAGTACGGGGATACCGGGCGTCCGGAGCATCGCTATGTGTGGGTGGCGCCCTGAGGTGGCCGGCGGTGGCCCGACGTGACCTGAGCACTCTGGGGCAGCCGCGCGGGGGCCGGCCACCCCTGTGGGGCGCGGTCCTCAGACGGCTCCCGCCCCGGTCAGCGCACGCACCTCCGTCTCCGCGTGCTTGGCCTCGTCCGGTGGCTCATGTGAGGTGACCGTGCCGAGCCAGCCCGCCAGGAAACCGAGGGGAATGGAGACGAGGCCGGGGTTCTCCAGCGGGAAGTACTGGAAGTCCACGCCGGGGAACAGCGAGGTCTCGCTGCCGGACACGACCGGCGACAGGACCACCAGGACGAGGGCGGGCACGAGACCTCCGTATACGGACCACACGGCGCCGCGGGTGGTGAAGTTCCGCCAGAACAGGGAGTAGAGCAGCACGGGCAGGTTCGCGGAGGCCGCCACGGCGAAGGCGAGGCCCACGAGGAACGCCACATTGAGGTCGCGGGCGAGCAGTCCCAGGGCGATCGCGACCACGCCGATCCCGGCGGCGGCGACGCGGGCCACGGCGACCTCGCTGCGCGGCTTGGCGTGGGGGCGGCGCAGGGACGCGTACAGATCGTGGGCCACGGAGGCCGAGGAGGCGAGCGTGATCCCGGCGACTACGGCGAGGATCGTCGCGAAGGCGACGGCCGCGACGACGGCGAACAGAACCGTTCCACCTGTGGAGTCCGGGCCGCCGCCCAGGTCGAGCGCGAGCAGCGGAACCGCCGTGTTCCCCGCCGCGTTCGAACCCCGCACGGCGTCGGAACCCACGATCGCCGCCGCACCGAAGCCGAGCACGATGGTCATCAGGTAGAAGCTGCCGATGAGTCCGATGGACCAGATGACCGAGCGGCGCGCGGCCCGTGCCGTCGGAACGGTGTAGAAGCGCGACAGGATGTGCGGCAGTCCGGCCGTGCCGAGCACGAGCGCAAGGCCCAGGCTGATGAAGTCGAGCCTCGCGGTCCAGTCGCCGCCGTACTTCAGTCCGGGCGCGAGGAACGCGGCTCCGTGTCCGCTGCGCTGCGCCGCCGTACGCAGCAGCTGGTCGAAGTCCCCGTGGAAACGCACCAGGACGAGCACGGTCAGGGCGATCGCCCCGCCCATGAGCAGGACCGCCTTGACGATCTGGATCCAGGTGGTGGCCCGCATCCCTCCCAGCGACACATAGATGACCATGAGCCCGCCGACGCCGACGACCGTCCACGCCTGTACGGCTCCGCCGGTGCTGCCGAGCAGCAGCGCGACCAGGCTGCCCGCACCCACCATCTGCGCCACCAGATAGAGAACGGACACCGTCACCGAGGAGGTTCCCGCCGCGATCCGCACGGGACGCTCTCGCATCCGGGCGGCGATGACATCGGCCAGGGTGAACCGCCCGCAGTTGCGCACGAGTTCGGCAACCAGCAGCAGCACGACGAGCCAGGCCACGAGGAAGCCGACCGAGTAGAGCAGGCCGTCGTAGCCGAAGAGCGCGATCAGGCCGGAGATCCCGAGGAAGGAGGCGGCCGACATGTAGTCGCCCGCGATGGCGAAACCGTTCTCCATGGGCGAGAACAGCCGGCCGCCCGCGTAGAACTCCTCCGCCGATCCCTGCCTGTTGCGGCTCACCCATGTGGTGATCGCCAGCGTGACGGCGACGAACACGCTGAACAGCAGCAGCGCCAGTGTCTGATGGTTCCCGGTCACCGCTGGCCACCCTCGATCACCCGGGTCATCTCCTGGGTGTCCCAGCGCAGTTCGAGTGCCGCGCGGTCCCTTCGCAACCGCGCGTGGCGTGAGTAGAGCCACGTCAGAAGGAAGGTGCTGAGGAACTGCCCGAGCCCCGCCAGCATCGCCACATTCACCGCGCCCGCGACGGGCCTGCCCATCAGACCGGGGGCCGTCGTCGCCGCGAGGATGTAGGCGAGGTACCAGGCGAAGAAGGCCGCGGCGGCCGGAATGACGAACCTCCGGTAGCGGCTGCGTACTTCCTGGAAGGCCGCGCTGCGCTGCACCTCCAGATAGATCGCCGCCGCGCTCCGCTCCGGGGAGGCGGCCTGGGGAGGTACGGCCGGGGCCGGTGCCCCCGTGCCGTCCAACTCGCCCCACCCGGAGGCCAGCGCGTCGTACCAGGGATCGCCGAGAACACCGCGATCACCGGGCCGGGTCTGCGCCGCCTCGCGCCCGTCGTGCTTCTCCACCGAACTCTCCTTGTCCGCGGGCCACTTAGGCCGCGAGCCCAAGGATGGGCAGAACGGGAAGATCCCGGACTCTTCTCACATCTCCCTTCACCCCATTAGGTGATGGCCGACCCCGGTGGCTGAACAAGGCCGTGCCGATAGGCGTACCGCACTGCCTGAGCCCGGTCCTTGAGGCCGGTTTTGGCGAAGAGATTGTTGATGTGTGTCTTCACCGTCGCGGTGGAGACGTGCAGGGCGCGGGCGATCTCCTGATTGGTGAGCCCTTCGGCGATGAGCCCCAGAACTTCGGCCTCTCGCGAGGTGATTCCGTCGGGCGGCTCCACGGGCGCGAGGGCCGGCGCAGGCTCCGAAAGACGCTCCAGAAGTCGGCGCTGGATCTTCGGGGAAAGACCCGCGTCACCGGAGAGCACGTCCTCGACCGCCCGCACGATCTCGTCGCCGCCCGCATCCTTGGTCAGATAACCGCGGGCTCCGGCCTTCAGCGCGGGGAACAGCGACTCGTCGTCCGCGTAGGTGGTCAGGATGACGACCTGGGTCCCGGGGTGCTCCGAGCGGATGCGCCGCGTCGCCTCCACCCCGTCACAGCGCGGCATACGCAGGTCCATGAGGACGACGTCCGGGGCGAGTCGGGCAACCAGCGCGACGGCCTCGTCGCCGTCGCCGGCCGCTCCGACGACCTCGATGCCGGGCAGTAGCCCGAGCAGCATCACGATGCCTTCGCGCACGACCGTCTGGTCATCGGCGACCACCACTCTGGCGTCCCTACGCGCCGCACCGCCCCCTGGCGAACCTGTCGCGTCCGCCGCGCCTGTCTGCGAGCCTTCCGCGTCCGCACCGCCCCTTTGCGAACCTGCCGAGTCCGCAACGCGATCCGTCCCGTTCGCCCCCGGCTCCGTCCCGCTCATGCGGGTACCTTCAGCTTCACTGCGAAACCCTCCTCGCACGGCCCTGCCACGAGCGTGCCGCCGAGCAGCTCCGCACGCTCCCTCATCCCCAACAGACCGTAGCCGGAGCCACTGACAGTGAGCTCCCCCGTCGGCGTGGCCGAGCCCGAATCCCTTACCTCAAGGGTCACTTCGGCGGTGCCGTACTCCAGTCTCACCTGGGCCTTCGCGCCGGGCGCGTGCTTGCGTACGTTCGTCAGGGCCTCCTGGGCGACCCTGCGTACTGTCTGTGACGCCTCGACGGACAACGGCCGCCGCACCCCCTCCACCGAGACCGTCGCACCGTCCGTGGCGACGAGTTCGCGCAGGAAGTCCTCCAGCGGGGTCATCTCTCCGCGCAGTGCCGAGAGTGCATGGCGCGTCTCGGTGAGCCCGTCGCGTGCCATGCCCCGGGCGGCGACGACGCGCTCGTGGATCTGGTCGAGATCCGCGCCCCGCTCGATGAGCAGGCGTGCCGCTTCGAGGTGGACGAGCTGGGCGGAGAGGCTGTGCGCCAGCACGTCGTGGATCTCCCGCGCGATCCGGGCTCGCTCGGCCAGGGCGGCGGATTCCGCCTCCGCGGCGCGCGCGGCCCGTTCCTGGCGGAGCAGCCGCTGGGCACTTCCTCTGGCCTCCGCGTCTAGGCGCAGGACGTATCCCGCAAGGCAGAGCCCGATGGTGGTGACCGCTGTGGTGAACCATGCGTCGTTGTTCAGGACCGCGAACCCTGTGAGCGCGCCGGCCGTGAGGGGTATGGCCGCGACCAGGGGCAGCCGCTCAAGAGCGGTGACGGCGCAGCCGCACCAGAGGACGAGCGCCGGTCCTCTGAACCCCGTCTGCTCCGCCGCGAATGCCGCACCCAGCAGGACGGCGAGCAGACCCACGGAGGGCCACAGCTGGTGTTCCAGCGTGGTCCGGAAGAACCCCCAGGCGGCGGCGCCGCAGGCGATGAGCGCGACCGGCGCCAGGGCAACGGTCCAGCCGTGCACGCCACGCTCCGCTGCCGCGGTCCACACGAGAGCCGTGAGCGCGACCGCTCTCACGACGCGAGCAAGGACCCGCCGCGCCCGCGTGAGCCCTTCGCGGGAGAGCGCCTCCCGCGAAGGCCAGCTGGTCCAGGCTCCGGACGTCACACACGGTCCTTCCACGACGGCACGGGCACGCCGTCACGGTACGCCCCGGCCCCCTGGGGTGCAGGCCGCAGGGACTGCGCACGCCAGATGAGGACTCCGGAGCGGACGAGCAGTGTGGCGGCCAGGGCGAGCATGAGCGCGGCGCTGCCCTGTTTGATACCCAAGGCCGCGCCGGCTGCGTAGAGACCGGCCCGTACGGCGATTCCGACGACCCAGACGGCGCCGCCGGCCTTGGTGCTCTTGCTCCACACGGTGCCGTCCTGCGCGGTCCAGATCCGGGTGGTCCAGGCCCAGCCGGTGCCGAGGGCGATACCGACGAGCAGCTCAAGGCCCATGAGCGAGGCCGAGAGGGCCTGGTGGTGGGAGTCGAGGAGGCCCGGCTCGCGCAGCGCCATGAAGACGAGCACGGCGGGCACGACCCACCAGCGCTTGTCCATGGTGATCTGCTGCGCCTTGAACTGACGGACGACCACCAGCACGACGACTGCGACGATCACCAGCACATTGGTGAGCCCGGACATGGCGGCCTCCGACTTTCCGTGACTTCGAGGACTTAGAGCAGTTCGAGAACTTCGCCGCACGACGCCGAGCAGCGGCGTCGAGCAACGTCTTCGAAGTTACGGAAAAGGCCAGTTCACGGGATCGGAGCTGGGGTGGATCGTGGGTGGATCAGCCGGCTCCACCCACGGGTGGAGCCGGCGTCCGGGTCGCCCCTAGGCGTCGATGCGCGAGCGGTCGAGCGTCGCGGCCGAGCTGCTGATGAACTCCTTGCGCGGCGCCACGTCCGTGCCCATGAGCAGATCGAAGACCTGCTCCGCGGCGTCCAGCTCGCCGATGTTGATACGGCGCAGCGTGCGGTGACGCGGGTCCATCGTGGTCTCGGCCAGCTGGTCGGCGTCCATCTCTCCGAGGCCCTTGTAACGCTGGATCGAGTCCTTGTAGCGCACGCCCTTGCGCTGGTACTCGAGGAGCGTCTCGCGCAGCTCGCGGTCCGAGTACGTGTAGACGTACTTGTCCTGGCCCTTCTTCGGCTGGACGAGTTCGACGCGGTGCAGCGGCGGCACCGCGGCGAACACGCGGCCCGCCTCGATCATCGGCCGCATGTAGCGCTGGAAGAGGGTCAGGAGCAGGGTGCGGATGTGCGCGCCGTCGACGTCGGCGTCGACGAGCAGGATGATCTTCCCGTAGCGCGCGGCGTCGATGTCGAAGGTCCGCCCGGACCCGGCTCCTATGACCTGGATGATCGCGCCGCACTCGGCGTTCTTCAGCATGTCCGACACGGACGACTTCTGAACGTTGAGGATCTTGCCGCGGATCGGCAGCAGCGCCTGGAACTCGGAGTTCCGGGCCAGCTTGGCGGTGCCGAGCGCGGAGTCCCCCTCGACGATGAAGAGCTCGCTGCGCTCCACGTCGTCGCTGCGGCAGTCCGCCAGCTTGGCCGGCAGCGACGACGACTCGAGGGCCGTCTTCCTGCGCTGCGCGTCCTTGTGCTGGCGGGCCGCGATCCGCGTACGGGCCGCGGCGACGGCCTTCTCCATGACGGCGCGGGCCTGGGCCTTCGCGTCGCGCTTGGTGGAGGTCAGGAACGCCTTGAGCTCCTTGGCCACGACGTTCGCGACGATCCTGTTGGCCGCCGAGGTGCCGAGCACCTCCTTGGTCTGGCCCTCGAACTGCGGCTCGGCGAGACGCACCGTGACGACGGCCGTCAGGCCCTCGAGGGCGTCGTCCTTGACGACGTCGTCCTCGGCGACGCGCAGCAGCTTCTGAGCGCGCAGCACCTCGTTCATCGTCTTGGTGAGCGAGCGCTCGAAGCCGCTCACGTGGGTGCCACCCTTGGGGGTGGCGATGATGTTGACGAACGACCTCAGTGTCGTGTCGTAACCGGTGCCCCAGCGCAGCGCGATGTCCACGCCGAGCTCGCGGGTGACCTCGGTCGGCGTCATCTGACCGTGGTCGTCGAGGACGGGGACGGTCTCCTTGAAGGTGCCCTGCCCTGAGAAGCGGACGACGTCGCAGACCGGCTTGTCGGCGGCGAGGTACTCGCAGAACTCGCTGATGCCGCCGTCGAAGCGGAAGGATTCCTCGCCCTTGCTGCCGCCGTCACCGAGCCCGTACTCGTCGCGCACGACGATGGTCAGGCCCGGCACGAGGAACGCGGTCTGGCGGGCGCGCTGGTGCAGGTTCTCCAGGGAGAGCTTGGCGTCCTTGAGGAAGATCTGGCGGTCGGCCCAGTAGCGCACGCGCGTGCCGGTGCGGTTCTTAGGGATCCGCTTGACCTTGCTGAGCCGTGCGGCGGAGTCGAAGGTCGCGTCTGGTCCCGGCTTGGCGAAGGCGCCGGGGACGCCGCGGCGGAAGCTGATGGCGTGCGTGTTCCCGCCCCGGTCGACCTCGACGTCGAGTCGCGCGGAGAGCGCGTTCACCACGGAGGCGCCCACGCCGTGCAGGCCGCCGGAGGCCGCGTAGGAGCCTCCGCCGAACTTGCCGCCCGCGTGCAGCTTGGTCATGACGACCTCGACCCCGGAGAGTCCGGTCTTCGGCTCGACGTCCACGGGGATGCCGCGGCCGTTGTCCCGCACCTCTACGGAGGCGTCGTCGTGGAGGATGACCTCGATGTGGTCGCAATAGCCGCCGAGGGCCTCATCGACGGAGTTGTCGATGATTTCCCAGAGGCAGTGCATCAGGCCACGGCTGTCCGTCGACCCGATGTACATGCCAGGGCGCTTGCGTACGGCCTCGAGCCCCTCAAGGACGAGCAGGTGCCGCGCGGTGTAGTTGGAACTGTCCTTGTCCACGATGCCGCCTGCTCCGGTCAGCAGCGCTGTGGACGGCACGGACGTTTCGGCGGTCACGCAGTTCGCTCCTCGCTGAATTTCAGTTGGAACCCTTTTGGGTAAGGGGTCGGCTTCGGTCGCCGCTCAGAGGGTACCGAGGCCTGGTAGAGCCGTTGTAACGCAACCCTCGCCTCTGCCCAGACTAGTCCAGCATCGTATGAGTGTTCGATCCCTCGATGGGGTGAAGCGCACATCACGTTCCCTTCGAGGCATGAACCATTTAGGCTCCGGGCACGTCCTCATGAACAACCGACAAGCCAGTCGGCGGGGACCGACCTGACGGAACGCGCGAACCCGTAAGACACGTTAAGAGACGTAATACGGCACATTCGCCGCCAACCGGCAGCAGACAGCCCCTCGGAAAGATTTTTCGAGGAAAAGCCACGAGCGGGAACGTTTTCGGCCTGGTTGGATGTTGACCCTGGTACGACAGCTCGTCGAGCTAGAGAAGAGGCGACGTGACTACTGTTCTGACCCCCGCGAGCCCACTGACGGCCGCTGACCGCTGTGACCGTTGCGGCGCCCAGGCGTACCTGCGTGTCGTCCTCATCAGCGGTGGTGAACTGCTCTTCTGCGCCCACCATGGTCGCAAGTTCGAGCCGGAACTCAAGAAGATCGCCGCTGAGATACAGGACGAGACGGAGCGCCTGACCGCCGTTCCGGTAAGCGCCGAAACCGAGGAACGCTGACGCCTCGCACAACGACGAGCCAGCTCCGGCCCAGGCCGGTGATCGGGCGGCCATCCCTGCACCACAGGGGTGGCCGCCCGTCCTCGCATCAGCCCACATGTGCCCGTGGGGCACCCTGGGCGCCTCAGACAGGCTTCGGCATGACGCGCATGGCCTCCGACACGCGGGTGTAGACGCCGGGGCTTCCAGGGCGCCCACAGCCGTTCCCCCACGACACGAGCCCGATCAGGCGCCCGTGCGCCACCAGAGGGCCGCCGCTGTCCCCCTGGCAGGCATCCCGCCCGCCCCGCAGCACTCCCGCGCACAGCATCGTGCGAGCGAGGAACGTCCCCTCGGAGCGGCCCGGATAGGCCGCCTTGCACACGGAGCCCCGGAGCACCTTCACGTCCGCGGCCCGCAGCATGGTCGCGTAGTCACCGGTCCCGGTAGTGTCGCCCCAGCCGTAGACAGCGGCGCCGGTCCCGGCCGCGTACGCAGAGTCCCCCGCCCCCGCCATCGGGATCACGTACCGCTCGGGTAGCGGCTCGTCCAGTGTGACGATCGCCACATCCCCGGAGTTGGTCTCGGGGTCGTAGTCGGGGTTGACCCAGGTGCGGCGTACCGGGATCTCCGTGCCCGAGTGGGTCCGCAGGTCATCACGCTTCGCGATGACCTTGAGGTCATCCACGGCGCGCGGCGTGGTGCGCAGGACCTCGGGGCTGAGGCAGTGGGCGGCGGTCATGACGGTCGACCGCCCGACCACGACGCCCCCGCAGAACTGCCCGGACCGCGTACCCCCGAACCGGTCACGACTGGAGAGCGCCACCACCCACGGACTGTCGGCCACCCGGACCGGCCGGCCCCCGATGACAACACTGTCCGCCGCTGACGGGGCGGGGGAGGCCAGGGGCAGCAAGGCCGCCGCCGCCAGCAGGGCAGGCGCCCGGAACAGGGTTCGGACGAAGGGACGACGCATTCGCTGTCCTCACACTGGGTTGTATCGACCCACCCAGCGTGAGCGAACTTCGTGCGTCATGCACACGAGCACATCGAAGGGCCCGGCCCCCACAGGGGAGCCGGGCCCTTCGATGACTACCTACCTACCGACCGGATCCGGTCCGGGCGGTCGCGCTTTTAGTCCAGGTAGTCGCGCAGCACCTGCGAGCGCGACGGGTGACGCAGCTTCGACATCGTCTTGGACTCGATCTGACGGATCCGCTCACGCGTGACGCCGTAGACCTTGCCGATCTCGTCGAGGGTCTTCGGCTGACCGTCAGTGAGACCGAAACGCATCGAGACGACGCCCGCCTCGCGCTCCGACAGGGTGTCGAGGACGGAGTGCAGCTGCTCCTGGAGGAGGGTGAAGCTGACCGCGTCGGCCGGCACGACCGCCTCGGAGTCCTCGATGAGGTCACCGAACTCGCTGTCGCCGTCCTCACCCAGGGGGGTGTGGAGGGAGATCGGCTCGCGGCCGTATTTCTGGACCTCGATGACCTTCTCCGGGGTCATGTCGAGTTCCTTGGCCAGCTCCTCCGGGGTGGGCTCGCGGCCCAGGTCCTGGAGCATCTGACGCTGCACGCGCGCGAGCTTGTTGATGACCTCGACCATGTGCACCGGGATACGGATGGTGCGGGCCTGGTCGGCCATCGCGCGGGTGATCGCCTGACGGATCCACCACGTCGCGTACGTGGAGAACTTGTAGCCCTTGGTGTAGTCGAACTTCTCGACCGCGCGGATCAGACCGAGGTTGCCCTCCTGGATCAGGTCCAGGAAGAGCATGCCGCGGCCGGTGTAGCGCTTGGCCAGGGAGACCACCAGACGGAGGTTGGCCTCCAGGAGGTGGTTCTTGGCGCGGCGGCCGTCCTCGGCGATGATCTCCAGCTCGCGCTTGAGCTTCGGCGCGAGCTTGTCGGCGTTGGCGAGCTTGTCCTCGGCGAACAGGCCGGCCTCGATGCGCTTGGCGAGCTCGACCTCCTGCTCGGCGTTGAGCAGCGGGACCTTACCGATCTGCTTCAGGTAGTCCTTGACGGGGTCGGCGGTGGCGCCAGCCGCGGCGACCTGCTGCGCGGGCGCGTCGTCCTCGTCCTCGTCGGACAGGACGAAGCCCTGCGCGCCCTCCTCGCCGGGCTCGCCTTCGGCCTTGGCCGTGCCGGGGGTCTCCTCGGCCTCGTCGTCGGCCTCGTCGTCCTTCTTGCCGGACGTCTTCTTCGCCGCCGCCTTCTTGGCGACGGTCTTCTTGGCGACGGCCTTCTTGGCCGTCGTCTTCTTGGCTGCGACCTTCTTGGGTTCGGCGTCCTCAGCCTCGGCCTCTACGGCCGGGGACTCGGGAGTGGCCGTGGCAGCGACCTTCTTCGCCGTGACCGTCTTGGCGGCGACGGTCTTGGTGGCGGTGCGCTTGACCGGGCTCTTAGCTGCGACGCTCTTGCGGGGGCGCTTCGGCTCCGCGGCACTGACCATCAGCGTCACACCCTCTTCCTCGAGGATCTGGTTGAGGCTGCGCAGAACGTTCTTCCACTGAGTGGCCGGAATCTGGTCGGCCTCGAAGGCACGGCGCACGTCGTCGCCGGCGATCTGGCCATCAGCCTTTCCCCGCTCAATGAGCGCCATGACAGAGACGGACTCGGCGATCTCCGGCGGGAGCGTACGGGATGTGCTGGCCGACACGAACAACCTCTCGGAACGTTGGAAAACGGCTTCCGGCCCCGTCCTGTGAGGACCGGAGCCGACGACCGCCGGCTTGGGGATGGGCCGACGGCGCGGGCGGGGGCCGGGGAGATGGACAGCGCCATACGCGGCTGCTGTATTCCCTCCTCGACTGTCGCCTCTTAGGTCATCGCGCTGTTCCGAGGAGCGTTACGCCCAATCTGCGTGGCCCGAGTCACACCCCGTAAGCGCTCAAAAACTAATGGATACGGTCAAACATGGCCACTCTTCGGGTACCCAGCTCGAACCGGCGGAACCCGCGATCCACGCATGTGTCGCCGGATCGCGCCGGGTCCGGGGGGATCGGGCGCGATCCGGCGACACATGCGGAACAGATGGTGGGCTCACCCGGACCGTGCGGTGCATCGGACACCAGGGGCCTGCACCGAGGCGCCGGATCACCGAATCGCCGTGGAAGGCGTCAGTGCTCGCGGGGCGCCGGGACCACACGTTCGACATCGGGGTGGACGGTGAGCAGCTGCCGCATGGCGGCCTCCGCGCCCGTGCCGTCACCCGCGGCGAGGGCGTCGGCGATCCGGCTGTGGTGGGCGACGGCCGCCTCGTTCGGACGGTCGCAGCCCGTGACGGGTCCACCGGAGACCTGGAGGGCCGCGGAGACGATGCCGGACAGGTGCTCGAGCATGCGGTTGCCCGCGAGCTGGATGAGCAGGGAGTGGAACTCGGCGTCGGCGCGGGCGAAGGTGATCGGATCGCCCTGGCCCAGGGCGTGCCCCATGATCTCGACCATGTCGGCGAGCCGCTGCTGGACGTCCTCACGGCCGTGTCCGGCCGCGAGCCGGGCGGCGAGGGGCTCGATCGTCCAGCGCAACTCGTTCAGCTCCCGGCGCTGGTCGTCGCGCTGCGGGCCGAAGGCGCGCCATTCGATGATGTCCGGGTCGAGCAGGTTCCAGTCACTGACGGGGCGGACGCGGGTGCCGACATTGGGGCGGGCGCTGACCAGGCCCTTGGCCTCGAGGACGCGGAGCGACTCGCGGACGACGGTGCGAGACACCTCGAATCGCTGGCCGATCTCCTCGGGGACGAGCGGGCGGTCCGCGCCGAGGTCCCCGGAAACGATCATCTGGCCCAGCTGCTGGACGAGCTGGCCGTGCAGGCCGCGGCCGCGGCTGCCGGCGGCGCGCCGCCCCATCCGGCCGAGATCCTGATCCGCGACATCCCAAACAGGAGCGCCGACACGGTCGGCACCATTGGCCTCCCCATAGGGGTAGCGGTCGAGTTCGCCCGGGCCGGTCAGGCCGGAGTCGGCGGAGCGGGCGGCGGTCATCATGGTGTGCGCAAGGGTACTCACGGATCTGTTGTCGGCGCCGCTCCCAAGTCCCTTGAGGTCTTTGGTGAAAAGCACACGAAAGGGTGATCGCTTACCCCATCGCAATTGACGCCTTATCGGACGGAAATGGGCGATCATCGGGGAGTTGTGCGCGCGGCCGGACCGGAAGGCGCCGGACGGTCGTCATCGAGCCCTGGGACGCACCACTGTGAGCAGATAAGCGCAGAGCAGAGCGGTCAGCGACAACATCAGGGCGCCGCCCACAGGTTGAGCGATCATCCGCAGTCCCGCGGCCAGAAGACGCTCCGCCCCGAACGGCCAGTGCACAAGTGCCAGATCACGAAGCCTCGACGGAAGTCCCGCCGCCGTTCGCACAGATGGACCCGCCAAGGCCTCCTGTACGAGGGGTACGACGAGGATCGGAACAGCGAGTACGGCGGCCAGTCCGGCCGTCGTGGACCGGAAGACACCGGCGGCCAGCACCCCGGCCCAGGCGCACCCCATGACGAGCGCGAGCCAACTCGCGCTCGATGAAAGCCAGTCGGCGGGAACCTTGGTGAGCTCTTCTCCGTATACAAGGTGAAGCAGCACCGCGTCGGACGCGACGACGAGGAAGGCCAGCGAGACGGCGGTGGCCGCTGCGACGACGAGTTTCGCGCAGAGAAGTCCCAGGCGACGGGGGACGGTGCCGCGGTCGGCGGCCAGCGCGGGGTGACGAAATTCGTCGCCGAACGCGAAGGCCCCGAGCAGCCCCGCACCGAGGGCGGCCGGCGGAAGCGGCAGCTCCTGCGGCCAGGCTGCCAGGAGACGGGACTGCGGCGTGTGACCGGTCCGGGCGAGCAGTACGGCGACGATCGCGGAGGCGACGAGGACGGCGGCCGCCGTGAGGTAACCGGTGGCGATCCCGGTCGCCCGGCGAACCTCGTAACGCAGCGGACGGAGCGGGCTGGGTGCGGGGTGGACCGTGATGGGAGGTGGGAGGGGGGGCAGGGGGGAGGGGGGAGGGGCGGGGGCTGGGATTGACGAAGTTCCGGGCGCCCGAGGGCCCGCGTCGTCGCGCTGCGGCGACTCATCCGGGGAGGAGGCGTCGGCAAGCTCCGCGCCGGGTTCCGACGACTTTGTGGCCGGAGGCGGCGTCTCGGCGTGCGATGCCTTCGCGAGGGTTGTCTGAGGCGCGGTCGGCTCCGCGCCGCGGACTGCTTCAGTGTGCGCCCGCGCCGGAACGCTCACCGTCGGCCCCGCATCCCCGACCTCGTCCGCGAGTTGGTGGACCAGGATGCTGTGGCGGAACGCGGTTTCGCCGACGTCCGCGCAGTTACTGCCGTATACGGAGAGGCGGTTGCCGTCCTCGTTCACGACCTCGACGGACCGCTGCGTCGCGCGCGCCTCCTTGGCCAGCAGGACACCGAGCCGGGCGGCATGCGGGCTGCGCACGGCGACGCGGGGGCGCAGCCGCGTACGGGAGAAGTCGGCGACTCCCTGATCCGCGATGACGCGTCCTGCCTCCATGGTGACCACGCGGTCAGCGGTCCGCGCCGCTTCCTTGGCGTCGTCGGTGGAGAAGAGCACGGTGCCGCCGAGCGACGCGTGGGCCCGCAGGATGCCGTGCAGCCACTTGCCCTCACGCACCGAGAGCCCGTCGGCGGGTCCGTCGAGGACGAGGGTGTGGGGGTCGGCGAGAAGCGCGCAGGCGAGGCCGAGGCGCCTGTCCATGCCTCGCGAGAGCGTGCCGAGTCGCTGCTCCCGCAGGCTGACGATGCCGACGACTTCGAGGACCTCGTCGGCACGCTGTACCGGCACGCCCGCGGCCGCGCACAACATACGCAGTTGTCCGCGCACGGTTCGGGACGGATGCCCCTGGACCTCGCCGAGCAACACGCCCACCTCGCGGGATGGGTGGGGGATGCGGTGTAGGGGGCGGCCTCTGAAAAGCGTGATTCCACGGCCTTGTTGGAGTTCGAGCATCAGCCGAAGCGCCGTCGTCTTGCCGGACGCGCGGGCACCGAGCAGCGCCGTGACGCGGCCCGTCGGTGCCTCGAAGGACACGTCGTCGACAGCGGGCGGGAGCTCCTGGCGTGGGTTGCTGGTCAGTCCGAAGGCCTGGATCATCGCTTCTCTCGCAGGATGTGCGACCGCTCGGCGGCCGGGACCCGTCCGCCGAGCGGGGACGGACGAACCCCGTGGGTACCGCAGCAAGATAACGCGATATTTCTGGCTTTTCGGGCAGGGTGGGCGCTTCGGGTGTCCCTGCGCGGCGTGGGCGGGCAGAGCCCGGGGGCGGGCCCGGTCAGCTCCGGGTCACACCTCGGGGCGCAGCATCGGCGGGTTGAGCAGTGTCGCGCCCCCGGCGCGGAAGAGCTGGGCCGGCCTGCCGCCCTGGCGGGTGGTGGTCCCGCCGGTGGGCACGAGGAAGCCCGGGGTGCCTGTCACCTTGCGGTGGAAGTTGCGCGGATCGAGCGCGACGGCCCACACCGCCTCGTACACGCGCCGCAGCTCGCCGACCGTGAACTCGGGCGGACAGAAGGCCGTAGCGAGCGACGAGTACTCGATCTTCGATCGGGCGCGCTCCACGCCGTCCGTGAGGATCTGCGCGTGATCGAAGGCCAGGGGCGCCGCCTGCTCACCCTCGCGCCCGTACCCGCTCTCGTTCAGCAGTGCCTCTACGGGTGCCCAGCGCGCGCTGCGCGCGTCGCCACCCGCACGCGGTGCGGGCAGATCCGGCGCCAGGGCCAGATGAGCGACGCTGACCACGCGCATACGAGGGTCGCGCTTGGGGTCGCCGTAGGTGGCCAGCTGCTCCAGGTGCGCGCCGTTTACCTGGTCCGGATCCGCGGGATCATGGGCGCAGAGCCCGGTCTCCTCGATCAGTTCGCGCGCCGCGGCGGACGACAGGTCCTCGTCGTCCCGTACGAAGCCTCCGGGGAGTGCCCAACGGCCCTGGAACGGCGGTTCGCCTCGCCGTACCGCGAGCGCACAGAGCGCGTGACGACGCACGGTCAGCACGACCAGGTCGACGGTGACTGCGAAGGGCGGGAAGGCCGACGGGTCGTAGGGCGACATGCCGCGATCATAGTCGTCTTCCTGACGATAAACACTCCCTTCGCGATCGTCGATCAAGGCCTTCTTCGAAGTCCCCGAGGCGGGACTCCGCCGATCTCCCGAACTCACGTCCGCCCCGGTCACACCCCCAACTGCAACCCGTCGGCCGCCTCCTCGACCATGGCGAGACCGAGTCTGCTGACCCGCACCGAGAATGGTGCGCCCGCGACCCGCAGCCCGGCCAGTCCGATCTCGCCCAGGGGTGCGCTGCGCATCGGTCTCAGCGTCACCGTCCCGGCGGGCGCGTCCGGCCGGATCCCGGCGAGGGCCGCGAGGATCTGCACCCCTGCCGCCGCTGCGGTGGCCGCGGGTCTGCAGGCGGCCGGATGCGGAAGCGGCGCGCCCCCTTCGGAACGCTGCTCCCCCGCGTACATCTCGGGCAGCCGGAACCCGAATGCCTCGGCCGCCGACAGGACGCCCCGCAGCAGCGAACTCGACTCCTTCTCGTAGCCCGCAGCGGCCATGCCGCCCACGGCCAGCGCCGTCTCCTGCACCCGTACGGCTCCGCCACGGTGCCCGAACGGGTTGTACGACGCCTCCCGTACGCCCAGACTGCGCAGCCCCCACCCTGAGTCGAGTGCCGGACCGCCCAGGAGCCGTGCGAGCTGTTCGGTCTGCACCTTGTCGAGGAGTCCCGGGGCCAGCACACCGCCGCCGAGCAGCCCTGTGTCGAGGAGGTGGGCCGCGGCACTGCCCAGGTGGGTCAGGAGGCGTCCGTCCGGCATGCGGGCGGCGGCGGGCCGGCCGCCTCCGCGGTCCTCGGCCCAGAAGTCCTCCCTGAAGCGTGTCCGCAGCACTTCGGCCCATTGGCACAGTTCTACGGCCCCGGGTCGGCCATGGGCGTCGAGGAGATCCGCGCCGAGCAGGGCGGCCCGGTGGGCGTGGGCCTGGGTCTCGCAGCGCAACAATCCTCCGGGGCCGGGGTCCGCCAGGTACGTCCCTTCGCCAATGGCTGCCCGCAGCCAGTGCAGGCAGCGCTCCGCGGTGGGCAGCAGCTCGGCGACCTCCTGCTCGGGCAGGCCCCAGCGTCTCGCCTCCGCGAGGAGCGCCGGAAACAGGAGCGTCGCTTCGGTTCCCGTACAGCCGGGCGGCAGATGCGGGCCTGCGTCTCTCAGCGGGCCGGGGATCATCCCCGACTCCCTTCCTGTTCCCGGGAGTTGGGTCCGGGCGAGGGCCTTGAGCGTGCCCGCGGCCAACCGTGTTCCCAAAGGCAGCGCCAGCCGCGCGGCCGCCAACGCCTCGGCCGGGGCCAGGCCACAGCGCCAGGGCGCGCCTGCGGCGAGGTAGAGGTCCGAGGGGTGCACAGGGTCGCGCAGCAGCAATGCGTGCAGGTCCTCGGCGCAGGTTCTCAGCAGCGGCCCCACGCGTGCGTCGTCCCCTGCGGCCTGCGCCCCGGCGAGCGGACGTACGGTGCCATGCCCGACGGGCCCTCCCGTCCCTCCGCCGTCGGCCCGTACCCGTAGTTCGACACTCCACGTGCCACCCGGAGGCAGGTCGAACTCCCAGCGCAGCAGGCCGGCGGAGGCGAGCGCATCCCGGGGCGGCGGGTCGGCGGTGACGACGGCGTGGCCCGCGGGCGACGACCATCGCATGCCGGAGTCGTGGACGGTGGCGGACAGTGCGCGCCCCGGCCGTCCGGCCGCCACCGCGCCCAGCTCGGCCAGATCCGTACCGAGCGCGACCTCCACCGGCAGCCGCAGCGGGCGTGTGGCCGAGCTGCGCAGCGTGATCCGCTCCGTGCCGTCGGCATGCCGCATCCGCTCGACCATGATGTCCGGATCGGGTCCGCCGTCCACGACAGGCCTCAGCGTCGCCACGAACCGGGCCCGGTCGGCGGCGACCATACGGGCCTGAACCGCGACCGGCTCGCGCCCCGCGACGCGAAGCAGGCAACGCGACAACACACGGCGCCCGGCGCGGTAGAACCCCTCCAGGCCGTCGCCCGTCAACTGCCCCTGCTGCGAAGAAATCGCGAGCGAGGGCAGGGCCACGCAGATCAGCGCCGTGTGCGCCGGCGGCAGCTCCGCGGAGCGCCGGTGAGCGGGGGTGTTCGTGCGACCGGCCTGCGCGTTTAGGGGCTGAGCGTTGCGGGGAGCAGGGGGAGCCGGGTCCTTGCGGTGCGCGGACGAGACCGCTGGGGCGATTGCAGATGTCACTGCATGAGCGGACGGCGCTCCCGCGATGGCGGTAGACGGCCGCGCGGTGCCGGATGGCGCTCCCAGCCCTAAGGTCGCGGACGACACCCCAGCGGGCGCGGTCGACACCCCAGCCGGTGGAGGGGCCGACATCCCTGCGGGAAGTCCAGAGGCCCGGCCCACACCTCCGCCGAGGCGGTCGACGAACGAGTCACCCAAGTGACTCTCGAAGGACGCCTTGATCGAGTCTCCGGGCTCCGGCGCGCGTGCAGCTGAAGGCATCACCGCCGCCCCATCCCCGGCCAACCAGCGGTACCGGTCTCGCAAGGCGGTCCGACGGCACCTGGTGGGGCGTCGTTCTCCAGGGCGAGCAGCACCGGCACGGCGCAAGTCGATACGGCGGACACGGGCGACGACGCGGGGGGCGGCATGGGGTGGCTCCTTCCGCGCTGGGCGCGCGCGAGGCGCCGATGGCGCTCCGAAGGGTCGGCGGGGAGACAACGGCGCAGCCCGATCACGGGCTGTGCCACAGAGGTGAACGGGCCTGCACCACCCCAAGTCACGCCCACGGCAAAGGAAGCCCAGCAGCCGACGCCCCATTCCCCTCCCCAACTCCCCCACACCGGCCGATGCCCGCGCTACTACACAGGCGGGCATGCGGAGCCTGCGCCGCGAGCCGGTACTCATCCCTCCCGCCTCGTCCCCTGCCGCCCCACTCGGCGACGTCCCTGCGGTCGCCTCGGCGCATGCGCCCCAGCCTGGGCGGGCCTCTTTCCCGCGCCTGCACGTCGCGATCCGCGCCGGCGCAGGGCCGCTTCCAGGGCCCGCGTCACTCGATCCTCGGCCGGTTCCCGCGAGTCCTCGGCACTTGGCCGCCCAGAGGATCCTGCGCCCTTAAGGCCAGCGGCGCCTTCGGTATTGACGCCGGAAACGGGCCCCGCGCCTACCGCTACTCCGGCTCCGGCTCCGGCTCCGGCTCCGGCTCCGGCTCCGGCTCCGGCTCCGGCTCCGGCTCCGGCTCCGGCTCCGGCTCCGGCTCCGGCTCCGGCAGAGTCTGCCTCGGAACCCACCCCGGACGGCGCCACGTTCCGCTCGTCCCGGGTCTTGCGCAGGCTTCGCCGCACCGGCTCCGGATCCAGGTCCGCGCTGCACGCCTCCATGAGGAGCCGGGCGAAGACGTACCGGGGATCCGCCGCCAGAGCCATGTCCAATGCCTCGCCTGCCTCCACTCGGTCGCCCAGAGACCACGCGACCCAGCCGGCGAGCGTCAGCGGCGCCGCCGCGTGTTCGCCGTACGGGCCCACGCAGCGGCGGGCCAGGGCTCGCCACAGACGCAGAACAAGCGGTGCCTCGTCGCCCTCCATCCACTCGGCGGCGTGATCCCGGGTCAGCCGGTCCTGGAGGCCGAGGATCAGCCTCGCCGCTTCGTCATGCGCGAGCTGCTCGTCGTCTTTGAGATCGGCTTCGAGCGTGTCGCCGCCGGTCGGCAGGTGCCCGAAACGGCTCCAGACCCGCCGTGCGAGATCGAGCGTCTCGTCCGCGACCTCAACGCGCGGGACTCCGGCGAGGATCCTGGGGACCAGAGCCATGGCCGCGGCATCCAGCGCACGTACCTGCTCCGGCACTGCCGCCGTCTGCCACGGCGTGAGCCTGGCCCTCATCTCCCTTGGCGGGCGCCGCACTTGGATACCCGCGTAGGTCATCGCGGCCGCCGTGACGGACGTACCGGACGCGGCGAGCGGCGTGCCGTCGGGCGGGCAGCACTCCGCGACCGGGCAGCTGTACGACCAGAAGTGATCGTCGGCGATGCAGAGGGTCTCGACCACGGGCACGTCGAGGCGACCGCACGCCAAGCGCAGCATCTGCGCCAGTGGGTGCAGGCGCTCCATGATCTGCCGACCGGTCTCGGTGGTCTTCGGATCCCGGCACAGGAACGCGACGATGCCGTCCGGCGTTCCGTCCTTCCTCTCGCATCCACTGATCAGGCACTTGGCCATCTCGTCCGCGACGGAGGGCCAGTCGCCGGGGCGCTCGGGGATCCCGAGTCGCACGCGCCCGCCGAAGCGTCCGCGGTGCAGGGCGACCAGCACGATGCTGTCCTCGGGCTTGAACCCGAGCAAGTACGGGAGCGCTTCGGCCAGTTCGGACGGGTTGCGCAAGGTGACCTGTTCCGTGCCGCGTGTGCCGGCTGCTTCGCTGTGATTCGTCATGTGACGACCATGCCGCGAATCTCAAGATTCCGTTTTGACCTGTGGATAACCCGGATCAGGGACACGACAGGAGTTGTCCACAGGCCGGCAGGGTCACTCGCGCGAAGCCGACCCATCAGGCCATGCTTGTCCCAGCCATGTCGTTGACTTGCTGACGTCAGCTCAGCGGCCGTACGCGGAGCCCTGCGCAGGACCTCGCCGGGCCGGCCGCCTGCCGGACGGCTCCGGTCAGTGACTCAGCTCAGCGCCTCAGCCCTGAGCACCCCATGACTCAGCTCGCCGCAGCCAGCACCAACGGCAGAACGTGCTCGCTCCCCGCCTGCCGGAGCAGCCGCGCGGCGACCGCGAGGGTCCAGCCGGAGTCCGTGTAGTCGTCCACGAGCAGGACGGGCCCCGGAGCGCCGGCCAGGGCCGCAGCCAGATCGTCAGGAACGGTGAAAGTGCCGGACAGTGTCCTGAGCCGCTGGGCGGAGTTGCTGCGGCGTGCCGCGTGTACGTCCCCCGGCCCCGTATACGCAAGCGTGCCCAGGAAAGGGAGGCGGCCGATCGTCGCGATTCCCTGGGCGAGGGAACCGACCAGTTGCGGCCGGGCCAGGGACGGCACGGCGACGACTCCCACCGGCCGGGCAGAGGCGTCCGGAACACTCGGCGCCCAGCCCCCGGGCGAGCGCGCCCAGTCGGCGATGACGGCTACCGCGGCCTTCAGGACGTCGTCGGGGACGGGCCCGTCGGGCGCGTTCTCGGCCAGCAACGGGCGCAGGCGGTTGCCCCAGCCGATGTCCGAGAGCCGCCCCAGAGCGCGCCCGGTGGAGCACTGTTCCTTGGCCGGGATACGCCCCTTGAGGTCAATGCCCAGCGCGGGCATCCCCGTCGGCCACATGCGGCGCGGCTCGACCTCCACCCCCGGGCGGTCCAGCTCCCTGGCCGCCCCCGTCAGCATCTCCGCCGAGACCGAGGAATCGGCCCAGGCCCCCGCACAGTTGTCGCAACGGCCACACGGAGCCGCGCCCTCGTCATCCAGTTGCCGGCGCAGGAACTCCATCCGGCACTGGGACGTGCTCGCGTAATCACGCATGGCCTGCTGCTCGGTCGTCCGCTGCTTGGCCACCCACGCGTAGCGCTCGGAGTCGTACACCCAGTCGGCTCCCGTGGCCGTCCAGCCGCCCTTCACTCGCCTGACCGCGCCGTCGACGTCCAGCACCTTCAACATCGACTCGAGTCGACTGCGCCGAAGATCCACCGCCGCCTCCAGGGCGGGCACCGACAGCGGCCGTCCCGCACCAGCGAGAGCCGAGAGGGTCTGACGGACCTGCGCCTCGGGCGGGAAGGCCGTATCGGCGAAGTAGCGCCAGATGGCCTCGTCCTCCTTGCCCGGCAGCAGCAGCACATCGGCGTGGGCCACACCACGGCCCGCACGCCCCACCTGCTGGTAGTAGGCGATCGGCGAGGACGGCGAGCCGAGATGGATCACGAATCCCAGGTCCGGTTTGTCGAAGCCCATCCCCAGCGCGGAGGTGGCGACCAGCGCCTTCACGCGGTTCTCCTGGAGATCGATCTCGGCCTGGAGCCGGTCGGCGTTCTCCGTCTTGCCCGTGTACGACGCCACGTTGAAGCCGCGCTGGCGCAGGAAGGCGGTGGCCTCCTCGGCCGCGGCGACCGTCAGCGTGTAGATGATGCCGGAGCCCTGAAGTTCATCCAGGTGTTCGGCAAGCCAGCCCAGGCGGTGTGCGGCATCCGGCAACTGGACCACGCCCAGGCGCAGACTCTCCCGATCCAACGGGCCTCTGAGCACCAGTGCCTCGCCGGCTCCCGTACCCAGCTGATCGGCGACATCCGCCGTGACCCGCGCGTTCGCCGTAGCGGTGGTGGCCAGCACCGGAACACCGGCGGGGAGCTCGGCCAGCATCGCGCGCAGCCGGCGGTAGTCCGGCCGGAAATCATGGCCCCAGTCGGAGATGCAGTGCGCCTCGTCGACCACGAGCAGACCGGTCGTAGCCGCGAGCTTGGGCAGGACCTGATCTCGGAAATCCACCGAATTGAGGCGTTCCGGACTCACGAGGAGAACGTCGGTCTCGCCACGCTCGACCTCCTCATAGATCGTGTCCCACTCCTCAGGGTTGGCCGAGTTGATCGTGCGCGCCTGGATACCGGCCCGCGCCGCCGACTCGACCTGGTTACGCATCAGCGCCAGCAACGGCGAGATGATCACCGTGGGACCGGAACCACGCCGCCGCAGCAGGGCCGTGGCCACGAAGTACACCGCCGACTTGCCCCAGCCGGTGCGCTGCACCACGAGGGCACGCCGACGCTCCTCGACCAGGGCTGCCACCGCCTGCCACTGATCCTCCCGAAGGCGCGCCGAACCCCCCGGATCGCCGACCAGCTCAGCGAGGATGGCGTCGGCTTCGGCACGCAGCTCCTGGTTACTCATGCCCCCATGCAACCCCACACCACTGACAACGGCCCAATCGCCCGCCGCGGTGATCACCGCCGGCCCCCTCCGTCCGGCCGCCTGGAGGGTGCCCCGCCAGGTGCCGAACCCTTCTTGATCCGAGCCCTTCTTGATCCGAACCCCTCTTGATCCAATTCTCGGGGCGCCCGGATCACCGAGGTCAGGGGGTGTCACCGCTGGTCGTGGCGGTAACGACGTGATCCTGGCGTCTGGTCGAAGCCGCAAAGACGTGATCCTGGCGTCACGGGCGGCGGCGGTGGGCAGGGATATAGCCGACGCTTCCCCAGATACCGGCCCCCGGCCTCGATTGCTCGTTGCCGCAAGCCAGTGCGAAGGGAAGAATTGGAATCGCTCCCGCGCGGCTCGATCGTGGTCCGGTAGGGCTGTGCCGCGGTGCGCTCCCGCAGTCCGACCCCGCCCGCAGTGTGGGCGCGTAGCCGAAGGGAGGACCGTGACCTTCGGATTCGCTCCGTCCTCGGCGACAGCATTGTCGACGTCATCGACGCGTGCCGACATGTTCGCCGACTCCGCCAATCAACTCGCCAGGGTGCTCGAACCCGCGGAATGGGCCGCGGCCGGGATCCCCTTGCTGCGCAATCCGCGCGAGGTCGTCAGCGGCCTGCACGCCCGGCACCGCCCCAAGCCTCAGACGGCCGTCGTGGCCGTTCTTGACACGGAGGAGCGGCTCAGCGCCAGCGCGTCGTTCACACGGCGCGCGAGCGCGGCGGACGGCTGGGTGTTCCGCAACGCGCTGCTCACGCACCTACGCCGCGTCATCCCGCACGACCTCCGACGCCGCACACCGGTGCGTACAGCTGTACTGCTCTACTGCCGTGAGGGCGAGGCGCGTTGGACGGAGGAGGACGGTGCGTGGATGTGGGGGCTACGGGATGCCTGCACACTCCATGGGCTGCGCTGCGGGGCGTACATCACCATGACGCGGGACGGCTGGCAGGTACTCGGCGAGGGACGTGGCGGCCGGCGGCCGAGCCTTGGGTCGACGCCCGAAGCGTTCGAGGGCGGCGTCGAGCCGCCACTGCCGCGCGCGGGAGGAGCCGCGTCGGAGGTACTGCGCCGCGCGGCCGCCCGCTGAGAGCTGCCGCTGGAACGAGTCCGTCGCGACGTGGGCCGCAGTCACACGACGCCGCCGGCCGCCCGCGGAACCGTCGAGCGGTCCGGGCAGCCGGCGCGCGGCGTGTCAGACTCCGGCGCCCAGCAGGGAGTTGATGCGCTGCGGGTCGCCGCACACGATCAGCAGGGCGCCCGCCCGGCCGAGGGCGAGAGGCATTGCCGCGGCGGCCACCTCATCGGCACCGCCGTTCAGCGCGACGACGACCACAGGCCGCTTGCCGGCACGCTCAGCGGCAGCGGCGTCGGCGTAGAAGACGTCGTCACCCGCGTCGTGCTGCCCCCAGTAGGCGGTGTCGCCGAAGGACAGCTCGTGCGTGGCCCACGGGTGCGGGTCACCGGTGGTGATCACCAGCACCTCGCCGGGCGCACGGCCCGAGTCGAGGAGCAGGTCGACGGCTTCCTCCGCGGCGTCCAGGGCGCCCTCGACCGAAGCCGGGATCAGCTGGATCTGCGGCTGCGCACTCGCGTCCGCCGCGACGGGCGCGGTCGGCACGGCGGCGGGGGCGGCCGGAGCCGCAGGCCCCGGCTTGGCGGCGGACACCGACTCGCGCGACGTGCGCTGCGCGGGCGGCATCGGCCGTGCGGGACCCGGGCGTCCGGGTCGCGGCGGCGCCGCGGGACGCGGGCCGGGTACAGGGCGGGGGGTCGGCGCGTTGCGGCCGCTGGGGGCCGAAGTGGCGCGGGGACCCTGGGCACTCTCGTGAATCTGAGGCTCCTCGGGAAGGAGAGGCATGAGCTGATGTCTATCAAACGCCGGTGCGGGCGGCACCGGCGGGTGGCACATGAGTGCGAACGGAAGATCAGAAGTCGAAGCCGAGTTGGCCTTCGATCTCCGGAACGTTTCCGTCCGCCCAGATGCGGGCCTTCTTGAGGTGCCGCCACTGGGGCAGCGCATCAAGATACGCCCACGTGAGCCGGTGGTACGGGGTGGGCCCCCACACCTCCAGCGCGGCTTTGTGGACCGGCGACGGATAACCGGCGTTGGCCGCAAAACCGAAGTCTGCATGTTCGATGCCCAGTTCGGCCATCATTTTGTCGCGCCGAACCTTGGCGATCACCGATGCCGCCGCGACGGCCACACAGGACCGGTCACCCTTGATCACCGTGCGGACCTGCCAGGGAGCGCCGAGGTAGTTGTGCTTGCCGTCGAGGATGACCGCGTCCGGACGGACCGGAAGGGCCTCGAGGGCGCGCACCGCGGCGAGCCGCAGAGCGGCCGTCATCCCCAGCTCGTCGATCTCCTCGTGGGAGGCGTGACCGAGAGCATGTGCCGTCACCCAGCCCTCCAGCGTCTCGGCGAGCACTTCGCGCCGCTTCGGGCTTATCAGCTTGGAGTCGGTGAGACCTTCGGGCGGCCGGCGCAGCCCGGTGACGGCGGCGCACACAGTGACCGGTCCCGCCCACGCACCGCGACCGACCTCGTCCACACCGGCAACGATCTTGGCTCCGGTGGTGGCGCGCAGTGAGCGCTCGACGCTGTGAGTGGGTGGTTCGTACGGCATGGCGCCAGATAGCCTACGCCGCTTCGACCCCACAGCGACACCCCGGTACGACCGGCCCGTTCTGCGTCCACGCGGCGCGATGCCGCCCCACACCCCGGAGCCGGCTCGGACCCACGGCCGGCGCCGCCCCGCGTCACGCCCCCCGCGGCCGCAGCAGCGGAACCATCACCTGATCGATCATCTCCGTGAGATCACGCTCTTCCCATTCGCTCGCGCACACCTTGGAGCGGTACATCATCATCGCCGGGATGACATCACAGACGTACGCGTCAGCGGCGCCGGGGCGAACCTCTCCCCGCTCGATCCCGCGGTTCACGACCTCTTTGATCAGCTCGACGCTCGGCTGGACGACACCCTCGAAGATCACCTCATGGAAGCGCTGCGCCGTCGCCGAGTCGCATTCGTGAAGAACCGAACGCAGTGCGAATCCGGGGCGCGAGTACATCGCCTCACGCATCAGGCCGCACAGCTCGATCAGGTCCTCCCGGACGCTGCCGCGATCCGGCGCTCCGTCGAGCGTGGGCAGCGCCGCCTGGAGGGCGTCCGCGACGAGATCCTCCTTGGACGGCCAGCGACGGTAGACGGCGGCCTTGCCCGTCTGCGCTCCGGCGGCGACGCCTTCCATCGTGAGTGCGTTCCAGCCGACCGTACTGAGCTGCTCCAGCGCGGCTTCCAGGATGGCCCGCTCCAGTACGGGGCCACGCCGGCGCAGGGTGGCCGTCCGAGCGGGGGCGGCCGTCCAGCGCGAAGTATCCATCGTCTTCTCTCCGTTGGGGAACCGGGTGTTCGAGGCAGCTTCTTCAGTGAACGGTTGCGTTCACTGATGGGGAGTCACTACCGTTCGAGGCGACAGTGAACGGTTGCGTTCACTAACGCACTTGTGGGGGATCCATAGTGTCAACCTCTCAGTTAACTCAAGATCAGAAGCCGAACAAGCCGGGGAAGCCGGGGCAGGCACGACGGGCGGGGCGCCCCGGCATAGCCCTCGCCGTCATCGCGGCCTGCCAACTCATGGTGGTACTGGACGCGACGATTGTGAACATCGCGCTCCCGCACATTCAGGGCGCGCTCAAGTTCTCCACGACAGACCTCACTTGGGTCGTCAGCGCGTACACGCTCACCTTCGGCGGCCTGCTGCTTCTCGGCGGCCGCGCGGGAGACATCCTCGGCCGCCGCCGGGTCTTCATGTCCGGCATCCTGCTCTTCACGCTCGCCTCCCTGCTCGGCGGACTCGCCCAGGAACCCTGGCAGTTGCTGGCGGCCCGGGTCCTGCAGGGCGTCGGTGGCGCGATCGCGTCGCCCACCTCGCTCGCCCTCATCACCACGACGTTCCCCGAAGGCCCGGAGCGGAACCGCGCGTTCGGCGTCTTCGCGGCCGTCTCCGCGGGCGGCGGCGCCGTCGGTCTCCTCGCCGGCGGCATGCTCACGGAGTGGCTCGACTGGCGCTGGGTGCTGTTCGTGAACGTACCCATCGGCGTCCTCATCGCGGTGCTGGCGCCGATGTACATCAACGAGTCCGAACGCCATCCGGGGCGCTTCGACATCGCGGGCGCGCTCACCTCCACGGCGGGCATGGCCTCGCTCGTGTACGGCTTCATCCGGGCGTCGGAGGAGGGCTGGCGGGACGGCATCAGCGTGGGCTCGTTCGTCGCCGCCGTGGTGCTGCTGCTCGCCTTCGTGTTCATCGAGAGCCGGGCGAAGGAACCGATCACTCCACTGCGGATGTTCGCCGACCGCAACCGCTCCGGTACGTACGTGATCATGCTGAGCCTGGCCGCGGCGATGTTCGGCATGTTCTTCTTCATCGTCCTGTTCGCACAGAACGTCCTCAACTACACGCCGATCGAGGCGGGCCTCGCCTTCCTGCCCGTGACGGCCGCGATCATCGTCGGCGCGGGCCTGTCGCAGCGGCTGCTTCCGGTCCTCGGCCCCAAGCCGTTCATGATGACCGGCGCGACGCTCGTCCTGCTCGGCCTCGGCTGGCAGACGTTCATCTCTCCCGACAGCTCGTACGTGGGTGGGGTGCTCGGCCCGATGCTGCTGTTCGGCATCGGGATGGGGCTCAACTTCGTGACGCTCACCCTGACCGCCGTCTCCGGAGTCGCCCAGCACGAGGCGGGCGCGGCGTCCGGGCTGCTCAACGCGATGCAGCAGGTGGGAGGTTCGCTCGGCCTCTCCATCCTGACGACCGTCTTCGGTACGGCCAGCAGGAACGAGGCCAAGGACCAGATCCCCTCCTTCATGGCGCAGGCCACACCCGAGCAGAAGGCGGAGTTCGCCAAGACCCATCAGCTCCCGGCTCCCTGGGGTCACCAGGTCCTGGCCGAGGGCATCTCGACCGCGTTCATTCCGGCCGCGGCGATGGCGCTGCTCGCCCTGATCGTCGCCACTGTGGTGATCCGGGTACGCAAGAGCGACCTGGAAGCGCTCGCGGGTACCGCGGGTGCGGCCGGGCCGGCAGGCGGCTGACTGGGGAAGCCGTCCACCGGGGAGGTGGATGCCGGGCCGTCCGACTCGACGTGGGCGGCCCGGCATCCATCACACCCAAGCCGATGCGTTCACCAGAGCCACGGGTGTATCCGTCACACCGAGTGAGGCGTGAGGAACCCACAGGTCAGACCGGCAGTCCGGGCGCCCACTCCGGCAGGGGCTCGGTCCGCCGCAGCCACAGGTCCGCCGGAGCGCCACCCAGGCCTGAAGCGACCACTCCGCCCACGATCGCGCACGTCGTGTCCATGTCGCCGCCCACCTGGGCCGTCTCCCAGAACGCGCGCTCGAAGTCGCCGAGCCCGCGCGCCGCCGACCACAGGGCGAACGGCACGGTGTCGTGCGCCGTGGTGCGTCGGCCGCAGCCGAGGACCGCGGCCACCGTCCCCGGGTCGCCGTAGTCGAGCATGTCCCTGGCCCGCCGGAGCCCCGCGCCCACCGCACTGCGCGGCACGAGCGCGATGACTCCGTCGAGGAGCGCCTGCGGCGTCGGCGGTCCAGCCGGATCGGCCACGATCGCGGCAGCTGCGGCCACGGCCATGGCCCCGACCACGGCCTCCCGGTGCTGATGCGTCGGATAGGCGGAGATCTCGGCCTGATGCGTGGCCTGCTCCGGATCGTCCGCGTACCAGGCCCCGAGCGGGGCGATCCGCATCGCCGCGCCGTTGCCCCAGGAGCCCTGGCCCTTGAAGAGCGCGGAGGACAGCGAACGCCAGTCGCCGCCCTCGCGGATCTGCCGGAGCAGCCGGTTCACCGCGGGACCGTAGCCGCGGTCGAAGTCGTGGTGCTCCGCGAAGGACCGGGCGAGCGCGTCCTGCTCGATCCGGTTCTCGGCGGCCAGGACCGCCACTACGGAGCACGCCATTTCGGTGTCGTCGGTCCACTGCCAGATGCCGTCGGGCAGCTCGCGGCGCTTGAGCAGCGGATGGTTGGCGGGCACGAAGAACTGGGAGCCCAGCGCATCCCCCACCGCCAGGCCGCGCAGGCTGGACAGGGCGCGGTCAAGCCGCACATGAGGAGAGGAGTCAGCGGTCATCGCCCTGCCACTCTATCCGGTGACTCCGTACGGCTCCGGGTCACGCCATCGTTCGAACGGCCGGTCCAAGGTGTATTTGCCGTCCTTCCCGAGAACGAGTGCCCGCGTCTCACCGTTCCTGGGATTCGACAGACATTCGAAGTCGGCGACGGTCCAGTGGAACCAGCGCATGCAGAACAGCCGCATGGTGAGCCCATGGGTGACGAGGAGGACATTCGAGGGGTGGTCGTGCGCCTCGAAGCTCCGGTACAGACTCTCCAGAAAAGCACCCACACGGTCGTACACGTCAGCCCCGGACTCGCCCTGGGCGAAGCGGTAGAAGAAGTGGCCGTACGCGTCGCGGTACGCCTTCTGGAGGCGTACGTCGTCCCGGTCCTGCCAGTTTCCCCAGTCCTGCTCCCGCAGCCGCGGCTCCTCGCGCACCCGTACGAGTTCGGGGTCGAGCCGGAAGGCGCGGAGCGTCTGGTGCGTACGGCGGTACGGCGACACGTACACGCTCACCTGCTCTCGGCCGAACAGCTCCCGCAGGTACCGCCCTGTCTCGTCCGCCTGCCGGTGCCCGGTCTCGGTGAGGGCCAGGGCGTGGTCGGGCTCGCGTTCGTAGACGGTGTCGTCGGCGTTGCCCTCCGACTCTCCGTGCCTGACAAGGACAATGCGCCGCGGTCGTGCCATGCGAAAACCCTAGATCGTAAGGGCCCGGTTCGAGCACCCGTACGGGCTCCATCCGGCGTATGCCACACGGCGGCCGCTGCTGTGGCCGGTCCGGATCAGACCGTCCAGGAGGGTTCGAGCTGGACGATGTCGCCCGTGATCCCGGCGATGTCGGTCTCCGTCTGGGCGCGGGTCGAGAGCCGCTCCACGCGTTCGGCCTGGTACTTACCGTGCTCGGCCACGGAGTGCCACATCGACAGGACCAGGAACTCGTTGCCCGGCGCCTCACCGAACAGTCCGCGCACCATCCCCGGGGAGCCGGCCATCGCGGGGTTCCAGACCTTCTCCTGCATGAGCGCGAAGTGCTCCTCGCGGTCCGCGTGCACCCGGCAGTGCGCGAGGCGCACCGTGTCCGCATCCGTGAAGCGCGGCTCGAAGCCCGTCTTCACGTCGAACCGGTGGTCGAAGAGCTTCACTTGGATGTCTTTGTACGTGCCCGACTGGGCGGCCGCGAGCCGGTCGTGCGAGCGCGCCATGAAGGAGTCGTAGAAGGCACGGCTCTCCCAGAAGCCGAGGACATGAGCCACCCCCGGCCGATTTCTGCTCCAGCCCCCGCCCTGTCCCCGGAATCCCGGCTCCCCCAGAAGCCCCGCCCACTTTCGCTGCCCCCGCTCGAATCCGCGTCGATCGGTCACGGTGCAGCGAATCCACTTGACCAGCACCGCGCCATCGTACGGCCCACGCCGTGCGTTCGGTCACGCTCCGGCGTCGCGCATCCTGGCCAGTCGTGCCGCGTCCTCGTCACTCAGTTCGATCCCGAACTCACGGGCGAGAAGGTCCCTCAACTCGCCTTCCTGTACGTCCCGTTCGTACCGGGTGCCGTCCGGGAGCTCGACCGACATCCGCATGTCGATAAGTGCGCGCTGGCTGTCGACGGCGGCACGCTGGACGACGGGCCGGTGAGTGAAGGCGGACCGCGGATGCGTCGACGTGTAGTGGTTCATCACTTCGTAGTCGACGGGGTGGCGCTCCTCCAGGGTGAAGGCGTATATCTCCTCCCAGCCGCCGGGACGCAAGCTGCGCAGGACCAGAACGCCGGCGTCCTCCGACACGAGGCCGAAGGTCCACGGTCCCTGACGCACCTCGACGCCGTCCCGCAGGGGGATCGGTTCGCGCAGGCCCTTGGCGCCGAAGCCCACGTCGCACAGCCACTCCTGGCCGTCCTCCACGGTGACGCGGGTCAGCATGTGAGTGACCGCGCGAAGCGCCGTGACGCCCACCCGGACGCGGGCTCCAAGTCCCTTCACGGGGTAGCCGATTCGCTCCAGCACCGCCGCGAAGAGCAGGTTCTGCTCGTAGCAGTAGCCGCCGCGGCGCTGCCGCACGAGCTTCGCCTGCAAGGCGGCGAGGCTCAGGTCCACCGGCCGCCCGAGCATGATCTTCAGGTTCTCGAACGGGATCGCCGCGATATGCGCCCCGTGCAGCGCGCGCAGCGTGTCCAGGTCCGGTTTGACGTCCCCCATGAAGCCGATTCGCGCCAAGTAGGCGTCGAGATCAAGGTCTTCCCCGTTCCAGTTCATGGTCACAATCGTAGGACGTAGCGTGTCCGTAGCAGTCAAGAGCAGTCTTGAGCTGTCAGTGATGAACAGCCGTAACCAGCAGCCGAGAAGGGGGAGTTCGGTGAGCAGCTTCAAGAAAGGGCTCAAGAAGGTCGAGGTCGCGCTGAAATGGGACCCGAGCCCGATCGGCCGGCCGCCCCATGATCTCGACATCATCGCGGCGACCTACACATCCGACGACTTGGGCGGAGAGCCGGCCTACGTCGTGCACTTCGACAGCCGCTCCCCCGACGGGACCATCACCCTCAACCGGGACAGCACTACGGGCCAGGGCTTCGGATTCGACGAAGTCATGACACTGGAGCTGGAGCGCCTGTCGCCCTCCTACGCGCGCGTGGTCGTCGGTATCGCCATACAGCAGGGAGAGCGGGCAACGGTGTTCGGGGCGGTGGCGAACACGGCGGTCCGTATCCGCGAGGGGTACACCGACCTCGCACAGAACGACTTCTCCGAAGTGTCCGATTCCACGGCGGCCGTCATCGCCGAATTCGCGAGGGACGACTCCGGAGAGTGGGCCTTCCGCGAGTTGCTCCAGGGCTACGACAGCGACCCGACGTCGTTCGCGGCCGCGATGGGCGGCGCGCACTGAGCGCCCCGGGAACACGGAACGGGTGAGGGGCGGCGGGCCTGGTGGCCCGCCGCCCCTCACCTCACTGCGTCAGCGGATCAGCTGCAACCGCTGGTCGAGCCGCAGCCCTCGCAGATGTAGCAGGAGCCGGCGCGCTGCATCTTCGTGCCGCAGGAGAAGCACAGCGGGGCGTCCGCCTGGATGCCCAGCTGCATCTCCACCAGCTCGGCGCTGGTGTGCGCCTGCTGCGGAGCGGGCACCGCGGCGACGGCCTCGGCCTTGGGGGCCTCGGCGACGGCCTTCAGGGCCTCGGTCTGCCGCGGGGCGGACTGAGCCAGACCCTCGACGTCGACATCGTCGATGGACTGCTCGTACGAGCCCGTCTCCAGGTGACGCTGACGCTCCTCGGCCGAGTGGATGCCGAGCGCGGAGCGCGTCTCGAAGGGCAGGAAGTCGAGCGCCAGGCGGCGGAAGATGTAGTCGACGATCGACTGCGCCATCCGCACGTCCGGGTCGTCCGTCATGCCGGCCGGCTCGAAGCGCATGTTCGTGAACTTCGAGACGTACGTCTCCAGGGGGACGCCGTACTGCAGACCGACGGAGACGGCGATCGAGAAGGCGTCCATCATGCCGGCGAGGGTGGAGCCCTGCTTCGACATCTTCAGGAAGACCTCGCCGAGACCGTCGTCCGGGTAGGAGTTGGCGGTCATGTAGCCCTCGGCGCCACCGACGGTGAAGGAGGTGGTGATCCCCGGGCGGCCCTTGGGCAGACGCTTGCGGACCGGACGGTACTCGACGACCTTCTCGACCGCGGTACGGATGGTCTCCTCGGCCTTGGCGGTGACCGCCTCCTTCTCCTTCTCCTTGGTCTTGGCGGAGAGGGGCTGGCCGACCTTGCAGTTGTCGCGGTAGATGGCGAGCGCCTTGACGCCCATCTTCCACGCCTCGAAGTAGACCTCTTCGACGTCCTCGACCGAGGCGGTCTCGGGCAGGTTGACCGTCTTGGACAGCGCGCCGGAGATCCAGGGCTGGATGGCGGCCATCATGCGGACGTGGCCCATCGCGGAGATGGAGCGCTCGCCCATCGCGCAGTCGAAGACCTCGTAGTGCTCGGTCTTCAGGCCGGGGGCGTCGATCACATTGCCGTTGTCGGCGATGTGGGCGACGATCGCCTCAATCTGCTCCTCCTGGTAACCCAGGCGGCGCAGGGCCTGCGGGACGGTGCCGTTGACGATCTGCATCGAGCCGCCGCCGACGAGCTTCTTGAACTTGACCAGGGCGAGGTCGGGCTCAAGGCCGGTGGTGTCGCAGGACATCGCGAGACCGATGGTGCCGGTCGGGGCGATGACCGAGGCCTGCGAGTTGCGGAAACCGTTCTTCGCGCCAAGACGGACGACGTCCTGCCAGGCCTCCGTGGCGGCGGCCCAGATCGGCGTGTCCAGATCGTCCATGCGGACGGCCTTGGCGTTGGCGTCGGCGTGCTGCTTCATGACGCGCTGGTGCGGGGTGGCGTTCTTGGCGTAGCCGTCGTACGGGCCGACGACCGCGGCAAGCTCGGCGGAACGCTTGTACGAGGTACCGGTCATCAGCGACGTGATGGAACCGGCCAGGGCGCGGCCGCCCTCGGAGTCGTACGCGTGACCCGTGGCCATCAGCAGGGCGCCGAGGTTGGCGTAGCCGATGCCCAGCTGGCGGAAGGCGCGGGTGTTCTCGCCGATCTTCTGCGTCGGGAAGTCCGCGAAGCAGATCGAGATGTCCATCGCGGTGATGACCAGCTCGACGACCTTGGAGAAGCGCTCGACGTCGAAGGACTGGTGGCCCTTGCCGTCGTCCTTCAGGAACTTCATCAGGTTCAGCGACGCGAGGTTGCAGGACGTGTTGTCCAGGTGCATGTACTCGCTGCACGGGTTCGAGCCGTTGATACGGCCGGACTCCGGGCAGGTGTGCCACTGGTTGATGGTGTCGTCGTACTGGATACCGGGGTCGGCACACGCCCACGCGGCCTCGGCCATCTTGCGGAAGAGCGACTTGGCGTCGACCTCCTCGATGACGTCACCGGTCATCCGGGCGCGCAGACCGAACTTGCCGCCGGTCTCCACGGCCTTCATGAACTCGTCGTTCACGCGGACCGAGTTGTTGGCGTTCTGGTACTGGACGGACGTGATGTCGTCGCCGCCCAGGTCCATGTCGAAGCCCGCGTCACGCAGCGCGCGGATCTTCTCCTCTTCCTTCACCTTGGTCTCGATGAAGTTCTCGATGTCGGGGTGATCGACGTCGAGGATGACCATCTTGGCCGCGCGGCGCGTGGCGCCACCCGACTTGATCGTTCCTGCGGAGGCGTCGGCACCGCGCATGAAGGAGACGGGACCGGAGGCATTGCCGCCCGAGGACAGCAGCTCCTTGGAGGAACGGATCCGCGAGAGGTTCAGGCCGGCGCCGGAGCCGCCCTTGAAGATCATGCCCTCTTCCTTGTACCAGTCGAGGATCGACTCCATGGAGTCGTCGACGGCAAGGATGAAGCAGGCGGAGACCTGCTGGGGCTGCGGCGTACCGACGTTGAACCACACCGGAGAGTTGAAGCTGAAGATCTGGTGCAGGAGGGCGTACGCCAGCTCGTGCTCAAAGATCTCGGCGTCGGCGGGCGAGGAGAAGTAGTTGTAGTCCTCTCCGGCCTTCCGGTACGTCTTCACGATCCGGTCGATGAGCTGCCTGAGGCTCACCTCGCGCTGCGGGGTGCCGACCGCGCCGCGGAAGTACTTGCTGGTGACGATGTTGACCGCGTTCACCGACCAGAAGCCGGGGAACTCGACGCCACGCTGCTCGAAGTTGATCGAGCCGTCGCGCCAATTGGTCATGACGACGTCACGGCGCTCCCACTCCACCTCGTCGTACGGATGCACGCCGGGAGTCGTGTGGATGCGCTCGATACGCAACCCCTTGTTGGCCTTGGCTCCCTTGGCGCGGGAACCTCGTGCCGGGCCACTCGTCGTCTCTGTCATGCCGCCTCCCTATACCGGGCTAAAACGCCCCGAAGTGCCTCGATCTTCCCGTGGCACGGTGTGTGTCTTGTATTGCGGACGCCGCTCTTGCCGCCCGCAACAGGTCTGGATGGCCGCCGACCGACCCCTGGGCCGGTCAGTCGGCAGCGTTGGCGGGCACGGGGACTTCGACAGTCCCTCCGGGCCCGCAGCCACATGGTTCGCGCTCTCCGCCCGCGTCCCCCCGGCTCGCACCGGGCAGCTGTTCCCTCAGCTCCGCGATGGCCGAGTCGAAGTCCTCCAGCGAATTGAACGCCCGGTACACGGACGCGAAGCGCAGGTAGGCGACGAGGTCGAGTTCCTGAAGCGGGCCGAGTATGGCCAGGCCCACGTCATGTGTGGTCAGCTCCGCGCTGCCGGTGGCACGCACCGCCTCCTCGACCCGCTGGCCGAGCTGGGCGAGGGCGTCCTCGGTGACGGGGCGACCCTGGCATGCCTTGCGGACGCCGTTGATCACCTTCGTACGACTGAAGGGCTCGGTCACCCCGCTCCGCTTGACCACCATGAGCGAGCACGTCTCCACGGTCGTGAAACGACGGGAGCAGTCGGGGCACTGGCGGCGCCGGCGGATCGACGTGCCGTCGTCGGTGGTGCGACTGTCGACGACACGGCTGTCGGGGTGCCTGCAGAAGGGGCAGTGCATGGAACTCCAACCCTCCTTCACAGCACGACTCAATGGCCTCGCGAGGCCCTTCAGGCCCCTCGAAGCAGCCCCAAGCATAGGCGATGACCGAGGCCTCGATGGACCGGGACCACAACTTCTGGGCTACTGATGCAATCGAACCACTAGATCTGGGGTTTGGTCGCTAATTCGCCCCCACGCGTGTCGCTTTCACCTCACGAACACCGGGGCGGGAGCGCGCCCATGACGGATGCGCGCAGATCACGGGCGGCGGCGCACGGAGAGGGGGCCGGTTCCGGGTTGACGGACCACCGGATGGCACACTGGGAGCCCCACGGAGCGGGTCTCGGCCTCGGCGGTGAAGCGTACCGTAATGAACCGAATTGCCACTCCGGCGAAGCGCAAGGCATACACCCAGCCACATGATCACGACAAGCAATCTGCGATTTTTCACTCGAACGTGTGTTTGGCGCAACCTTTCGAAAGCAACTACCGTTGGCTAACTAGGGAGAACATCTCGAGAGGGGCCGACCGACGTGACCACCACCGCAGACAGCGCCACCATCACTGCCCAGGACCGTTCCCAGGGCCGACTCGAGCCGGTGCATGCCATGAATGACGCATCCATGAGCGCGGAGGGGCCAAGGCCCGCGCGCTCCTTGCCGGGCCGACCTCCCGGAATCCGCGCGGACAGCTCGGGGCTCACGGACAGGCAGCGCCGCGTCATCGAGGTGATCAGGGACTCCGTGCAGCGGCGTGGTTACCCGCCGTCGATGCGGGAGATCGGCCAGGCGGTGGGCCTGTCGAGCACGTCGTCGGTCGCGCACCAGCTGATGGCCCTCGAGCGCAAGGGTTTCCTGCGCCGGGACCCGCACCGCCCCCGCGCCTACGAGGTCCGTGGATCCGACCAGCCGAGCGCGCAGCCCACGGACACCGCGGGCAAGCCGGCCGCGTCGTACGTCCCGCTCGTCGGCCGCATCGCCGCCGGTGGCCCGATCCTCGCCGAAGAATCCGTCGAGGATGTGTTCCCCCTCCCCCGGCAGCTGGTCGGAGACGGTGAGCTGTTCGTCCTGAAGGTCGTCGGCGACTCGATGATCGAGGCCGCGATCTGCGACGGCGACTGGGTCACGGTCCGCCGCCAGCCGGTCGCGGAGAACGGCGACATCGTCGCCGCGATGCTCGAGGGCGAGGCCACCGTCAAGCGCTTCAAGCGCGAGGACGGACATGTGTGGCTGCTCCCGCACAACTCCGCGTACCAGCCGATCCCAGGTGACGAGGCGACCATCCTCGGCAAGGTGGTGGCCGTTCTGCGGCGGGTGTGACCCCGCGCCCCTGACCGGGCCCCGGAACCAACTGCGCCGGTTCCGGGGCCCTGCTGTGTCCTGAGTCCGATGTGTCCTGGGCCTGCCGAGTGTCATTGGCCTGCCGGATCCCGGAGTCTGCCGTGTGGGCGGAGCCCCGGGTGTCCGGGGCTCCGCCCACGCGATGGCGCGGTCCGCGCGGCTACGCGCTCTCGTCGGTTTCGGCGGTCGCCTTCGCGTCGATCGCGGCCAGCGAGCGCCGCACCTGGTTCCGGTCCGTCGTGTACCAGAAGTCCGGCATCGAGGCCCGCAGATAGCTGCCGTACCGGGCCGTCGCCAGCCGCGGGTCCAGGACCGCCACCACGCCGCGATCCCCCGTCGCCCGGACGAGACGGCCCGCGCCCTGGGCCATCAGCAGGGCCGCATGCGTCGCCGCAACGGCCATGAAGCCGTTGCCGCCGGCATCCTCGACGGCCTTCTGCCGGGCGCTCATCAGCGGGTCGTCCGGCCGCGGGAACGGGATCTTGTCCATGACGACGAGCTGGCAGCTGGCGCCCGGCACGTCCACGCCCTGCCAGAGGGAGAGCGTGCCGAACAGACACGTCTTCGGGTCGGCCGAGAACCCCTTGATCAGCTCGCCGAGCGTCTCCTCGCCCTGGAGGAGGATCGGGTACTCGGGAAGCCGGGTCCGCAGCTCCTCCGCCGCGGCCTGTGCGGCGCGCATCGACGAGAAGAGCCCCAGCGTCCGGCCACCGGCGGCCTGCATCAGCTCGGCCAGCTCGTCCATCATGTCGCTGCGGGTGCCCTCACGCGCGGGGCGTGCCAGATGCTTGGCGACATAGAGAATGCCCTGCTTGCGGTACTCGAACGGCGATCCGACGTCGACGCCCCGCCACTGCGGGAGGCCCTCGCCCTCCTGGCCCTCGGGGGCCAGGCCCAGAGAGGCACCCACCCCGTTGAAATCGCCGCCGAGCTTGAGTGTTGCCGAGGTCAGGACGACGGAGCGGTCCGAGAAGAGCTTCTCCCGCAGCAGGCCGGACACCGACATGGGGGCCACTCTGAGGGACGCGCCGAAGCGGTCGTGGCGTTCGTACCAGACGACGTCGTATTCGGAGCCGTTCGTGATGCGCTCCGCCACGTCGTGGATGCTCTCCACGGAGGCCAGGGCCTGCTTGCGTACCGCGTCCTCGTCCTGGACGGACTTGTCGCGCGTAGTGCCCATGGCCGAGATGACAGTCCTCGAGGCGTCCCGCAGCGCCATCAGCGCGTAGCCGAGGTCCTCCGGGATCTCCTCAAGACGGCCGGGCAGCGCCAGCTCCATGAGCCGCTCGAAGCCCTCGGCGGCGGTCTGGAGCTGATCGGCCGCCTTCTCGTTGACGAGCTTGGCGGAACGGCGCACCGCGCGGTTCACCTGCCCCGGGGTGAGCTCGCCGGTCGCCACACCCGTGACCCGGGAGACGAGCTCGTGCGCCTCGTCCACGATCAGCACCTCGTGGGACGGCAGGACCGGCGCTCCTTCGATGGCGTCGATCGCCAGGAGCGCGTGATTCGTGACGATCACATCGGCGAGCTTGGCCCGCTCGCGGGCCGCCTCGGCGAAGCACTCCTGCCCGTACGCGCACTTGGTGGCGCCCAGGCACTCCCTGGAGGAGACCGACACCTGGGACCAGGCCCGGTCGGAGACTCCGGGGGTCAGATCGTCCCGGTCGCCCGTCTCCGTCTCGTCGGCCCAGTCCCGCATCCGCAGCAGGTCCTGGCCGAGCTTGCTGGTCGGGGCGGCCGCCTCGAACTGGTCGAAGAGCCCCTCCTCCTCGTCCTGCGGCGCTCCTTCGTGCAGGCGGTGCAGGCACAGATAGTTCGACCGGCCCTTGAGCATGGCGAACTGGGGGCGCCGGCGCAGCAGGGGGTGCAGCGCGTCGACCGTGCGCGGCAGGTCCCGCTCCACGAGCTGGCGCTGGAGGGCCAGCGTGGCCGTCGCGACCACGACCCGCTCGCCGTGCGCCAGGGCAGGGACCAGGTAGCCGAGGGACTTACCGGTACCCGTGCCTGCCTGGGCGAGCAGGTGGGAACCGCCGTCGATCGCCTCGGCGACGGTCTCGGCCATGGTCACCTGGCCAGGTCGTTCCGTACCGCCGACGGCGGCGACGGCGGCGTGCAGGAGCTCGGGGAGAGAGGCGCGAGGGGAAGCAGTCATAGCTCGACCACCCTACGGGGCACCACTGACAATCCCGCGATCAAGGCTGGTGCAGAGGATTGGGGACCGTGCCGTGCACGGCCGCGTGGGGGCGCTGGGACCGGTCGCGGTAACCGTCCAGGTGCAGTCGGTTGCGATTGAGGCAGAGCCGCTCGATACGGGGGGTGAGGAGGTCGAACATCTCGTACCGCTCCTTGAGCTCGGGGAAGCGCGCCTGATGCCGCAGGATCTCCGCCCGCAGCAGGAACCAGAACTTCTCTTCCGTGACCCCCAGTTGTTCCTCGCACAGGGGCGCCAGATATCGGAAGACGCCGACGAAGAGCCCCGAGTGGATGAACTGGGTCAGGAAAGCGGGCGGCTCGGTGAGCAGGATCTCGCGTACGTCCTGTGGCATGCGGTCGTGTTCGGGCAGCCGCTCGGCGCTCACGTTCACGTCGTCGACGAAGTCCTTCACCGCGAGCCGCACGGGCACGTCGTGGTCGTCGAAGACGACGATGGCGTTCTCTCCGTGCGGGGAGAACACGGTCCCGTAGCGATAGAGGAAGTGGAGGAGCGGGGGCAGCAGGGCCGCGAAGAGCCGGCGCAGCCACACCTCGGGGGTCAGTCCGGAGCGGGCGACAAGCTCCGTGGTGAATGCCCGGCCGTGCGGGTCCACGTGGAGCAGCGAGGCCAGTGTGCGGGCCCTCTCCCCGGGGGCGAGATACCGGGACACCGGTTCGCGCCAGATGGCGCCCAGCAGCTCCTTGTACTGGTAGGGGACTTCTTCGAGGCCGTCGTACGCGGGGTGCTCGACGGCAACGGAAGCCACCTCTCCCAGGAGGATGACCCCGCATTCGTCCTTCAAGAAGGGGTCTGTTTCGCGGAGGGAGTGCATCCACGCGGTCACCGAAGGCGCCGCGAGCGTGCGCTCTGTGGGCAGGCCACGCCACACAAGGGTGTTGAGCACGGACAGCGGGAGCTTCACCGTGTGGCGGTCGGGGCGCGAGATGTTGAGGAACGTACGGATGGACTGCTGGGGCAGGCGTACGTCGCCGTCGGTGGGGAGCGGCACGATGGCGTCCGTCGCGACGGCGCCGGCGAAGAGCGGCAGCACGATATTGCTCCACTGCCATGGGTGTACCGGTAGGTACAGGTAGGCCTGCGGGTCCAGGCCGCGCTCCCGTAGGGTCTCGGCGAAGAAGTCCCGCGCCGCCGGGGAGAACTCACGGTCGTAGAGGCGTTCGGCTGTCGCCAGGTCCGCGACGCCTCTGTAGGCGGCGATCCTCGTGTGGACGGCGATCCACGGGAGCGTCCCGGGGATACGGGCCTCGGGGGCCCAGCGGGCCGTGTCGGCCGCCGAGAATCCCATGCGGCCCTTGTTGAGGACGAGCCAGGGGTGGCCCGTCTGATGGCCTTCCAGTTCGGCGTATCCGAGATCGGCGAGCTGGGCCGCGTCGAGCGCGGTGTCGGCGAGACGGGCGTCGGCGGCAAGGGTGACGGTGAGCTCGCGGATGAGATGCCCGAGCGTGGCGCCGTCGAGGCCGAGGACGTGCTTGGCGCGGAGGAGGAAGGCGAGGGGGTCGGTGAAGCGTTCCGGCGGGTTCGCTGCGGTGAGTGACGGCTCGGGCTCGCCGGCGTCCGCGTCCCTGTCCGTCTGCGCGGGGCGGCCGGCGGTCTCCTCTGGGCGGCCGGCGATCCACCGGATGCTGCCCGGATCTACGAGCCAGCTGCCGTACGCGCCCCGGCGTGCCCTGAACCGGAACGCGCTGCCCGGCGGCACGTGGGATCCGTCGACGGGAAGGGTGTACAGGTCTGTCCGCAACGGCCCCGGCCCATGCCCCGCCCCATTCCCCCGCTGCGGATCCGGCTCCGGCTCCCGTTTCGGTTCGATGATCTCCTCGTACGCGAACTCCCCGATCATCTTCGCCAGCAGCCGGGCTGCGGCTCGCTCCCAGTTCTCGGAGGTCAGTTCCGCTGGGTCGTACAGAGCGGAGGACGCTGCGGACATCTGGGGCTCGGACGGATTCGGCACGAGGACTCCTCGGGAGGGAACCGGATCGGGGTGAGCGGTGTACTAAGAGTGACGGGCTCACAGCAGAGCGCGCAGGGCCCGGTCTCGGATCATGAGTGCGGCTCGCTTGTCGGGGAGGTCCACCTCGGCGGAGAAGCGGAAGCCGGCACTCAAGAACGCTGATACGGAGGGGGTGTTGCGAAGGTCCGGCTCTGCGACGACACGCGCGCAGCGCGGGCGATGGTCGAGTACGAGGTCGGCGACAGCCTTGAGCAGGCCTGTGCCGAGCCCTCGGCCGCGGTTGGCGACACCACCGATAAGGAGGTGAACACCTGTGTCGTGCGGGCGGGCGGGGTAGTGGCGCGCCAGCGGGTCGAGGTCGGCGCGGTAGATCTCCCAGTAGCTCATCGGGGTGCCGTCCAGTACGCCGAGGCAGGGGACGCTGCGCCCGTCGCCGTCCAGCTGGGGGCGGAGATGGTTTTCCGTGACGCTCTCCGGGCCTTCAAGTTCCCAGAAGGCAGTTACGGCTGGATCGTTCATCCAGCGACTGATCAGCGTCAGGTCGCGTTCGATACGGACGGGAACCAGCTGGAAGACGCCGGAACGTGTGGTGACCGGTCGCCACGCTCCGACGTTGTCGAGCAGGTCGTCGTCCACCAGGGCCGTCGAGGTGCCGCCCAGTACGTGCGCTCGCGTTCCGTCGTCTGCGTGCCCGTAGTCGCCGGACCCCGCATCGGTCACCTGGCCCGCGCTGCCGTTGACCTGTCCGCCGTGTTCACCCTGCCCGGCGATCAGGTCGATGAGTTCGTCAGGCAGTCGCAGGTCCAGGGTGTCGGCGACATCCGCACCGCCGCCGGGGTCGGAGCCGGTGGTCTCGTCGGCGCCGGGGCCCGTGTCGGTGATCTCGTCGGTGACGGCATCGGTGACGCCATCGGTAAGGGCGGTGGCGGGCGTGGCTCCGGCGTCGGTGCGCGCGTCGGTGGGTGACACGGCGACGTTCCTCTCAGGGGATGGAGTGGGGCATGTTCCTCAGGAATCAGGAATGAAGGGGGTTGGCGATGGTGACGTAGACGGACTGGGTGTCGACGGGGCCGACGAGTTCGTCGAGTCCGTGCAGGCGGGTGAGGAGGTTGGCCTTGCAGCGCAGGGCCGGGGAGTCGAGGAGGTATTCGGGCAGGGGGGTGCGGAGCTTGTACGGGCCTGACGCGACATCGGAGAGGAACCCGCGGAAGGCAGCGAGCAACAGCCGTTCGTCCGCGAGCTGTTGGGAGCCGAAGGCACCGATGAGACCGAAGATGTTGTTGATCCCGAGGTAGTAGGCGAACCTTTCGTCGGTGACGTCGTCGGAGACGAAGGTCTCGCTGTGGCTGCCGATGCCGGGAAGCCGGCCGTCCAGCTCGGCGCGCCGGGACTCGCGGAAGTAGTAGCCCTGGTTGTCGCGATAGCGGCCGCCGACGGGCCAGCCTTCGGGGTCGAGCAGCAGCAGCGTGTTCTGCTGATGGGCCTCCAGGGCCACGCCGGCGGTGCTGTCGAGCCAGAGCACGGGGCGCACGACGTGCTCGAGGTAGCGCAGGAACCACTCGGCGGCGACGGCACCGCGGGGGCGTCCGGTGCGGCCGGCGAGGCGGGTGATGGTCTCCACGAGACGGGAGCGCATGAGCTGGCGGTCCCGTTGCCCGTGGGGCAGAGCCGGGGGCCTGGATGACACGAACCCGGCAATACAGGCTGCGTCGTCCCCGGGTGCGAACGGGTTGTTCCGGATCATCACGTCCAGGCCGGGCACCGGTTCGCCGTCCGGGCCGTTGACGGCGAGCCAGGCCGGGTCGCGAACGATGTCGAATCCCGGGTGAGCGGCCTGCCACTGCTCGAAGAGGCCGGTGCGCAGCAGTCGGTGAACCTCGACGCCGCGGTGGAGTTCCTTACGGAGGTTCTCCCGACGGGAGTTGGTGATGCGCAGGCCGAGCGAGAGCTTCAGCATGGCCGACGCGTCGGGCTGGTAGAGGGTACGGACGGAGGAGGTGGGGTACCAGGGGGCGCCGTGCGGACCGAGGTCACGCAGAAGGCCGGCGTCCAGAAGGGCCGCGGTCTGGGGGCGGTGCTTGAGCTCGCGTACCTGCCAGGGGTGCAGGGGCAGCGCGGCGTGGCCGTCGGGCAGGGGCAGGTCCGTCCCGGCCAGCTGGAGGGCGAGCTGGTCCGCGGGGAGGGGGCGGCCTCGCTGGGTCCAGGCCGAGTCCATCGCGAGCACCGAGCGGTTCACCGCCATCCAGTGCACGGGGAAGGACCCCTGCAACTCGGGTGAATAGAGCCGGGATTCGGCCTCGGACAGGCCCTCGCGGCTCTTCGGGGTCGGGTGCAGGGGGTGGCCGAGCAGGAGGGACTGTTCGGCGGCCAGGAAGAGGTCGGTCGTGTCGCGGGGGTTGCTGCGTCGGTGAGCGATGAAGTCGGCGGTGCGGCGAACCGAGTCGGCCACGCGCCCCACCAGGTCGGCTCCGTCGCCGGAGGGGGTGGGGTGGGAGTGGTGGGGGGTGGTCGGGCGAGAGGGCTCGGGGTGGGGTGACTGCGCCTCCGAGTGAGGGGCCACAGGGGCGGAGACAGCAGCGATGGTCTCCGGGTCGGACTGCGTGCGCGCGGGAACGCTCGGGGTCTGCGACGAAGCGGTCGACGACGAGGCGGTCACCGACTCGGGCCCGTCCAGCGGGCCGGACGTGGTGTCCGGCGTACCCGCCGGCCCCGGGACGACCCCCTCTCGTGCGGCGACATCGGCGCCGCTTGTCCCGGCGTCCCTCGCCGGGACACCGCCCCGCACCGCGGCAGCGCTTCCCGGCCCCGATGCCTCGCGGCTCAGGAGGGCGGCGACTGTGACGGCGTCGACGCGCGGGGCGTCGAGCGGGCCGTCCTGGAGATGGGGCATGCCGAACCGGTGCCAGCCGGTCACGGACCAGTAGTGGACAGGGATGAGGAGGGCGGTGCCACTTGCGGGCAGAGGGATACGCAGAGTGCCGTGCGGGGGTTCGGCCAGATCGTTCTCCCGCACCCAGCAGCGGAGCAGGTTCTCGACGGCCGCGGCCTGGGCCGCGGTGCCGGGGTCGGGATGCTCCAGCAGGTCGGCGGTGGAGCCGTGCAGATGCTCGGCCTCCTGGCCGCCGTCCTTCTGCCGGGGGACCGTCGTCCCGCGTTCCGGGGCTGGATGGGGCTGCGTGTCGCAGGCTCCGCTCGCCTGGGGGCGGTGTCGGTCGTCGGGTGCGGGAGTGGCGTTCAACGGGGCTTCCTCGTGGGGTAGTTGACTCCGTGATGCGGTTGTCCGGACTGTCCGGTGTTCCGCGGCTGTCCGTGGTGGTCCGTGTCGTCGTCGGTGTCGTGGTCGTGGTCGTCGGCGTCGTGGCGGTCCTGGCCTGGTGGGTGGGGGGCCTCAGAACGCGGGCGTCCTGGCTGGGCTATCCCCTATGGGTGCGCGCCGCTTCGGCCAGGGCGTCGGCGAGACGTTCGACGACCGCGGCTGCCTGTTCGTCGGTAATCGTGAGGGGCGGCAGGAGGCGTACGACGCTGGAATGGCGGCCGCCGAGCTCGACGATGAGTCCACGACGGAGGCATTCGCGCTGCACGGACGCGGCGAGTTCGGGCGCGGGAAGATGCGGGCTCGCGTCGGGTCCGGCGGGCCGGTTCGGGTCCCGGGCGGCGCCCACGTCGACCAGTTCGACGCCGATCATGAGGCCGCGGCCCCGTACGTCCCCGATGCAGGGGTGTTCGGCGGCGAGACCCTGGAGCTGGCCCACCATGCGGGCGCCCAGGAGGGCGGCGCGTTCGGCGAGACGGTTCTCCCGGACATGGGCGAGGGTCGCGGCACCGGCGGCCATGGCGAGTTGGTTCCCGCGGAACGTGCCGGCGTGGGCTCCGGGCTGCCAGACGTCGAGGTCGTCCCGGTACACGACGACGGCCAGGGGGAGGCTGCCGCCGATCGCCTTGGACAGGACCATGACGTCGGGCACGACTCCGCTGTGTTCGACGGCCCAGAAGGTGCCGGTCCTGCCCACTCCGGTCTGGACCTCGTCGGCGATCAGCGGGATGGAGCGCGCCGCCGTGAGTTCGCGCATCCGGCGCATCCAGGAGTCGGGCGCGGGAATCACTCCGCCTTCCCCCTGGACGGGTTCGAGGATCATGCCGGCGGGGTGCGGCACGCCCGACTTGGGGTCATCGATGAGGGATTCGGTCCAGCGCGCGGAGAGTTCGGCGCCGCGCTCGCCGCCGACGCCGAAGGGACAGCGGTAGTCCTGCGGATAGGGCAGCCGTGCGACCCTGACGTCCTGCGCCCCGCCGGACGCTTCGAGCGCCCCGGTCGTCATCCCGTGGTAGGCGCCGGTGAAGGCGAGCATTCCGCTGCGGCCGGTGGCCGTGCGGACGAGTTTCAGGGCGGCCTCCACCGCGTCGGTGCCGGCCGGTCCGCAGAACTGGATCCGTGCCCGCTCGGCGAGCCCGGCGGGCAGCGTCCGGAAGAGTTCCGTCGTGAAGGCGTCCTTCACGGGGGTGGCCAGATCGAGCACGTGCAGGGGGGCGCCGGAGTCGAGTACGCGTCTGATCGCTTCGAGGACGACGGGGTGGTTGTGACCGAGGGCCAGCGTGCCCGCGCCGGAGAGGCAGTCGAGGTACCGGCGTCCGTCGGCGCCCTCGATGGTCAGGCCGCGTGCCCGCACGGGCACGATCGGCAGTGCGCGCGCATAAGTGCGGGCCGCCGACTCCCGCGCGGACTGCCGCCGCAGGATCCCCTCTTGGGCAGCGCCCTCACGGGCGGCGCCCCCCTCATACCCCGCGGGCACCGCCGCGGGCGCAGGCTCGGTGACGGCCACGACTGCTGGTCCTCCCCTGGATCGCGCTGGATCCGGTCGAATTCTCGGTGTGGGGGGATCAGTTGACGTACGTGTGTCCGGGGCCGAACCCCAAGGACCGAGCGACGACGGCGAATCCCCCGTACGTACCAACGACGGTGACTGCGCGGGATCACGGGTCGGCGGAAAATCCTTGGCCCGCGGAAGATCGCTGCCGTGACGGAACCGTTGCCGTTCCGTGGGTAGTCACCCACAGCGCGCGCATAGGGTGGGTTGCCGTTCGACGGAGGGCGGAGGGTTCGGTCGCGGGGCGAGGCACGTCAAGTGCCGAGCGTGACGCGACCGGTTCACGACCGCCGGCGGCCGGCACTGCACAGTTCTCGAAGCCCAGGGGGATTCACGACATGCGACCCATACGTCCGCTCTTGACCGTTCAGCGCGGGAGGAGCGTGCGCCGCAGAACCTCCCCCGTGGCGGCCGCTCTCGCCATCGGTGCGGCGCTCGCGCTCACCGCCACCGCGTGCGGTCCCGGCGACGACAACGCGGACTCGAAGCCGACCGCGTCCGCGGCGCAGGGCGGCAGCGACAAGATCCAGATCCCGGACGACATCAAGGACCGGCTCAAGGAGCACGGTATTGATCTGGACAAGTGGAAGAACGGCGAGTGGAAGAACTGGGACAAGGACAAGTGGCTGCGTGAGGCGCAGGACTACGTCAATCCCATCATCGACGGTCTGTGGGACCCGGACCGGATGCGTGACGCCGACAAGAACCCGGACAACGAGGTCGACGACAACGACATCTCGGGCGACCAGGGCGTGACGGACCCGACGCCGCAGCCGGTGAAGGCCGCGGCCGTCGGCACGCCGTACCACGAGAGCGCGCCGTACGCCGGAAAGCTCTTCTTCGACGGCCCCGAGGGTTCGATGGTCTGTTCGGCGACGGTCGTCACGGACCCCGCCCACCCGGGCAAGTCGAACATGGTGTGGACCGCGGGCCACTGCGTGCACGCCGGTAAGAACGGCGGCTGGTACCGCAACATCGCCTTCGTGCCCTCGTACAACAACGCGGGCCTGTCGGACGAGCAGCTCAAGACCGCCACCAAGGAAGAGGTCGCTCCGTACGGCGTCTGGTGGGGTGCGTGGGCGCAGACGTCCGACCAGTGGATCGAGCAGGGTGGTCCGACGGGCGGGCAGGGTGCGCCGTACGACTTCGCGGTCATCCAGGTCACGCCGGAGAAGGGCAGCGAGGGCAAGTCCCTCGAGGAGGCGGTCGGTACGGCCGTGCCGGTCGACTTCAACGCGCCCGCGGTGCCCAAGATCGCGACGATGACGGCGAAGGGCTACCCGGCGGCGCCGCCGTACGACGGCCAGACGCTGTACCAGTGCGCCGACAAGCCGGGCCGGCTCTCGCTGGCGAAGGCCGAGCCGACGATGTACCGCATCGGGTGCACCATGACCGGCGGTTCGTCCGGTGGCGGCTGGATCGCGCAGGGCTCCAGCGGCAAGCCGTCGCTGGTGTCGAACACGTCGATCGGCCCGGTGACGGCCGGCTGGCTCGCAGGCCCCCGCCTCGGCAAGGAGGCCAAGGGAATTTACGACGCAGTCAGCAAGAAGTACGCCGGTCAGTAGGCAGGCATCGCCCGTAGGACGCCCGTAGGCGGGCACCGCCAACAGGCAGGCAATGGGCGGCGGCGGGGTGACGAAACCTTCACCACCCCGCCGCCGTTCGTCCCCAACTCCACAGGCATAGTGGGGTGCTGCGTTCGAGATCTCCGCACGGAGCCCACTCCGGACCTGACAAGCTCATGACACATTCGCTCAACGGGGGTAACTGCACCATGCGTTCCACACGTCCGTCATCCACGCGGAGCCGGGGCCGGCGTACCGTCCTCGCCGCTACGGGGCTCGCCGCGGCCCTGGCGCTCACCGCCACGGCCTGCGGCCCGAGCGACGACAAGACGAGTGACAAGTCGGCCGCCTCCGCTTCACAGGGCGCCGACGACGGATCCAACGGCCAACTGCCCGGGGGCATCGCCGACCAGCTCAAGAAGCACGGCATCGACCCGGACAAGTGGCAGAACGGCGCCTGGAAGAACTGGGACAAGGACGACTGGCTGCGCGAGGCCAAGGACTTCGTCAACCCGGTCATCAAGGACCACTGGAAGCCCGAGCGGATGAAGTCCGCCAAGGACCCGGACAAGACCATCGCCGCGAAGGACGCCTCGGCCGACCAGGGCGCCACGGACCCTGAGCCGCAGCCCGTCAAGGCCGTGCCCGAGAAGACGCCGTACCACGACAACGCCGCCCCGGTCGGCAAGGTCTTCTTCGATTCGCCCGAAGGTTCGATGGTCTGCTCCGGCACCGTCGTGAAGGACCCGCGCAACCCGGGCAGGTCCAACCTCGTCTGGACCGCGGGTCACTGCGTGCACGCGGGCTCGGCGGGCGGCTGGTACCGCAACATCGCCTTCGTCCCGGCCTACAACGACCTGGGCAAGTCCGAGGCGCAGCTGCAGAACGCGGCCCCGCAGGAGATCGCCCCGTACGGCACCTTCTGGGCCGACTGGGCCTCCACCTCCAACGAGTGGATCGACACCGGCGCCGAATCGGGCGGTGCGGGCGCTCCGTACGACTACGCGGTGCTGCACGTGAAGCCGGAGCACGGTTCCAAGTCGCTTGAGGAGACCGTCGGCAACGCGCTGCCCGTCGACTTCTCCGAGCCGGCGGTCCAGTCGGTCAGCAGCATGGGCGCCTGGGGCTACCCGGCCGCGCCGCCGTTCGACGGCCAGCTGATGCACAAGTGCATCGACCGCCCGGGCCGCCTCTCCCTCAGCCCCGACATGCCGACGATGTACCGCATCGGCTGCACCATGACCGGCGGTTCGTCCGGTGGCGGCTGGTTCCGGATGGTCGACGGAAAGACGCAGCTGGTGTCGAACACGTCGATCGGCCCGGCCGAGAACACCTGGCTGGCCGGACCGCAGCTGGGCAAGGGCGCCCAGCAGGTCTTCGACACGATGAGCGAGAAGTACGGCAGCCAGTAACCGCCGGCTTCACCGAACGAACGAGGGCCCGCCCCCAGGAAGTCGGGGGCGGGCCCTCGCCGTCGGCACCGGAGGCCCGGCTGCTGCCGGAGCGTCAGCTCGCGGCCGCCGCCGGAAGGTACGGCGTGAACTCCGCGGCGAGTTCCTCGTGCACCCGCGCCCTGAGCAGGGTGCCGTCCGGGGTGTGCTCCTCGGAGATCACCTCGCCGTCGGCGTGCGCACGCGCGACCAGCTGGCCGTGCGTGTACGGCACGAGCGCCTCGATCTCGACCTCGGGACGCGGCAGCTCGTCGTCGATGATCGCGAGCAGCTTGTCCATACCGAGCCCGGTGCGGGCCGACACCGCGATCGCGCGCTTCTCGACGCGCAGCAGCCGCTGGAGGACGAGCGGGTCGGCCGCGTCCGCCTTGTTGATCACCACGATCTCGGGCACCTTCGTGGCGCCCACGTCGCGGATGACCTCGCGCACGGCGGCCAGCTGCTCCTCCGGCGCCGGGTGCGATCCGTCCACCACGTGCAGGATCAGGTCGGATTCACCGACCTCCTCCATCGTGGAGCGGAACGCCTCGACGAGGTGGTGCGGCAGGTGCCGTACAAAACCGACCGTGTCGGCCAGCGTGTACAGCCGGCCGCTGGGCGTCTCCGCCCTGCGGACGGTCGGGTCGAGGGTGGCGAACAGTGCGTTCTCCACCAGGACACCGGCGCCCGTCAGGCGGTTGAGCAGGGACGACTTGCCCGCGTTGGTGTATCCGGCGATGGCCACCGAAGGCACCTTGTTGCGCTTGCGCTCCTGGCGCTTGATCTCGCGGCCGGTCTTCATCTCCGCGATCTCCCGGCGCATCTTCGCCATCTTCTCGCGGATCCGTCGCCGGTCCGTCTCGATCTTGGTCTCACCGGGACCACGGGTCGCCATGCCGCCGCCGGAGCCGGAGGAGCCACCGCCACCCATCTGCCGGGAGAGCGACTGACCCCAGCCGCGCAGTCGCGGCAGCATGTACTGCATCTGCGCGAGGGCGACCTGCGCCTTGCCCTCTCGGGACTTGGCGTGCTGGGCGAAGATGTCGAGGATCAGGGCGGTCCTGTCGACCACCTTGACCTTGACGACGTCTTCGAGGTGGATGAGCTGGCCGGGGCTGAGCTCACCGTCACACACGACGGTGTCGGCTCCGGTCTCGAGGACGATGTCGCGCAGCTCCAGTGCTTTGCCGGAGCCGATGTACGTCGCCGCGTCGGGCTTGTCCCGGCGCTGGATGACGCCGTCGAGCACCAGGGCGCCTGCGGTCTCGGCGAGGGCGGCCAGCTCCGCGAGGGAGTTCTCCGCGTCGTTCACCGTTCCCGAGGTCCACACACCGACGAGCACGACCCGCTCCAGGCGGAGCTGCCGGTACTCGACTTCGGTGACGTCCTCGAGCTCGGTGGAGAGGCCCGCGACGCGGCGCAGGGCCGCGCGCTCGGAGCGGTCGAACTGGTCGCCGTCCCGCTCTCCGTCGATCTCGTGGCTCCAGGCGACGTCCTCTTCCATCAGGGCATCGGCCCGAAGACCTTCGGGGTTGTTCTGCGCGAAGCTCTGCGCGTCCTGGGAAGGGGAAGAAGAGGAGGTCATTGGATCCTTACGTCGAGGTGGTTCGTACTGATGACGGTCCGCGCATGACAGCGTGGTCCTTCGAATGACACAACGTCCCGGGGTGTCCGTAGATTCCCGGGGCGGCCGTGCCACCGACCTGGAAGATGGTCGCACGGTACGGCCCGTCTCGTCACCCGACTTATTTCCCGCGGGCGCCGGACCCGAAGCCTGTCCTGCCTGGGCTGTGGGCCCGGCTGCACCGCCGGTCGATGGCCTACCCCTTGGCCGGCTTCGCCTTGGCCACCGGCGTCGACTTCCAGTCCGGGTGCCCCGGCATCGGCGGCGTCTTCTTCCCGTAGAGCCAGGCCCGGAGGAAGCTCTGGAGGTCGCGGCCCGAGGTCTGCGAAGCGAGGCTGATGAAGTCCGCCGTGCCCGCCGTGCCGTCACGGTGTGTACGCACCCAGTCGCGCTCCAGTCGCTCGAAGGCCGGGGTGCCGATCTCCTGGCGGAGCGCGTAGAGGACGAGGGCGCTGCCGTCGTAGACCGCCGGCCGGAAGATGCTGATCTTCTGGCCCGGCTTCGCGGCCTTGGGGGAGGCCGGCGGGCCGCCCGCGGCGCGCCAGCCGTCCGAGGCGCGGTAGGCCTCACGCATGCGCTTGGCCATGGACTGGTGACCCTTCTCCTGGGCGTAGAGAGCCTCGTACCAGCTGGCATGTCCCTCGTTCAGCCACAGGTCGGACCAGGTGCGGGGGCTGACGCTGTCGCCGAACCACTGGTGCGCCATCTCGTGGACCATGATCGAGTCGATGTACCAGGCGGGGTACGCGGGCTCCGTGAAGATGTTCTTCTCGAAGAGGGAGAGCGTCTGGGTCTCGAGCTCGAAGCCGGTCTGGGCCTGGGCGATCAGGAGTCCGTAGTTCTCGAAGGGGTAGGGGCCGACCTTCCCTTCCATCCACGCGAGCTGGGCGGGTGTCTTCTTGAGCCACGGTTCGAGGACCTTGCGGTCCTTGGCGGGCACCACGTCGCGGATGGGAAGCCCGTGCGGCCCCTCTCGATGCAGCACCGCGGAGTCACCGATCGAGACCTGCGCCAGCTCAGTGGCCATGGGATGGAGGGTGCGGTACGACCAGCTGGTGTCCGCGCCGTGGCGCATCTTCAGGAAGGGCACCCCGTTGGCTACGACCGTGAGCCCCTTGGGCGCGGTGACCCGGAACGTGAACAGGGCCTTGTCCGAAGGGTGGTCGTTGCTCGGGAACACACGGTGCCCGGCGTCGGCCTGATTGGCCATGGCGAGACCGTCCTTGGTCTGCACCCAACCCCCCTCCTCCTTGCCGGGCACCGGGTTGCTGGTGTGCCGCACCGTGATCTCCAGAGGGGCACCCTCCGGGACGGCCCTCTCGGGCGTGACTACCAGGTCCTCGCCGCTGGTGTCGAACCGCGCGGGACTGCCGTTGACCTCTACGGAGCGGACGGTTCCGTGCGCGAAGTCGAGATTCACCTGCTCGAGGCGGGCGGTCGCCGTGGCCTCGATCTTGGTGACGGCATCGAGCGGCTTCTTGTTGTCGCCGTGGTAGGTGAACGCGACGTCGTACGACTCCACGTCGTAACCGGGGTTGCCCAGATGCGGGAAGAGCCGGTCGCCGACGCCCAGCGGGACGGCCGGCGACGGGGCGCTCGCGGCGAGAAGTGCGGTGGAGGCGGCCGCGGCGACGAGCGCGGTGCCCATGCGGATGGTGCGGGGGGTGAGCAGCATGAACTACGGCTACCAGCGCGCGCGCCCGGACCCCGGCGGGACGCGCCACACCCACCCGAACGAGACCCTACGAGCTGGTCTGGGCGGAGTGCTGCGCGCGGCTGACGTCGTACACCCCCGCGATGTTGCGCATGGCGCGCATCAGTCCGGGGAGCGTTGTCGCGTCGGGAAGTTGGAGCGTGTACGTGTGGCGCACGCGGCCCTGGGTCGGCGGTTCCACGGTCGCGGAGATGACAGCGACGCTCTCCAAGGCGATGGCTTCGGTGAGATCGGCCAGCAGATGCGGCCGGCTGAAGGACTCGGCGATCAGGGAGACCCGGCACTGCGTGGTGTCGCCCCATCGCACGCCGACCTCGGCGCGCCCCGCGCTCTTCATGCGCTCCACGCCATGACACTCAGCGCGGTGCACGGTCACGACACCGCCGCGTACGGCGAAGGCGGTCACCGCGTCGGGCGGCACGGGCGTGCAGCAGCCCGCGAGGCGGACCGTGGCGCCCGGCTGGTCCACGACGGCGTTCGCCTCGGCGAGGCGGCCCGCGGGCGCGCCCTGAGGCGTCCTGGGGGCCGACTCCGGGGTGCGCCGGCCCTCGGGTTCGGGCTGGGGTGTGGCCGGGTGGGTCGTGAGCCAGCGCCGGATGGCGATGCGCGCGGCGGGCGTACGGGCGTGGTCGAGCCAGTCCCTGGAGGGCTCGGAAGCGGGGTCCTGGCCCATGAGGAGCTGAACGGTGTCCCCGTCGCTCAGAACCGTGCTGAGCGTCGCAAGCCGCCCGTTGACGCGGGCTCCGATGCAGGCGTGGGCGTCCTCGCCGTACTGGGCGTACGCGGCGTCGACACAGCTGGCGCCCGCGGGCAGGCCGAGCGTGCCGCCGTCGGGCCGGAAGACGGTGATCTCGCGGTCCTGGGCGAGGTCTTCGCGCAGCGTCGACCAGAAGGTGTCCGCGTCCGGGGCGGCCTCCTGCCATTCGAGAAGACGGGAGAGCCAGCCGGGCCTGGTCGGGTCGGCGCGCTCGCCGTCGCTGTCGGCCTGCTCCTCCGAAGGAGGAGCGTAGGGATTGCCGAGGGCGACGACGCCGGCCTCGGCGACCTTGTGCATCTGGTGGGTACGGATGAGGACTTCGGCGACCTCTCCGTCACCGCGCGACACGGCTGTGTGCAGCGACTGGTACAGGTTGAACTTCGGTACAGCGATGAAGTCCTTGAACTCCGAGACGACCGGCGTGAAGCACGTGTGCAGCTCGCCGAGCACCCCGTAGCAGTCGGCGTCCTCGCCGACGAGTACCAGCAGGCGGCCGAAGTCCGCACCGCGCAGTGTTCCGCGCTTGCGTCTCGCCCGGTGCACGGAGACGAAGTGCCGTGGCCTGATCAGTACTTCGGCCGTGATCCCGGCGTCCTTCAGGACGACGCGGGCGTCCTCGGCGATCTCCGCGAGGGGATCGCCGGCCCGCGCGTCGTTGGCCGCGATGAGCTCGCGGGTCTGCGCGTACTCGTCGGGGTGCAGGATCGCGAAGACGAGGTCCTCGAGCTCGGTCTTGAGTGCCTGGACGCCGAGGCGTTCTGCGAGCGGGATGAGCACATCCCGGGTGACCTTGGCGATGCGCACCTGTTTCTCGGGGCGCATCACGCCGAGGGTGCGCATGTTGTGCAGCCGGTCGGCGAGTTTGATCGACATGACCCGCACGTCGTTTCCGGTGGCGACGAGCATCTTGCGGAAGGTCTCGGGTTCGGCGGCCGCTCCGTAGTCAACCTTTTCGAGCTTGGTCACGCCGTCGACGAGATAGGCGACCTCTTCGCCGAATTCCGTACGCACCTGATCGAGCGTCACCTCGGTGTCCTCGACGGTGTCGTGGAGGAGGGACGCGGTCAGCGTCGTGGTCTCGGCGCCCAGCGCGGCGAGGATCAGCGTCACGGCGAGGGGGTGTGTGATGTAGGGCTCGCCGCTCTTGCGCATCTGTCCCCGGTGGGAGGACTCGGCGAGGACGTATGCCCGGCGCAGCGGCTCAAGGGGGGCTTCCGGGTGGTGGGCGCGATGGGCCTCGACCACATGTCCGATCGCGTCGGGCAGCCGGTTGCCCGCGGCGGGGCCGAGGAGCGCGGCCCAGCCGATGCGGCGCAGGTCGATCCGGGGACGGCCGCGCCGGCGGTGCGCGCCCGGTGTGACCGGGCCCGGCGTCGCGGGATTGGTCGCCTCCGCACTCATGAGCACCTCCGGCTGCGTCGACCGGCGGCGGTCTGCGGGGTTCCCGCCCGGGCCGGTGCTTGATGCTACCGAGCCCATCACGTGGAGCAGTCCCCCTCTCGCCCAGCGTGAAACGGATCACCCATTCGAGCGAACGTTCAGGGGTTTACGGTTTCGAGACCCGCCAGCCAGTCCGCGTCGATCTCTCCCTCGGCGACGATCGCCGCAGGTCCCGTCATCTCGATCTCCCCGTCGGCCCGCTCCGTGATCACGAGCCGTCCGCCGGGCAGATCCACTGCGTACGTCACCGGGGATCCGGTGACCGCGGGGTCCAGGCCGTCCCTGCGGGCCGCCGCGACGGCCACGGCGCACGCGCCCGTGCCGCACGAGCGGGTCTCGCCCACGCCGCGCTCATGGACCCTCATGGCTACGTGACGGGGGCCGCGGTCGACGACGAACTCGACGTTCACCCCGTCCGGGTAGGCCGTGGCCGGGGTGAAGGGCGGGGCGGAGAAGAGGGTGCCGGCCTGGGCGAGGTCGTCCACGAAGGCAACGGCGTGGGGGTTGCCCATGTTCACGTTGCGGGCGGGCCAGCTGTGGTCGGCGACGCTGACGGTGACGTCCCCTTCGGGGAGGAGGGCCTTGCCCATGCCGACCGTGATGTCGCCCTCCTTGTCGATGTGCACGCGCTTCACGCCTCCGCGCGTGGCCACCGCGAGGTCGCCCTCGCCGACATGGCCGGCGCGCTGAAGGTAGTGGGCGAACACACGCACGCCGTTGCCGCACATCTCGGCGACCGAGCCGTCGCCATTGCGGTAGTCCATGAACCACTCGGCCCCGGAAGCCAGGTGCCGCGCGTCGGGGTGGGCTGCGGAGCGCACCACGTGCAGCAGGCCGTCACCGCCGATTCCGGCTCGTCGGTCGCACAGGGCTGCGACGGCCGCCGGGGGCAGCTCCAGGGCGTTCTCCGGGTCGGGGACGATCACGAAGTCGTTCTCGGTCCCGTGCCCCTTGAGGAAGGCGATCCGCGTGCTCATTCCTCGATCGTACGGGGTGGCGACGACAGCCCGTCGGGACGGCCCATCACGCGGACCGGCCCGGCCTGATCCGAACCAGGGCGCTAGCGCAGGCGGGCGACGCGCCACACGGCGAGGACGGCGACTGCGGCCACCACGACCGCGTACGCGCCGACGACCCGCCAGTCCGGGCGCCGGCCCGATCCCCGGGCCGGGAATCCGGGCCAGGTGTAGCCGACGCGGCGCGCGGCCATCATTCCCCAGCCGGCGGCGCAGGAGCTGATCAGCAGCCCCAGCATCGCCACGACGGCCCCGCCGTCCCCGAACTCGAAGAAGAGCGGGAAGGCGAACATCAGGGAGCCGATCGCGGAGAGCATCACAATGGGCGCGAGCTGCCACAGGCGCAGGCGGCGCTGCGGGCGCAGCTCCACCTCGACCTCGGCGCCCGCGATCTGCGATGCGAGCTCCTCGGCCGTGGGGCCGTCGGCGATCACACCGTCCGGGGTCGCGTCCGGTCCGTCAGGGCTCAGCTGTTCCCCGCCGGGTGCGGTGTCACGAGGGCCGGCCTCCATCGCCACGCGCCCTCCCACTTCGGACTCCACTGGTCGATCGATGGTCGATGATGGCACGCTCCCAGGGGCCGCGATGACGGCCGGAGCGTCCCGATGCCATCACGTGATCAGGCTGTAACCGGTCGTTCGATCAACGTCATTGCCCGGGCCGGGAGTTCCCCGCGTTCGGCCGCCTCGCCGCTGAGCCAGTGGACGCGCGGATCGCGCCGGAACCACGAGTCCTGACGGCGCGCGAAGCGCTTGGTGGCGCGGACGGTCTCGGCACGCGCCTCGTCCTCGGTGCACTCCCCGGCCAGCGCGGCGAGCACCTGCTGGTAGCCGAGCGCGCGCGACGCCGTGCGCCCTTCCCGCAGGCCGCGCGCCTCCAGGGTGCGCACCTCGTCCACGAGCCCGGCGTCCCACATGCGGTCGACGCGGGTCGCGATGCGCTCGTCGAGTTCGGGGCGCGCCACGTCCACGCCGATCTGGACGGTGTCGTAGACGGACTCGTGTCCGGGCAGGTTGGCCGTGAAGGGCTTGCCTGTGATCTCGATGACTTCGAGGGCCCGGACGATGCGTCGGCCGTTGCCCGGCAGGATCGCCTTGGCGGCCCCGGGGTCGCAGACGGCGAGGCGGGCGTGCAGGGCGCCGGAGCCGCGCAGGGCGAGCTCCTCCTCCAGGCGCGCGCGCACCTCGGGGTCGGTGCCCGGGAACTCCAGGTGATCCACCGCTCCGCGGACGTAGAGGCCGGATCCGCCGACCAGGACGGGCCAGCGTCCCGCGGCGAGGAGCCGGTCGATCTCGGCGCGGGCGAGCCTCTGGTACTCCGCGACGCTGGCCGCCTCGGTGACGTCCCAGATGTCCAGGAGGTGGTGCGCAACCCCGCCGCGCTCCTCGGGCGTCAGTTTGGCGGTGCCGATGTCCATCCCCCGGTAGAGCTGCATGGAGTCGGCGTTGACGACCTCGCCGCCCAGTTCTCTGGCGAGAAAAACGCCCAGATCGGACTTTCCGGCCGCAGTGGGACCGACGACGGCGATGACCCGCGGAGCGGGAGCTGCACTACTCACCGCCCCAGTCTCGCAAACCTCGGGGCCTCTTCCCGAACGAGCTACGTGACGCCACAGGTCCGGGGTCGTTCCCTGTTGCGAGGTTCCGACCGCCGGTTCCGAGTGCCTCAGACCCGGGCGACGCAATCGGACGCACCGGGCGACGCGGGATTTCGCCCGCACGAGTAACGTATGGAGTTGAAATGGGCGTTTTTGCCAGGTTTCGCAGGAAGTCGAAGGACGCGGAGGAGGCGTCAGCCACCGAGGCGCAGGCCGCCCCTGTGACGGCCGGACCCGAGGCCGAGGACTCCTCCTCCGGGACTGAAGACTCCCCCTCCGGGACTTCCGAGGCTGCCGACACCTCCGCGGCCACCGACGCCGTGAAGCCTGAGGCATCCACGGAGGCTGCCGATACCCCCGACTCCGCCGCGGCGGAGCCCGTGGAAATCCCCCAGCAGCAGTCCGCGGAGCAGGCCGCCGACAGCGAGGCCGGTGAGGGCGCCCGCAAGTAGTCCCACGCGAGCGAAGGTGAACCCATGGGCATCCTGGACACGTTGAAAGCCAAGCTCAGCAAGGACAAGGTCGCGGACCTCGCGCAGCAGCACGGGGACAAGATCGACCAGGGCATGGACAGGGCCGCGAAGACGGCCGACGAGAAGACCCAGGGCAAGTACAGCGACCAGATCCAGACGGGCACCAGCAAGGCCAAGGACGCCATGGACCGCCTCGGGCAGCCGGGTCAGGACAAGGGCGGCAGCTCGGGCGGCGGCGCCACACCGCCGTCACCTCCCGCCTCCTGAGGCGCGCGGTACCAGCACACTGCGGACGGCCGCGGAGCCTTTCACGGCTCCGCGGCCGTCGCCGTTCGTCGGTGTTCTGGCTGTTCGTAGGTGGTCTCGCCGTTCGTCCGTGGTCTCGCCGTTCGCCCGTGGTCTCGCCGTTCGTCGCCAGGTGCTCGTCTACGACCAGCCGGCGACGAAGTAGCCCACTCCGTAGGGAGCGTCCTCGTACAGGACGCTCCCGATCCGGTCCTCGTCGGCAGCCGCCGTGAGGATCTGCCACGGGGAGCGGCCGGAGATCTTGAGTTCGCGGGCGAGGTCCGCGTCGAGGGCCGCGAAGAATCCGTCGCGGTCGCCGTTGCCCAGGGCCTGCGCGATCGACGCGTCGACCCCTTCTGCACGGTCGTCCAGGTAGCCGGGCGCCTTGACGCTGCGGCAGGCCGTGCCGTCGCCCATCACGAGGAGTCCTACGCGCGCGGCGCGCGCCGCGAGGCGCACGCCGTCCTCGCGGTTGGCCGGCCAGGACCTGTCGCCCTCGGCCTCGAAGCCCTCCACAGGGCCGGTCCACCCGGCCCGGTCGAGCAGCCAGGCGCCCACTGTGAGGGACAGGGGCAGCCGGTGCGCCGGTGCCTCGGAGTCGGCAGCCGCGCCCAGGCGGACCTCGCGGTCGACACCGAACGGCTGGAAACCGCCCCTGGCGCCCTGCTTGTGCGTACGGGTGGCGGGCCCTTCGCCGACGGCCACGATCAGGTCGGGCCGGGCGGCCAGGACCGCGCGGACGGCCTCGTCGCAGGCCGCGCGCGCAGCCTCCAGCTCGGGGGCCGCGCCCACGGCGACCTCGGGTACGAGCAGGGGCGGGCAGGGGCAGACGGCGGCGGCGACAAGCATGATCGGCAGCCTACTGCGCGGCACGTGGCCCGCAGGGAGTGGTGCCGTCAGTTGACGGCGCAGCCTCCCGTAGCCGCCGGCAGCGGGGCCGGGACGCCCACCGAGGGCAGGCCGAGCATGACGCCCTGTTTCTGCTGGGGCTCCGCGTTCCGCTTCTCCCAGGCGTCACCCGCGCGCGTGCGGCGCACTTCGAGCACGTCGCCCTCGGCGAGCAGGTGGTGCGGGGCCGCGTACGTGATCTCGACGGTGACGACGTCACCGGGGCGCACCTCGGCGTCCGGCTTGGTGAAGTGCACCAGGCGGTTGTCGGGGGCGCGGCCGGACAGGCGGTGCGTGGCGCCGTCCTTGCGGCCCTCGCCCTCGGCGACCATCAGCTCCAGGGTGCGGCCGACCTGCTTCTTGTTCTCGTCCCAGGAGATCTCCTCCTGGAGCTCGACCAGGCGCATGTAGCGCTCCTGGACGACCTCCTTGGGGATCTGGCCCTCCATGGTCGCCGCCGGGGTCCCGGGGCGCTTGGAGTACTGGAAGGTGAAGGCATTCGCGAAGCGGGCCTCGCGGACCGCGTGCATGGTCTGCTCGAAGTCCTCCTCGGTCTCGCCGGGGAAGCCCACGATGATGTCGGTGGAGATGGCGGCGTGCGGGATCGCGGCGCGCACCTTCTCGATGATCCCGAGGTAGCGTTCCTGCCGGTAGGAACGGCGCATCGACTTCAGGACGGTGTCCGAGCCGGACTGCATCGGCATGTGCAGCTGCGGCATCACGTTCGGCGTCTCGGCCATGGCCGCGATCACGTCGTCCGTGAAGTCGCGGGGGTGCGGGGAGGTGAACCGCACCCGCTCCAGGCCCTCGATCTTCCCGCAGGCGCGCAGGAGCTTGCTGAAGGCCTCGCGGTCGCCGATGTCCGAGCCGTACGCGTTCACGTTCTGGCCGAGCAGCGTGATCTCGCTGACGCCCTCGCCGACGAGCGCCTCGATCTCGGCGAGGATGTCGCCCGTCCTGCGGTCCTTCTCCTTGCCGCGCAAGGCGGGCACGATGCAGAAGGTGCAGGTGTTGTTGCAGCCTACGGAGATGGAGACCCAGGCCGCGTACGCGCTCTCGCGGCGCGTGGGCAGCGTCGAGGGGAACGCCTCCAGGGACTCGGCGATCTCGACCTGCGCCTCCTCCTGGACGCGGGCGCGCTCCAGGAGGACGGGCAGCTTGCCGATGTTGTGCGTGCCGAAGACGACATCCACCCACGGGGCCCGCTGCACGATGGTGTCGCGGTCCTTCTGCGCGAGGCAGCCGCCGACGGCGATCTGCATGCCGGGCCGCTTCGTCTTCATCGGCGCCAGGCGGCCGAGATTGCCGTACAGCCTGTTGTCCGCGTTCTCGCGGACGGCGCACGTGTTGAAGACGACGACATCGGCATCACCGTCGGCGCCCTCGGGCGCACGGACGTATCCGGCATCCTCAAGGAGGCCGGAGAGCCGCTCGGAGTCGTGGACGTTCATCTGGCACCCGTAGGTGCGCACCTCGTAGGTCTTCGCGCTCATCTCGCACACCAGGGTACGGGGTCACCACGCGCGCGTGCCCCGGTGTTCCCTGACCTCGGCCCTGGTCCTCACGGTGAGTGAAATGGCAGGATCGCCCGCATGCTCAAGGCCCTCCCCCGTGTCAGCAGGCGCCGAGCCCTGGAGGGCTCGGCCGCCGCCCTCGTCGTCCTCGGGCTGCTCCTGTGGTGGCTGCTGCCGCTGGACGACGGGACACCGGGGGGCAGCGTGACGTTCAGTACGGGCCAGCGGACCGGCGTGTACGAGCGCTACGGCAAGCTCCTCAAGACCGCGCTCGGCCACGACCTGCCGGACCTCGATGTGCGCCTGACGAACAGCGAGGGGTCCCAGGAGAACGTCGAACGGGTCGCCACGGGGAAGGCCGATTTCACGATCGCGGCCGCCGACGCCGTGGAGAAGTACAAGCTTCAGGGCGGCGCCGGAGGGGACCGGCTGCGTGGCTGTGCCCGCCTGTACGACGACTACGTGCAGCTGGTCGTGCCCCGCTCGTCGTCGATCAGGGCGGTCCAGGACCTGCGCGGCCGCAAGGTCGCCGTGGGCGGCAGGGGCTCCGGGGTCCGGCTCATCGCGGAGCGCGTGGCAAAGGCGGCCGGGCTCGACCTGGAGAGGGACATGAAGCCCGTCTCCACAGGGATCGACGGCATGCCCCAGGCGCTCGAGAACGGCGACATCGACGCCTTCTTCTGGTCGGGCGGCCTGCCGACGAACCATGTGCGCAAGTTGTCCGAGAACTACCCCATCCGTCTCGTCGAGCTCGGCAACCTCGTCGACGCACTGCACCAGCAGGGCGGGGCGTCCCGCTACTACCGGGCCGCCGTGATGCCCGCGGACGCCTATCCGGACGCGCAGCAGGGTGCCTCGGTGCCCACGCTGGCCGTGGCGAATCTGCTGGTGACCACGGACCGTGCCGACCCCCGCCTGACGGAGGCGCTGACGCGCACGGTGATAGACAGCCGCGACCACATCGGCACACAGGTGCACGCGGCGCAGCTCGTGGACCTGCGGACGGCGCTCTACACGGATCCGCTGGCGCTGCACGAGGGCGCCCGCCGCTACTACCGCTCGGTGAAGCCGTAGGGCCCCTGGCTCGCCGCCTCAGCCTTCCCGGTGGGTCCGGGGCACCGCCACCGTCACGCACAGCCCGTGGGGCTCGTGAGGGGCGTACGTGATGGAGCCGCCGCCGGCCGCGAGCAGCGCCCGCGAGATGGACAGGCCGAGGCCAGATCCCTTGACGTTCTGATGGCCGGCGCTGCGCCAGAACCGGTCTCCGATCCGCGCGAGTTCGTCCTCGCGCAGGCCCGGACCCCGGTCCGCGACGACGATCTCGGTGGACTCTCCGTTACGGGCGACGCAGACCTTCACCTCCTCGCCGGAGGGGGTGAACTTCAGGGCGTTGTCGATCACAGCGTCCAGGGCGCTCGACAGCGTCACGGGGTCCGCCCACCCGGTGACCGCGGGGCAGTCCGCGGTCAGCCGTACGCCCTTCTCGTCGGCTACCGGCCGCCAGGCGCCCACGCGTTCGGTCACCAGCTCGCCGATGTCCGTGAGCCGCAGATCCGCCTCGGTGTGCTCGGCGAGGGCCAGGTCGAGCAGGTCGTCGAGGACCGAGGCGAGCCGCTTGCCCTCCGTGCGCACGGAGGCGATCTCCTCGTTCCCCTCGGGCAGTTCGAAAGCCAGGAGCTCGATGCGCAGGAGCAGGGCGGCGAGCGGATTGCGCAGTTGGTGCGAGGCGTCGGCGACGAAGGCGCGCTGCTGCTCCAGGACGTCCTCGACGTTGTCGGCCATCTCGTTGAACGACCGGGCCAGGCGCTGGAGTTCCGGCGGTCCCCCGGTCGGGGCGACGCGGGACTTCAGGCGTCCGGTCGCGATGTCGTGGGTGGTCGCGTCGAGGACCCGCACGGGCCGCAGGACCCAGCCCGTGAGCCGCAGGGCCGCGCCGACGGCCAGAAGCATCGCGGCCGCCTCGCCCGCCGCGATGAGCAGCCACCCGTGAAGCGTCTTGGAGCGCATCTTGCCGGTGGGCGAGTCGGTGACGACGACCGCGACGACATCGCCGTCGCTGATGACCGGTGACGCGACGACGAGCCGGCCGCGCTTCCAGGGCCACACCTGCTGCGGGTCGTGGCTGCCGCGCGAGAACAGGGCCTCGTCGAAGGCCTCGCGCACGGCTCCGTCGCGGGGCAGCTGCCAGTCGTCCGGGGCACGCCCCATGGGGTCACTGTTGCGGTAGAAGACGCCCGCGCGGATCCCGTACACCTCGTAGTAGCGCGTGAGTTCGTTCTGCAGGGTCTGCTGGCGCTCGTCCGTGACGCGTACGCGGGAGCCCGTCGAGCGCTTGGTGACGAACTGGGCCAGCGCGGCAAAGCGTGCCGTGTCGTCGATGCGGTCGATGACGACCTTCTGCTGCTGCGCGGCCGCCACGCTCACGGCGAGCGGGAAGCCGAGCGCGAGCAGCACGCCCGCCATCAGGACGATGAGCAGCGGGAGGAGGCGAGCGCGCACCCGCGGCCTCTAGGCGGCCGGTGCGACGAGCCGGTACCCGACGCCGCGCACGGTCTCGATGAGGGCGGGCATGCGCAGCTTGGAGCGCAGGGACGCGACATGCACCTCCAGCGTGCGGCCCGTCCCCTCCCAACTGGTGCGCCAGACCTCGCTGATGATCTGTTCCCGGCGGAACACCACCCCGGGGCGCTGCGCGAGAAGCGCCAGGAGGTCGAACTCCTTGCGGGTCAGTTGGACAACCGAACCGTCCACGCTGACCTGGCGGGTGGGCAGTTCGATGTGCACGGACCCGAGCCGCAGTCCGTCCTCGGCCGGCGCGGAGGACTCGTCCGGCACACTGCGCCGGCTGACCGCGTGGATCCGGGCGAGCAGCTCCCCGGTGTCGTACGGCTTGACCACGTAGTCGTCGGCACCGAGGTTGAGGCCGTGGATGCGGGAGCGTACGTCCGAGCGCGCGGTCACCATGATCACGGGTGTCGACGTGCGCTTGCGGATCTTGCCGCACACCTCGTAGCCGTCCTGGTCGGGCAGGCCGAGATCGAGGAGTACGACTCCGAAGGCGTCCGCCTCGGGGACGAGCGCCCGGAGCGCTTCCTCGCCGCTACGGGCGTGCGCCACTTCGAAGCCGTGCCGGGCGAGGACCGCCGACAGAGCAGCGGCGACATGGTCGTCGTCCTCGACGAGAAGCAGTCTCATCACGGCCCCCTTCGGTTCATCGGTCGTTCGGCCCCGGCACGCCGGCAGGCGTTATCCGTGCACGCGCGTGCGGCACACCAGGGCATCCACTCCGATACATAAGGACGCCGTCAAGAGCGTTCCGGTTACGGGCGCCTTCCGTTATCCAGCCGGTACGCGCGGAGCCACCCTCTTCACGCATCGTGGCCGGTTGAAGCCGGATCGTTATGCTCAAGTTCCCCTCAGATGTAATGACGCTGGTCGTACGGCATTACTACTGTCCTCCCAACCGAGGAGGATGGAGCAAGACCCCGATGACCGATGTATCGGTGACCAAGGACGCCATTCCCGCGGCCGACGAGCTGGTCGTGCTGAACCAAGTCAACAAGCACTTCGGCGCGCTGCACGTGCTCCAGGACATCGACCTGACCATCGCGCGTGGTGAGGTCGTCGTCGTCATCGGACCCTCGGGCTCCGGCAAGTCGACGCTGTGCCGCACGATCAACCGCCTGGAGACCGTCGACACGGGTGACATCACGATCGACGGCAAGCCGCTGCCCCAGGAGGGCAAGGAGCTGGCCCGCCTCCGCGCGGACGTGGGCATGGTCTTCCAGTCCTTCAACCTCTTCGCGCACAAGACCGTGCTCGAGAACGTGGTGCTGGGGCAGATCAAGGTCCGCAAGGCGGACAAGAAGTCGGCCGAGGCCAAGGCGCGCACCCTGCTCGACCGGGTGGGCGTGGGCACGCAGGCGGACAAGTACCCCGCGCAGCTCTCCGGCGGGCAGCAGCAACGCGTCGCCATCGCACGGGCGTTGGCGATGGACCCCAAGATCATGCTCTTCGACGAGCCGACGTCGGCCCTCGACCCGGAGATGATCAACGAGGTCCTCGAGGTCATGCAGCAGCTCGCCCGCGACGGCATGACGATGATCGTCGTCACGCACGAGATGGGCTTCGCGCGCTCGGCGGCCAACCGCGTGGTCTTCATGGCGGACGGACGGATCGTCGAAGAGGCCACCCCCGACCAGTTCTTCAGCAACCCGCGCAGCGACCGGGCCAAGGACTTCCTGTCGAAGATCCTGCACCACTGACGCCGACGCACGGGCGTCCGACTTTCCCACGGCCGAATTCTGCCGACACGAAGGATATTCACCATGAAGCTCCGCAAGTCCGCCGCTGCGGCGGCCACTGTCGCCGTGCTCGCCCTCGCCGCCACCGCGTGTGGCGGAGACTCCGGCAACGCCGGTGACAAGCCCGCCGGCGGTGCCGGCGGCAAGGACCAGCCGAAGCTGCCCACGTACACGGTCGCCTCGGGCGTGAAGCTGGACTCCGCGACGCTGAAGCGGGCTCAGAAGGCCGGAAAGATCGTCATCGGCGCCAAGAACGACCAGCCCTACCTCGGCTTCCAGGACACCGACGGCAAGCGCTCCGGCTTCGACATCGAGATCGCCAAGATGGTCGCCGCCGACCTCGGCTTCAAGCCGTCGCAGATCGAGTTCAAGACGATCGACTCGAACGTCCGTGAGACGACCATCTCCAAGGGCGAGGTCGACCTCTACGTCGGCACGTACACGATCAACGACGAGCGCAAGAAGCAGGTCGGTTTCGCCGGCCCGTACTTCATGGCCGGCGCCGACCTCCTCGTCCGCGGCGACGAGAAGGGCATCACGGGCCCGGACTCCGTCAAGGGCAAGACGGTCTGCTCCATCAAGGGCTCGACCCCGCTCCAGGAGATCAAGAAGGCCAAGTACGGCGCCAAGACCGTCGAGCTCTCCAAGTACTCCGAGTGCGTGCAGCAGCTGCTCAACAACGAGGTCGACGCCGTCACCACCGACGACGCGATCCTCAAGGGCTACGCCGCCCAGCGTCCGGGCAAGCTGAAGGTCGTCGGCAAGCCGTTCACCGAGGAGCCGTACGGCGTCGGCATGAACAAGGACGACAAGGCACTGCGCGAGGCCGTCTCGAACGCCATCGAGGCGCACGAGAAGAACGGCGACTACAAGAAGGCGTACGACGCGACGCTCGGCCTGTCCAAGTCCGCGTACACCGCGCCGCCGGCGCTCGAGCGCTACTGACGCGCTGACGGTGCGGGCCACGGCCCGCACCGTACGACCCCCCGGCAGTGACCTGCCCGCCACGGGCGCAACCGCACAGTGCGCCCGTGGCACGGCCCGCGCTGCCTGTCCGCCGCCGCCCACGAGGACATCCCCGTGAACGTATTGCTCGACCATCTCGCGGAATTCCGCGAGGGGTTCATAGGCACCGTCCTGCTGACCCTGGCCAGCGGGCTCCTCGCGATGGTCCTGGGTGTCATCATCGCCGGGTTCCGTGTCTCACCCGTGCCCCCGCTGCGCTTCTTCGGCACCGCCTGGGTCACGCTCTTCAGGAACACCCCGCTGACCCTGCTCTTCCTTGTGGCGTGGTTCGTCGTTCCGGTCATCTTCATGCCGGGCCTCAGCCCGTGGGCCAAGGCCCTCATGGCGCTGGGCTTCTACACCTCGGCGTTCGTGTGCGAGGCCGTCCGGTCCGGCATCAGCACGGTGCCGCTGGGACAGGCCGAGGCCGCCCGCTCCATCGGGATGACGTTCTTCCAGACGCTGCGCCTGATCATCCTTCCTCAGGCCACCCGGACCGTCCTGCCGCCGCTCAGCTCGATCTTCATCGCGCTGACGAAGAACTCGGCGATCGCGGGCGCGTTCAGCGTCACCGAGCTGTTCGGCGTACAGAAGCTGCTGAGCGACCAGGGCTTCGCCATCGCCTGGATCTTCCTCTGGGTGGCTCTCGGCTACCTGGTCATCACCTTCACCATCAGCGGTCTCTTCCGGCTGCTCGAGCGGCGCATGGGGGTCGCACGATGAGTTCGAGCGTCCTGTACGACGCACCGGGCCCCAAGGCCCGGGTGCGCAACCGCATCTACACGGTCGTCGGCTCCCTGGCCGTGCTCGGCCTGATCGCGTTCACCCTCTACCGGATGAACGTCAAGGGGCAGCTGGAGCCCGAGGTCTGGAACATCTTCAACAACGCCGGTGTGCGGACCAGCATCCGCGACGGCGTACTCACCACGCTGAAGGTGTTCGCCGTCGCCGGTGTGCTCTCCCTGGTGCTCGGCCTGCTCCTGGCCGTCGCGCGCCTGTCCGAGCACAAGACGGTCCGCTGGGCGGCCACGGGCTTCATCGAACTGTTCCGCGCGATCCCGCTGCTGATCACGATCTACGCCCTGTGGTTCCTGTTCCTGACCTACAAGACCAGCCTCGGCGTCGTCGGCGACAACACCGCCTTCTGGGCGCTCGTCATCGGTCTGACCGTCTACAACGGCTGCGTGCAGGCCGAGGTGATCCGGGCGGGCGTCAACGCCGTGCCGCGCGGACAGGTGGAAGCCGCGTACGCGCTGGGGCTGCGCAAGTCGCAGGTCATGACGATGCTGCTGCTGCCGCAGGCCGTGCGCTCCATGCTGCCGACGATGATCAGCCAGCTCGTGGTGACTCTCAAGGACACGTCGCTCGGCTACATCATCACGTACAGCGAGCTGCTGTTCGCGGCCCGCACGATGGCCAGCAACATCATCGTCAACGGCGAGAACCCGATCACCGCGGTGGTCATCGTCGTCGGCGCGATCTACGTGGCGCTGTGTCTGGCCCTGGCCGGGCTCGCCACCTGGATCGAGCGGCGCGGCCGGCGCGCGAAGACCGGTATCGCGGTGGCGGCCGCCACCGAGCCCTCCGTCGTGGACGGGACCGACTGAGCCGCTCTGCAGAAGAACTGACGAGATGTGAGCAAACGGAGGCAGTGGCGTGATCGCCGCTGCCTCCGTCACTTGACGCAAGCACCCGCAATGGGTTGCATACGTTCTGTGATCGCGCACCCCGCTCCAACTGCCCTTTCTTGTACGCCTCCCACAGCACTCCTTGGGGCAGGAGGAGCCGCGCCGTGGACCCGGTGATCGTCGTCGGCGCCGGCCCTGTCGGGCTCACGCTCTCCCTCGCCCTCGCCCGCCACGGGGTGCCCTCCGTCGTGCTCGACGAGGGCCCTGGCAAGGACGAACAGCGCCCCGCACGGACCGTGATCCTCCGCGAGGACACCGCAGCCCTCGTGGAGCGGCTCGCCCGGACGTCCTTCGACGCGACGGGCACGCGCTGGACCGGCTGGCGCTCCCTGCGGCGCAAACAGGTGATGCGGGAGCTCACCTTCGGTGAGCAGATGCTCTCTCCGCTGCATGTGGCCCAGCACGAGCTGACGGGCGCCTTGCGGGAGGCCGCCGCCGACGAGCGGCTCATCAAGGTCGCCGTGAACAGCCGCCTCGACTCGATCGAGCAGGAGAGCGGCGCACTGACCGCGCACACCCGCGGCCCGAAGGGCACCTGGTGGCGCGGGAGCTTCCTGGTGGGCTGCGACGGTCCACGCTCCACGGTCCGCAAGCTGCTCGACATCCGCTTCCCAGGCCGCACGTCCGTCGAGCGACACGCCGTCGCCGCGCTGCGCACGGAGCTTCCCTGGCCCGGCGAGGCGTTGCTTCATCGGAGCCTTCCCTGGCGGACGTCGGGCCCGTCCGGCGGGGAGGTCGTCGCCCGCCCCCTCGCCGACGGCGTCTGGCGCCTCGACTGGCTGCTGCCGCCCCGCAGCGAGCTGGTGACGCCCGACATCCTGGTGACCCGCATCCGGGAGACGCTGGCCGGCTGGTGTGCCGGCTCGACACCGCCGTACGAGCTGCTGGACACGGGGGTGCACACGGTTCACCACCGCCTGGCCCGGCGGTGGCGGGTCGGCCGGGTCTTCCTCGCCGGTGACGCGGCGCACCTGCTCGGCGCGCTCGGCACGCAGGGCCTCGACGAGGGCCTGCGGGACGCGGACAACCTCGCCTGGAAACTGGCCCTCGCCTGGCACGAGGGCCCGCACGAGGCGCTCCTCGACAGCTATCAGGCCGAGCGCCGCGCGGTCGTCGCGGGCCGGCTGCGCGCCGCCGACCAGGCGCTGCCGATACTGCGGGGCGGCAAAGGGCTGCGCTCGTACGTCGCCGGAACCACGCGCGGCCATGATGTGCTGCTCACGGACGGTCACCTGGGGCACGGGGCGCTGGGAGCACCGGGGGCGTACGCCGAGTCGCCGCTGGCGCCGGAGCCCTGCGAAGCGGAGGTCGACGTGGGTACGGCTCCGAGCGCGCCTGTCCGGGACGTGCGGGTCACGGCGCCCGACGGATCCTTCGTCCGGCTGCGGGAGCGGCTCGGCCTCGGGCGCCTGCTCGTCGTTCTGATCGCGCCGGGCACCGGTGTGTGGGAGCGGCGGCACTGGGTCTCGGCCGGGGTGATGCCACGGCTCGCGGCCGCCGTCACGGCGCTGCCGCACGAGGCGGAGCTGCTCGTCGCGGAGAGTTACCCGGGCGCCCCGGCGCACTCCGTGCTGCTTGTGCGCCCGGACGGCCACCTGGTCACGGCCCTGAGCGGGGTGCATCCCGCACAGCTGTACGCGGCCGCGCGAGCCGCGCTCGGGGGGCCCGTGGAGAACGGCGCGAAGGCCGGGAGCGCCGCCGGAACGAGTTGACCGACCCCCTCCGCCATGGTGTACTCCGGAGCGTGACCGACACCGATGTGCGCCTGTGGCGGAGGGTCCATATGGACCTCGTCCGCTATGTGGGCTGCGTGTGTCGCCCGTCCTGCTGAATTCGCCTCTTCCTCTGCGCGATCCCCTTTTTCCCGGGTTCACCGGCTCTTCCGGGGCTTCTCGCGCGCTCTCCGCGAACCTTCAGGACGGTATCTGTGTCTGCCTCACCCTCCCCTTCCCTGGCGACCACCGCGCCCACGCAGCGTGACCTCCTCGACTTCGTACGGCGTACCGCCGAGGACCACGAACTCATCGCCTCGCTCCCCCTGGACCCCGAGGGCCGCACATGGGTGCGGCTCGAAGGGCCCGGCGGCAGCGAGGCATGGCTCATCGGCTGGCCGCCCGGCACGGGCACCGGCTGGCACGACCACGCCGAGTCCGTCGGCGCCTTCCTCACCGCGTCGGGCGAACTCAAGGAGAACTCGCTCGCGGCCCGGCTGCCCGCCGACGGCTGGAAGACGCTTGAGCTGTCCGAAGACGTGGACCGCGAACGGACGTTGGCCGCGGGCAAGGGCAGGGCCTTCGGACAGCACCATGTGCACGAGGTCCTCAACGAGTCCGCCGGCGAGCACGCGATCTCCGTGCACGCCTACTACCCGCCACTCCCCCAGATCCGCCGCTACAGCCGCGCGGGCGCGGTGCTGCGGCTCGAGACGGTCGAGCGGCCGGAGGACTGGCAGTGAGCGGAGGGAGCAAGGTGGGTGACGTGACTACTGGGGTGAGTGGCGGCGTGGGTGGCACGGGTGGCTTGAGCGGCTCGCGGAGTGAGCGGCCTGAGGGAATCGACGAGTTGCTCGACCGGGTGCGCCTCGGTCTGGACCGGGTCGAGGCCGGTGAGGCGTACGCGGCCGCCACGGCGGGCGACGCGCTACTCGTCGACATCCGGTACGCGGCGCTGCGGGAGCGGGACGGGCTGATCCCCGGGGCGCTCGTGGTGGAGCGCAACGAACTGGAGTGGCGGCTCGACCCCCAGGGCAGCCATCGCGCAGCCGAGGCGACGAGCCACGATCTGCGCGTCGTGGTCGTGTGCAACGAGGGCTACGCGTCGAGCCTCGCCGCCGTCTCCCTGCGGCAGTTGGGGCTGCACCGGGCCACCGATCTGGTGGGCGGCTTCCAGGCGTGGAAGGCGGCGGGGCTGCCGGTGGCCGAGTGACGGTCGCGTGAGGTTGCAGGTGTACGTGGCGGTGGGCGCCCCCGAGGTAAGGGGCACCCACCATTGCGTGCCGCCCCTTACTCCTTGGCTGTTGCCACCTCGACCGGACGGGGCTTCAGGGCGGCGCGGCCGGGCAGCGCGGTCCCGGTGAGCGCGAGGAGTCCGGCGGCGGCGACCACGGCCACGTAGACGAGGGGTGCGACAGAGGGGGCTGCGCTTCCGGTCATGCCGACGCTGAACGCCGTCAGTACGGCCAGCGCGATGCCGCTGCCCAGGGTCGTGCCGAGGAGCAGCACGGCGAGGGCCTCGGTGCGCAGCATCCGCAGGACCTGGCGGCGGGTCGCGCCGGCAAGGCGGAGCATCGCGAACTCCCGGACACGTTCGGAGACCGACATCGCGAGGGTGTTCACGACGGCGATCGCGGTGAACGCGAGGATCAGACCCATGGCGAGCAGGTTGACTTCGGCGTTGTCCTGCTGGCGTTCGGCCTGGAGGTCGTCGGCCGTGGCGGGGGCGAGGACACGCAGACCCGGGAACTCCCGAACGGTGCTCGCCAGTTGTTTCTGTGTACGGCTGGTCCTGACGAGTACGGAGGAGGCGAGGGGATTGTCGACGTGCCGGGCCACCAGGTCATGGGCCAGGGTCAGATCGCCGAAGCCGAGACCCTTCGCGTAGACGGCCGTCACGGTGAGGGTGGCCGGTGTGCCGTCCCCGAGCGTCAGCTTCAGCCTGCTGCCGGGCTTCAAGTGGAGCTGGTCGGCGGCTAGTTCACTGACGGCGACGCCGTCCTGCCGGAAATCCTTCAGCGATCCCGCCGTGACGTCCGGGTCCCACGTGCGCGTGAGGCCTTCGCGGGTGACTCCCTGAGCCGGGTACTTCGCAAGTCCTGCGCGCACGGTGGTGCGGACGACCTCGGTCGCGACTGTGCCCTTGGTTCTACGGATCTCGCGTGCGGCCTCGGCGGGCACACCGGGACCCTGCGCCGCGACGATCCAGTCTGCCCGGATGCCTTCGCGTGCCTGGGCGCGGGCCGCGTTGCCCAGGGTCGGCTGGGTGAACAGGACGGTGCAGGTCATGCCGATGAGGAGGGCGAGCGGGGTGACGACGGCGGCCATCCGGGCCGCGTTGCCGCGGAGGTTGGCGGTGGCCAGTCTCCCGCCGGGTCCCGCAAGGCGCAGAGGTCCGGCGAGGAGGGCCGCGGCGCCCTTCACCAGGAGCGGGCCGAGCAGCGCGGCGGAGGAGGCGAGGACGACAACGGCGAGGAACGTACCGGGAGTTGAAGCGGGTTCGGTGCGCAGCACGCTGAGTACGGCTACGAGGACGGCGCCGCCCGCGAGAAGCGCGATTCCGGCTGCGATGCGACCCCAGGCGGGCCGAGAACGCTCGACTCTGGCCTCCGCGAGCGCTTCGGCGGGGCGGATACGGGCGATGCGGCGGGCCGAGATCCGGGCGGCGGCCCAGGCGCCGAGCAGCGTGGCACCCACGGCCGCGAACAGGGGGAAGACGCTGACGGTCCGTTCGAGGGTCGGCGGCACCGCTCCGAGCTCGACGAAGCGGTGGTACAGCCATCCTCCGAGCGGGAGCCCGGCGAGGGAGCCGAGGACGCCCGCGGCGGCCCCGACGATGAGCGCCTCACGTCCGAGGAGCTTGCGGATCTGCCCGGGCGTGGCGGCGATGGCGCGCAACAGGGCGAGTTCGCGGTGACGTTGCTGGACGGAGAGCGCGAAGGTGCCGACGACGACCAGGACGGCGACGAGGAGGGAGGTGCCGCCCATCGCGCCGCCCATGCTGACGAGCTTGATGCGGGCTCCCGCGGCGTCGAGGAACTCGACGGGGCCCCGGGCGTCGCCGGTGGTGACCTGGGCGGTCGTGCCGTCGAGAGCCTTCGCGACGGCACGCGCCAGCTCTGCCGGCTTCTGGCCGGGCGCGGGGTTGACGCCGAGGGCCGTGACCTGGCCGGGGTGGCCGGCGAGACGCCGGGCCTCTGAGGTGGTGAAGAACAGGGAGGTCTGGTGGGTCACTGACGCGTGCCCGGCGGGCGCGGCGATTCCGGTGACGCGGTAGGTGCGCGGTGCCTGGGCGGACTGGACGGTGAGACTGTCTCCGGGCGCGAGGTGGGCGCGGTCGGCCAGGTCCCGGTCCACGACGAGATCCTGGGGCTTGGTGGGTGCGGTGCCTGCTGTCAGAGCGTAGGGGGTCAGCGCGGCGGAGTTCCAGGCATGCCCGTACGCGGGCCTGTCGGGGTCTGCGGCTCCTGGCGGCAAGGGCTGGGCCAGGAAGGTGAGTTCGGGGATGACCTGCTCGACGCCGGGGAGGTCGCGGAGCCGTCGCGCGGTGTCCTGAGGCAGCCAGGCCCGCTCGGCGATCGGCTTGGCCTTGTGCTTGACCTTGGTCTTGCCCTTCTTGTGCTTGACCGTGGTCTTGTGGACGTTCTGGTCGGCGGAGACGAGGACGGGGGCGGCCGCGTACCGCTCGGTGCGAATGGTGCCGCGCAGGCCGGTCTCCAGAAGGGTGCCGCAGGCCGTGATGAGGGCGGCCGCGCACATGAGGGCGAGGAAGGCACCGAGGAACCCGCCTTTGCGGTCCCGGACGGTGTGCAGTGCGTAGCGCAGCATCATGGCGTGTCCGTCTCTGCGGTGTTGTCGAGGGCCTGGATTTCCTCGGCCTGGGCCTGGTTTCCGCCGACCGGAGCCTGTTTTACGTCGGCCGGAGCTTGGCGCGCCGTGGCCTGGGCGTCGTGGGGGCGGGCGTCGTCGGCGTCGTCGGGGTGGGCCGGCGCGGGGAAGGCGAGCAGGCGGGTCAGGACGGTGCGTGCGCCGTCCGGAGTCTCGCCGTCGGGACGCTTGTAGCGGTTGAGGAGCGCGATGAACTCCTGGAAGAACGTGCGGAGTTCGGGCAGCGTGAGCCGGATCGCGCCGCGTGAGTACGGGAAGGCGTCGGCCCACTCCCCCAGGTCCTGCCCCTGCCGATGGAGCCGCTCGAACAGCTCGAGATCGGCGTCGTACGAGAGGTGGCTCAACTCGTCCATGACGAGCCGGGTTTCGGGGCTCTGACGGCTGCGGGGTGGGAATCGGCGGTCGCCCGGGACGGCTCGCCACCAGCGCTCGCGCCCGCCCACACTCTGGTTCGGGGGCGAGCTCTCCTCGGTGAATCCGTAGCGGGCCAGCTCACGCAGGTGGTAGCTGGTGGCGCCGGTGTTGAGCCCGAGGTCGCGGGCCAGCATCGCCGAGGTCGCGGGGCCGTGGAGGGTGAGGTGCTGGAGGATCTGCTGGCGGCGGGGCTGGGCCAGCGCCTTCAGAGCGCTGAGATCGCTCAGCTCCTGGCCGCCGGCGGGAGCGGCGGAGCCGGGTTCCGGTGTCATGCGTACACAGTCGCCTGTGCACACATCCCCGTGCACTGCGGTGACCTGGCGTCATGCCCCGGGGGTTAACCCCACCTGGGTGAGGGCGAGTTCGGCGTCGGACCCCCGTACCGACGCCGCCCTCCCCCTCACCAGGCGGAGCTCACCGGCCCCTCACCCGGCAGGGCTCAGCCCCTTACCGAGCGAAGCTCAGAGTTCTCACCCGGGGGGCTAGAAGTCCCCCAGCCCGAGGTCCTCGGTCTCCTCGCCCTCTTCCTCCAGCGCCTGGCGGACCACCCTGAGCGCCATGCCCTCCGGGTATCCCTTGCGGGCGAGCATGCCCGCGAGGCGGCGGAGGCGCTTGTCGCGGTCGAGGCCGCGTGTGGAGCGGAGCTTGCGGGCCACGAGCTCGCGTGCGGTCTCCTCCTCCTGCTCGGAGTCGAGCTGCCCGACGGCCTCGTCGATCACCGCGGAGTCCACCCCCTTGGTACGCAGCTCCCGGGCGAGCGCCCGCCGGGCCAGCCCCCGGCCGTGGTGCCGCGACTCCACCCAGGCGTCCGCGAAGGCGCCGTCGTTGATCAGGCCGACCTCCTCGAAGCGGGACAGCACTTCCTCCGCCACCTCATCGGGGATGTCCCGCTTCGCCAGCGCGTCGGCGAGTTGCTTGCGCGTGCGCGGTTGTCCGGTGAGCAGGCGCAGGCAGATGCCGCGCGCCCGCTCGGCCGGGTCGGCAGGCGGCTCCCCCGACTCGGCCCCCGACGAGGATGGGGAGCCGCTGCCATGTCGCCCTCCGGCCCCTTCGCCGAAGCCACCGCGCCGACGGCCACGGCTGCGCCCGCCGCCACGGGTACCGCCACCGCCCCGTGCGCCGTTGCCGTCGCTCGGTCCGTCGCCGTCACGTGGCGCCCCGTGCCCGTCCAGGTCGCCCGGGCCCCCGTCGCCCAGGTCCGCCGGGGAGGCGGGGTAGGCGTGATCGGCCCAGTCGGTTCGTCGCGTCACGGACTAGCTCTTGGCCGCCGCGGCCTTGGACTTGGTGGCCTTGGCCGCGGGCGCGGGCACCGTCTTGGCCGCGTCCTCGGCGGGGGTGGCACCCGCCGCGTCGGCACCGGGCTCGGCCGTGGGCGCCTCCGGCTTCACACCGACGCCCAGCTTCTCCTTGATCTTCTTCTCGATCTCGTTGGCCAGGTCGGGGTTGTCCTTCAGGAAGTTGCGCGCGTTCTCCTTGCCCTGGCCGAGCTGGTCGCCCTCGTACGTGTACCAGGCGCCGGCCTTGCGCACGAAGCCGTTCTCCACGCCCATGTCGATCAGGCCGCCCTCGCGGCTGATGCCCTGGCCGTAGAGGATGTCGAACTCGGCCTGCTTGAAGGGCGGCGCGACCTTGTTCTTGACGACCTTGACGCGCGTGCGGTTACCGACCGCGTCGGTGCCGTCCTTCAGCGTCTCGATACGGCGGATGTCGAGTCGCACCGAGGCGTAGAACTTCAGCGCACGGCCACCGGTCGTCGTCTCCGGGGAGCCGAACATCACGCCGATCTTCTCGCGCAGCTGGTTGATGAAGATCGCGGTGGTCTTCGACTGGTTGAGCGCGCTGGTGATCTTCCGGAGCGCCTGGCTCATCAGGCGGGCCTGCAGACCCACGTGCGAGTCGCCCATCTCGCCCTCGATCTCCGCGCGCGGCACCAGGGCGGCGACAGAGTCGATGACGATCAGGTCGAGCGCGCCGGAGCGGACCAGCATGTCGACGATCTCGAGCGCCTGCTCGCCATTGTCCGGCTGGGACAGGATGAGATTGTCGATGTCGACGCCGAGCTTCTTCGCGTACTCCGGGTCGAGCGCGTGCTCGGCGTCCACGAACGCCACGGCGCCGCCGGCCCGCTGCGCGTTGGCCACGGCGTGCAGCGTCAGGGTCGTCTTACCGGAGGACTCCGGCCCGTACACCTCCACCACACGGCCGCGCGGCAGACCGCCGACACCGAGGGCCACGTCGAGCGCGGTCGACCCGGTGGGGATGACCTCGATGGGCTCATTCGGCCGCTCGCCCATGCGCATCACTGCGCCCTTGCCGAATTGCCGTTCAATCTGTGCGAGCGCGGCGTCGAGCGCCTTCTCGCGGTCAGTACCTGCCATGGGTTCCACCCGATTTGCTTGAGTCGATCGCTTCACGTCAATGACGCTAGCGCCTGCCACTGACAATCGGCCTCGGCGCCCGTCCGCCTGTGGATAACTCGAGGCTCGCAGCCCTGCCGCTCTCACCGAAATCCCCGGAAACACTGGGGAGAGAGCCGCCAGACACTCCATAAGAATGGATGTTCGATTTTGGTGTCAAGCGCACCACGCGCCCTGCGATGCGGAAGCTCGTAGACTCTGGCGCCCCCTGAGACGGCTTTGGGGCTCCCGGGCCTGGAGGGTCCGCAGACGCCCCTGCCCCTGCGCTGCACGGCCGCGGTGCTGTCCGCTGTACTCCTCCTCTCTCTGGCCGGGTGCGGGCCGGATGCGAGCGACTCCGGGAAGACCTCGCGCACGCGTGCTTCGCCCGCGTCGGCCTCGCCCTCCGCGGGTCGGTGGTGACCTATGGCCCCTCCTGAGAGCCCGGTCTCGACCAGCCGCCCAGCCTGAAGCCAGGCCATCACCGGCAGGCCACCGGCCACTCCCCCGCCGGGGATACTCCCCCCGGCGTACAGGCGGTGTCTTCGGCCGGGGGACGACGGCGCGTCCCCCGTTCGCGAGGCTTGCGCCATGGAGAACGCGCAGAACCACCGCCCGGGGATCCCGCAGGACCAGCTCCTCAAGCGCCCGCGAGACCGCCGCCCGGTCCGGCGCCCCACCGTCGTCGTCACGCTCGCCGCCCTGGCGCTGCTCGCCCTGTCGATCGTCGGCCAGGTCGTGGCCGGCGCGGACTACCCCGCCGTGCCGCCCGGCCTCGTCATCCCGGTGGTGGCCGCCTCGCTGCCGGCCTGGCGGCCGAACCGCTGGACCGCCGGGCTCGCCCTGGCCGTCGGTCTGTTCATCGGCGTCGGCGCAGTCGTCACCCCCAACACCGGCGACCACCTCTCCTACGGCGACTCCCTGCTGATCGTCTCCACTCTGGCCGAGCTCCTCGCCCTGGCCGGCATGGTCGTGGCCGGCGCCATGTCCGCACTGCGGTTCGGCCGTCCCAAGGAGGTGCGCGTCTGATGTCCTCGCCCACTGCAGCCACTCCCCTGCCGGGCCCGACCGGCCCCGCCCTGACCGGCGCGGTACGGGACCCGTGGCGCGCCGCCCGCCCCTCCGAGCGCCTCTGCTACGCCACCGGCGCCGTACTCACCCTCTCCGGCCTCGCCCACCTGCTGGTCTTCGCGGTCGACGGAGGGCCATGGGACGGCCCTGTCTCGTGGCGCAAGCCGGTCACGTTCGGCGTCTCCTTCGGCCTGACGCTGATCGCGCTCACCTGGGTGACGTCGTATCTGCGGATCGGTGCCCGCGCCAGGAACGTCCTGCTCGTCGTGTTCGCCGCCGACTGCGTCCTGGAGGTCGGCGGGATCACCCTCCAGGCGTGGCGGCGGGTGCCGTCGCATCTCAACATGGAGTCCGGCTTCAACACCGCCGTGTCCATGTCCCTCGCGGTGGGCGGCGGGATCCTGGTCGTGCTGCTCTCCGTGTTCGCGGTCGCCTCGTTCCGGCGCCGGCCGTCGGGGCCCACGGGGATGCCGCTCGCACTGCGGTCCGGGTTCGCGATTCTGCTCGTCGCGCTGGCGTCCGGCGCCGCGATGATCGCGCGCGGGGTGATCCTCACGAAGACCGGCCACCAGGAGGCGGCCTACCACTCGACCGCGCCCCTCAAGCCGCTGCACGGCGTCAGCCTGCACGCCGTGCTCGTCCTGCCCGCGCTGGCCTGGCTGATGTCCCGTACGGCATGGAGCGAGAGGACCAGGTACGGCGTGATGCGCGGTGCGGTCGCCTGCTACGCGGCAGCCGTCGCCGCCGCCGGGATCTGGGCGGCGATCACCTACTGAGACCTAGGAAGCCCGCCTAGGACGGCTGCTCGGAGCCGTCACGGGGGTCGTCCGCGTCCCCTTCCGGTTCCTGCCCGGGCGCCGCTTCGCCCCTCGGATCGTCCGGGTTACGCAGGGCGGCCCGTATGCGCGCGAGGGGGGACGAACCGGATCTGGTCCGATGGCCGTGCACCCGCGGGTCGTCCGTGACGGCGTAGCGCTTCACGTACGCCCCGAGGAATGCCTGCAGCGTCGCCACCGCGGGGATGGCGATCAGCGCGCCGACCGCGCCGAGGAGCGCCGTGCCCGCGATGACGGATCCGAAGGCGACCGCCGGGTGGATGTCCACGGTCTTCGCGGTCAGCTTGGGCTGGAGCACATAGTTCTCGAACTGCTGGTAGACGACTACGAAGATCAGCACCCACAGCGCGTACCAGGGGTCGACCGTGAAGGCGATCAGCATCGGCAGGGCGCCCGCCAGATACGTGCCGATGGTCGGGATGAACTGGGACACCAGGCCGACCCAGACGGCGAGCACGGGCGCGTAGGGCACGCCCAGGGCCTCGAGCAGGATGTAGTGCGCGATCCCGGAGATCAGTGCCATCAGGCCGCGCGAGTAGAGATAACCGCCGGTCTTGTCGACCGCGATCTCCCAGGCGCGCAGCACCTCCGCCTGCTTGGCGGGCGGCAGCACCGAGCACAGCGCGCGCCGGAGCCGGGGACCGTCGGCGGCGAAGTAGAACGAGAACAGCAGGATCGTCAGCAGCCGGAACAGGCCCCCGAGGACCTGCCCGGACACGTCAAGGACGCCGCTCGCGCTGTTCTGCACGTACTTCTGGAGCCAGTCGGAGTGGAGCAGGCTGTCCTGGACGGCGACCCTGCTCAGGTCCGTGTGGAACGTCTGGTTGATCCAGTTGATCACCGAGTCGAGGTACTCGGGAAAGTCCTCGACCATGCTGACGATCTGGCCCGCGAGCATCGAGCTGAGCAGGACCACGAAACCCGCGCCGGCGATCGTGACGCCCAGGAAGACGATCCCGGTGGCCAGCCCCCGGCGCATGCCGCGCCCGGCCATCCAGCTGACCGCCGGCTCCACGGCGAGGGCCAGGAAGAACGCGATCAATACGTTGATCAACAACCCGGTGAGCTGATGGAACGCCCAACTTCCCAGCTGGAAGCAGGCGATGAGGGCCAGGGCGAGCACCATGGCCCGCGGCAGCCAGCCCGGCATCCGCGCACGCACGCTCGCGGCCCCGCCCCCGGGGGGCGTCGGGCCGGGCGGGGAGGCATCGGCTGTCGCCTGCAAGGTCTCGTCTGTGGGTGCCACGGAGCCAGTCTCGCCCACGCCACTGACAGCCGGGCACCGCCCCCGCTCGTTCGAGCAGGTCAGCGGTTCTCCGACGGAACATTCATCGTGGCGCACACCGCACGCCACACGTCCTTCGCCTCCCAGCCGGCATCGAGCGCCTCGTGCACCGTGCGCCCACCGAGTTCCGTCATCACATGATCACGCGCGAATGTTTCGGAGTAGCCAGGACCGAAGTGATCCGCCATCCGCTGCCAGAAGACCGTCAACCGCATGACACCAGTATCCCGCCCCTGAGAGTGCAGCCCGGCACGGAAGGCTCACCGAGAACGCTTTCCGTCCTACCGTCGGTGCATGGCCGAAAACGGAGCATCCCCACTCCCTCAGACCACCTCGGCGCCCTCCCCGCTCTCCCGTGCCGAGCAGTTCATCTGGCTGACCGCGCGCGTGCTGGATCAGCGCCGCTTCGCCTACCACTTCCTCGGCGCGGGCCGGGCGGGCGCAGACGCCGTCGAGACCGCCCTCGCCGCCTACCGCAACGAGGACGAGGGTTACGGTCACGCCCTCGAGCCCGATCTCCGCGGCCCGGTGAGCCAGCCGCTGCACACCAGTCAGGCGCTGCGTGTCCTCGACTCGATCGGCCGTTGCAGCGGCCAGCGGGTGGAGCGCGTGTGCCGCTATCTGACGTCCGTGTCGACCCCGGAGGGCGCTCTCCCGGCGATCCATCCCAGCCAGCGCGGATACCCGTGCGCGCCTTTCGTGCCGGTGGTGGACGACCCGCCGAGCGAGCTGCTCGCCACGGGCCCCGTGGTCGGCCTGCTGCACCGGAACCAGGTGTGGCACGCGTGGCTGTTCCGGGCGACCGACTTCTGCTGGGCCGCGGTCGAGTCCCTGAAGAAGTCCCATCCCTACGAGATCGAGGCGGCCGTGGCCTTCCTGGACGGCGCGCCCGACCGCCCGCGGGCGGAGGCGGCCGCCGACCGGCTCGGCCGGCTCGTGCGCGAGCAGCGGCTTGCGTTGCTCGATCCCGAGCGGCCGGGGCAGTACCCCGTAGCGCCCGGGTACGCGCCGGGTGAGCACCACCTTCCGCACGACTACGCGAAGACTCCGGAGTCGCTGGCGCGCGCGTGGTTCACGGATGAGGAGATGGCGCGCTCGCTGGACTTCCTCGCGGGCGAGCAGCAGGACGACGGCGGGTGGCCGATCCGCTGGCGCCAGTGGGCTCCGGCAGCCGCGCTGGAGGCGCGCCCGATGGTGACGGTCGAGGCGCTGCGCACGCTGCGGGCGTACGGGCGGCCCATCACCTGACGCCTTCGTGGAGGCGCCTCAGGGTGTGTCGGCCGCGTCCCTCAGGAGAAGCGCGGCGATGGCGAGCGCCGTCCCGCGCGGAGCCGACAGGTCGATGCCCGTCTGCTCGCCGATGCGGGCAAGCCGGTTGTCGACCGTGTTGGGATGCAGGCCGAGCACGGCGGCTGTCGCCCTGCGGTCCTGCTGGTGGGCAAGATGGGTCCGCAGGGTCTCCAGGAGTTCGGGCCGGTCCGCCAGCGGATCCAGGAGGGCCGCTATCCGATGGCTCGTCGCGCTGGGACGGGACAGGTGGTACTCCAGGAGCACGTCGTCCAGGCGGTGCAGTCCGGCCGGGATTCCGCACGCGCGCGTGATGCGCAGGATCTCGGTCGCGGTGCGGGCCGACGCGGGCACCTCCTCGGGGCCGGCCGCCGGCACGGCGGCCACCCGGACCTCGAACCCGCCGGCCTTGGCGAGGCGGCCGGCCAGATCGTCGGGGGCCGGGCAGTCCTTGGGCACGATGACCCGCCCGCCGTCGGCCTCCAGGAGCGCGAACACTTCCACTCCGAAGGCGTGGTCCAGGGCGGTCTGCACCCGACGCAGCCTGCGCCGCACAGCGACCCGGCCCTCGGCGGGATCCGCGTCGAGGCCGAGGGCCAGTACGAGCGCGGGACCTTCGAGGCGGAGCTGGTCCAGGAGGACGTGCCCGGGCGGGACCATCCCGTCGAGCAGACCGCGCACCAGGGAGCGGACCTGGGCCCGCTGTTCGGCCTCCAGGGCGGACCGCTCGTCGAGATACGTCTCGGCCACGGCACCCACGATCCCCGGGTGCGACTGCAGCAGTACGTCGACGAGTTCGACCAGCGCGCCTTCGTCACCGGGGCCCGCAGCGTCACGCAAGGCCTGCCACAGGACGTAGACGCCATACGCGTGGGCGCGCAGGAGGAGGTGCAGCGGCATGCCCTCCTCGGCCCGCTGAGCGGCTCGCTCGCGGAACAGCCGGTGGCTGCCGGGCCGGACCAGGTCAGGCTCGCTGACACCGCGCAGGAAGAGCCGTACGCCGTGCCGGGCGGTCGCGGCGACTTCCAAGTCCTTCACGTCGTCGGGGAGTTCCGCGTATCCGGGCAGTTGCTCGAACGACTCGCGAGCCATGCGGCGGGCGAGTTCGTTGACTCTCTGTTCGCAGCGCGCGGCCAGGGAGCGGGCTTCGGGCGACAGGGCCACTGTTCCTCCATTCCCCCATGGACGTGGACCGGCACTGCGTTTGTGACGCGTCACATTACCCACGGGTGGGACTTGTGACATGAGGCGGTGTTCGATCTCACATCGGGGGCCGAAACTCGTGGCCGGTGGCGATCGACCGCACTGCGCACAAGGAGCCGAGGACATGACCGAACACAAAGAGCGGGACGCCCAGCACACCGAGTACTCCGAGTACTCGGAGTACGCCGACCGGGTCTGGCAGGGCGCCGATTCGCTGCTGCCTCATCTGACGGGCACGTACTCCGGGAGCGAACTGGTGCGCCTGCGTGACCGCGTGGGCTTCTTCCCGGCGTTCGCCAACGTAACGGCCTTCGATACGGGCGACGGCGTGGTCCTCGTCGACTCGGGCGACTTCCGTACGGCGGGCCAACTGCATGAGGCGGTCGTCGGGTTCGGCGCGGGACCGGTGCGCTCCGTGGTGTACACGCACGGTCACGTGGACCACGTCTTCGGGGTGGCCCCCTTCGACCAGGAGGCCGACGAGAGGGGCGGACCGCGCCCCGAAGTGATCGCCCACGAGGCCGTCCCCGCGCGGTTCGACCGCTACATCCGGACGGCGGGTTACAACTCCTGGATCAATCGCCGGCAGTTCGGAGTGCCCTCTTTGGAGTGGCCCACCACATACCGCTATCCGGACGTCGTCTACAGGGACCGTCTCACCGTGCGGCGCGGGGAGCTGACGTTCGAGCTCGTGCACGCGCGCGGGGAGACCGACGACCACACCTACGTATGGATCCCTGAGCTCAGGACGCTGTGCACGGGCGACCTGTTCATCTGGAACACGCCGAACGCCGGCAACCCCCAGAAGGTGCAGCGGTATCCGGAGGACTGGGCGCGCGCCCTGCGCGCGATGCAGGGGCTCGGCGCCGAACTCCTCCTGCCTGGGCACGGCGTTCCCGTCGTCGGCTCCGACCGCGTGCACCAAGCTCTCGACGACACCGCGGGCTTCCTGGAGTCACTGTGCGAGCAGACCAGGGAGCTGATGAACACGGGCCACCGCCTCGACGCGGTCATCCACGGCGTGAAGGCTCCGGAGAACCTGCTGGCGAAGCCGTACCTCCACCCGGCCTACGACGAACCGGAGTTCGTCGTGCGCAACCTGTGGCGCCTGTGGGGCGGCTGGTACGACCAGAACCCCGCGCACCTCAAGCCCGCCCCGGAGGCGGACGTCGCGGCCGAGTTCGCACGGGCGGCGGGCGGGGCGTCCACGCTGGCGCTGCGCGCCTCCGAGCTGCTCGCCGCCGGGGAGCTGCGCCTCGCCTCGCATCTGGCGGAGACGGCGGCCCTGGCGGCGCCCGCCGACCAGGAGGTGGCACGCGTGCGTGCCGACGTGTTCGCGCGGCGTGCCCTCCAGGAGACGTCGACCATGGCCCGTGGAGTCTTCCACTGGGCCGCGGCCGAATCGGCAGCCGTGTTCGCCGGTACGGACGTGCAGACGGAGTTGACGCGCTCCCCGGAGGGACGCAAGCGGGCCGAAGGGGCGATCAGCGTCGGTGTGGTCGACGACGAGGACGGCTGCTGCTGACCGGGCTCACCCCGTGACGGCGCGCAGCCCCGCCGTGACCACAACGGCCGCCGCGACGACGACCAGGAACGGCGCGCGCAGGATCAGCGCGACCGCCGCCGCGGCCAGCCCGGCCGCCTTCGCGTCGAGGACGAGCGTGGTGCCTTCGGCGAAGGTCTGCTGGGCCGTGAGCGCGGCCAGCAGGGCCACGGGGAGCAGGGCCGCCAGTCGTCGGACCAGCGGCCGTTCCAGGACACCGGCGGGCACGAGGAGGCCGATGAGCTTGACGGCGTAACAGCCTAGTGCGGTCACCGCGACCGCGATCCAGATGTTCATCGGCCCTCTCCTTGTCGGCGGTCGGCCTCCTGCGAGGTCGCTGGTGAGTTCTCGTCCGGGCAATCGTGCGGGCTCTTCCCGGTCTCTCTCCGTGCCGCCCGGCGCCCCTCTGCGTAGAGCACGGCCGGCGCGGCGAGTGCGGCCACCAGGACCGGGACGCCGGCCGGCAGGACGGGCAGCAGCCCGAGGCCGAGGATGACGGCGACACCGGCCACGGCCCGTTCCGTCGAGGTCCGCAGCATCGGCGCGAGCAGCGCCAGGAAGACCGCTGGTCCGGCCGCGTCGAGCCCCCAGGCGTCGGTGTCGCCGATGGCCTCCGCGCCGAGCGCCCCGAGCAGGGTGGTGAGGTTCCACAGCACGTACAGGGTGAGTCCCGTGACGGTGAAGCCGATACGGGCGCTGCGGCGCGTGGGCTGGGCGAGGGAGACGGCCGTGGTCTCGTCGATGACCCAGTGCGCGGCGAAGGGGCGCAGCACGCGCGGGAGGGCGAGCAGCTGGGACAGGCGCAGCCCGTAGAAGGAGTTGCGCACGCCGAGGAAGAAGGCGCCCGCCGCGGCGGTGAGCGGGTTGCCGCCGGCCGCGATCGCGCCGACGAGGGCGAACTGCGAGGCCCCGGTGAACACGAGCAGGCTGAGCGCGCAGGTCTGGAGCACACTGAGGCCGCTGCCGGCCGAGGTCACGCCGAAGGCGAATCCGGAGAGTCCGACGGCGACGCCGACGCCGAGCGCGTCCCGGACGACGGCGGAATCGGCCTTCTCAGGCCCACCGCTCCCAGGCCCTCCGCTCCCAGACCCGCTCCCGGCCCCTTCGCTCCCCTGCCCACCTGCTGTGGGCCGGCCCTCCCCGCGAGTCCCTACTTGCCCGGGCTCGCCAGGCTCCCGTGCTGACCCTGCGCTTCCTGATCCGGTGCGTATCGCTGCGGATGTTGTCTGTTCTGCCACGCCTGTGACGGTACGAGGAAGCGCGCGGCCGGGTCTTGTACGTTCTTGCGCTCCCGCTGGTAGGCGCCGGGCGGTACGCCGACGATCCGCGTGAAGTGCCGGTTCAGGTGCGGCTGGTCCGTGAAGCCGACCGTCACGGCCGCGTCCGCCGGTGCCGTGCCGCCGTCCAGGAGGCGGCGGGCGGCCCGCACGCGCGCGTCGGTGAGCCAGGTGTGCGGCGGCATGCCGTACGCGTCCCTGAAGGCGCGCAGCAGAGCGAACGGGCTGGTGCCGAGTTCGGTGGCGAGGATCTCCAGGGACGGCGGCTCGGCCATCCGCTCGACGAGCACGGCACGCGCGCGTGCCGCGATCGAGGCGCCGGCGGACCGCATGGGGCGCGCGGTCATGGGCTGCCCGTGATCGCGCAGCAGCCGGGCGACCACGACGCGCAGCAGGCTGTCGGCGGCGAGCGCGTTGCCCTCCTCGGCGGCGCGGTGCACCTCACTGATGAGGTGAGCCGCCTGCGGGTCGCTCACGATCGGCTCGGCGAACGCGGCGGTCCCTCGGACCGCCATGGTCTCGCCCGCGATCTCCGCTATGACATCGGCCGACGGATAGAGCGTGTGGTACGCCCACCCTTCGGGTTCCCCCGCCCGCGCAGTGTGCGCCACCTCGGGGTTGATCATGACGACGGTCCCGGGGCCCGCGTGCACCGTGCCCGTCGGCAGGCCCACGTCCTCGACCCCGCTGGTGACCGCACCGAAGACGTACCCGTCGTGGCTGTGGCGGGGGAAGGTGTGGCGGACGTAGCGCGCCCGCAGCAGGTCGAGGCCCGGTAGCTGTTCGTAGCGCCAGTGCCTGGCCCATTCCTTCGTCCTCGACCCCGCCATGTGTTCCATTCTGCGCCACGAGCGGGCCGCGCCATCCCGCCGCCGGGATCAGGACTCGGAGCGTTTGCGCAGGTCCGGGCCATTGTCAGTGGGGAGGTGCACGATGGGTGCATGGTCAGGTCCGCACGCAGCCCGCTCGACGGTTTCTCCCCCGCGACCCGCAGTTGGTTCACGGGGGCGTTCTCCGCGCCCACGTCCGCACAGGCCGGGGCGTGGCAGGCCATCGGCGAGGGCTCGGACGTGCTGGTCGTCGCGCCGACGGGTTCCGGCAAGACCCTGGCCGCGTTCCTGGCCGCCCTGGACCAGCTGGCGTCGACGCCACCGCCGGCCGACCCGAAGAAGCGCTGTCGCGTCCTGTATGTCTCGCCGCTCAAAGCCCTCGCGGTCGACGTGGAGCGCAATCTGCGCAGCCCGCTCACCGGTATCCGGCAGGAGTCGGTGCGCCTCGGGCTGCCCGAGCCCGAGGTGAAGGTCGGCATCCGCTCCGGGGACACTCCCCCGGCCGAGCGCCGCGCCCTGTCGACCCGGCCTCCGGACATTCTGATCACGACGCCCGAGTCGCTGTTCCTGATGCTCACGTCCGCCGCGCGTGACGCGCTCACGGGCATCGAGACGGTGATTCTCGACGAGGTGCACGCGGTCGCGGGCACCAAACGCGGCGCCCATCTCGCGCTGTCCCTGGAGCGCCTCGACGAGCTGCTGCCCCGGCCCGCCCGCCGGATCGGACTGTCGGCGACGGTCCGCCCTGTGGACGAGGTGGCGCGCTATCTGTCGCCCCAGCGCAAGGTGGAGATCGTCCAGCCGCGCTCGGGCAAGGAGTTCGACCTCTCGGTGGTCGTCCCCGTGGAGGACCTGGGCGAGCTCGGCGGCTCACCCGTCGCCGACTCCGACCAGGGCGCGGAGCGGCCGTCCATCTGGCCGCATGTCGAGGAGCGGATCGCCGACCTGGTCCAGTCGCACCGCTCGACGATCGTCTTCGCCAACTCCCGCCGCCTGGCCGAGCGCCTGTGCAACCGGCTGAACGAGATCGCGTACGAGCGGGCGACGGGCGAGGCACTCCCCGAGGACCACGCACCGGCCGAGCTGATGGGCGGCTCGGGCGCGGCGAACGGAGCGCCGGCGGTCATCGCCCGCGCCCACCACGGATCGGTCTCCAAGGAGCAGCGCGCCCTCGTCGAGGAGGACCTCAAGGCGGGCCGGCTGCCCGCCGTGGTGGCCACGTCCAGCCTCGAGCTGGGTATCGACATGGGCGCGGTGGACCTCGTCGTCCAGGTGGAGTCCCCGCCCTCCGTGGCCTCCGGCCTCCAGCGCGTGGGCCGCGCGGGACACCAGGTGGGCGCGGTCTCCACGGGCGTGGTCTTCCCGAAGTACCGGGGCGACCTCGTCCAGGCGGCCGTGGTCACCGAGCGGATGCGCACGGGCTCCATCGAGTCCCTTCGTGTCCCCGCCAACCCCCTGGACGTGCTGGCGCAGCAGCTGGTCGCGATCACGGCGCTCGACACGTGGCAGGTGGACGACCTGCTGGCGCTCGTCCGCCGCGCGGCCCCCTTCGCATCGCTTCCGGAGTCCGCGTTCACCGGCGTTCTCGACATGCTCGCGGGCCGCTATCCCTCCGACGCGTTCGCCGAGCTGCGTCCACGCGTGGTGTGGGACCGCATCGCCGGCACGGTCACCGGACGCCCTGGTGCCCAGCGCCTGGCCGTCACCTCCGGGGGCACGATTCCGGACCGCGGCCTCTTCGGGGTGTTCCTCGCCGGATCCGACCCCAAGAAGGGCGGCGGACGGGTAGGTGAGCTCGACGAGGAGATGGTCTACGAGTCCCGGGTGGGCGACGTGTTCACCCTCGGTACGAGTTCCTGGCGCATCGAGGACATCACGCGCGACCGCGTGCTGGTCTCCCCCGCGCCCGGCGTCCCGGGCAGGCTCCCGTTCTGGAAGGGCGACCAGCTCGGCCGCCCGCTCGAACTGGGCCGCGCGGTGGGCGCTTTCCTGCGCGAGGTCGGATCCCTGTCCACGGACGACGCGCGGCTGCGGCTGCTCGCGGCGGGCCTCGACGCGTGGGCCGCCGACAATGTGCTGGCCTATCTGTCCGAGCAGCGCGAGGCCTGCGGCCACATCCCGGACGACCGGACCATCGTGGTCGAGCGGTTCCGTGACGAGCTGGGCGACTGGCGGGTCGTCGTGCACTCCCCCTTCGGCGCACAGGTGCACGCCCCCTGGGCGCTCGCTCTCGGCGCCAGGCTCGGCGAGAAGTACGGCATGGACGCCCAGGTCATGCACGCCGACGACGGCATCGTGCTGCGCCTTCCCGACGCCGACCTCATGAGCCTCGACCTCCTGGACCAGGAGCCCTCGAAGGCCGGTTCGGAGTACGACGCCGACCAGGCGCCCCTCGGGGCGGGCGACGTCGCCTTCGACAAGGGCGACGTCAGCCAGATCGTCACCGACCAGGTCGGCGGCTCGGCCCTGTTCGCGGCCCGCTTCCGCGAGTGCGCGGCCCGCGCCCTGCTGTTGCCCCGCCGCAACCCCGGCAAGCGCACCCCCCTGTGGCAGCAGCGCCAGCGCGCCTCCCAACTCCTCCAGGTGGCCAGCGAGTTCGGCTCGTTCCCGATCGTCCTCGAAGCCGTACGGGAGTGCCTCCAGGACGTCTTCGACGTGCCCGGCCTCGCGGAGCTGATGGGGGACATCGAGTCCCGCAAGGTCCGCCTCGTCGAGGTCACCACCCCGGAGGCCTCCCCGTTCGCCCGCTCCCTCCTGTTCGGCTACGTCGCCCAGTTCCTGTACGAGGGCGACTCCCCGCTCGCCGAGCGGCGCGCCGCCGCCCTCTCGCTGGACTCGCGGCTGCTCGCCGAACTGCTCGGGCAGGCCGAGCTGCGCGAGCTCCTCGACGCGGACGTGCTCGCCGAGCTGGAACAGGAGCTCCAGTGGCGCACCGACGACCGCCGTATCAGGGACGTCGAGGGCGTCGCGGACCTGTTGCGCGTCCTCGGGCCGCTCACGGACGCCGAGTTGGCGGACCGGGGCGCCGAGCCGGGGTGGGCCCCGGAGCTGGCGTCCGCCCGCCGCGCCATCCGAGTCCGTATCGCGGGGGCCGACCACTGGGCGGCGATCGAGGACGCGGGCCGACTGCGGGACGCGCTCGGCACCGCGCTGCCCGTCGGCGTACCCGAGGCCTTCACGGAGCCCGTCAAGGATCCCCTGGGCGACCTTCTCGCCCGGTACGCGCGCACGCACGGCCCGTTCACCTCGGCCGTGGCCGCCACCCGCTTCGGCCTCGGCGCGGCCGTCACGGACGGCGCGCTGCAACGCCTGGCGGCGAACGGGCGGGTGGTGCAAGGCGAGTTCCATCCGGCCGGCATCGGCCAGGAGTGGTGTGACGCGACGGTGCTCCGGCGTCTGCGCAGGCGTTCGCTCGCGGCCCTGCGGCACGAGCTGGAGCCGGTACCGCCCGCCGCCCTCGCCCAGTTCCTGCCCCAGTGGCAGCACTTGGGCGGGAACGGACTGCGCGGTGTCGACGGTCTGGTGCGCGCGGTCGAGCAGTTGCAGGGCGCGTCCGTACCGGCGTCCGCCCTGGAGAAGCTCGTCCTGCCGTCCCGGGTCTCGGGCTACGCGCCCGCGATGCTCGACGAACTCACGGCGTCGGGCGAGGTCGTGTGGGCAGGCGCGGGCTCCCTGCCCGGCAAGGACGGCTGGGTCTCCCTGTACCTGGCCGACACGGCCCCCCTCCTGCTCCCCGCACCCCATCCCCTGGAGCTCACTGCTCTCCACCAGTCCGTCGTGGACACGCTCTCCGGTGGCTACGGCCTGTTCTTCCGCCAGATCGCCGACCAGGTCCGCGCGACGACGCACCCCGACGCCAGCGATCCTCAGCTGGCGGACGCACTCTGGGATCTGGCCTGGTCCGGGCGGCTCACGAACGACACGCTGGCCCCGATGCGCTCGCTCCTCGGGTCGGGCCGCACCGCGGGATCCACGGCTCATCGCGCCCGCCGCGCGATCCCTCGCGGGCGCTACGGGGGCCTCACCGCCGCCGCGCGGACCGCCTCCCGCTCGGGCCCGCCGACCGTCGCGGGCCGCTGGTCACTGCTGCCCACAGCCGACCCCGACCCGACGGTGCGCGCCCATGCCCTGGCCCGCACGCTCCTCGACCGGCACGGCGTGGTGACCCGGGGCGCCGTCGCCGCGGAGGGCGTGGAGGGCGGCTTCTCCGCGGTGTACCGCGTCCTGTCCGCCTTCGAGGACAGCGGCCAGGCCCGACGGGGGTACGTCGTCGAGGGCCTCGGCGCCGCACAGTTCGCGATGGACGGCGCGGTGGACCGCCTGCGCGCGGCCGCGAACGCACGCGACCGCGGGGACGCCCCGCCCGACCCCTACGCCGGTCCGCCCGGGGCTCCCATGAACTCCACGACCGACCCGTCGGCAGCCTGGGATCCGTCGTGGTCCACCGCCACCGGACCGCACACCGTCCCGGACTTCCCCCCGGACCTTCCCCCGGGCTTCTCCCCGGACGCCGTCCCGGATTTCCCCCCGGACTTCGCGGAACACAACGCCTGGTCCGCACCCGGCCGCCCCGGCCCAGGCCCCGATCGCACCCCACGCCGCCGAAGAGCCGCTTCCAGAGCCATCGTTCTCGCCGCCGCAGACCCGGCGAACGCCTATGGTGCTGCCCTGACCTGGCCCGACTCCCCCACCGGCGCCGGACACAAGCCGGGCCGCAAGGCGGGCTCCCTGGTCGTGCTCGTCGACGGCGAACTGACCCTCTACATGGAGCGCGGCGGCAAGACCCTGCTGGCCTGGCCGGCGTCCGAAGGCGACGCCGGCACGCTCTCCGCGGCCGAGGTCGCCGAGGACTCCCGGCTGCCCGCCGCCGCGGAGGCACTGGCAGACGCCGCCAGAGCGGGTTCCCTCGGGACGATCACCGTGGAGCGGATCAACGGCTCCGCCGCTCTGACCTCACCGTTCTCGTCCCTCCTGGAAACAGCCGGCTTCCACGCGACCCCGCGAGGCCTGCGGCTGCGCGCCTAGTCCCGCCCCCGCACGGAACACGCCCACCCGCCCCCCACGACGTCGCCCCATACCCCCACCGGCCCACCGCTCCCTCCTCCCGGCCCCGCTCCTCACGCCGGCCCACCAACCACCCCACCGCTGCCACCCGTGCCACCCTTGACCCATGCCCGAAGGCGACACCGTCCTGCAGACCGCGCGGCGTCTGCACACCGCCCTCGCGGGCCAGGTGCTCATCCGCTCCGACCTGCGCGTCCCCCGCTTCGCCACGGCCGATCTGACCGGCCGCACGGTCCTCGACGTCACCCCGCGCGGCAAGCACCTCCTCACCCGCATAGAGGGCGGCCTCACCCTGCACTCGCACCTCCGCATGGACGGCTCCTGGAAGGTCTACGCACTCGGCGAGCGCTGGACCGGCGGCCCCGGCCACCAGATCCGCGCGATCCTCGGCAACGCCACCCGCACCGCCGTGGGCTACCGCCTCCCCGTCCTCGAACTCATGCGCACGGCCGACGAGATCAAGGTGGTCGGCCACCTCGGCCCCGACCTGCTCGGCCCGGACTGGGACGCCGAAACGGCCCTGCGCAACCTCCTCAGTGACCCGGCCCGCCCCCTCGGCGAGGCGCTCCTCGACCAGCGCAATCTCGCGGGCGTCGGCAACGTCTACAAGTCCGAGCTGTGCTTCCTCCTCCAGGTCACCCCGTGGCTGCCCGTCGGCGACCTCCCCGACGACACCGCCGCCCGCCTCCCCGAGCTCGCCAAGAAGCTCCTCGAAGCCAATCGCGACCGCCCCGCACGCGTCACCACCGGCAGCCGCCGCCCCGGCCAGCGGCTCTACGTCTACGGCCGGGCGCCTCGCCCCTGCCTGCGCTGCCGCACCCCGATCCGCGTGGCCGACCAGGGCGACGGCTCCCGTGACCGCCCCACCTACTGGTGCCCCTCCTGCCAACACGGCCCGGCCCCCCGCCCGTCCACCAAGCAGCCCCCGCTCATCAGATGACAAAGCCTCACCAGATAGCCCGTACAAGCTAATTGACGGCCCGTCAGAAATGCTCGTACGGTCCCCTCATGCCCGTCACCGCGTACGACCTCACCGGACGCACCGCATTCGTCACCGGCGCCGCGAGCGGCATCGGACGCGCTTCCGCCCTGCTCCTGGCCGACGCCGGAGCCACCGTGCACTGCGCCGACCGCGACGCGCAGGGCCTGCACGAGACGGAGACGCTGATCAAGGCCAGGGGCGGCACGGCCCGCACCCACGCCCTCGACGTCGCGGACCGCACCCAGCTCGCCGAGGCGGTGGCCGCGGCCGTCGACGCGGCGGGCCGTCTCGACGTCATGGCCGCGATCGCCGGGATCATGCACAGCAGCCCCGTCCTGGAGACCCGCGACGAGGACCTCGACCGCGTCCTCGGCATCAATTTCAAGGGGGTGCTGTACGCCTGCCAGGAGGCCGCCCGCGCCATGATCGCGACGGGCACTCGCGGCAGCATCGTCACGATGGCGTCGGGCGCCGTGGACACCGGCGGCCCCGGACTGCTCTGCTACGGCGCCTCGAAGGCCGCGGTCGTCCAGCTGACGAAGACCCTGGCGACCGAGGTCGGCCCGCAGGGCATCCGCGCCAACGCGGTCGCTCCCGGCTGGATCCGTACGCCCATGACCGGCCGCCACGACGCGTCGGAGCAGTCGCACACCGAGGCTCTGATGGTCCGGATGTCCCCGCTGGGCCGCGTAGGCGAGGCGGACGACATCGCCCACGCCGTCCTGCACCTGGCGTCGGACGCGTCATCGTTCACGACGGGCCAGATCCTCCGCCCGAACGGCGGCGTCGCCATGCCCTGGTAAGCAGGCCGGCCCCAGCGGACCGCCTCGCCCTCATAGCCGCCCCATCGGCCCCCGTCGCCCCCACAGCCTCCCCAGAAAACCGCCTCGCCCCCGCAGAAGTCCCGCCCCGCCTCACGGCCCCCACCGCCCTCGCGGCCCGGGCCCTGGGCACACAGTGCACCGGCAGCAGGCTCAGCCCCCACCCACCGGCCGCCACGGCTCCCTCGAACGCTCCCGCGTCCGGCGAGAAGGCCAGCCGCAGCAGGCCCCACCACCACAGCGTCCCGAAGGCCACGGCCGGTATCCAGCGCGCGTTCCGCCACACCCCGGCCGGTATTCCGCGCACGGTCCGCCACGCCACGGCCGCCACCTCCTGCCCGATGCCGGATCGGATCGAACCCGAATGCCGGCGCCACCCGGCGGCAGGGCGCTCCGGAGCCGTTTCCGCACACCGAAGGCGCTCCCGCGCACGTCGAAATCCCCTTCACCATGGCACGAATGCCCTGATGCGGGCATGTCGAGCCCGCTCCGACGCCCGTGGCCCACCACCCCAAACACCCCGGCCCGCCCCTCCCGACACCCCGCTCCCACCACCCAGTCCCCTCGACATGCAAAAGTCCCGGCCGATCTCCCGGCCGGGACTTTCACACACTTATGAGTGACACCTGCATGAGGCGTCACGCCGCGCGGACTCACGCAGCGACGACGTCCACCGCTTCCGCAGGCGCCTTGATGGTCACCCGTTCCGGTGGGACACCGGCCACGGAGACAGAATTCAGCCGCGGGCGAACCGGCGCGGGCACCGGATCAGTAGCCGCTGCCGACACGGCCAGCTCGGCGAGAGCGAGCTCGTCGCTCACCTCGCGCATGAGCTCGGACATCCGTACGTCAAGCGCGTCGCAAATAGCGGACAGCAGCTCGGAGGATGCCTCCTTCTGCCCCCGCTCCACCTCGGAGAGATAGCCGAGCGAGACTCGGGCGGACGAGGAGACTTCGCGCAGAGTACGGCCCTGGCGCTGGCGCTGCCGACGCAGCACGTCACCCAGCAGGCGACGGAGCAGAATCATCGGTGGCTCCCTCCTCGGACCGCGTAGCCGCATCCTTCACGCCCCACCGTACCGCCTTGCGCCGCGGCCGTGCGGGGAGCGATGTCGTGTTCACTCAGGGCTGTAAACATCAAAACCCCCCGTTCTGTTCCGTATCCTGTGCCCGCTCATTCTCTGCGCGTTCGCTCAAGAGCCGCTCAAGCAGCAGTTCAAGCACACTCCGTACACTCTTCATACGGATTTCCGAACGATCGCCGTTCAACCGCAACGCGGCCACTTTCCGGCTACGAGCGAAACTGCCTGCCTGAGCCCCGGACCCCTCAACCCCGGCGCCGTCTCCCGCGTCAGCCCCTCCGGAGCCCGCCTCGAAGGCCGTGGAATCCCCCGGACCGGCGACGGCCACGAACACCGTCCCCACCGGCTGCCCGTCCTGCTCGTCGGGCCCGGCCACGCCTGTGGTCGCGATTCCCCAGTCCGCGCCGAGGACCCTGCGCACCCCGGTCGCCATCTGCAGGGCGACCTCGGGATCCACCGCCCCTCGCTCGGCCAGGAGAGTGCCGTCGACGCCGAGGACGTCCCGTTTCAGCTCGGTCGCATACGAGGTCACGGACCCGCGGAAGACGCGCGAGGCGCCCGGCACCGAGGTGATGCCGGCGGCCACGAGGCCGCCGGTGAGCGACTCGGCGACCGCGAGGGTCTCGCCGCGCTCGGTGAGCAGCCGGAGCACCACGGCGGCGGTGGCGAGGCCGTCCGCCCCGCCACCGCCGACCGCTCCGGACGTCACTGCTCCGCCGCCGCCTCACGTTCGTCGCGGGCGGCACGCTCGGCCGCCATGCCCTGCCGCCGCAGCACTACGGCCTGCTTCACGTAGTCGAGGCCGGTGAGCACGGTCAGCGCGACCGCCACGGCCATCACCCAGAACCGGAAGGTGGCCAGCGGCCCGGTCAGCGCCAGGACGTACATCCCGACCGCCGTGCCCTGCGCGAGGGTCTTCATCTTGCCGCCGCGGCTGGCCGGGATCACCCCGTACCGGATGACCCAGAAGCGCAGCAGGGTGATCCCGAGCTCACGCCCGAGGATCACTCCCGTCACCCACCAGGGGAGGTCGCCGAGGCTGGAGAGACAGATGAGGGCCGCCCCCATGATCGCCTTGTCGGCGATGGGGTCGGCGATCTTCCCGAAGTCCGTGACCAGGTTGTACGTGCGCGCCAGATGCCCGTCGAAGACATCCGTGATCATGGCGACGGCGAAGGCCGCCCAGGCCCAGGCGCGCCAGACGGGGTCGTAGCCGCCGTCGGTGAGCAGGAGCACGACGAAACCCGGCACGAGGAGGAGCCGGACCATGGTCAGGATGTTCGCGATGTTCCACAGGCTGGCCTGGTTGACGGCCGCAGCACCCAGCTTCCCGCCGGGCGCCGCCCTACCGGAACCGCCCGTGGCGGACGCCGGGACTCCGGTCATCTGCCCGCCTCCTCAGAACACTGGAGCGGCTCGGCGACCAGGTCCACGCCCTGGGTGCCGATCACCTTTGCCTCGACGATACGACCCACGCTCAGGCCCTCGCTGCTCGTGAGCAGCACCTGTCCGTCCGTCTCGGGCGCCTGGTGCTCCGCGCGCCCGACAGCGCCGTCCTCGTCGTCGATGGACTCGACGAGCACGTGGACCGCCTCGCCGACGCGCTCGTCCGCGCGCTGCGAGACCAGCTCCTCGGCGAGCCGCGACACGCGCGCGAGGCGCTCGGCGACGACGTCCTCGTCGAGCTTGTGCTCGTACGTCGCAGCTTCGGTGCCCTCCTCGTCGGAGTAGCCGAAGACGCCGATCGCGTCGAGGCGGGCGCCGGTGAGGAAGCGCTCCAGCTCGGCCAGGTCGGCCTCGCTCTCGCCGGGGAAGCCCACGATGAAGTTCGACCGGACACCGGCCTGCGGCGCCCTGTCCCGGATCGTGGAGAGCAGGTCGAGGAACCGGTCGGTGTCCCCGAAGCGCCGCATGGAGCGCAGCACGGCGGGCGCCGAGTGCTGGAACGAGAGATCGAAGTACGGGACGACCTTGTCGGTGCCCGTGAGGACGTCGATGAGGCCGGGGCGCATCTCGGCGGGCTGGAGGTAGCTGACGCGCACCCGCTCGATCCCGTCGACGGCGGCCAGCTCGGGCAGCAGCGTCTCCAGGAGTCGGATGTCGCCGAGGTCCTTGCCGTACGAGGTGTTGTTCTCGGAGACGAGCATGACCTCCTTGACGCCCTGTTCGGCGAGCCAGCGCGTCTCACCGAGGACGTCGCTGGGCCGGCGCGAGATGAAGGAGCCGCGGAAGGACGGGATCGCGCAGAACGAGCAGCGCCGGTCGCAGCCGGACGCCAGCTTCACCGAGGCGACGGGGTTCGTCCCGAGGCGGCGGCGCAGCGGGGCACGGGGGCCGGACGCGGGCGCGAGACCGTCGGGCAGGTCCACGGGGGCGTGTCCGGGAAGCGCCACCTCGGCGCCCGCGTCCTGCCGCTCGGCAGGGCTGATCGGCAGCAGCTTGCGCCGGTCGCGCGGGGTGTGGGAGGCGTGGATGCCGCCGTTGAGGATGGTCTGGAGCCGGTCGGAGATGTCGGCGTAGTCGTCGAAGCCGAGCACGCCGTCGGCCTCGGGGAGGGCTTCCGCCAGGTCCTTGCCGTACCGCTCGGCCATGCAGCCGACGGCCACGACGGCCTGGGTTCTGCCATGGCCCTTGAGGTCATTGGCTTCGAGAAGGGCGTCGACGGAGTCCTTCTTGGCGGCTTCGACGAAGCCACAGGTGTTGACGACAGCGACGTCTGCGGCCTCGGCGTCCTCGACGAGCTCCCAGCCGTCCGCCTCCAAGCGGCCTGCGAGCTCCTCCGAGTCCACCTCGTTACGGGCGCAGCCAAGAGTGACAAGGGCGACGGTACGGCGTTCGGGCATGGGCTCAAGACTACTTCGTCCCGCCGACAGCCCCGCCCGCGAGGGTTACCCGGAGATCACCACCGGGCAACCTCCCGCTCATCCGACCTCGGGATCACCCTTGGTGTAGGTAAGGCGCTCGACCTGTCCGGGCTCGAACTCGTTGTCCACCTGCTTGCCGTTCACGTACAGCTGGATGGCGCCCGCGTCGCCGAGGACGAGGTCGACCTTCTGATTGTCCTGGAAGGTCTTCGACTCACCCTGCTCGAGCAGGCCGTCGAACATGATCCGTCCGTTGTGGTCCTTCGCGGAGATCCAGCTGCGGCCGTCCGCCGCGTTGATCTTGACAGTGACCTTGTCGCGGGGCGCGGCCGCGATCGCGCTGTCGGTCGGGTCGGGCTTGGGATCGGTGGGCTTGCTGGGCTTGGGGGTCTGCGTGGGCTTCGGCTTGCCGCTGGCGGGTGTCGCGCCCTCGGCAGCCTGCTGCTTGGCACCGCCGTCGTCGCTGCCGCCGAACGCGGTGAACCCGACGAAGCCGATCACCGCGACGATCGCGGCGACCATGGCCGCCGTCCAGTTCGGCCGGCGCGGATCGGACCTGATCCGCTCGGCCTCGAACAGCGGAGCGGTCGGAGTCGGCGCGGGCCGCCCGCCGTGCTCGTCGGCGAACTGGGCGAGAAGCGGCTCGGGATCGACACCCACGGCGCGCGCGATGGTCCGGATGTGACCGCGGGCGTAGACGTCGCCGCCGCACCGGGAGAAGTCGTCCTCCTCGATCGCGTGCACGATCGGGACGCGCACCCGCGTGGACGTACTGACTTCGTCGACGGTCATCCCGGCGTCGACGCGCCCCTGACGGAGGACGCGTCCGATCGAGGGACGGTCGTCCGCGGGCGTGGGCGCCTGCTCGACGGCCGGTGTGGGCGTCGCGTGAAGGTCATCCGAAGGACGGTCGTCTTCAGGGGAGTTGCCGATGGACACGGGGGCGCCTTTCGAGCGTGTAACCACCTGCTGGAGGTTCAGTCTAGGGGGGGTACGAAAGGGTGGGGCAACCGGGCGGTCAGACTTTGTACGCCATCGGAATGGCCGGACACAACGACCGGTCACCCCGATGCTGGGACACGTACCCGGCCCCTCCCTCAACTTGACGTACGAGGAGGGGAAACGGTTGCCTCACGCTCCCTTACGAGTGAGCGTCGATCGCGAGTGTGAGCCGTCCGTTCTTCCTGCCGGGGCGCGCGCTGTCCCTGCGACGCGCGCCTCAGGGTTGAGCCTCCCCGCGGATCACGGCGAGCACTCCATCCAGTTCGTCAGGCTTCACAAGAACGTCACGTGCCTTCGAACCCTCGCTCGGGCCCACGATGTTCCGCGACTCCATGAGGTCCATGAGCCGCCCGGCCTTCGCGAAGCCGACGCGCAGCTTGCGCTGGAGCATCGACGTGGACCCGAATTGCGTGGAAACGACCAGCTCAGCGGCCTGGCACAGCAGGTCGAGGTCATCGCCGATGTCCTCGTCGATCTCCTTCTTCTGCTTGGTGCCGACGGTGACGTCCTCCCGGAAGACGGGCGCCATCTGGTCCTTGCAGTGCTGGACGACGGCGTGGATCTCGTCCTCGGTGACGAACGCGCCCTGCATACGGGTGGGCTTGTTCGCGCCCATCGGAAGGAAGAGCCCGTCACCCTTGCCGATCAGCTTCTCGGCGCCCGGCTGGTCGAGGATGACGCGGCTGTCGGCGAGCGAGGAGGTGGCGAAGGCGAGCCGGGAGGGGACGTTGGCCTTGATGAGTCCGGTGACGACGTCGACCGACGGGCGCTGGGTGGCGAGCACCAGGTGGATGCCGGCCGCGCGCGCGAGCTGCGTGATGCGCACGATCGAGTCCTCGACGTCCCGCGGCGCCACCATCATCAGGTCCGCGAGCTCGTCGACGATGACCAGCAGATACGGATACGTCTTCAGCTCGCGCTCGCTGCCCTCCGGCGTCTTGAGCTTGCCGTCGCGGATCGCCTGGTTGAAGTCGTCGATGTGCCGGTAGCCGAACGCCGCGAGGTCGTCGTAGCGCAGGTCCATCTCGCGCACGACCCACTGCAGCGCCTCGGCGGCCCGCTTGGGGTTGGTGATGATCGGCGTGATCAGGTGCGGGATGCCCTCGTACGCGGTGAGCTCGACGCGCTTGGGGTCGACGAGGACCATGCGCACGTCCTCGGGGGTCGCCCGGCACATGATCGAGGTGATCAGGCAGTTGATGCACGAGGACTTTCCGGATCCGGTGGCGCCGGCGACGAGGATGTGCGGCATCTTCGCCATGTTGGCCATGACGTAGCCGCCCTCGACGTCCTTGCCGAGCGCGACGAGCATCGGGTGGTCGTCCTCGGCCGCGTCGGCGAGGCGCAGCACGTCACCCACCTTGACCATCTCGCGGTCGGTGTTCGGGATCTCGATGCCGACGGCCGACTTGCCGGGGATGGGCGAGATGATCCGGACGTCCGGGGACGCGACGGCGTAGGCGATGTTCTTCGCCAGCGCCGTGATCTTCTCGACCTTCACGGCGGGGCCGAGCTCGATCTCGTAGCGAGTGACCGTCGGGCCGCGCGTGAAGCCGGTGACGGCGGCGTCGACCTTGAACTCGGAGAAAACGTTCGACAGCGAGTCGACGACGGCGTCGTTGGCCGCGCTGCGCGACTTGCCGGGGCCGCCGCGCTCCAGGAGGTCGAGCGAGGGCAGCGAGTAGGTGATGTCTCCGGACAGCTGGAGCTGCTCGGCGCGCGGCGGGAGGTCGCGCGGGGCGTCGGGGGCCGACTTCGTCAGGTCGGGCACGCCGGCCTTGGCCACCGTGGCCGCGGGCTCCGGAGCCGCCTCCTTGGTCTCCTTCACCGGGGTCTTCGCCCGCGCGGTCGGTACCGGCGCCGTGCGCTCCGGAGCGCTTTCCCGCTCTGTACCGACCCCCTGCGTCAGATCGGCGACGAGCGGCGACGGCGGCATGCCGTGCAGCACGGCCCCGTCGAGCGCGGCAGCGGCCGCCGCGGCCACGTCGACCGCGTCCATGGGCCGGGTCACGACGGGCTGCACAGGCGTGCGCCTGGGCCTGCGCCGCTTGGAGAGCGCCTCCTGCTCCGCCTGGTCGGGGTCGTACGCCTCCGGGTCCGCCGGGCGCCGCCTGGAGCGCGCGGGCAGGGACTCGCGCCACTGGTCGTCGTAGCGCTCGTCGTCGTCCGTCGCACCGTCGGCGCCGAGAGGGTCGTCCTCGGTGTCCGGATGGACGACGCCGAGCTTCACGCCGAGCAGCCGCAGGCGCTGCGGGATCGCGTTCACGGGCGTCGCGGTGACCACGAGCAGCCCGAAGACGGTGAGCAGGACGAGGAGCGGTACCGCGAGCACCTCTCCCATGGTGAAGCTCAGCGGGGTGGAGGCGCCCCAGCCGATGAGCCCTCCGGCGTCCCTTATGGCCTGCATCCCGTCGGTGCGGGCGGGCGAGCCGCAGGCGATGTGGACCTGGCCGAGCACGCCGATGACGAGCGCGGACAGGCCGATCACGATGCGCCCATTGGCCTCGGGCTTCTCGGGGTGCCGGATGAGGCGTACGGCGATGCCGCCGAGCAGCAGCGGTACGAGCAGGTCGAGGCGGCCGAACGAGCCCGTGACGAGCATTTCGACGAGGTCGCCGACGGGTCCGCGCAGATTGGACCAGGTGCCCGCCGCGACGATCAGCGCCAGGCCAAGGAGCAGGAGCGCGAGGCCGTCCTTGCGGTGTGCCGGGTCGAGCCCCTTGGCGCCACGTCCTATGCCGCGGAACATCGCGCCCACGCTGTGCGCGACGCCGAGCCAGAGCGCGCGTGCGAGCCGGTACACGCCCCCGGTGGGGCTGGGCACCGGCTTGGGCGCGGACTTCTTCGCCGCGGCTTTCCTCGGGGACGCCTTCTTGGCCGCGGGCTTCTTCGCGGCCGCCTTCTTGGCAGGGGCCTTCTTCGCCGGAGCCTTGGTCGGCGCGGCCGCCTTCTTCGCGGGCGACTTCTTGGCTGCGGGACGTGAGGCCATGGGTGTGAGGTTACCGGTGGAGACCACTGCGGACACGTGTGCCCACTGCTTCACCCGTCCGTGTCGCGGTTCGGTGTGCCCGGAGGTGACGCTTCCTCAAAAGGTGGGCTGCTGCTCAGTTCTGCGAGGGAAGTGACGGTGCGCCACTTCCCGTGCCGGGCTCCAGGGCGTCAAGAGCGCGGCGCAGTCCGGTGAGTTTGCGCTCGAGATGGGCTGCCGTGGCGACCGCGGCGGCGTCCGCCGACTCGTCGTCGAGCTGCTTCGAGAGCGCCTCGGCCTGCTCCTCAACGGCGGCGAGCCGCGCGGAGAGTTCGGCCAGCAGCCCGGCCGGCTCCTTGGCGTCGCCGACGTCCGACTTCCCGCCGCCCTCGAGCTGGAGCCGCAGCAGGGCTGCCTGCTCCCGCAGTTGGCAGTTCTTCATGTACAGCTCGACGAACACCGAGACCTTCGCGCGCAGGACCCACGGGTCGAACGGCTTCGAGATGTAGTCCACCGCGCCGGCCGCGTACCCACGGAACGTGTGGTGCGGGCCGTGGTTGATGGCCGTGAGGAAGATGATCGGGATGTCGCGTGTCCGCTCACGGCGCTTGATGTGCGCCGCGGTTTCGAAACCGTCCATTCCCGGCATCTGAACATCCAGCAGAATGACCGCGAAATCGTCCGTGAGTAGCGCCTTGAGTGCTTCCTCCCCGGACGATGCCCGCACCAGTGTCTGATCGAGCGCGGAGAGGATGGCCTCCAGCGCCAGCAGATTCTCCGGCCGGTCATCGACCAGGAGGATCTTGGCCTTCTGCACCATGGCCCGCCCTCCTCGCCCCGGCATGGGGCCGCCCCTGTCCGCAGGACTTGGGACGGCTCCGGAAGCCGCCCCAGAGGGCGACTCCCTTGCGTCGCCCGTCCTTGTGCCGGTCATGGTAGCCGCACCCCGCCTGTCGCCACACCCTGTCACCGCGATGTCACTGTGCACGTAGCGCAAACGCAGTGGGAGACCAGAAGGTTCCCCGAATACCGCACTTCTACACGGCTTCGGCCACACTCAGTCAACAACTGCTCAGCAACGCACACCTACCCGGTCACTCCCCGCGCATCCACTGCTCCATCACCGTCAGCAGATGATCCGGATCGACCGGCTTCGTGACGTAGTCGGAGGCCCCGGACTCGATGGCCTTCTCCCTGTCGCCCTTCATCGCCTTCGCCGTGAGCGCGATGATCGGCAGCCCGGCGAACTGCGGCATCCTGCGGATCGCCGTCGTCGTCGCGTAGCCGTCCATCTCCGGCATCATGATGTCCATCAGGACGACCGTCACGTCGTCGTGCTGTTCGAGGACCTCGATCCCCTCCCGGCCGTTCTCGGCGTACAGCACGGACAGACCGTGCTGCTCCAGGACGCTGGTGAGCGCGAAGACGTTACGGATGTCGTCGTCGACGATGAGCACCTTCTCGCCGCCGAAGAGGAACGTGCGTCGCTCCTGCGGCGCCCCTTCCTGTCCGGTTCCCGCCCACTGCTCCTGGGCACGGTCCTGCGCGGGCGCCACCGGCGCCTGCTGCCCGGGCTGTCCCGGCAGCGCCGGCCGCTGTTCGGACGCGGCCACCTGCTTGCGGCGCCGCCTGAAGAGCGCGGCGGGACCGTGCTGGGTGTCCTGGTACGACCTGACCTCCGGCGGCATCGACGCCTCGGGCGGCATGGCACCCTCCATCGGCACGGCGTGGATCCCCGGCTCGATGGACGGAGCGAGCTGCGGGTAGCCCTGCGGCGGCAGTTCGCTCGCATGCAGCGGCATGTACAGCGTGAACGTGGAGCCGCGGCCCGGCTCGCTCTGCGCGTGGATCTCACCGCCGAGGAGCCGCGCGATCTCACGGCTGATGGACAGGCCGAGGCCCGTGCCGCCGTACTTGCGGCTCGTCGTCCCGTCGGCCTGCTTGAACGCCTCGAAGATCACCCGCATCTTGCTGGCCGCGATGCCGATGCCGGTGTCGGTCACGGAGAAGGCGATCAGGTCGCCGTCCGCCTCCCGCAGGGAGCCCGCCTCGAGGAGCTGCTCACGGATGGCGTTGGGCACGTCCGCGCCCGCCGGCCTGATGACCAGTTCGACGGCTCCGGAGTCGGTGAACTTGACCGCGTTGGACAGCAGGTTGCGCAGCACCTGGAGCAGGCGCTGTTCGTCCGTGTGCAGCGTCGCGGGCAGTTCGGGAGAGACCCGTACGGAGAAGTCGAGGCCCTTCTCCGCGGTCAGCGGGCGGAAAGTGGCCTCTACGTAGTCGACGAGCTGCACCAGAGCGATGCGGGTCGGCGACACGTCCATCTTGCCCGCCTCGACCTTCGACAGGTCGAGGATGTCGTTGATCAGCTGGAGCAGGTCGGAACCGGCGCCATGGATCGTCTCGGCGAACTCGACCTGCTTCGGGGTCAGGTTCGAGTCCGCGTTGTCGGCGAGCAACTTGGCGAGAATCAGCAGGGAGTTGAGCGGCGTACGCAGCTCGTGCGACATGTTCGCCAGGAACTCGGACTTGTACCGCATGGAGACCGCGAGCTGCTCGGCACGCTCCTCCAGGACCTGCCTGGCCTCTTCGATCTCGGTGTTCTTGACCTCGATGTCGCGGTTCTGCTGGGCGAGCAGCTCGGCCTTCTCCTCCAGCTCCGCGTTGGACGCCTGGAGCGCCTTCTGCCGGTTCTCCAACTCGGCGGAACGCTCGCGCAGTTGCTCGGTGAGCTCCTGCGACTGCTTGAGCAGCACCTCCGTCTTCGTGTTGACGGAGATGGTGTTCACGCTCGTCGCGATCATCTCGGCGATCTGGTTCAGGAAGTCCTTCTGGATCTGCGTGAACGGCTGGAACGTCGCCAGCTCGATCACACCGAGGACCGTCCCCTCGAAGAGCACCGGCAGCACGATGACATGTGCGGGCGGCGCCTCCCCGAGCCCGGAAGCGATCTTCAGATAGCCCTGCGGCACGTTCTCCACGAGGATCGCGCGCCTCTCCTGGGCCGCGGTCCCGATCAGCGTCTCACCGGGCCGGAAGGACGTCGGCATGGACCCCATCGAGTAGCCGTAACTGCCGAGCATGCGCAGCTCGTACGCGTCCTCGGGCGCGCCACCGGCCGCCTCGGCCTCGTCCGTCGGCAGCGCCAGGAAGAACGCGCCGTGCTGGGCGGAGACGACCGGCGTCAGCTCGCTCATGATCAGCGAGGCCACGTCCTCGAGGTCGCGGCGGCCCTGCATGAGGCCGGAGATGCGCGCCAGGTTGCCCTTCAGCCAGTCCTGCTCCTCGTTGGCGATCGTGGTGTCGCGCAGGTTGGAGATCATCTTGTTGATGTTGTCCTGGAGGACCTGGATCTCGCCCGCCGCGTCGACGTCGATCTTGAGGTTCAGGTCGCCGCGGGTCACCGCCGTGGCGACGGCCGCGATGGCGCGCACCTGACGGGTCAGGTTTCCGGCCATCTCGTTCACGGACTCGGTCAGGTCGCGCCAGGTGCCGTCGACGTCGCGCACGCGCGCCTGACCGCCGAGCTGGCCCTCCGTACCCACCTCACGGGCGACCCGGGTCACCTGCTCGGCGAACGAGGACAGCTGGTCGACCATCGTGTTGATGGTCGTCTTGAGTTCGAGGATCTCGCCGCGGGCGTCGATGTCGATCTTCTTGGTCAGGTCGCCCTTGGCGATGGCGGTCGTGACCATCGCGATGTTGCGGACCTGTCCGGTCAGGTTCGACGCCATGCCGTTCACGGACTCGGTGAGGTCCTTCCACGTACCGGAGACTCCCGGTACGCGGGCCTGCCCGCCGAGGATGCCGTCGGTGCCCACCTCGCGGGCCACCCGGGTCACCTGGTCGGCGAACGAACTCAGCGTCGTCACCATGGTGTTGACCGTGTCGGCGAGCTGCGCGACCTCGCCGCGCGCCTCGACCGTGACCTTCTTGGTGAGGTCTCCGTTGGCGACGGCCGTCGCGACCTGCGAGATGTTCCGCACCTGACTGGTCAGGTTGTTGGCCATCAGGTTGACGTTGTCGCTGAGGTCCTTCCAGATGCCCGTGACGCCCCGCACGCGCGCCTGACCGCCCAGCTGGCCCTCCGTACCCACCTCGCGGGCCACCCGGGTCACCTGTTCGGCGAACGACGACAGCTGGTCCACCATCGTGTTGACGGTCGTGACGAGTTCGAGAATCTCGCCCTTCGCGTCGACGGTGATCTTCTTGGACAGGTCGCCCCGCGCGACGGCCGTGGTGACCTCGGCGATGTTGCGCACCTGAAGGGTCAGGTTGTTGGCCATGCCGTTCACGGACTGGGTGAGGTCCTTCCAGGTGCCGGAGACACCCTGGACCTCGGCCTGCCCGCCGAGGATGCCCTCCGTACCCACCTCGCGGGAGACCCGCGTGACCTGCTCGGCGAAGTTCGAGAGCTGGTCCACCATCGTGTTGAGGGTGTTCTTCAGCTCCAGGATCTCGCCGCGCGCGTCCACGTCGATCTTCTGCGACAGGTCACCGCGCGCCACCGCCGTGGCGACCTGCGCGATATTGCGCACCTGGGCGGTGAGGTTGCCGGCCATGCCGTTCACGGAGTCGGTCAGGTCCCGCCACACACCGGCGACGCCGGGCACCTGCGCCTGACCGCCGAGCCGGCCCTCCGTACCCACTTCGCGGGCCACCCGCGTCACCTGGTCGGCGAACGCGGAGAGCTGGTCGACCATCGTGTTGATGGTGTTCTTGAGTTCGAGGATCTCGCCGCGCGCGTCCACGTCGATCTTCTGCGACAGGTCGCCCCGCGCCACCGCCGTGGTCACCTGCGCGATCTGGCGCACCTGCGAAGTCAGGTTGCCCGCCATGAAGTTGACGGAGTCCGTGAGCTCCTTCCAGGTACCGGACACGCCGTCCACACGCGCCTGACCGCCGAGGCGACCCTCGGTGCCCACGTCGCGCGCCATGCGCGTCACCTGGTCGGCGAACGAGGACAGCTGGTCCACCATCGTGTTCACGGTGTTCTTCAGCTGGAGCATCTCGCCGGACACGTCGACGGTGACCTTCTGCGACAGGTCGCCGTTGGCCACCGCCGTCGTCACCTGCGCGATGTTGCGGACCTGGCCCGTCAGGTTGCGGAAGGCCGTGTTGACGGAGTCCGTCAGGTCCTTCCACGTACCGGCCGCGCCCTGGACGTGCGCCTGGCCGCCCAGCTCACCCTCGACACCGATCTCCCGCGCCACGCGCGTGACTTCCGAGCCGAACGCGGAGAGCTGATCGACCATCGTGTTGACGGTGTTCTTCAGTTCGAGCATCTCGCCGGCGACATCGACGGTCACCTTCTGCGAGAGATCACCGTTCGCCACCGCCGTCGTGACGGTCGCGATGTCGCGCACCTGAGTGGTCAGATTCCGGAAGACCGTGTTCACCGAATCGGTGAGGTCCTTCCACGTTCCCGCCGCACCGGGCACATTCGCCTGGCCGCCGAGCTGCCCTTCCGCACCGACCTCGTTGGCCACGCGCGTGACCTCGTCGGCGAACGTGCGCAGCGTCTCGGTCATCTGGTTGATCGTCTCGGCGAGCTGGGCGACCTCACCGCGTGCCGACACCGTCACCTTCTGCGACAGATCACCGTTGGCGACCGCCGTCGTGACCTGCGCGATCCCGCGCACCTGGGCCGTCAGGTTGCCGGCCATAAGATTTACGGAATCGGTGAGGTCCTTCCACACACCCGCCACACCCGGCACCTGCGCCTGGCCGCCGAGCTCGCCCTCCGTGCCCACCTCGCGGGCCACCCGGGTCACTTCCGAGGAGAACGACGACAGCTGGTCCACCATCGTGTTGACGGTGTTCTTCAGCTCGAGCATCTCGCCCGCGACGTGAACCGTGACCTTCCGGGACAGATCGCCCTTCGCCACCGCGGTCGTCACGAGAGCAATGTCACGCACCTGAGCCGTCAGCCGGTACGCCATGGTGTTGACCGAATCCGTGAGGTCCTTCCACGAACCGGACATACCGCGCACCCGGGCCTGACCGCCCAGCTTGCCCTCCGTGCCCACCTCACTGGCCACCCGCGTGACCTCGTCGGTGAACGTCGACAACTGGTCCACCAGGTTGTTGACGGTGCGTCCGACCTTGAGGAACTCGCCCCGCAGCGGATGGCCGTTGCCGTCCGGCACCTGCGAGCGCAGCTCCATGCGCGGCGACAGATCGCCCTCCGCGACCGCCGTGAGCACCCGTCCGACCTCGGAGACCGGGCGTACGAGGTCGTCGACCAGGGCGTTCGAGGCGTTGATCGCCGCGGCCCACGAGCCCTCACAGGCGCCCGTCTCGAGCCGTTCCGTGAGCTTTCCCTCACGCCCGACCATCCGCCGCACCCGCGACAGCTCGCCGGTGAGGTGCAGATTCCGGTCCGCGACCTCGTTGAAGACCGCCGCGATCTCGGTCATGAGGCCGTCGCCCGACACCGTGAGCCGCTTGCGGAAGTTGCCGTCCCGCATCGCCACAAGCCCGGCGAGCAGTCTGTTCAGGGCAGCGGTGTCCACCGCTGTGGTCCCATTGCGCGGTTTACGCTGTTTCGCCAGGGACTGTCCGCCCTTTGCGCGCGTATTCGTGCCTCGCGACGCTGCGCCAGACTCCACTGTGTCCCTCCCGCAAGGGTCGGCCGTACTGCTCGGATTGCTCGGGTTCTCTTCGGAAGCCTGCCCAGTGTTTCACCATGGCAGAACCAGGCCATAACAGTTCGGCAGCTTCGCACACCCTCCGCACACCCTCCGGACGGAAACACTGGCGACCGGCATCCGCATGGACGGCGAAGGTAAGTAACCTTGGCAGCGGCTGTCCACCCACCCCGGTCCGCCCGGCCAGGGCGGTGGCACGAGGACGACGGGCATCGGAGGGGGCGGCCGCGCCATGAGTTCGGGAGACCTGGGCGCCGAGACTCGTACGACTGTTACAGGGAGTTCTGTGATCACCGCGCGCGCGGCTGCCACCTTCGACCCCGTCGGGCGGTCCGTCGCGACCGCCCGCGCCTTTGTGCGCGACACCCTCCAGGGGTGGGGCTTCCCCGACATCATCGACGACGCGGTCGTCCTGACCAGCGAGCTCGTGACGAACGCCGTGGTGCACGCCGGCACCTCCGCGGAGGTCCTGTGCCTGCGCACCGACGACGGCGTACGCATCGAGGTCGCCGACCGCTATCCGGAGCGCGAGATCCCGCTCCAGCAGTCCGCGATCAACATGGGCAGCCCCGACCGCGAGGGCGGCCGCGGTCTCCAGCTCTGCGCGGCCCTCGCCACCCGCTGGGGCGTCGACTACACGCCGACGCACAAACTCGTCTGGTTCCAACTCGCCCTTCCCCAGCGTTCGGTGGGCACCCGCACCGCGGGCCCCGCGCTCCCCACCGACCTCCTCCCGCTGGCCGACGGCAGAGTCCGGGTCGCCGTCGTCCAGATCGACCGCACGGGAGCCGTCGCCGCCTGGAGCGAGGACGCGGAGCACCTGTTCGGATATGTCGCCGAACAGGTCGTCGGCAAACCCCTCACCGACTTCGCCGCCTGGCCGCACACCCCCGGCACGAGCACGGGAATCGCCGACGCGCTGCAGTTCTCGCGCTGGGAGGGCAGTTACGGCATCCGCGGCGCCAACGGCCGCGTGACGCCCGTCTACGCGTCCCACCTCCGCGTCCGCGACACCGACGGCGATCCCTCCACCGTCTGCCTCCTCGTACGCGACCACGAGCGCGCCGTCCTCCAGACCCCGCTGCGCGGCCAGACCACCTCGGAGAGCGGCACGCTGTCCGAGGGCAACGCGTCCGACCCGTTCCAGGTCTTCATCGGCTCACCCGCCCCCGACGACCTCGACGGCCTGCTCCAGCGCACGGTCGAACGCGCCCGCGACATGCTCGACGGCGACTCCGCCTTCCTGCTGCTCGCGACGGACGACGAGACCGAACTGGAGGTCCGCGCCTCCACCGGCCTTCCCTCGGCCCGCCAGCGCTTCGCCCGCGTCCCCGTGGAGGTGGGCCCCGGCCGCTACGGCTCGGCCCGCATGCCGGCCGTCCACGAGGACCTCACCCTCGTCCCCGGCGCCGTCCCGCTCCTCAACGGCACGGGCATGCGCTCGGTCGTCACGGTCCCGCTCAAGGTCGAGGGCCGCCTCACCGGCTCCCTCGGCGTCGCAGCCGAGGCACCTGACCGGTACTCGAACGAGGAAGCCCTGCGCCTCCAGTTCGCTGCCGACCGCATCGCGCTGGCCGTCGAGTCGGCCCGCCTCGGCGAGCTCGAAAAGCTCCGCCGTGGCTCCCTCAGCTTCCTCGTCGAGGCCTCCGATCTCCTCGCCGGCACCCTCGACCGCGACCAGACCCTGGCCCTGATGGCCCAGATGACGGTCCCGACACTCGCCACCTGGTGCGCCGTCTACACGATCGCCGACCAGTCCTCGGAGCCGTACCTCTCGTACGTCCTGCACGAGGACGAGGAGCGCATCGACGGCCTCAAGGCACTCCTCTCCAAGATCGCCCCGCCCGACCCGGTCCCCTCCCCCGGAGCCCGCGTCTGGGCGGCGCCCGCCGAGGCGGCCCATCAGGCGGCTCTGCGGACGTCCATGCGCAGCCTCGGCCTCGGCGCACCCGCCAGCGTCAGCTCGGGCATCGGCACCACCCTCGCGACGGCCTCCGCGGTCGGCGGCGAGACGGTCGTCCTCCCCCTGGTCGCCCGCAACCGCGTCATCGGCATGCTCACCCTCGGCAAGCCATCCGACGAACACTTCCGCCAGGAAATCCTGGAACTGGCCGAGGACTTGAGCCGCCGTGCCGCGCTCGCCCTGGACAACGCGCGCCTCTACTCGGAGCGCATGGCCATCAGCCAGTCCCTCCAGCGGAGCCTGCTCCCGCCGGAGCTCCCGCACATCCCGGGCGTCGAGGTGGAGGTCATCTACCGCGCGGCCGGCGAGGGCAACGAGGTGGGCGGCGACTTCTACGACCTGTTCCCGATCCGCGACGGCGCCTACGGCTTCGCCATCGGCGACGTCTGCGGTACGGGACCCGAGGCCGCGGCGGTGACCGGCCTGGCCCGTCACGCCCTGCGCCTCCTGGCCCGCGAGGGCTTCGGCGGCCCCGCGGTCCTGGAGCGCCTGAACGCCGCGATCCTCGACGAGGGCGCCCGCAGCCGCTTCCTCACGCTCCTCTACGGCGAGTTGTGGCCGCAGGAGGACGGCTCGGCGGTCCTGAAGATGGTGTGCGCCGGCCACCCGCTCCCCCTGCGCCTGCGCCAGGACGGCACGGTCGAGCCGTACGCGGAGCCGCAGCCGCTCCTCGGCGTCATGGAGGACCTGGAGCTCTACGAGCAGACGATGACGCTCGACCCGGGCGACGTCCTCCTCTGCGTCACGGACGGCATCACCGAGCGCCGCGAAGGCACCCGTATGCTCGGCGACGACGGCCTGGCGGACGTCCTGACGACCTGTACGGGCCTGACGGCCGGCGCGGTGGCGGCCCGCATCATGCGCGCGGTGGAGCGTTTCGCGTCTGACGCCCCTTCGGACGACATGGCCATCCTGACGATGCGCGTCCCGGAACTCCAGAAGGACTGAGAGACTCAACGCAAAAGGCCCCCGCCCGAAAGGGCGAAGGCCTTTTATGTCTGAGCCCCCAAGCGGAATCGAACCGCTGACCTTCTCCTTACCATGGAGACGCTCTACCGACTGAGCTATAGGGGCCTGTTGCTTTCCCGGGGTTTCCCCCGCAGCAACGGAATTAAGCATACCCGAACTTCAGCTCGGTTCGAACCGCCCCGCCTGCGCGTCAGAAAGCAGGCTGCAGCAGCCCGCCGAGCGCATTGCACGCGGAGACGACCTTCTGCAGCTCGCGCCGCGACAGCGTGGCGCTGACGGGCAGCGCCAGAGTCTCGTCGGCGGCCCGCTCTGTCTCCGGCAGCGCGACGTCACGCCGGAACCGCGGCAGCCGGTGCACGGGCGTCTTCACGGGCACGCGGCAGTCAATTCCCCTGGCCCGTATGGCATGTGCGAAGGCGTCCCGGTCGGGCCGCCCGTTGCCGGGCACCCGGACGACGTACTGCTGGTAGGTGTGCCGCTCGCTCCCGGCGGGTGTCTGTACGCCGCTGAGCCGCGCGTTCAGATATCCGGCGTGCGCCCGCCGCTTGGCGAGCCCGTCGTGCGGCTGCTCCGATTCGCCCTGCTCCAGGACGAGCAGCCCGCGCCGCCCACCGATCTCCCGAAGCCGCGCCACATCGGCCGGCTGTCCGAAGCGGTGTACGGCGATGATCGCCGCGGTGTGTGCGCTGATGCCGCCCTCGACCGAGGCGGGGGCGAGGCAGTACGTGACCGGATCTATGTCCGCGAACACGGGCCTGGCTCCGGCCAGTTCGACGGCCTCGGCGACCTCGATGTTTCCGTAGGCGGGCACGATGACCTCGTCACCGGTTCCGATACCGGCGGCCCTCAGCATTGCAACTGTCCCCATGACACGGGATGTTGGCTGCGCAACGTGAACGACAAGTGACGCAGAACAAAAAAGAGCTGGTCCCTGAACCGAAGTTCAGGGACCAGCTCTATAAAAGGAGTTCGGCGGCGTCCTACTCTCCCACAGGGTCCCCCCTGCAGTACCATCGGCGCTGTGAGGCTTAGCTTCCGGGTTCGGAATGTAACCGGGCGTT